>DASXFB010000077.1:0-2598 GCA_036489815.1 Occallatibacter sp. | reverse complement strand
GAAGCCGGTATGTGACCGGTTTCAGCGTGCTGCTGCTGCTGGGGCTTTTTCTCCTGGAGCGCCGGCGCGGCGAGCTTTGACACTTTCTGCGCTTGTCCCTCGTCTATCATGAAAGCGATGCCAGTCGATGTAAAATCTCTCATTCAGGAAGGCGCAGAGCTGACGGACCGCGCGCTCGAGGCTTTGCTTCCGACCGCCGATACCGTGCCCGCGTCCATCCACGGGGCGATGCGCCATTCCACGTTTGCGGGCGGCAAGCGGCTGCGGCCGGTTCTCGCCATGCAGGCCGGCGTGACCATCGCGGGAGCTTTGCCCGACGGCATTGAACGGCTGGGCGCCGCGCTCGAAATGCTGCACACCTATTCGCTGATCCATGACGACCTTCCAGCTCTGGACAACGACGACCTGCGCCGGGGCAAACCCACCTGCCATGTGGCTTTTGGGGAAGCAATCGCCATCCTCGCCGGCGATGCCCTGCAGACGCGGTCTTTCGAGGTGCTCGCGGGACTCGATTCCCCGCCTGCGGCGACGGTCAAGATCATCGGGTTGATTGCCCACGCGGTTGGCACGGTGGATGGGATGATCGGAGGCCAGGTGCTGGATATCGAGAGCGAAGGCGCGAAGCCGACACCCGAGCTGGTGGAGGCCATTCACCGGGCAAAGACCGGCGCGCTGATCCGGGTAAGCGTAGTCTCCGGCGGCGTGTACGCCGGTGCCAATGCCGACGATGTGGCGCGGCTGGACCAGTTCGGGCGCAAGGCTGGACTGGCCTTTCAGATTGTGGATGATGTCCTTGATATAACCGTCGATTCGTCGCAGCTGGGCAAGACCGCCGGCAAGGACCAGGCCACCGAAAAAGCGACCTGGCCGGCCGTCTACGGCATCGAGCAGAGCCGGCGCGACGCCGGGCAGCTGATCGAAGAGGCGTTTGCAGCGCTTGAGCCTTACGGAAGCCGCGCGGAGGGACTCAAGTCCGTAGCGCGGTATCTGGTGGAACGGAAGAACTGAGCGATGCTCTCCGAGGAAGACATCGTCGCTGCCCTGCGCGATTGCTTCGATCCCGAGGTTAAGCTGAACCTCGTGGACCTGGGCCTGATCTACAAGATCGACACGGAACCCGATCCGGATTCGACGCCGAAATGGCCGCGCCAGCGGGTGAAGGTGACGATGACGCTCACCACCCCCCAGTGCCCCGCGTCGGGGCTGATCTTCGAGCAGGTGCATAACCGGCTCGCCGGCATACCCGATATCAGCAAAGTCGAAGTGGACCTGGTGTGGGAACCGAAGTGGACGCCGCACCGCATCAGTGAAGCGGGACGGCGCCAACTGGGAATTTAGAGCGATCGGGGCGGCCCTTACTTCGCCAAAATGTTGCGCAGCCTCTCTCGCTGGGCGGAGACATCGTCGAGAGCCGTCTGCGCGCGGGTGAGCCACCCCTGCGCCTCAGCGAGATAGCTCGGCAGGGCATTCCACCAGACGCGCACCAGCTCCTGCTGATCGAGCATGGCGAGAGCGGTGCCGGAAGCAGCGGTCACCAGGCCGGCGCGCCGCTTTCCGCTGACGATGAGGGCGGCGCCGGCGGCCAGAGATCCGGCGGCGGCGATCGACGCCCAGTTCATCGAACAGGCTCTCTGCGCGCGCGGTGTTGGATCAGGCGAGTTAGCAGGCTTGGAAAGCGGAACAACCACCATTATTTCTCCTTCGTAATTCGGGATATGCGGACTGGTTTTTAGAGTATCGCCCGGACCGGAGAGCACAGTACAAGTTTTCTCCGATCTTTTCAAATTCCTGCATCTCTTGCCTCGGCCTCCCGCTTCAACCTTGGATGCCGCGTCCTCAATCCAGGTCAAACTCACGCAGCGGCCTGCCCTCCGGGGCGTCTTTGGCTTTGCGCACGGCTTCGGCAAATCTCTTTTCGAGCAGGTCGGCCTTGTTCCGCTCCGCGTCTACACTTTGCCGGAAGATCGACTCCTTGCGCTCGTCCTGCTCGCGCATCGCCTTGGCCGCCATCTCCAGATCTTCGAAGGTTCGCTTGCGCGGGGCCGGCGTATGGCTCACGACCAAGCCGGTCGAGCCATCGACCTTCAGCATCGCCCCGCAATCAGGGCACGCAAGTTCAAAGACATTATCCTTTGTTTCCGCCATAACACTCAGCATTGTAGGCGTTCCCGCGCCAACTTGCACGGTATCTGGCTCGCGGGATCAGGGCCGGCGCATATAAATTTCCAGCACTGAATCTGCTCAAACAAGAAACCACACCGAAACGCGGCATCACAAGGGAAAGCGCCTCAAAGCCGCCTGGGATCCCCCTGACCTGATCAGACTACTCGGCATTGAATATGGGCAGGCCCTGGAATGCGGCCGGTTCAATGCGCGGGCGGAATTTTTTTGCAGGTACGCACAAAGGGCTGCTCGTTGTGAGCAGCCCTTTGTGGCTAGCCTGTGAACTGTTGGCTGTGAGCCGGCAGCTGTTTTACGCCGGCGAAGGCGAGCCTTCCGGGAAGCCCGGACCACCGCGGCTCTCGGGTTTGAGAATCTGCTGCGGCGGGCCGTCGTTGTCGCTGGGCGACGCCAGGACGGAGCGCATCGGAGGCAGTT
>DASXFB010000006.1:0-24717 GCA_036489815.1 Occallatibacter sp. | reverse complement strand
GCATCGAAGAGCCGTAGCATCTCCATGACACGCGCATCTCGCGCCGACCGCTCCAGAGACGCCAGTCCGAACGCCACATTTGCTCGCGCAGTGAGGTGAGGGAAGAGCGCGGCCTGCTGGGTTACGAAGCCGATCCGGCGGCGTTCCTCGCCGATGCCCGGCGGAATCGCTGTGTGTGCCGCAGTGTCGGTCAGCACGCGGCCGGCGAGCACGACCTGGCCGCGCTCGGGAATGGCAAGGCCGGCGAGCACGCGCAACAGCGTGGTCTTGCCCGCGCCGGACGGCCCGAAGAGCACCGTCCACGGCGTGCGCAGAGCGAAGCGCGCTTCGAGAGCGAAGCCGCCGCGCCGGTAGAGGATGTCTGCTTCGAGGAGGGCGCCGCTATCCACGCCGCAGCTCCCCGGCTACCGAGAGAGCGGCGTGGCTGCGCCGCGCGTAGAGCACGGCCAGCGCGGCGACGGAGACGACCACTAGCACCAGCGCGGTGCGGTTCGCCGCCGCGTAGGTGAAGTTCTGCACCTGGTCGTAGATCGAGATGGACAAGGTGCGCGTCGCGCCGGGGATGTCTCCGCCGATCATGAGCACCACGCCGAACTCGCCCACGGTGTGCGTAAAGCACAGCACGGCAGCCGCCCCCACCGACCGCGTCGAAAGCGGCAGCAGAACCTGTCGCAGAGTGCGCCAGCGGCCCGCTCCCAGCAGTTGAGCCTGCTCGATGAGCGCCGCGTCTACTGCGGAGAAGCCGGCAACGATGGGCTGCACCGCAAAGGGCAGGCTATAGATCATCGAACCGACAACTAATCCCGAAAAGGAGAAGGCGAGCGGATGGCCGGTGAGGTGAATCCACGCGCGGCCGACGATGGTGCGCGGTCCCAGCAGAACGAGAAGGTAAAAGCCGAGTACGGTAGGAGGAAGCAGCAGGGGCAGCGTCGTGATCGCTTCAACAAACGCACGCAGACGGGACCGGGTGAAGACGATCCAGCCGGCGAGCGGAATCGCGATGATCAGCAGCAGGACGGTGGTGAGCGCGGCCAGCCGCAGCGTGAGCGCGAGCGCCTGCCAGTCCACTTATTTTGCCTGCGAAGTGGCCGCGGGAGCCAGGCCGCCCGCCTCGAGCTGATGAACCACCGCGGCGGAGGCCAGAAACTGCAGAAAGCGGTGCGCGGCGGCGGAGTCGGCGCCAGAGCGCTTGACGATCACCACGCCCTGCTGAAGCGGCGGATAGGCATCGCGCGGGACAAGCACGTAATGTCCGCTGGCCTTCAGGCGAGGCGTCATGGCCGAGGTCAGCGAGATGAGGCCCACCTCCGCATTGCCGGAATCGACATATTGCGCGGTCTGGGCGATATTTTCAGCGATCACCAGCTTCGGCTTCAGCGCGTCGTAGAGGCCGAGATGCTGGAGCGCAGCCTGCGCCGCGCGTCCGTAAGGCGCGTGCTCGGCATTGGCGACGGCTACAGTCTTCAGTGATGGGTCGCGCAGGGTGTTCATCGACAGATCGTGAAACGGAGTTTCGTTGCGTGTCCAGAGCACCAGCGTGCCCTGCGCGTAGACGATGGGCTGCGTCTGCTCGGCCAGGCCCGCGGCGATCACGCGCTGGGGAAAGCTCAGGTCGGCGGCCATGAACACATCGAAAGGCGCGCCGTTGATGATCTGCGTGGCCAGCACCGCGGAAGATTTGTAGGAGGCTTCCGCCCGGATGCCGGTCTGCGCGGTGAACTCGGAGAGGATGCCGGGCAGCAGCGGCTGCAGATCGGCCGCCGCAGCGACGCGGAGCGTTTCCTGCGCGGGTGCGAAGATGGCGAATGCCGCTACTGCCAGGAGCAGGAGAGTGTTTCTAAAATCAGACACGCAGCACCATGACTTCCGTGGATTTGATCAGCGCGGCCACCGTCTCACCGACCTCGAGCTGCATCTCGCGAGCCGCCTCGGCGGTGATGATCGAAGTAATGATCTGGCCGCCGATGGAGAGCTTTACCTGGGCCAGCAGGCCGTCGTACTTCAGCTCGACGATGCGGCCGACCAGTTGATTCCGTCCGCTGACGGCGCGCATCATCTGCCGCTTGGGCGTGTCGGGCTTTTTGGCTTTGTGCAGCAGGCCATCGAGCTCGGCCTCGGGAATGCGGTAGTGGCCGCCGGGTGTCTTCACGGTTTTGATCTTGCCGTGATAGATCCACTGCTTAATGGTGGGATAGGCGATGCCCAACCGCAGTGCCGCCGCACGGGGTGTGAGAAGACCCGCCATGCGATGATTTTATACGGAAATTTTTGAGGGATCGTACGAAATGTCAGCGGGCGGCGGCGCGAGCCCGGCAGGAGCAATCGAGACAGCCGTGGTCGGCGCAGGCGCCGCAGCAGCGGATCAGCTCTTTGCGCAGGGCTGCGCGGGCGCGGTGGGCGCGCACGGCGGCGTTGCCGGGGGTGATGCCGTGCTCGCTGGCATAGGCGGCGACCGAGGTTTCTCCCAGGTCGACCTCGCGCAGCAATGACGCGTAAGCCGGCGTGAGCGTTTCGAGAGCGCCGGAAATGCACTGGCAGGTGGTCTCAAAGAGCGCCATATCGGGCTCGGTTTCTGTTTGAAGCTCGCGCGTCCAGCGTTCGAGACCCGCTTCCTCCGTGGTACGGCGGCGAAAGTGGTCGATGATGGCGTTGCGCAGGATGCGGTAGAACCAGGCGACGGCGGACTCCTCCTCGCGGAGCTGACTGCCGGCATCGAGCGCGCGCAGGTAGGCGGTCTGCAGGATATCTTCGGCGGCGGCGCGGTCGTTGACGCGGCGCTGGACGAAGCCGAGAAATCTGCGGCGCAGGTCGAGCAGGGAATTGAGCGTGGTCTCTGACATGAGGCAGGAACTCGCGGGCAGAGATCGCGCATTCTGCCCGCAGTGGTTGGATGAGCCGAAGACTGGTCCAGTCGCTGAGGTTCCAGGGTTTTTAAGCCCACGTCTCAAAAGCGAGACATGGGGCACCCGCTCATGCGTCAACGGTCACCGAGTGCTGGCGGTGACCCCCTGGTCGCTTTTGCCGCAATCGCAGGCGGGGCAGTTGCAGTTCGGGCCGCACTCACACGCGGGTCCACAGGGGCATATGCTCTTCTTGGCTGATTTCATGTTTCTCTCCTTGGATGCTCAATATCGAACGCTCAACATCGCGTTCGATAGGGCTGACGCAGGAGGGTGAAAAACATTACACATGGTTGACGAAAGCTGCGGATGGGTTTGCGGTGCTCGCGCGGCACTCTGCATTTGAGGCGCTCGGGGTATACTCCAGCAATCCTTTTCATCCGAGGTATCGACGATTCGTCCGCGAACTGCTCTTATCTGGCTGCTTGCCATCTTTCAGATATGGCTGGCTCACGCAATCGGGTTCATGGTGCATGAGTATGCACATAGCTTTACGGCGTGGCTGCTCCATTGCAAGGCCAATCCACTGGCTCTTGACTATGGGCACGTGAACCTGGATAACTTCCTCTTTCAGGCGGATGTCGATGAGAATGTCGACTATGCTCCCATCTTCGCGGCCGGACACGGTTTTCAGGCGGCGCTGATCGCGGTTGCCGGGATGCTGATCGGCAATGGACTCTCTTATCTCCTGAGCCGTTCGCTGTATTCGAGGGCAAAGGAGAGGAAGTCTCGTGGATGGGCGATGTTCTTCTTCTGGATCTGTGTGATGAGTGTCGGCAACTTTCTGTCTTACGTGCCGATGCGAACGTTTACGACGCATGCAGACATGGCGACCACGGCGCGGGGACTTGGTGTTTCTGCCTGGGTGATCGCGCTGGTGCTGGGGATACCGTTCACGGTGGCGATCTGGCATTTCCTGGCGAGAATTCTGCCGGATGCGGAGGTGTTTCTCTTTCGAGACGAGCTCATGTTGCAGGGAGTCCTCATCCTGCTGACTACGTATTTTATCTTCGTGTTCTTCGGCGGCTCCGGCATTCGCAATTACGGCAGCGCGTCTCACTGGCTGTCCGCATTCTCTGAATACGTTCTGTTTCCCGTGGCGACGATTGTTTGCCTGCAGGCGGCGTCCGGCAACACTCGAAGGCATGCTTCCAACTAACCGAATTCTCGGAAGCGATCTTCTGAACGAACGCACACACCGATTGCGATAATAGACAAATGCGCCTGCACGATCACACACCCCGGCCCGCGCTCCTCAAATGGCTCCTCGATTCCGACCCCGCCATCCGCTGGCAAGTCATGAGGAACCTCACGGATGAGGCTCCCAAGGCGATTGCTGCCGAGCGGTCGCGCGTCGCAACCGAAGGCTGGGGAGCTGAACTTCTGGCGCGCCAGTCTCCTGATGGAAGCTGGCCCGGCGGTCAGTGGGACCTGGTTACCCTCTGGAGTCTCGTCGTCCTGAAAGACCTGGGTCTCGACCCGGCCAGCAAACAGGCTCGCCAGATGATCGACCGCGTCGACCGGGGGCTGGTGTTTAAGCCGCTCAACAACCGGCCTTTCCTTCACGGCGAAACGGAGCCATGCATCAACGGCAGAATCCTCGGCATCGGTACGTATTTCAAGGAGCCCAACGACGCACTCGCCAATCAACTGCTGGACGAGCAGCTCGAAGATGGCGGATGGAACTGTGAAGCGCCCAAAAGCCGGCGCTCTTCGTTTCATACCACCATCTGCGTGCTCGAAGGACTGCTCGAGTATGAGCGAGCCGGGCGCAAGGCTGGACTCAAATTGGGGGCCGTCACGAAGGCCCGCAAGCGGGCCGAAAACTATCTGCTCGAGCGCCGCATGTTCCGCTCGCTTCGCACCGGCGAGGTTATCAACAAACGCTGGCTCCGCTTCTCGTTCCCGATGTTCTGGCACTACGACGTCCTGCGCGGACTCGATTATCTGAGAAATGCGGGAATCAAACCCGACGGCCGCATCGCCGAAGGCATCGAAGTTGTGGTGGAGCGCCGCCACCAGAACGGACGCTGGCCGATGAACCTCCTTCATCCCGAACATATTCCATTGGAGATGGAGACCGGTGTCGGCAGGGCAAGCCGCTGGAACACACTGCGCGCTCTTCGAGTCCTGCGCTGGTATAACGACGCAACGCGGTAGTTGCGACCCGGGCAGGTCGCGCGGCTGAGGGAAGGATGAAGTCACCATGACCAAAATCGACTTCAAATCCGCTGATTTCAAATCTGTGGACGAGTACATCGCCTCGCAACCCGACCCTATGCATGCCACACTCGGGCTGGTGCGGAGCACGATCCGGAAGGCGTTGCCGCGGGCCGAAGAGGTGATCTCGTACAAGATTCCCGCGTACAAACTGCATGGCAAAGCGGTGATCTATTTCGCCGGCTGGAAGCACCACTACTCGCTCTACCCCGCGGGTGATTTGCTGCAGACAGCGTTCAAAGACGAGCTCGCGCCATACAAGATCAGCAAGGGCACGATCCGTTTTCCGCTCTCCGAACCTGTCCCGGTCAAGTTGATCGCGCAGATCGTGAAGTTCCGCGCGAAGGCGGCGGCGGGGGCGGCCATCATTCTCTGATGGAAGGCTCACGGCCCTGTCCGCAAGCGTCTTGTGCCATCTCGGATGCATGCGAGCTTATGAAAAAATTGGAGAGAGGCTGAGCTCGGCCAGAAATTCCAGCGTGGTTGACCGAGGCTCCGAGTTCCAGAGTTATCGTGCTGCAACTCCAGCGATTGCTGCCTCCTCCTCCTGTTACCCTAAGAAGAATCATCATGATGCAAGACGTACATCAACTGCGCTGCACCGGATGCGCAAGCGTTATCGCGCTTGAAGCATTGAAAGAGAACTTCCGCTGCCCCGATTGCGGGGATCTCTACGAGGTTGAATATCCCGCGTGGTCGGCGAAGGCCGCTGCGACATCCGCGAACGTTCCCATCAAGCGGAACCTGCCCAATCCCAGCGCGCTGCGCTGGCTGTGGAAGGAGCGGCGCACCTCGACCGAGCTCAAGGACCAGAGCGGCGTGTGGCGCTTTCGCGACCTGCTGCCGATTCTTGCCGACGAGGCCAACATCGTCTCGCTGCGCGAGGGCAACACGCCGCTCTATGCGCTCGGCCGCACCGCTTCTGCCACCGGCGTCGAGAAGCTCTACGCCAAGCACCAGGGCATGAATCCTACGGGATCATTTAAGGACGCGGGCATGACCACGGCGCTCTCGGTGGCGAAAGAGCGCGGCTTCAGATGGGTGGCGTGCGCGTCGACCGGGAACACCTCGGCGGCGATGGCCGCTTACGCTGCGCGGGCGGGCATGCGCAGCCTGGTGCTGATTCCCGACGGCAAGATCGCATGGGGCAAGCTCTCGCAGGCGCTCGATTACGGAGCGCTCACCTGCCAGCTGCGCACCGACTTCGACGGCTGCGTGCGCGTGCTGAGCGAAGTGGTGCGGCGCGCGCCGGTTTACCTGCTCAACTCGGTGAACCCTTATCGCATCGAGGGGCAGAAGACTCCCGCGCTCGAAATCGCCGAGCAGCTCGACTGGCAGGTGCCCGATCACCTCCTGGTGCCGGGCGGCAACCTGGCGAATTCGTCGGCGCTGGGCAAGGGCTTTCTCGAAATGAAGCAGCTCGGTCTTATCCAGAAGGTGCCGCGCATCTCGATCATTCAGGCCGAAGGCGCGAATCCGCTCTACCGCAGCATGCAGGCCAGCGGCGGACGCGAGCTGACGCCGGTGGAGGCGCACACGCGCGCCAGCGCCATCCGCATCGGCAATCCGGCGTCGTGGCGGAAGGCGGTGCGCGTGGTGGAAGCGACTGGCGGATGGGTGGAGCAGGCGACGGAGGCCGAGATCGCGCTGGCCAAGGCTGAGATCGGCGCGGAAGGTATCGGCTGCGAGCCGGCGTCGGCGGTGACGCTGGTGGGATTGAAGAAGCTGCTGGCGGCGGGGAAGATCGATCCGTCGGAAAGTGTAGTGCTACTGCTCACCGGCCACACGCTGAAGGATTCCGACTACACCATCCAATATCATCGCGGCGATCTGCTCAGCGAAGAAGAGCTCGCGCCACTGCGGCCCGAGATCGAAATCACGCGCCGCAATACGATCGAGCTCGACGCCGATGCCGAGCAGGTGCTGCGCGCGCTCGACAGGGCAGCGCAATGACGGCTCCGAGGATGACTGCATCGGGCCTGCATCTGCGCCTGCCTGCGACTTCCGCGAATCTCGGGCCGGGCTTCGACACGCTGGCGCTGGCGCTTGATCGCCATCTCGACATCACGGCCAAGCTCGCGCCGGAGTTCACGATCGAAGCTGCCGGACGCAATCCGGAAATCTGTGGAGCGCTGGAGCGCAATCTGCTGCTGGATGTCTATCGCAAGACGCTGGCAGCGAATGAGCGCGAAGCGAAGCCGCTGGCGCTTAGGGTGCATAACGAAATTCCGCTGGGCATGGGGTGCGGATCGTCAGCGGCGGTTCGCCTAGCGGGCGTGGCGCTGGCGGCGCACTTCGGCCAGCTGAACTGGGATCGCGAGCAGATTCTTGCCGAGGCTACACGGCTCGAAGGGCATCCCGACAATGCGGCCGCATGCTGGCTGGGAGGCTTTGTCGCCGGCTGCTGGGACGGCGCGAGGCTGCATGCGGTTTCTTTTGCGCCGCCGCCGCAGTGGCGAGCGCTGGTCGTGCTTCCCGACAAGCCGCTGGCAACGGTAGCTTCGCGCTCTGTGCTTCCGACGCAGTACAGCCGCGCCGACGTGGTGGCAAATCTGCAGCGCGTAGCCGTGCTCACGGCGGCGTTCGCCACCGGACGAGGCGAGCTGATCGCCGAGGCCATGCGTGATCGCATGCACCAGCCGTATCGCAGCAAGGTGTGTCCGCTGCTGCCGCGCCTGCTGCCTTTGTCGGGAACAAAAGGGGTGCTCGGCGTCGCGCTCAGCGGCGCGGGACCGGCTGTGCTGCTTCTCGTCGAAGGGGAAGAGGCGGTTCCGGATGTGGAGGCAAGCGTGCGCGAGCTGATAAGTGGCTTCGACGCTATCGAGATCGTATGCAGCAAGCTCGAGAATGGACCGGCGGAGATGTCAACTTTTGGCGTACAACTCTCGTAACCGGAACCTCACATTACCTTAGAATTACTTAAGATTTCTTGCTTAAAGATAACAAAAGCAATACTTTCACACCGTGGGCAGTTCTGGGGGAGGGCTGCTCTAGCGCCTGGGTTCCTTAATCGGGACCCGGGCGCTTTTACTTTGTACAGATAACTCGGCGATAACTCCCGAGTCGTATTTCAGCTCTCCTCAAAGAGTCCATTCCAGACAGAAAATCCGACCGTGCGAGGTCGCGAAAAGTCTTCCACCCGTCGATAAGTACATAAGGCGAAAGATGCGATCTGGCGGGACGCGAACCGGCGTGCCGGACGTGCGACTTTTCGAGGCCACGGCGCATCTATTGTTCCGGTAGACTAATAGAACGGGTTGAAGAAATCCGGTCTATGGGGAACTCAAAGGAGGAACATGGCGGGACAAGGGATTTTTGAAGTAACTGATGCAACCTTCGATCAGGAGGTGTTGCAGTCCGAACAGCCTGTTCTGGTCGATTTTTGGGCGGCGTGGTGCGGCCCTTGTAAGGCCCTCGGCCCCATCGTGGATCAAGTGGCCGCGCAGTATGCGGGTCAGCTGAAGGTAGCCAAGATGGACGTCGATCGCAATTCGGCGACTCCCATGCGCTACGGTATTCGGGGAATCCCGGCGCTGCTGCTTTTCAAGGGTGGGAAAGTAGCGGACCAGATTGTTGGATACGTGCCGAAAGACACGATCGACAAGAGCCTGTCGCGCTTCATTACCGAGTCCGCGGCAAAGCCGGCAGCTCAGCCGGTCGCGGCCGAGCCGGTTGCGAAGGCTTAAGCACATCCAGCCTGCGTAGAGGATTGAAAAGGCCCGGGGTCGAATCCGACTCCGGGCCTTTTGCGTTCAGAAGCTCAGCGTCACTACGCCGAAGGTTGAGAACTCGACTTCCACCTGCGATCCACGGCTGGCGAGCGTTTTGCCCGACCAGCTTCCGGTGGTGATCCAGTCGCCGGCGCGCAGTCCCGCTGTGCGATAGCAGCCTTCATTCGCGAGGAAGGTTACAAGGCGCAGCAGATCGGTTCCAGCGGAGTTCGAAGCGGTGCCGGTAAAGCGCACTGCTCCATCGACCGAGACTGTGACCGATTCCCGCGCCAGGTCTGCGTGCTGCCAATCCGGTCGCGCGGCGCCATGGACGAATCCGCCGTTGGATTGGAGATCGCCGATTGCCGAGAGCCGGCCGGCCTTGTCGGGATCGAAGAATGCGGATTCGAGCAGCTCAATGGCAGGATGGGCGCTGGCGATGGCCGCCCGCACCTCGTCCTGGGAATACGGTTCCTTGCGCGGGGGCAGATCGCTGCCCAGGAGGAAGGCGATTTCGGCTTCAACGCCGTGCAGCCGCCGGTATTTGTCCACGACATGAACCCCCGACGATCCATAGCCGCCCCAGAAGGGCATTGCCGAGAACAGTGGCGTGGCCTCGGGCGATGGCGCGCCGACTTTCCATCCGCCCATTGGTCCGAAGGCTTCGGCCATGATGTCCTGCAGGGCGTAGGCTTCGTCCAGTGTGTGAGGCTGCAGCTTCACGGGAAGATCGGCGATGGGCATCCGCTCCCGCCGTGCGCGCAGCAGGATCTCCGCCGCCTGCCGCATCCTGTCGTTCTCAATCGCCGGAATCCGGTGTCCGGCCACATCGGTTGCTGTCGACATCTGTTCTCCTCGCCGTTGGTTCAAGGTGCCTTCCCTTACTTGGAGGCGTTTCCGGCCCGGCGCGTTACTTGGCCAGCCCATTTTGCTGCGATCAAAGCATCCGTCGTTCGCGGCCGGTCGTACTGTAACCAAGAGCTTCATTGCGGAGTCGAATCTTCAGAGACGCCGCGACACACGCGGATAAGATTGCAGAAGGAAAGCCGGTAGACCATGTTGATCCGCAAGCCTGACGATATTCCCTCCTCCGAGATCACGCCGAAGTCAGCTTACCTGAATCGCCGCGCCTTCATGGCTGCCGCGGGCGCGGCGGGAGTTGTCGCGATTGCCGGGAAGGGCATCGCGCATTTCGCGCATCCCGACGCCGTGAGGGCGGACACCAAGCTGGCGACCGTGCCCAGTCCGCTCTCGACCAAGGGCCTTACGCCGACCTCCTATAACGACATCACCCATTACAACAACTTCTATGAATTCGGCACCGACAAGGGTGATCCGGCGCGCAATGCGTGGAGACTCAAGACGCGTCCCTGGACGGTGAGCGTAGAAGGCCATGTGAAGGCCAAGAAGACCTTCGACATCGACACGCTGCTCAAGCTGAAGCCGCTTGAGGATCGCGTGTATCGCTTCCGTTGTGTGGAAGCATGGAGCATGGTGATTCCCTGGGTCGGGTATTCGCTTTCGGAGTTCATCAATCAGTGCGATCCGCTGCCCTCGGCGAAGTATGTGCAGTTTCTCTCGCTCGCCGACCGCAGCGAGATGCCGGGGCTGAGCGAAGCCAACCTCGACTGGCCCTACTCCGAAGGCCTGCGCATGGATGAGGCCATGCATCCGCTCACGCTGCTTACCTTTGGTTTATATGGAGAAACGCTGCCCAACCAGGACGGCGCGCCGGTGCGCGTCATCATTCCCTGGAAGTACGGCTTCAAGTCGGCGAAATCCATCGTCAAGGTTCGCTTCGTCGACAAGCAGCCGCACACGACGTGGAACGATATGGCCTCGAACGAGTACGGGTTCTATTCCAACGTGAATCCGAATGTGGATCATCCTCGCTGGAGCCAGAAGACGGAGCGCGTCATCGGCGCATCGCTTTTCAAGCAGCGCCAGCCTACCCTGATGTTCAACGGATATGAAGATCAGGTCGCGAGCCTGTACAAGGGTATGGATCTGCGCAAGAACTATTGATCGAACGCCATGTTGTCCTGAGTCTGGAGCGGCGGCCTACCGCTGGGCGACGCGCGTTGCGATGGTTCCGGCTGCGCCGGGCATGTCGCCGGGGAACTGCTCGTTAGGCTTGTCGGCGATGGCCTGCTTCATGAAGTCCATCCAGATGGGCAGCGCGGTGTGGGCGCCGGTTTCCTTGTCGCCGAGCGACTGGCGGCTGTCGTAGCCTACCCATACTCCGCAGGTCACCGAGGGCGAAAAGCCCATGAACCAGGCGTCGGTGAAGTCGCTGGTGGTGCCGGTCTTGCCGCCGAGCGGATGATGCAGCGCCTCCGCTGCCTGCCCGGTACCGCCGGGCGCGATCACCGACTTCAGCAGCACCATCATGGTCCGCGCGATCCTGGTGCTGATCACTTCCTTTACCTCGGGAACCGGCTCGGTCAGCGGAATGCCGTCCGCCGTCGTGACTCGCCGGATGAGACGCGGCGCGATCCGGATGCCGTCATTGGGAAAGACCGAGTAGCCGGCCACATGCTGCAGCAGCGTCACTTCCACGGAGCCCAGAGCCACCGGCAGAAACGGCGGGATGTTGCTGGTGATGCCGAACTGGTGCGCCGTCTCGATGACCTTGCGGATTCCCACTCTTTGCGCGAGCTTGAGCGCCGGAATGTTGCGCGAATCGGCGAAGGCTTTTTCGAGCGTGATCTCGCCCAGGTAATTGCCTTCGTAATTGTGCGGCGTGTAGGAGCCGAATGAGGTCGGCGCATCGAGGATCATTTCGTCCGGTCTCGCGCCCTCTTCGATGGCCGCGGTGTAGACATAGGGCTTGAACGACGAGCCCGTCTGCCGCTCGGACTGCGTGGCGCGGTCGAACTGCGAGAGGTTGAAGTCGCGGCCTCCGACGAGGGCCAGTACGTCGCCGGTGGAGTTATCCATGGCCAGCAGCGAGGCCTCGGCGCCGCTGTCCTGTTCCAGAGTTCCGGTCAGGGTGCCTCCGGCCTGGCTGGCCGTTTCCTGGCCGGTGAGGTGCACGTAGATGATGTCGCCGATGTGCAGGAACTCCGGCGCGGTCTTGAAGCCGGTCCACGCCCAATCCTCGGGATTCAGCACCACGTCGCGGTTGCCCACTTTGGCCGTTACCTGGTAGGGAAGGATGCCGGTCACCAGCGCGTGCATGTAGCTGCCCGGCGTGGGCGGCTGAATCCAGTCCGGGTGCTTGAACGAGTTCAGGTCGATGCCGCCGGCAATTACGTTCAGCAGGCGGCCCTTCCATCCGTGGCGGCGCTCGTAGGCGGCCAGCCCATCGAGCACGGCGCGATTCGCGGTCTGCTGCAGGTCGAGATCGAGCGTGGTGTCGACTTTGAGGCCGGCTTCATGCACGCGGTCCGATCCGAAGCGGCGCTCGAGCTCGCGCCTTACCTCTTCGACAAACCACGGAGCTACGCTGTTCGGCGGCGCTTCGATGTGCAGCCCCAGCGGAGCGGTTCGCGCCGCATCGGCCTGCGCCGCGGTGATGGCTCCATCCTCGAGCATGGCGTCGATCACCGTGTTGCGGCGGCGGAAGGCGCGGTCCGGATTGAGGATCGGCGAGAACTCGTTCGGCCCCTTGGGCAGGCCGGCGAGCAGCGCAGCTTCGGGCAGCGTCAGGTCCCTGGCGTGCTTGGAGAAGTAGTATTCCGATCCCGCCTCAAAGCCATAGGTGCCGTGGCCCAGATAAATCTGGTTGGCGTAGAGGGTGAAGATCTGCTGCTTGGTGAAGCTGTGCTCGATCTGCAGCGAGAGGAAGACCTCCTGCAGCTTGCGCCCCGCCGTCCGCTCGTTCGAGAGAAAGAGGTTGCGCGCCAGCTGCATGGTCAGGGTGGATGCGCCCTGCGCGCGCCCCTTCGACATGAGGTCGTGATAGGCCGCGCCCATCACGCGGAAGATATTCACGCCCCAGTGGCTCTCGAAATTCTTATCCTCGATGGAGATCACGGCCTGGCGGAGCAGCGGCGAGAAGCCGTTATAGTCGACCACCACGCGACGCTCGAGCGCGAAGGAGCCGAAGAGTCGTCCGTGGACGTCGTAAAGCTCAGTGGTGGTGTCCGGGCGGTAGCGCTCGAGATCCCGAATCTGCGGCAGGTTGACCGAGTACACCAGCATCAGGCCGCTGAGCGAGCCGACGGCGATGGCCAGCAGCGCCATGAACGCGAGCGCAACGTTTCCGGCCACCTTGCGATTCTTCGCAGGCGGCTTAAAGCCGGCGGGGCGTCTGGTTCTGGAGCCGGCAGGAGGCGCCTTGGGTGTGCTCTCGGGAGGCGCCCATGGACCGCGTGATTTCAATGGCTCTCTGGCTCCGGGAAGGACTGAGAAATAGGCGATGAAACCGGGTTACGCCTCACAGTCGACCCGCGGGGCGTACCCTGCAAGAACCAAGAGGCACCGGAGGCGCGATTGCCGTGATGGCCAGTCCCGCCCAATTCCCTAGGCGTGCTTGGCCTTCAATACATCCAGCGCCTTGGTGAGTTGATCGTCGGGGATTGGCGCGACCCTGGTGTTGGGCTGCGCGTCGTCCAGGTCTTCCTCAGCCAGATACTGATCGATGCTCTCGGTCACCACGATGTTGGGGGTGACGGCCGTGTCCTGAATGGCCTTGCCCGAAGGCGAGTCGTACTTCGCGACGGAGAGGATGACCGCTGCGCCGTCGGGAAGATCGATGGTCTTCTGGACCGCGCCTTCGCCGAAGGTCCGGTCGCCCACCAGGTCTCCGCGCTTGTTGTCGAGGATAGCCGCCGCAACCAGCTCCGCGGGTCCAGCAGTGCCGTGATTGATGAGCACCACCAGCGGCGCATTGGTAATGAACTTGGCCGGATCGGCGGTGAAGGTCTGCGTGGGAACGGTCTGCCCGGAGAGCGATGCGATGTTGCCGCTCTTCAGAAAGGCATTCGCCAGGCGGATGGCCTGGTCGGGCTCGCCTTCCACCACGTCGCGCAGGTCGAGCAGGACCTTTTTGTTGCCGCTCTTGGGCATGGCGCGGAGCTTGGCCTCGATCTCATTCACGCGATCCTTGCTCAGGCTGCCGGGTTTCAGGTAGAGAATCGACGAATTCTCGTATTGCTGTTCGGCCAAAGGCGGGACCGTAACCTGGGTGCGGGTCAGGGTGATCTTCTGCGGCTCGGCTTTGCCGGGGCGGACGATGGAGAAGGTCACGTTGCTGCCGGGTGCGCCATCGAGGTTGAGCCGCACCATGGCCAGCGACATCTCCCGGGTGGAGTGACCGTCGATGGCCTCGATGATGTCCCCGTCCATGATGTGCTCCTGCTTGTCCGCAGGGCTTCCGGGAATCACCGAAACGACCGTCGCATAGCCGTAGCGCTTGGAGACCATCAGGCCGACCTGGGCCCTGGCCTCGCCGACGTGCGCTTTGTAAATCGTGTATTCGGCCGGGGTCAGGTAGCTGGAGTCGGCGTCGAGGGACTCGAGCAATCCATGCAGCGCGCCGGTGGTCACGTTGTCGATATTCGGCTCGGTGACGTAGTCGCTCTGGATCTTATGCAGAACTTCTTCGTAGACCCCCATCTGGCGGTAGACCGCATCGCTTTGCGAGCCGGCGTTGACGCCGCCGGAGACGAATCCACCGAGAAACACGACAATGACGAGGGCAACGGAGATGCCGAAGACGGAGCGCTTAAAGGCTTTTGACATGTGCAGAGGCAGCGCGAACGCTGGTTAGCTTTGATGATACTCCAAGGAGGCGGCGACTGCGAGACGGCGGAAACTTGAAAGCGCCGTCCCCGCGTGACCCAAAACGGCAATCTTCCCGCGATGGGAACGGCTCCGGAAGATTCGTCGAACCGGCGGCTGGGCCGCGCGAGGCGGTTGCTATGATCCTCTCGAAACGCAAAGATTTCGTTCAGGATGGCCCATGCGCAGCCGCTGCCTGCTCCTCATACCGTGGTTATTTTTCGCAGGATTCGCATGCGGCCAGAATCCCGGACCGCCTCCCGATGCGGACACCGTCACTAAGGCGGATACCACGGTCGGCAGCTACTCAGTTGTGGTCACCGCGCTGGAGCCGTCTCCGGCCACGCACCTGCTCAATCCGCCGTTGACGATCGATGTGCCGGCCGCGACCGAGATGGCGCCGAAGGATTTCTCGGGGACCAAGGCCGTGCCGCCTCAATATGCCGTGGACGGCTTCGGCAACCCGCGCTTCGATTGCATTCCGGCCGCCGCCGGCGAACAGGCCTGCGATGCCGTGGACCGCAGCGATCTGACTTTTCGCGATGCCAACACCGTCGCCTATCACATCGCCAACCACGGTGGCGCGGTCCAACTCTCGCTCAACCTTCTGGTTCACGACATCTCGCCTGTTTCGCGGGTCATTGCCGAGGCTTCGTGGCGCGCGAAGGAGGTGATTTTCGTCTCCATCCCCAAGCCGGCGCCGGCCTTCCATTTCGTGTCGGCGGTGCTGGTGGGGGACTGGAGTGGCAACGCCATCGTTTTCGAGCCCGGAAAGCCGCTTCCCGACAGCGCGAAAAAGGCGTTGGATGACCTGGGTATCCACCAGGACCTGGGAGACAAAATTCTCTACAGCTACAAGGTGAAAGAGCCCAAACCCTCAAAATGAGGTGGGATCTCGAATATGGCGGTGATGGGAGGGCGCTAGGAAGAGACCGGCTGACTGGTGGCGGCGGGCAGAATCGAACTGCCGACCTACGGGTTATGAGTCCGTCGCTCTAACCATCTGAGCTACGCCGCCAAACTGATCCTGAAAGGGAAGTGGACCGAATTCTTATGATACGGAGCGCGCGGTTCAGGGTCAAACCTGCGCGTGTCGTTGCCGTTAAAACCAGTCTAATAACAGGAGTAAGAGCAACGTCTCGCAAAGAATTCCCCACCGAGAACGGCCGGCGTGAGCCGGCTTCGCGAGCATCCGTCAGTGCGTTTGACCTGCGGGGGAACCGGAGAAATCGACGATATTCAGGTCCAGCGGAAATTGCTCGTGGCGCTGGCTCGCGCTGGGGAAGAAATTGCTGCTCCAGCTTCCCACCAGTGTGGGTGCGGCGGCCGGGTCTTTGTCCACCGGAATCTGCCCGGCGAGCGTGAAGCTGTCGATGACATACGGTATTCCGTTGGAAGCGAGCGGCGATGGTCCATCCATGAGGTGGAAATGCAGATGTGGCGCGGAGGTGTTCCCGGTATTGCCGAGTTTGCCCAGCACCTCACCACGCTTTACGTGCTGACCCTCGGTGACTGGAATCGAACCCTTCTCGAGATGGGCATAGAACGCGTATATCCCGTTGCCGATATCGAGGACGACGTGATTTCCATCCACATTTTCGATGGTTATGGTCTTGGGGTCGGGGAGCTCACCGGGCGACTGATCGTTGAGCGTGTTGAGTATATCGACGACTGTACCGTCGGCGACGGCGAGGACGTCGACGCCGTAATCGGAATAGTTGTGGACGTCGGCGGGATCGCCATGCACCAGGCGCCCCTGTTCATCGAGGCGCATCCAGTCGATGGCAAAACGCTGACCAAAAGCAATGTGGCCATTTGCGCAGAGGCCGCTTCCACGGTGGGCCAGCCCGGGCTCGCAGCAACCGTTGATCGCAACCCAGCCGGTGCCGCGCAGCGGAGAACCGATCTCCAACGGCGGAGGATCCAGGGCCAAGGCCGCCACGGTGTAGGTCATCGCTTCCGGCGTCATCGGCGCAGGCGCGGGGGTGGAAGCGCCCATCACCTCAAAGCGATGCCGCAGACGGACCGGGACCTGAGCGCGGGAATCGAAGGTGAGATCGACCAGCAAGAGCCGCGTGCCGTCGAACTCGATCTCGGGGCTGCCGGCCGGGGTGTTGGCAAGCGTTCGCAGACGCGACATCAAAGTGTCGCCCTCATATGTGGCGATGACAGCGGGCATTGCGGAGCCCTGACTGCCGCCGTCGAGTACCTCGATTTTTTTCAACGTGGCGGTAGTCGGCTTGGTGTTCGTCAGCATGAGTTCATAGACGACGTGGTATTTGCCATCCGTGCCGGCAAAGGGCTGCGCGCTTGCCGTGAGCGGCGAAGCAATGACGGGCGTGAACTGATCGGGCTCCGGTTTCTGTCCGATCGCGGGAAGCGCGACCAGCAACAGCGCGAGCGACCAGCCGCCGGTTCCCCAAACTAAGGATCTTCTGAATTTGTTGAACTGCCAGTCATCAGCGGCTGCGGTCGGGAAAACGCGGGCGGACCAAGTCATGTTCGACGCCTATCATTTCTGCATTTTTCTGCGATTTCGGAGGAGGATGGCATCCTAGCAGACGGATCGGTCCGCGTCACTGAAGTTCGTCGGCGGATTCGTTCGTGCGCAGGGGGCTGAACCCCGCATTTCTTTCGACCGGCTTATGGCGCGGCTGAAGCGATGCCCTGATGCAAAACATAGTTTTCCCGCGGATTTTGGAGCCGCCGTTTGCGCGGCAACTGGCGTAGGCTGCGGCGCTGCATTTCGCACCGCAAAAGGTATAGGCTATCTGCGTGATCCGGTCTCTGCGGCAGGAATTCAACTCGCGCTATCGTCCCGAAGCCTACCGTCTTCTCCTTCGCAATCTCGATGCCTGCGTGCGCACGCATGTCTCCTTTCGGGTTGCCGAGACTCCGGTATTTTTCCCGAAGGCGCTTCTGGACGAGATGGCTTCGGTGGGCGCCGAGCTAACGCGCAGCCTGGTTTCTGATCGCGCCTATCTCGCCCAATCCTCGAAGGCCATCCCCGAGGCATGGCGCGCGGCCGATGAGACGCCGCACCCTCACTTCATGACCGTCGACTTCGGCCTGGTGAAGAATGCTGACGGAAGCTTCTCGCCGCGCCTGGTGGAGTTGCAGGCCTTCCCCTCGGTCTACGCGTATCAATATGTATTGGCGGAGAGCTATCGCTCGGCTTTCGATCTCGATTCGATGGCCCGCGCGTCGCACGGGCCGCTCGACCTCTACCTGGGCGGCCACACCGAGGCCAGCTTCTGGAAGAAGATGGCGCAGGTGGTTCTCAATGGACATCGTCCGGAGAACGTGGTCCTGGCGGAGATCGACCCCATGCACCAGAAGACGCTGCCCGACTTCCAGGTGACGGCGGACCGGCTCGGCATCCGCATCGTGGATATTGCCGAGATAACGCCGCAGGATCGTCCCGGCAAGCTGCCGCGGCTCTGCTATCGCGAGGGCAAGCGTCTGGTTCCGATCCACCGCATCTACAACCGCGCCATTGTCGACGAACTGATCCAGAAGCAGGTCCATCTGCACTTCGACTATCGCGAGTCCTTTGACGTGGAGTGGGCGGGCCATCCCAACTGGTATTTTCATCTGAGCAAGTTCTCGATTCCGTATTTAGACCATCCCTGCGTGCCCCCGGCCGTCTTTCTCGATGACTGGTTCCAAGGAGTGGGACGCGACCGGCTGCCCGCGGATCGTGAGCGGTGGATTCTGAAGCCGCTCTTCTCGTTTGCCGGGAAGGGCATACAGTTTGCTCCTTCAGAGGAAGACCTGCGAGCGATCGCTCCCGGGGAACGCCGGAATTACCTGCTGCAGGAGCGGGTGAAGTTCGAGGCGGTGATCGATACGCCCTTCGGGATGACCCAGCCGGAGATACGAATCCTGTATCTCTGGCCGGACGGAGAAGAGCTTCAGCCGGTTCTGCCCTTGATTCGGCTGGGCCGCGGAAAGATGATGGGGGTCGATCACAATCGCGACCTGGAATGGGTGGGCGCGTCAGCTGCGTTCTATCCGCAGGAACACTGATGGAGACGGATTCGGAGGTTGTGGAAGGTCGAAAGAAGGCTTGAAGTGTATGTTTCAGCAGTTAAAGCCGGACCTGGTTTGACCAACAGATTTGACCAACTTACGAATGGACTGAAGCCCGTGTCCTTTACAGAGAGGAGTTTCCTCGGATTGTGAAGCCCGCACTCATTTTGCAGCAGCTGAAGCGGTATCCGTCCATAAGATGGAGTCTTTTCGCAGCGTGTGCGGCCGGATCGAGGGTAAGTATTGATTCTGCTGGAATTGAGTCCTTCGGTACGCAGGTAACTAAGGACTCAACCTTTTTGCTGTCATTCATGGGTCCAAAGGTGTAAACTTTCGTAATTCCGGGCAAGTTCATTCTGTACATTATTTTGAATGAGTGGGCAAAAAACTGAATCCACCGTTGGAGTTAAAAAAATGGACTTGGCCGAACCGGCAATTGATCCGTCGGGAGTAGGATTTCCGGCGAGCGGCAAGCCGAGGCTTCGCACCTCGGTGCGCTTTCCCATAACGTTACCCCTTCATCTGGTGGCAGCGGCCAAACAGTATGAGGCGATAACCGACAACATTTCAGCAAGCGGAATTCTTTTTCACCTCGATGAGCTTTTGCCCCTGGGAACCGAGGTTGAATTCCTGATCGAGATTCCTGAAGGCGTGATTGGGGCGAAACAAACCGCGGCAGTACATTGCACCGGAAGGATCGTGCGTTCGTATTTCGAAAGCTCGAAGGCCTTCGCCGCCGCAGTGATCGACGAGTACAGCTTTCAGTGACTGGAGGCACCACCGATATTCTTATGGCCGAATTCACCCCCGAACAGCAAGAGGCGAACGCCGGTGACGGTGCGCCGCAATCGGGCAAACCTCTGATTCGCATTCTCCTGGCCGACTCACAGGCGATTTACCGCGTGGGCATGCGCAAGGTGTTTGCCCTGGAGGACGATATCCGTGTTGTGGGCCAGGTCGAGCGCGTCGAGCATCTGTACGATGCGATTTCGCGTCATCCCGCGGACGTATTGTTGATGGAAGGCAATTTGATTGCCGGCACCTCCGACGTAATCCCGGAAGTGGTGCGCATTGCCCCTGAGATGAAGATCATCGTGCAGACTTCCGGCACCGATGAGGCGCACACTGTCGAGCTTTACCGGCGCGGCGTGCGAGGTATTATCCCGCGCTCCATCGCTCCCGACCTGCTGGTGAAGTGCGTTCGCAAGATTGCCTCCGGTGAGACCTGGATCGATAACCAGTCCGTAAACTGGGTGATCGAGGCGTACCGCTCCCAGGCAACTTCGATTACCAATCCCAAATCGCAGCCCCGGCTCTCTCCCAAAGAGCTTTCGATCATCGCCTGCATCACGCAGGGCAAGCGCAACAAGGAGATCGCCTTCCAGCTTGGCACCACAGAGCAGGTGGTGAAGAATTACCTGCGCAAGATCTACGACAAGCTAGGCGTATCGGACCGGCTCGAACTGGCGCTCTACTGCCTGCACCATCAGATTCATAAGAAGGCCAAGGAGCAGGATGGGAGCACGATCGCAAAGGCTGTAACCAACGGCAGCAGCTCCCTCTAGCGTATCGCTTTTACCAGAACCAACTCAATTTTCGCCGCATTGCGAGTGTGTATCCCAGGTTTCATCCCCGAGAAACCTGGGAGCGCACATAGCTACCTGAAGGAACTGATCCGGAGGTAAGCGCTCTCTCTGATACTCTCGTCTGGAGCCGGAATCGCAATCCATTCAACTCCCCTATGCCAACCCCTTTCCGGAACCTCAATTCTCACCAGCGCCATGCCTTCGCGGCATGCTTCCTGGGCTGGTCGCTCGACGCGTTCGATTTTTTCATCCTGGTCTTCTGCGTTTCGTCGATCGCGGGCGATTTTCACGTCAAGCCTTCGGCGGTAGCCGAGGCTCTTTTTCTCACGCTGGCTTTCCGGCCGGTGGGCGCATTTCTCTTCGGCGCGCTGGCCGATAAGTATGGCCGCCGTCCGGCGCTGATGCTGAACATTGCCTGCTACTCAGTCCTCGAGCTGGCCTGCGCCTTCGCCACCTCGCTGCATGGGCTGTATATCCTGCGCGCTCTCTTCGGGATCGCGATGGGCGGCGAGTGGGGCGTCGGCGCGGCGCTGGCCTTCGAGACGCTGCCCAAAGAAGGCCGCGGATTTTTCTCCGGACTGCTGCAGGAGGGATACGCCGTCGGCTACCTGGTGGCTGCGGCTGCGTACGCGCTGCTCTTCCCGCACTTCGCGCAGATGACGTGGCATGGGCACACCTTCGGCTGGCGCGGGATGTTCATCGTGGGTGCAGCTCCGGCGCTGCTGGTTTTTTATATCGGCCTCAAAGTGGAAGAGTCGCCGGTCTGGCGCGAGCGAAACAATCGCGCCGATGCGCTGGTGGCGGCTACAGGGATTCCCAAGGCGAGCGTGTTGAAGGGCATCCGGCAATATGCGCCGACGTTTCTCTTCCTGGTGCTGCTGATGACCGGCTTTAACGCGCTCTCGCACGGTACGCAGGATCTTTATCCGACGTTTCTGCAAAAGGACCACCACTTCTCCGCGGCGCTTACGGGAACGATCGCCATCGTGTACAACATCGGAGCTCTGGCCGGAGGCGTCTTCTTCGGCGGATTGTCGGAGCGCTTCGGCCGCAAGCGGACGATCATCGCAGCTGCTCTGCTCTCCCTGCCCATGATTCCCATGTATGCGCTCTCGCATTCGCTGTACGTGATTGCCGGAGGAGCCTTTCTGATGCAGTTCATGGTGCAGGGAGCGTGGGGAGTCGTGCCGGCGTATCTGAGCGAGCTGTCTCCGGGCGCTGTGCGGGCGACGTTTCCGGGGCTGGCCTACCAGCTCGGCAACCTGATCACCTCGCGCAACTCGGTGATTCAAGCCAAGGCCGCCGAGCGCTTCGGAGGGTACGGGAAAGTGCTGGCGGTGACCGTGCTCATCGTGGCCTGCTTTCTGGCGCTAGTTACTTCCTTTGGACGGGAATCCAAGGGCGCGGATTTGACCACAGCATAGTTTGTTACTTTGCTGATATGTCTCTCAGCAAGATCTTCTGGTGGCGACTAGCGCTCGCCTGCGCAGCTACGGCTCTTCTTCAATCTGTTCTTTCTGCGGAGCCTCATTCGCCAAGCCAGACAATCGGGATCAACTCTTACTTGCGCGCGGAGAAAACCTCCAGCGAAGACGCTCTTCAACACCAGATTCAGGCGATCGCCGCCGAGGCGCGGGGCAAAGTGTCCGTGGCATGTTCGCTGCCGGGATCGCCGCTGAACTGCGACCTCAACCCGCATGCTCACCCGCCGATGCAGTCGGTTTTCAAATTGCCGCTGGCTCTCACTGTGCTGCACGAGATCGAGCAGGGAAAATTTTCGCTGGACCAGCCGGTCCGTTTCCTGCCGTCGGATCGCATCCTGCCGCACGTTTACAGCCCGCTGCAGGCCAAGTATCCGAACGCGGATGTGGATGTGCCGCTGCGGGATTTGCTGCAGATGTCCGTTTCGCTGAGCGACAACGTGGCGGCGGATATCCTGCTGCGCCTTGTGGGCGGTCCGAAGGTGGTGGACGGCTACATCGCCTCGCTGGGGATCGTGGGCTTTCATCTGCGGGATGGAGAAAAGGAGCTGCACCGCGATGTGGCCGCGCAGTATCGGAACTGGTTTGAGCCCGCGGGAGCGGTTCAGCTTCTGCGCGTGATCGCCGACCGGACGCCGCTCACCCGGGAGCACACCGATCTGCTGTTGAGCTGGATGCAGGCCGCCAGGATAACAACGCGCCTGAGCGGCGATCTTCCCAGCGGGACGCGTGTGTTCCACAAGTCCGGAACCTCGGACGTGGACAATGGCCTGGCGCACGCGACCAATGACATCGGGCTGATCGTTCTTCCCGATGGACGGCAACTTGCCATCGCCGTCTTCATTACCGATTCGACCGCCGATGACGCGACGCGGGAAGGTGTGATTGCGCGAATCGCCCGAGCGGCCTACGACGCGGTTGTTCGCGCGCGGTAGAGCATTTTCGATTCGACGACTGACAATCGGGATGGAGATTCGTGGTCTCCCACCCTTTGTTCAAAGAACGAACAAAGGATGGGGCACCCGGCCCCGTAAATCTAAATGCAAAGAAGAATTTCAGCGATGCGGGCGTGGATACATGGCTGAGATTCTTCCCCCCGCAGGTCGTCAGAATGACGGCACAGCGCGGGAGCCCTGATTTGTCTTAGGTCCGTTGCCGCTCTCGGATCAATGCCTCGACGGCGTGGAAATCCTCTTCTGTATCGACGCCGATGGTGTCGTACGGCGTGTGTGCGACGTAGACGTCGATGCCGTTTTCGAGGAACCTCAACTGCTCGAGCCGCTCGATGGCCTCGAGCCGGCTGGGCGGGAGGGTGGGGAAGCGATCGAGGGCGGCCTTTCGATACGCATAGATGCCGAGGTGCTTGCGGTAGGCAACTCCGCCGGTGTTGTCGCGGTCGTAAGGGATGGTGGCGCGCGAGAAGTAGAGCGCGCGGCCATTCGCCGCGGTCACCACCTTGACCGCATGCGGATTGACGATTTGATCGGGTTTGCAATCGGTGGCCAGGGTTGTGACTTCGACCTCGGGGCGCGCCATGGGCGCAAGCAGAGCTTCGAGATGCTCGGGGCGGAGCAGCGGTTCGTCTCCCTGGATATTGACGTAAATGTCGGCGGCGATGGACTGCGCGACGGCGTGCACGCGGTCGGTTCCGCTGGGGCAGTCTTCGGGCGTGAAGACGGCGGGCAGGCTGTGCTGCTGGGCGAAGCTCAGGACTTCTTCCGAGTCGGTGGCGATCAGCACCTGATCGAGCAGGGGACAGGCGCGGGCTGCTCGATAGACCCAGCCGATCATGGGCTCGCCGGCGATCTCGCGAAGCACCTTGCGGGGAAGCCGGGTGGAGGCGAGGCGGGCGGGGATGACACCTAGGACGCGCTGCCTCTGAATGGGGGACTGATCCGTGCTGAGTTCGACCAAAACTTTTCCTTCAGGCCCATGGTTCGCGGGTCGACTCAAGTGTATCGAGAAAATGACAACTTTTCCGCGCCGCCGCGCGGGAGCGGTTCGATGCGCTTCGCGAGGCCGCGGCCGGCGATGGGAATGCGATGAATTATTGGCTGTTTACGCGGTCAGGGGAGATATCGGCCGACGCGGGAAGGTTGCTATGCGGCCAATGGATTCTGGGATAACGCGGGCGGGGATGACGGACCTGGCAAACTTCGCAAAAGCCGCTCCAGAAATACGAGGGCCGCTCTTCGAATTCGATCAGGGTACAGCAGTCGAGGCAACGATAGCCCTTCAAAACGCGGATGTACCGCCAGACACGCCTCGATCTTTGCTCAGAGTCCATCCCACGGAGCTCATTCATGGTTAAAACCAGCGTAGCGGCACGAGAGCGTCCAACGGCACTATCTTTCGGCCAGTACGGACTATCTTTCGGCCAGTCTTCCGCTGCCGGGGCCGGTTTATCGCGACTTTTCCAGCTTCGCCGAGCCTCGTGAGTCAGAAAAGGTGGGATCGGTGCCGGATCGCGCGACTTGATTGCGCAACAAGCGCCTCGCCATGCTTGTCTTCCTGTATAGACTGCAATTGCCTTGCGCCGCCGTCTCTCGACCCGTTAGTGTGAACTAGAGCTTTGCTCTGCGAGCATTCCGCGTTCGCGGGGCGTCTCCTTATTTTGGAATCAAGGCAGGCCTGAACGCGCATGACGTCTTCATCGACCCCCGTTTCACACACCGATTCGCATCTAAGCTCTTCTCTCCGCGAGAACCGCGTTTTTCCTCCTCCGCCGGAGTTTGCCGCCAGGGCTCACGTCCGCAGTCTTGCCGAATATGAAGAGCTCTACGCGCGGTCGATTGCCGACCCTGAAGCGTTCTGGGATGGGATTGCCCGGGAGCTGCACTGGTTCTCGCCGTGGACGAAGACCCTCGATTGGCAGGAGCCGTGGGCCAAGTGGTTTGTGGGGGGCAAGATCAACCTCTCCTACAACTGCCTTGACCGGCATGTGCAGAACGGCAAGAAGGACAAGACCGCGATCCTGTGGGAGGGCGAGCCGGGCGAGGTGCGCAAGCTGAGCTACGGCGAGCTGCTGGCCGATGTCGAGCGCTTTGCCAACGCGCTCAAG
>DASXFB010000054.1:0-57235 GCA_036489815.1 Occallatibacter sp. | reverse complement strand
TAAAAAGCAGCAGAATGCGCTGCGCGGGCCCCTTCCAAGCCTCTACGTCCAGGACACCTACCACGCCACGCCGCGGCTGACTCTGGTGGCCGGTTTGCGCTATGGACCCAATGTGATGCCGCATGATTACTTCAACCGCGGTGTTGTATTCAACATGGCCGATTTTCTTTCAAACACAGTGAGTTCGGTTTATCCCAACGCACCCGCCGGTATGCTCTATTACGGTGATAAGGGGGTAACTCGGCAGTTCACCAAGAACTCCTACGGACAGTTCTCGCCAAACGTTGGAGCATCTTTCGATCCCGCCGGCAACGGCAAGACCGTGATTCGCGCAGGTGGCGCGTTGATGTTCGACAATCCCAACTTCTTTACCGCACAGCGCAATCAGCAGAATCCACCGTTCGCCACCGCGGTCACCAACACGCAGGTTTCATCATCGGGGCCGGTCCTCTTCAGTTCACCATGGTCGCAGGGCGCGTTTACCACGAGCCCCTTTCCGCAGCCCGCTGTCCCCACCCCATCACAGGCGCTCTTCTTCGCCCAGTCGCAGTACATCGTAATGGTGCAGCAATTTAAGCCGGCCTACACCATCCAATGGACCCTCAGCGTGCAGCATGAATTCGGGCACGGCTGGCAGGCGCAGCTCGACTACATCGGCAACACCACGCGGCGGGATCCGGTCGGATATACGTTTGATCCGGCAGTCTTTGTCCCTGGCGTTTGGGGCGCCGGTGGAACGGGTTGTGCCGGCATCGTGACCACCGGTCCCGCCGCTGTCAAACCGGGTGCTGCGGGAACCAATTGCTCGACTACGGGAAACGAGAATTCGCGTTTCCTGCTGACCCAGTTGAATCCTAACCAAGGCAACCAGATTGAGGGCAGCGGCGGAGGCTCCGTCATTGTCGGCGATGAAGGAACGGCCAACTACAATGGCCTGATTTCTTCCATCCAGCATCGCCTCTCGAGTACTTTCAGCCTGCTGGCTAACTGGACCTGGTCGAAGTGCCTCAACATCGAAGACGCGCAAGGCGATCTGGCCGGAACGACGGTCGAGAACCCCAACAAGCTGGCGATGGACTACGGACCATGCGGGTCTGACTATCGCCACATCGAGAATGTCTCGCTCGTCACCAAGAGCGGCTTCAATGCCCATCTCAATCAATTCGAAAAATTCGTCATCAATAACTGGGAGCTGGCTCCTCTCATTCACATTCAAAGCGGAGCGCCTTTCACGGTGACTTCAGGTCAGGACAATTCATTGACTGATATCGGAAACGACCGTCCCAATCTCATCCCGGGCGCGCATCCATACGCGGAAGTAAAGTTTCACCAGTCGTCCGGCGAATCCAACCGCGAGTATCTCAATCCGAATGCTTTTCAGCAGGTATGGCAGACCGCCGGGTGCGCTTCAGCCACGGCCAGCGGCTGCTCTGCCCTGGGGACTTACGGAAACGTCAGCAGAAACTCGTTCCGAGGGCCAAAGTTCTTCCAGATGGATGCCCAAATCTCTCGTATCTTCCCGATCCACGAGAGCCTTGCATTGGATCTTCGCCTGGAGGCCTTCAACGTGCTGAACCATCCGAATTTCGCGAATCCAGACGCGAAGGTGACGGACTCGACGTTTGGGCAGGTTTCGGCGCTCGCGTCAAACGGCACGAACAATACCTTCGGCGCGCGTGTCTTCCAGGGAGCTGTGAAGATCAAATTCTAAAGCGAGCGCTCTCCAAAAGCGGTTGAATTCAGCATGAAACGGCCACCTCGCGGGGTGGCCGTTCTGCGTTGTGGCGGCCGGATTCTGCGGCCGCCGCGGACAATGGATGGATGGCGCAGCGCACCGCAAAAGGGGGCCCGTTCAGTGTCCAACAGACCCGAAGCCGCACGTCGGCTCGGTTATTTGTTGATCGAAGAGCGGAACGGCTATAGTTGGTTCGGTGCTGGAACAAAACGCGGTCTAGCTGCTGACCGGACTCAGCATCCGGAGCCCCGATGAAAATCCTGCGTAGTCTGGCGTTTCTTTCTGTGCTCGTCTTCACGCTTGCTGCCACTGCGGAGGAGCTGCCCTGGTCACAGCGTGCGGCCAACGCGGCCATGGAGCGATGGCCTGATGGGCGGTTTGCTCCGGCGGGCGCGCCGTGGGCCTGGAACTACGAACTCGGCACGCTGCTTGAGGGCATGGACGCGGTCTGGATGAATACGGTGGACCCGCGCTATTTTCATTATATCCAGAGCTCGGTGGATCAACTCGTCGAGCCCGATGGGTCGATTCCCTCGCTGAAACCGGAGGAGCATCAGCTCGACAACATTCTTCTTGGGCGGCAGCTTCTGCTGCTCTACGGCGTGACCAAGAACAAACGCTATTTGACGGCGGCGACACAGCTCTACGAAGAGTTGCAGCACCAGCCGCGCAATGCCTCCGGCGGCTTCTGGCACAAGCAGCGCTATCCGAATCAGATGTGGCTCGATGGACTCTACATGGCCGAGCCGTTCTATGCCGAGTACTCCCGCTTCTCGCATCATCCGGAGAACTTCGAAGAGATCACGCTCCAGTTTGTGCTGATGGAGGAGCACACGCGCGACGCGAAGACCGGCCTGCTCTATCACGGATGGGATGAATCGAAGCAGCAGCGCTGGGCAAATCAGCAGACAGGAGACTCGCAGGAGTTTTGGGCGCGCGGGATCGGCTGGTACATGATGGCGCTGGTGGACACGCTCGGTTACTATCCTGAAAACGATCCGGGGCGTGCGCAGTTGATTGCCATTCTTAATCGCACGGCGGCTGCCGTGACGCGGTATCAGGATGCCTCGAGCGGGCTCTGGTATCAGGTGTTGGATAAGCCGGAAGCGAAGGGCAACTACCTCGAGTCTTCGGCGGCATGCATGTTCGTCTACGCACTCGCAAAAGGAGTACGGCGCGGCTATCTGCCGGAGCATTATGTCGCCAATGCGCAGCGCGGGTATCAGGGCATTCTGACGCATTTTGTGAAAACGGCACAGGGAGACGATGTTTCGCTTACCGATACGGTGAAGGCGGCGGGACTGGGCGGCGAGCCTTATCGAGACGGCAGCTATGCCTATTACATTGGCGAGAAGACCGTCACGAACGATCCGAAGGGCGTGGGCGCGTTCATCCTGGCGAGTACGGAAATAGAAGGCGCGCGGGATGCAAAGATCGGCCGCGGCGATACGGTGGTGGCGGACGGTTGGTTCAACTCGCAGCAGCGCCCCGACGCATTCGGCCAGAAGGTCTACTTTCACTATAAGTGGGATACGCAAGATGAGCCGGGCTTCTCACTCTTCGGGCACATCTTCCGCGCATTCGGCGCGGAGACAAAGGAACTCGACGCGGAGCCCACCCGGAAGAATCTGCGCGGCGCGCAGGTCTTCGTGATCGCATCTCCGGACAATGCGGACAAGAATCCGCAACCTCACTACGCAAACGCCGAGGATGCGGCGCAGATTGCCGGGTGGGTGAAGGCGGGCGGTGTGCTGATGATCATGGAAAACGACACGTCTTTCGCAGATCTCGAACACTTCAACGTAATCTCGGAAAAATTCGGAATCCACTTCAACAGCGTGCTGCGCAAGCACGTGGTGGGCGCGCAATGGGAGATGGGCAAAATCCTGGTGGACGGCGGCGGGCCGATCTTCCACCACCCGCATACGCTTTACATGAAAGATGTGTGCACGATCTCAGTGAGCGGGCCGGCCAAGCCGGTGCTCGGAGAAGGCTACAACATCTTCATGGCGGTTGCGAAGTACGGCAAAGGCACGGTCTACGCGGTGGTCGATCCCTGGCTCTATAACGAGTACACTGACGGGCGTAAGCTGCCGGCGCTCTATGATAACTACGCGGCGGGCAAGGAACTCGCGCGCTGGATTCTGGAGCAAGTTCCGCGTTAGTAAAAAAGCAAAGCAGTATGGGCCGCAGGTATTCCTGCGGGGCAAGGACAACTGGAACGCGCTCGCATTGCCCGCGCAGTAGAATGGAGTTTCTACGGCTGCGCCGGCGGAAAAATGGGAGAAACAATGAAGACGGCATTGATGGCTGATCCGGTGCGCTATCCGCGGATGACCACCGAGGAACTGCGAGAGACTTTCTTACTCAACACCGTGTATGAGCCGGGCAAGATTCATCTGAATTATGTCGATCTCGATCGGTCTGTCGTCGGCTTTGCCGCGCCGCTCGATGCGGCGATCGCGCTTCCGACGGACGCGGACCTGCGCGCGACCTACTTCACGGAGCGTCGTGAGCTGGGCGTGCTGAACATTGGCGGCAGCGGCACGGTGACGGTGGAAGGGAAGAGCTACACGCTCGAAAATCTGGACTGCCTTTACATTGGCCGCGGGAACAAGAACGTAAGCTTTGCGTCGAAGGGTAAAGAAGCGCCGGCGGTGTATTACCTGCTGAGCTATGCTGCGCATGCTGAGTACCCTGTGACGCTGGTGCGGAAAGAAGAGGCGAGCCCCACCGAACTTGGCAGCGTGGAGACCTGCAACAAGCGGACGATCTGCAAGTATATTCATCTGCAGGGCGCGCGGAGCTGTCAGCTGGTGATGGGCGTGACCCATCTTGCGCCCGGAAGCAACTGGAACACGATGCCTCCGCACACGCACATGCGGCGGTCTGAAATTTATATGTACTTCAACGTGGACCCGAGTGCGCGGGTGATGCATTTCATGGGGCCTCCGGCAGAGACGCGCCATATCGTGGTGACGGATAAAGATGTGGTGGTGTCGCCGGGGTGGTCGATCCACGCGGGAGTTGGGACGAGGGCGTACAGCTTCTGCTGGGGGATGGGCGGCGAGAACCAGGATTACGCGGATATGGATCCGGCGCCGGTGGAGACGCTGCGTTAGGCCAGGGACCAAAGAACAGAAGACACGGGTTGCGTTTGTGCTTTCCCAGGTCCCAGAGTCGAGACCTGGGGCACCCATGCTCGTCCTGATGCGAAGCTAAGACTTCTCGCCGCCGCTTTTCAGTTTGGGAAGTGCGGATTCGCTGCTTTGCGTGAGCAGCCCTGCTTCCATGTAGGTGCGAAGCTTCTCACGCGTGTCGGTGATGTCGAGGTTGCGCATGGTGAGTTGGCCGATGCGATCGCGGGGTGAGAATGCTGAATCGGTCTTTTCCATCGAAAGCCGTTCGGGCTTGAAAGTGAGATTGGGCGATTCAGTGTTGAGAATCGTATAGTCGTTGCCGCGGCGGAGTTCGAGCGTGACTTTTCCGGTGACGGCTTTGGCTACCCAGCGCTGTGCGGTCTCCCTGAGCATGATGGACTGCGGATCGAACCAGCGGCCCTGGTAAAGCAGGCGGCCGAGCTTGCGGCCGTTCTCGCGATATTGCTCGATGGTGTCTTCGTTGTGGATGCCGGTGACGAGCCGCTCATAGGCGATGAAGAGCAGGGCCATGCCGGGTGCTTCGTAGATGCCTCGGCTCTTGGCTTCGATGATGCGATTCTCAATCTGATCGCTCATGCCTAAGCCGTGGCGTCCGCCGATGCGGTTGGCCTCAAGCATCAGCTCGACTGGATCGCTGAACTCGACGCCGTTGAGAGCAACCGGCCAGCCTTCGGCAAACTGGAGGACGATCTCTTCCCGCTTGATCGCAACGTCATCACGCCAGAAAGCAGCACCCATGATCGGCTCGACGATTTTCATGCTGGTGCTCAGGTGTTCGAGATCCTTGGCTTCATGCGTGCCGCCCAGAATATTTGAATCGGTCGAGTAGGCTTTTTCCGCCGACATCTTATATTCGAAGCCGGATTTCTTCATAAAGGCTGACATTTCGGCGCGTCCGCCGAGCTCTTCAATGAATGCGTTGTCGAGCCAGGGCTTGTAGATCTTGAGGTCGGGATTGACGAGCAGGCCGTAGCGGTAGAAGCGCTCAATGTCATTGCCCTTGAAGGTGCTCCCATCGCCCCAGATGCCTACGCCGTCTTCTTTCATCGCGCTCACGAGCATGGTTCCGGTAACGGCGCGGCCGATAGGCGTGGTGTTGAAGTATGCGATGCCGGCGGTGGTGATGTGGAAGGCACCGCTCTGCAGCGCGGCGATGCCTTCGCGCACAAGCTGCGCGCGGCAGTCGATCAGGCGCGCCTTTTCGGCGCCGTATTCGAGAGCTGCGCGCGGGATGGCCTCGTAGTCGGACTCGTCGGGTTGGCCCAAGTTGGCCGTATAGGCGTAGGGCTTGGCGCCTTTCAGCTTCATCCAGTGGATGGCTGCGCTGGTATCAAGGCCGCCGGAAAAGGCGATTCCGACTCTCTCGCCGACCGGAAGATTTTCAAGGATCGTGGACATTCTTCAGTGACTCCGAACTTTGTGCGGCAGTTGTTTTTGAAAAACAGGTCTCTTGTTTATTTTACGGGTCCGTACCGGGCGGCGAAGTTTGGGCGTGTGTGAAAGTCATGCGATTCAAAATAGAGCGAAATCGGCGATTTTGTGGTTGGGTTTTGTCAGAGTCTCTACGAGTTTTGCAGAGTGCAGTGTTTACGGATTCGTTAAGAGAAGAGCGCATTGCTCCTTGCCGCGCTATTTGTTTTGTGCGGGTTGTGAGGATTAATTGAAAGTGGTTTGGTATGCGAGCCGGAAATTGATTGGGAGGGGGGTGGGGGTGATTGACTTTTGGGCTTCATTCCGGCGTTTGGTTGTGGTCTTTGCTGTCGCTATTGTGCGCGACAACGCGCTAATTTTCTGCAAAGGAAAGTTGGTTTGAGTTCGCGCTTTTGCTGCGCGGTATAACTGCGACCGGCTGGTGTGGTTCGAGAACTATCAGGACGTTACGAAGGCGATTGCACGAGAGAAGCAGTTGAAGGGATGGCGGCGGGAGAAGAAGATTGCCTTGATTGAGAAGACGAATGCTACATGGATGGATTTGAGCCGGGACTGGTACGACGTTGAGCCAGCGGATTGGAAGCGGGCTTTCGATCGGATGGACGTCTAGAAGTAGGCCTCTTGGGCGCTCGACGCTTCAAGGCAACCGCAGGTCCTTCGACTGCGTTGGGAGCAAAAGCGCTCCCAACTTCGCTCAGGATGACAAATTGTAGTTAAGTTGGGATCAAACAAGAGCGGCGATTTCTGAGTTGAGATCGCCGCTTTATCGTGCTCCAGATAATTCGCACTACACGTTGTAGGTGCCGGAGGAGACGCGGCCGCCGTGGCCGGTCCAGTTGGTGTGGGAGAACTGGCCGCGGGGCTGGTCGATGCGCTCGTAGGTGTGCGCGCCAAAGAAGTCGCGCTGGGCTTGAAGCAGGTTTTGCGGCAGGCGCGCGGTGCGGTAGCCATCGAAAAAGGCGAGCGCTGTGGAGAAGGCCGGCGTGGGCACGCCCAGCTTGACGGCGTGCACAAGCGCCTTACGCCAGGACGCCTGATACTTGTTGACGGCGCGGGAGAAGAACTTGTTGAGGAGCAGGTTGTCGAGCTTCGGCTTCTTGCTGAAGGCGTTTTTGATCTCACCGAGAAATGCGCTGCGGATGATGCAGCCGCCGCGCCACATGAGCGCGATGCCGCCCATGTTCAGGTTCCAGCCATTCTCTTTCGCCGCGGCGCGCAGCAGCATGTAGCCCTGCGTATACGACACGATCTTGGAGCAGTAGAGCGCGCGGCGGACATCCTCGATGAATTTTGCGCGGTCTCCCACCTTGGCCTTCGACGACGGTCCGCGCAGGATCTTCGATGCTTCGACGCGTTCCTCCTTGAGCGCCGAGAGGCAGCGCGCAAAGACCGATTCACCGATGAGCGTGACGGGCTGGCCGGTATCGAGCGCGCTGATGACGGTCCACTTGCCGGTGCCCTTTTGCCCGGCTGTATCGAGGATCTTGTCGACGAGGGGCGAGCCGTCTTCGTCTTTCTTGGCGAAGATGAGCGAGGAGATTTCGATGAGGTAGCTGTCGAGCTCGCCCTTGTTCCACTCGGCGAAGACGTCGTGCAACTCGTCGGGTGTGAGGCCCAGGCCATGCTTCAGCAGGTCATAAGCCTCGCAGATGAGCTGCATATCGCCGTACTCGATGCCGTTGTGCACCATCTTCACGTAATGGCCTGCGCCATCTTCGCCCACCCAGTCGCAGCACGGGGTTCCGTCTTCCACCTTGGCGGCGATGGACTGAAAGATGTCTTTCACGTGCGGCCACGCGGCGGGATTGCCGCCGGGCATGATGGATGGACCGCGGCGCGCGCCCTCTTCACCGCCGGAGACGCCGGTGCCGATGAAGAGAATGCCTTTTTCGGCCAGCGCTTTGGTGCGGCGGTTCGAATCGGTGAAGAGCGAGTTGCCGCCGTCGATGAGGATATCGCCCTTCTCGAGAAGCGGCAGAATGTGCTCGATCATCTGGTCGACTGTGTCGCCTGCCTTGACCATGAGCATCACGCGGCGCGGACGCTTGAGCAGGCCGATGAATTCCTCCATCGAGTGCGCGCCCACAACCTGCGTGCCCTTGGCTTCGTTGTTGAGGAAGTCATCGACCTTGGAGACGGTGCGGTTGAAGACCGCGACCTTGAAGCCGTGATCGTTCATATTGAGGACGAGATTCTGTCCCATAACGGCAAGGCCAATGAGGCCGATATCACAGGTTGCGTCTGGCATGAAGTTCTCCCGAAAGACCGATTCTAGCACTGCGTGCCGCGGCGCTTTGGAGGAGTATTTCGGGATGTGGTCAGACCATGGGGCGCCGCTGGAGGTATCAGACAGCGATACCGGCGGAGCGGTAGATTTCCGCGATGTATTTCATATCGCGCAAACCTTCTTCGCCCGGGCTTTGCGGCTCTTGATTGTTCTGCACGCAATGCGAAAAGTGTTCGGCTTCAGCCTGGAACTGATAGGGATCACGGGAGGGGTTGAGCTGGTCCAAGACCTGGCCGCTGGCCCAGCCGCGCAAGTGCAAACCGTCGTAGTTAAAGGCAGGGTCCACCTGGAGCCAGCCTTTGGATCCGTAGACTTTGAACTGGCCGGCCATGTTGCCTCCGTAGGTAGTGGCGCAACTGGCAACGATTCCTGAAGGGAAGTGCATCGTCCAGGAGTCGTTCTCCTCCACTTCCTTGAAGCGCCCGTCGCGATCGATTGTAGAGGCGAAGGCCCGCAGGCCGTCGGGCTCTTCGCCCGTGAGATAGCGGCAGGCGTTGAGCGAATAAATGCCCACGTCGTAGAGGGGTCCGCCGCCAGCCATCTTTTTGCTGAGACGCCATTCGCCGGGTTCGATGTTGAACCCGAACGTGCTCTCGATTGCCTGCACCTGGCCGATCTTGCCGTCGCGGATCAGCTGGATGGCATGCAGGTGCACGGGCTCGTAATGGCAGCGGTAGGCGATCATGAGCTTCACGTTGGCGGCTTTGCAGGCGGCGATCATGGCTTCGGCATCGGCGACGGAGGTGCACATGGGCTTCTCGCAAAGCACGTGCTTGCCGGCCTTGGCGGCGCGAATGGTGAACTCGGCGTGCATGGAGTTGGGCAGCGCCACGTAGACGGCGTCGATGTTGGGATTGTGGGCGATCTCGTCGAAGTTCTCGTAGTTATAGATGGAGCCGGCGGGCACGTTGAACTGCTCGGCGATCCGCTGGGCCTTGTCGGGATGGCCGCTGACCAGCGCTGTCACGACGGAGTTGGAGGTGTTCCGCGTCGCGGGCATGAAGTGGCCCGCAATGCGGCCGAGGCCGATCACGGCGTAGCGGGTTTTGCGCGGGGCGGCCTGTGGCTGATTTTGGGCGGCGAGTGAGGGAGCGAAGCGCGCGGCAACGCCGAACGCGCTCAGGCGGGTGAAGTCTCTACGGGTGAGCGGCACTTGCGGTTGTCTCCTTAGCGTTACGCGGCAGCTAATCGCTTTCGAAGCGAATTTATCACACGGACCGCACCGTCGGTCGAGCGGGATGGAGAACAGCCGGCCGGAGGAGAGGCCGATGCGCGGTTACTTCACACTCATGTCGCCATCGACGTCGACGACCAGCGCGTCGCCCTGGACGGCGACGGAGTGAATCTTGAGCCGGTCGAGAGTGACTTTGTAGCCGGAGGAGGCGGTTGAGCCGGTAAGAGCCTTGCGCAGCAGATCGGCGGCATTCACTTTCATGCTGGCGGGGATCTGGCGGCGCAGGAAGGGCGAGAGGACGAAGTTGACCTCGTTGTTGTCGGAGACGCGGTCAAGATGGGCATCGCGGAAGCCGATTGTTTCGCCTTGCGCGTCGGGCGTGAGGGCAACCTCGGCGGGAAAAGAGAAGGCCATGCCGATGCATGCCCCGCCGACGGATCGACCGATTTTGGCGTGGGTCTTCATGCGGACGACGATCTGGTCCCGCTGGAAGACGAGGTGCGGGTCTTCGGCGGTAATGGAGCAGGCGGATTGCGGGCCGCCTTTCAGGTAGTAGAGCCCTTTGGGGCCGGCAAAGAGCTGCTGTTTCAGGGTTCGCTCCAGCGCGTCGCGGCTTACCGTCAATTCGCCGGCTGAGCAGGACCGGACGACGGCCGGGAGTAGCAGGACTGACATCAGAAGGCGAGGAAAGGTTATCATAAGGTAATCCTCTGGCAGGGACGGGGAACTTAGCCATTTTATCCACAAATGGTGCAAAGCCGCCCGAATCAGAAATCGGACGAGAGAGTATTAAAGCCTTTAGAATTAATTGGATGGGTTTGCAGAAGGCGAGAAACCGGTGGCTGCGTTTCCGGTTCGGAAAAGCATTTTACTATTGATTTTTGAAGAAAAAATACCTAAAATAGGAATGTATGTGACCTGCGGACGATCGAGGCGCTTCCCCAGAGCCGAGTCCGAGGACGAAAATTTACGCTTCTTCAAGGATACTAAATCGATGGCAAAGCGTCGTGGAAATCCGAATTGGGGCAAGCCGGAGCCCATTGGCCCGGTTGTGCCCACAGTCACCTCTTTTGAGCAGATTGTCAAGGAATTCAAGCTGCCGCCGGATCAGTATATCCGGTCGACCCGTTTGCGCGAGTGGGCGCGTCGGAACAAGAATTCCAAGTACATCCCCGAGGCGCTTCTGGAGGCCTGGGGTTTTGAGATCGAATCAACCTTGTAGGGTTCGGGTCTGCCCGGTTTTTCAAAAGCGCCGCCTTCGGGCGGCGTTTTTGCTGTTTGTGGGGACGGGCGGGACCTTCGTATTGGCAGCTCCTCGCGCACCCATTCGGCATCTTTGCGGTTTGTTGCTGCCATAAGCGAGAATAAGGGAGCGTATGGCTCAGTCTCCTCGCACTCCCGAGCTTCCGTTCACTGACGTACCGGGCGCGCTGGGTGAGATCCGCGCCGGCCGCATGGTAATCGTGGTGGACGACGAGGACCGTGAGAATGAAGGCGATCTGACGCTGGCGGCCGAGCATGTGACGCCCGAGGCGATCAACTTCATGGCGCGGAATGGGCGGGGCCTGATCTGCCTCACATTGACCGAGGAGCGGGCCGACTACCTGCGGCTGTTTCCGATGACCCAGCAGAACTCGTCGCGCTTTGGCACGGCCTTTACGGAGACGATCGAGGCGCGTGAGGGCGTGACGACGGGGATTTCAGCGGCGGACCGGGCGCACACCATCCGCACCGCGATCGACCCCAAGGCCACGTTTACAGACCTGGCGCGTCCCGGCCATGTTTTCCCGCTGCGGGCGAGGCGGGGAGGGGTGCTGGTGAGGGCCGGGCAGACCGAGGCTTCCGTGGACCTGGCGCGGCTGGCGGGGCTCAATCCGTCCGGTGTGATCTGCGAGGTGATGCGGGATGACGGAGAGATGGCGCGGATTCCGGACCTGATCCCCTTCGCGGAGCAGCATGGGCTGCGCATCCTTACGGTGGCGGAGCTGATCCGCTACCGGCTGCGGCACGAGCGTTACATCGTGCGCGCGGGCGAGAGCCGGATTCAGACCCGGTACGGCGAGTTCCGCATGATCGCGTATGAGAGCGAGGTGACCGGCGGCGAGAGCCACATTGCGCTGGTGCGCGGCGAGCTGTGCGCGGATTGCCCGGCGTATTCCGGAGGACCCGCGAACGAGGGGGCAGCGGCGGATGGCGAGGGCGAGGCGGCGAAAGCGCGCTGCACGCACCCGGTGCTGGTGCGGGTGCATACGCGGTGCACGGCGGGAGAGGTTTTTGGAGCCGACTGCCGATGCCGCGAGATTCTGGACGAATCGATGCGGATGATCGCCGAAGAAGGCTGCGGGGTGGTGTTGTATCTGCACAACACTTCGCGGGGCTTCGAGATCGACCGCTCGCCGGCGGAGGCGTTTGGGCCGGGCGGCGCGGCGGCGCCTGCGGGAGAATCCGTTCCGCGGGCGGGGCGGCTGGTTCTGCATCAGGAACTGCGGGCGCGGGAAGGCTCGCAGGCGCGCACCGGTCGCATTCTGCGGGCGATTGGGCTGGGCGGGCAGATTCTCTCCGACCTGGGCATTCAGCGGATCCGGCTGCTTTCGAATACGCCGATGCACATCCCGGCGCTCGAGGGATTTGGCCTCGAGATTGTGGAGCAAGTGGCGATTCCGGTGGAGGAGTGCAGCCGCGTAGCGTAAGGTTTAGTCAGGGCATGAGTTCCCGGGTATGGGTAGAGTCGGCTGACCCGCCGGCAAAAGCGAGAAATAGGAACGACGCTTGCCGAAAGGTCTCCCTTTATTGCGGCGAAATCGTCTGGCGGGAACGACTGTAGACCGGGAATCCTGGGGACCAATTCTCCTCAATGTTTCGACGGACAACAAGGACGCTCTCCGAGGGCCACACACGAGGAGAGGCACACGTTGAGCGTTCATCTTGTAAATCCAAGCGACAATTCATTCGGCACCGCAGTGATAACGCCCAGGTGGCTTTTCGTGCTGGCGGCAGCCACGCCGGTAGCCGTGGGGGAGCCGATTCTGGTCGATGAGTCGCTCGAACAAATTGTGCCGGAGACCGTACAGCCGGGAGACATCGTTGGCATCAGCGTGCATACCGGCAATGCTCTGCGCGGGTATGCGGTGGGCAAGATGGCGCGCGCGCGGGGCGCCTGGGTGGTCTATGGCGGCATCCACGCTACGCTGTTTCCGGATGAGCCTTTCGAACGCGGAGACGCGCATGCGGTCGTGAAGGGCGACGGGGACATAGCCTGGGGCAAAGCGGTGAGCGATTGCCTGGCAGGCAAACCGGAGAGAGTCTACGAGGGAGGGCGCATTGAAGGCGGCCAGTTCCTCGCCGGACGCTGGGATTTGATGGCGCCGGAAAAATACATGTGGGCTTCCGTGCAGACCATTCGCGGATGTCCGAAGCACTGCTCCTTCTGCAGCGTGTGGCGCACGGACGGGCAAAAGCCGCGGCAGAGGAAGTTCCAAAGTGTGGTGGACGAGATTGTCGCACTGCGCCGGCTGGGATTTCGATTCATTGCGCTCGCCGACGATAATTTCTATCCGGTAACGTTGACCGACCTGCGGCAGGCCGGGGATCAGGGTAACCTGGCCAAGCTCGAAGAATTGACGGCCATTCGCGAGGAACGCTTTCAGCTGATGGAAGAGCTGGCCAAGCTGCCTAAAGACATGGTGTTTTTCACCCAGATCACCATGGAGGCAGGAGAAGACGGCGCCTACCTGGATGCGATGCGGAAGGCAAATATCAAGGGCGCGCTTGTAGGCGTGGAGGCGGTTACGCCGGAGGGGCTCAAGGCAGTGTTCAAGGACTGGAACTGCTCCGGCGATGCACTGGCGAAGCAGCTGCAGACCTTCAAGCAGCACGGCGTGCACGTGCTTGGCTCCTTCATCTTCGGGCTGCCGACGGACAGGCCGGAGACCTTTGACGCGACGGTGGAGATGGCGCTCAAGGCCGGGGTAACCTTTGCCCAGTTCGTCATGATGACCCCGTTTCCGGGCACCGTGGATTTTGGACGGTGGGAGAAGGAGCAATCGGCGAACCCAATCATGGTGGACGATGTGCCGATCACTCGGTACTGGATGATTCCAACCGAGGTGAGGCCTAAGATGTTTACGCCGCATCCGACGATGAGCTCCGACGAGATTCGGGCGCGCACGCAGAAGGTCTGGGACAGATTTTATACATGGGGCGCGATCTGGCAGCGCTCGCGGTGCACGCCGACTCTGCGGGCAAGGCTTGGATTCATCTTTCTCTCCAAGCTGTACCGGCAGATGTACGCGGGGACGGGCATCTCGACCGACAGCGCACGACGGAAGAAGTCGAAGTCATGGGCGCGCTGGACGGCGAAGGAGTGCAAGAGGCTTTTCCGGGCGAAGCCGATGCCCGACCTGAAAGCGCCGGAATGGGCGATTGGCGTGCCGAAGCCGGGCCAGGATGTGTTTCCGATTCTGGGGAAATGAAGCATCGAGGGCCAGGTGTCGGCGGCGACATTCATGGTGTGCGGCGAGCGGGGATTCTGGGCATTGCCGCCCTTTCGGCCGCAGCGGCGAACGCATGGGCAGGCACCCTACGGTCTGCTGATGGCTTCCGGATTCTTATTCCTCGCGCAGCAGGATGAGCGGATCGACGGCGAGGGCGCGGCGGGCCGGAATCCACGAGGCGAGCAAGCCGAGCAACAGCATGGTCGCGGTGACGCCGAAGAGCACGAAGGGGTCCTTGGGCGTGGCCTGGTAGACGATGTAGGAGAGTACGCGGGTAGCCATCAGCCCGAGCAAGACTCCGGCAAGCGAGCCGAAGGCGAGCAGGCGCAGCGCACGCCCCAGGGCTGCGCGCAGCACCTCCTGCCGGCCGGCGCCGAGCGCAACACGAATGCCTAGTTCGCGCATGCGCTTGCTCACCGCGTAGGAGGCCATCCCGAAGACGCCGGTGATCGCGAGCACGGCGCCCAATAAGCCGAGCACGCCGAGCGCGACCGTGGCGACGCGCGCCGCGAAGAGCGCGGAATCCATCTCATCGGGCCAGGAGCGTATGGTGAGCGGGAGGCTGGAGTCGAGGCCGTGCAAGGTGTGGTCGAGCGCCGGCGCCATCTCTTCAGAGCTGCGGTTGGAGCGCACGACCAGCCAGGTGGCGCTTTCCTGATGCTGCTGGAATGAGAAGAACATGGCAGGCTGCTGATCTTCAGTGAGGGTGCGGTACTTGCCGTCTTCTACCACGCCCACCACCTGGGCGCGATTGCCGCCCCAGAACTTGAAGTGGCCGCCGATGGCCTTGTTCACCGATCCGAAGACCTTGACGGCGAATTGCCGATTGACGAGGGCGACGGTGGGGGCTTTGCTGCTGTCGTCGAAAGTGATGTCGCGGCCCGCGATCAGGCGGGTGCGGGCCGCTGCCAGATAGCCCGGCGAGATGTTGTAGCCCATTGCATCGGCGACCATGTTCGTGGGTCGATAGTCGGTGGTGGTGTCTGAAAAGACGGTAGAGTCGCCTCCGCCCAGGCCCAGAGGAATCTGGTTGACGTAACCGGCGGCGGTAACGCCGGGGATAGCGGCCACGGCCTCCAACATGCGGCGCTGCATCTCCGCGGAATGATCCTCCGCATAGCCCGCCATCTGCAGGTCGGCTTGGATAATCATGGCGTTCTGGGGGAGGAAGCCGTAATCGCTGTGCAGCGAGCGGACGAGCCCGCGGACGGCGACCAGCGATGAGGTGACGAGCACTCCGCAGATGGCAATCTGCAGGACCAGGAGAATGTCGCGCAGGGTGAAGCGGCGCAGGGCTTTCACGCCGCCTGCACCGGCGCGGATCGTCTGCCAGGGATCGGTGCGCAGGATCTGGCGAACGGGCACAATGCCGAAGAGCAGACTGCTGGCCACGGCGAGAAGAAGCGCGACCGCGTAGGTGCGCATATCCGGATTGACGGGCACATTGATGGGAACACCGGCCACGGGCTGCCAGGTGCTGAGGGCGCGCAGAATGCTCACACCGACGACCAGGCCAATGGCTCCTCCGGCGAGGGAGACGAGCATCGCTTCAGTGAGCAGTTGCCGCACGATGAGCCGACGGCGCGAGCCGAGGGCGAGGCGCACGGCCACTTCTTTGGCTCTGTCGGCCGCGCGCGCCGCAAAGAGGCTCCCGAGATTAGCGCAGGCGGCTAAAAGAATGAGTCCCGCGAGCAGCATGAGGCCGGTCATAAAGGCGCGGGCCGGTCCGCCGAGCGTATCGCCGATCAGGCCGGGATGAGCGAGACTGAACTTGAGGCCGTCGTCATCTGCCGGGTAGGTTTTGGCCAGCCACGCGGCGATGCTGTTGAGGTCGGATACGGCTGCGGCCGGACTGACTCCCGGCCGCAGGTGACCCATCACCCACAGCGAGTGAGCGCTGCGCCACTGCAAGTTGTCCTCGCCCATAAGGAGGGGTTGTTCGACGAGCGGAATCCAGAATGCCGGCGCGAAGAACAGCTCGGTGCCGCGGAAATCCGGAGGGGCTATGCCGATGATCGTGAACGGATGCTTGTTGATCTGGAGCATCCGGCCGATTACGCCCGGATCGCCCGAAAGGTGACGCTGCCAGTAGGCATAGCTGAGCACGACATAGGGTGCGCTGCTTTTGCCGTGCTCATCGGAGGCGTGGAAGAAGCGGCCGCGATACGGGCTAATGCCGAGAGCGTCGAAATAATTGCCGCTGGCCAGATAGGGCCACGCCGTGGAGGGATTCGCGCCGGTGTCGACGCCGACGGAGCCAAGGATGTTGGTGGCGATCAGGCTGTCGAAGGTGCGATTGCGGTCACGCAGGTCCACGTAGTCGAGATAAGACTGCGCGGGGGATTGGACGCGCTGCAGCATGTAAAGGTTCTGCGGATGGGGCACATTCACTGGGCGCAGGATCAGGGCATTGAGGACGCTGAAGACAACGGAATTGGCGCCGATGCCGAGGGCCAGAGTGACGATAGCCGTTAGCGCGAAACCGGGCGACTTTTTCAATTGCCGGATGGAGAACTTGAGGTCATTGAACATAGCTGCGAACATGGCTGTCCCCCCCAAAACGCTGCGCGTGTACTGGAGGTTGATGCACGCGGCGTGCCAGGCCTAAGGGAGCGGAAAACTAACAATATGCGCCGAAATACGCAGCCCGTGAGGGGGCGCAGTGTTCATTTCCGGCGCGGTCTGTCCAGAAGCGGACACCGGCGCGCGGGGCTGGGCATCCTCGGGGCGATCAATGGGGGCGATCAATGGGCGTAGGAGAAGGTGCCGCACAGGTCAGTCGAATTGGCGAGAGCGTCCGGAGTCAGCACAGGCATGTTAGGCCCTGAGAAGAACGCGACCTGTAAGCCGCGATCCGCTGCGTAGGTCGCCATCCATTGCGCGTCGTCCGACCCACAGAGCGTATTGTGGCGGAGAAAACGCCGGGACGCGGGTATGTTCAGCCGGTAGAGATTACCGGCGCCGGAGCTACCGGGGTTCAAATCAAAAACCGCGCTGACTTCAGACGGTGCGATTGCGCGGATTTGTGCGATCGTGAAGCCGGAAAAGCCGATGGTGATCTTCGTGCCGGATATGGCGATGTCGCCGGTGATGGCCTGCGCATTGGAACTCGCGGCGCGCCAGTTTCCCTTGTCCTGGGCTGCGGCGGATAGGGCGCCGGCAAGGAGCAAACTTGCGGCCGTGATGGACAGTATGTGTCTCTTCATGATTTTCCCGGAAACTTTGAGCTCGAAGAAAGAAACTCGCTCCGAGCTTACCAGCCGAGCACGTAGGCGAAGATGAGCGGCGCGACAATGGACGCATCGGATTCGATGATGAACTTGGGCGTCTGTTCCCCGAGCTTGCCCCAGGTGATCTTCTCGTTGGGGACGGCGCCGGAGTAGGAGCCGTAGCTGGTGGTGGAGTCGCTGATCTGGCAGAAGTAGGCCCAGAGCGGAACATTGTCGCGCTGCAGATCCTGGTGGAGCATAGGGACGACGCAAATGGGAAAGTCGCCCGCGATGCCGCCGGCGATCTGGAAGAAGCCGAGCGGAGTTTTGGCGGTGGTGTTTGTGTACCACTCGGCCAGCTCCATCATGTACTCGATGCCGGTGCGGACGGTGTGGACTTTTTTGACGTCGCCCGAGACGCAGTGGCCGGCGTACATATTGCCGAGGGTCGAGTCTTCCCAGCCGGGAACGAACAGGGGCAGATTCTTTTCCGCCGCAGCCAGCAGCCAACTGTTTTTGGGATCGATCTGGTAGGACTTTTTGAGATCGCCCGAGAGCAGAATCTTGTACATGAACTGGTGGGGAAAGTAGCATTCGCCGGCGCGGTCGGCGCGGACCCACTCCTTGAGCACTTCATTCTCGATGCGGCGCATCGCTTCCATCTCGGGTATGCACGTATCGGTGACGCGGTTCATGTGTCGGCTGAGCAGCTTGGCTTCATCGGCGGGGGTTAGATCGCGATAGTGCGGGACGCGCTCATAGAAATCGTGCGCAACGAGATTGAAGACGTCTTCTTCGAGATTGGCGCCGGTGCAGCAGATGCCGTGAATCTTGTCCTGACGGATCATCTCGGCGAGCGAGAGACCGAGCTCAGCAGTGCTCATGGCGCCGCCGATGGTGACGAACATCTTTCCGCCGGAAGCGAGCAGCTTGTTGTAACCTTCAGCCGCATCGATGAGTGCGGCCGCATTGAAATGACGATAGTGGTGCTTGATAAAAGAGGTGACGCAGGACATGATTTCTCGCAAACTCCCCTATTTAACCTAGCATACGGGTTTCTCGGGGATGTGAATTCCAGGGAATAGCGAAGAGAGGCAGGGAATGGCAGATAGTGGGCAGGGAAGAGGAACGATGGATGGGCCTGAGGCCGATTCGTGGTCCCATCCCGTTTCCTGGTCCCATCCCTTCGCCGAACGGCGAAAGGATGGGGCACAGAATTGTTGGGACAATCCCGTGGTTAAAAGTTAGAAACGGATTGTGGGGCCTATGGTGACGCGCAGGTTGTTGTAAGTTCCGTTGTTCAGGTAGATCTCATCGCCTGCCTCGAGACGCAATCCGACAGGTCCGAAGAAGCCTTCAAAGCCGCCGCCCGGGTAGAAGGCGAGATGAGTTCCGGATCCACCGACGCCGGAGATCGCATTGGAGAATTGCGAGCCGCTTACGTTATTGGGATTGCTGTTGCTGAAGTCGATGAAGCCCAGTTTGCCAGTGACGAAAGCGCGGAAGGGACCGGACGTGCCGAATTGCAGCTTCGGCCCGAAGAGGCCGGTGATCGGTCGCACGCTGGTGGTCACAAAGGTGGTGGTGGTTGTCGAGCTGTTTCCGCTGCTGTAGGTGGAAGTATAGTTACGCGCGAAGTCGTAGTTGATTTCTCCTTCCAGGGCCAGGTTCGGCTGCACGTTGAATCCCAGGCGCCCACCGACGCCAACAAAGTTGCTCGCCGAGTTGCCGGGCGCAAAGCGAAAATAATCCGCGAAGACGCCGAGCTCGGCGTGGTTGAGAGTGTACCTTCCTGAATCGCCGGAGGGACTCATCTGTCCTCCACCTCCGCCGGCAGATTCGGCCGCCTGCGCGGCCAGTAAGGCGGGCAGCGCCAGAGAAAGAGCAACTCCCACTAACATAACGGTAATAGTGCGCTTCATTCTGAACTCCTTGAAAGTAGCTTTCTAACGGGCGGTCCAGCCCCGCAGAGCGTCCGAAACCACGAGCGGCGCCGGTACGGCTCACCGTGGTTAAGATGCCCGCGTGGCTGCTCAGGTTGACCTCCCGGCAGGGCGCCATTGATGCGATGGAAAACGAAAATGTTCGAGCGGCCGCCGCGGGCGGAAGGAGTTCGGCGTGTGAGGTGGGAACGAAAAGATGGCAGCAGCGAGGGGTGCGGGAGGGCTGATGGGAAAGGCGTTCGCGGCCGCTGCGAAGGATCGGCCGTAGTCAGAAAACATCGCGGGGAAACGTCGCGGAAAACGTCGCGAACAAACAGAGGTCAGACGCGCCAGTTATCGGAGCGCCAGCTCTTGATTCGTTCCTTGATCTGCTTGCGCGTGAGATTTCCTTCGAGGGCTTGCCCAGCGAGCGCGACCACCTCCGCGTCGGCTGCAAAACGCAGGCCGATGAGCTGGTCTTCAGTAAGGCGGAAGATCTGCGAATGCCACTCGGCGGGTGCGAGAGTCTGCAAACGGAGACGCTCTTCGAGCCGGATGACGCGGTCCTGCACTTTGAGCGCATAAAGACGCATCTTGACAAGGAGGAGGACTGCGCCGACAGAGAGCACGACGAGCCACGCCGAGGCGAAGCTCACACTGCGGATCAGGTGCACGATCGCGTAAATGAGATTGATGAATGCGAGAGGGGCGAGAACAAAGTGAAAGAGTGGATCGAACCGGGCGTGGTTCTTGAAGCTTTGCGGCTGACTCATGGGGCGGCCTTGATTTCTTGCAGGCCGGATTGTACTCCCGCGGCAACCTGTGTTGCCGCTATGCCGCCGGGAGCGGCGCCGGGGACCTGTGCACCTGCGATGGCCGGATTTTCACTGGCAGGGCTGGTCTGTGTCAATGCGGCGAGGGTGTCCGGGCTTAAAACAGCGGGATCCTTCGGAGTAAGGTGGTAACGGCCGCGGACGAGATAGTCGACGAGCAGCCCCCCGGCGAGATAGGGATTCACAATGGCGATCGGGATGGCGTAGAGAGTGGTAACAAAGGACTCGTCGATGCTTTTATTGGCGTGGCTTTTATGCCGGTAGCCTGGGACCTGCGGAATTTCAAAGACGGCGAGCTGCGTATCGGGATGCTTGCGGCTGTACCGCACCAGCTTGTAGGCGATCTGCTTGGGGGTGGTCATGCCGGCATCCGGGAAGATGCTGCGCCTGAATGTGCGGGGAAAATAGGAGTTCAGAATCCCGCGCGCGAAGTCGGCGCAATTCAAGAAGAGAAGGTCGAATCTCGAGCGATTGGCTCCGGCATTCAAGCGGTCCATGAGCGCATAATCCTGCGCCGCAGTGGTTTCGAAACGGAAGGCGTAGATGCGCCGTTCGTAGGCGACGCCGATGAGCTGAGTCCAGCCGCCATGGACGATGTTGCCGGCAGAGAGATGCGGCCCGAGGCTCAACAGATGAGCCTCGCGATAACGATTGCGCAACCGGCCGACGAGCTCGCGGCTCACATGGTCCGGCACCTCGTCCGCGGTTTCAACCGAGTAGAGATAGGGAACGAGCGGGATCGCCACCCAGTCGTAGCCGTCAATGCCTTGGTAGCGGGCGATGACCGCGCCCATCTCGCCCGGCTGGCAGGGGCGCAGCTTGACGGGCGTCTCGGCGCAAATACGCTCAAAGTAAATGGCATTATGACCGGTGGGATTCAGGGCTCCGAAGAATCCGTAGGGTTCTTCCATCAGGAGCGCTGCCTGACCGCGAGCCGGGGCGGGGAAAAAAGCCAAGAGCCCCGCGAGAGCCAATGCCGCTATGTGTAGGCTGCGCACCGAAAACACCAGACCTTCGAATTGAGATGCCTCCCCTTCATTCGGGTATGTCCGCCCCACTTAAAGGGCAGGTTAATAACGCTTTATCTATGGAGACGAATACGGGTTGCGCGAACCGAAAAGGGGAGGGGCGGAGTTCGCATAGCACCCTAGAGCCGGAGCGGCTTCAGGTCTTCGCGGGGACAATGATTGTGACCTCGAGCACTTCGATCAGGCCGCCGTTGGTGCGCTTCTCGAGCTCGGGCAGCAGGGCGTCGACTTTCTCGCGCGTCTCGATGAACTCAACCTTGATGGGCAGATGATCAGAGATCTCCAGAATGTGCGCGGAGTGCATGCGGTGCTTGGTCCCAAAGCCGGCTACGCCCTTGATGACCGTAGCCCCGGCGACCCCACTGTGAAAGAGAAAGTCCAAAATGGCGGTATAGACAGGAACTCCATGAAGCTTGGCTCCATCGCTTAAGTAGAGAGTGACTTTAACGGCCTTTCCCGTGGTCAGCATGGTCGTCCGTCCCTTTCATTCCGGCTGAGGTGCCCGGTGCAGCCTTGTCGGAGAGACCAACCGGAGCAACGATGGATTGAAGCACTTTTGCGCGGCCGTTGCAAACGGCGTGCCGGGTTGTTCAGAGCAGGTCGGCGAGAGCAGTGCCGCACCAGGTGGCGATGAGGCCGAAGACGAGGCTGCCGACCGCGTAGAGACCAGCCAGGAAAAACGCGCCGGAGCGGAGCGTGGAAAGCGTCTCCCATTCATAGGTGGAGAACGTGGAGTAAGCGCCGATGAACCCTATCGGGATGAGAAAGCGCCACATCGGATTCAGGCTGGCGCGCTTGCCCATGAAGGTGAGCGTGAAGCCGATGATGAGACACGCGGAGAGGTTGATGACCAGGGTGCCGTAGGGGAATTTTATTCCGATCCGGCCCGAGACCGCGGAGCCGACCCAATAGCGGAGAGCCGAACCGAGCGCCCCGCCGAGCGCAATCAAAAAATATTTCAGCAACGCCGTACTCCTCTCGATGCGCCGAGCGGAAGCATTCTGAGACACATGAATGCACACTCCGGCAGCGGCCGCTTTTGGTTTTATGTTTTTCCGAGGGATCGCGCCGGGACATGACTCCCCGACAGGATTCCCTGTCAGGAGTCATCATCTGTCCGGCCTATCGGGAGGGACAGCGGTTAGACGACGCCAGTGTGCGCCGCCCGGGTGAACTCCTTCACCCCTATCGAACAAACCCATTACACAATTGGAGGCCGCTCGCTGTCAACTCAATCGCGGTTAGGAGTGGAGGGAGAATTGCGCGGGCCGCTGAGGCCGGAATGGGCAATATTCGTTCTAGGTTCGTTTTAGGAGAGGGAGTTCATGAGCGCGTCGAGGCAGTCGGGGTCAAGCTTATGAGGAACTTCCCGCGACATGATTTCAATGATTTTCTCGCGGCCCAGGCCTGCGCGGTAGGGGCGATCCTCAGCCAGCGCGCCGTAGACATCGGCGACCGCGATAATACGCGCCTCGATGGGAAGGTCTTCCGCCTTCAGGCGATCCGGGTATCCGGTTCCGTCCAGCTTTTCATGATGCGCGCCGGCGATTGCGGCCAGTTCCCGGAAGGGACCGATGCGCATCAGAATCTCGCGCGTCAGACGTGGATGCTCCTGCACCACGTTCCATTCCTGCTCATCCAGTTTGCCGGGCTTATCGAGAATCGAGTTGGGAACGCGGAGTTTGCCTAGATCATGCAGCAGGGCGGCGCGCTGCACGAGCTTTGCGCGCTCCTGGCTGAGACCCAGCTTGCTGGCAATCGCGACCGCTGCGTTCGTCACCCCGACCGAGTGCCGGAAGGTGAATGACGATTTAGCGTCGACCACATCGGAAAACGCTTCGCAGATGAGATCGATATCCGCGGCCTGGAGCTTACCGACTGACTCCGGCGCCAGTTCGAGAGCCTCCCGGTGCACGATGCTCTGGGGAGTGCCGGGGAGGGCCACGGTCCAAAGCGTCCGCCGGCGATGCAGAGCCTCAGCGGCTCGCACCAGTTCGGGATCGAACCAGCGTCCGCTGCGCTCGCCGAGCACCTGGACGGCCTTCTCGGCGCCCTGCTCGGCGGCAAACACATCGAGGTGCTGCGCCACGGCGAGAATGCGGGACGCGATGGGAATATTTCTGCCCGTGCGCCGCTCCGGATAACCGCTTCCATCCCAATGCTCGTCGAGGCCGCGTACCGCTTCGGCCGCGATTTCGCTCAGCCCCAGCTTGCGCAGGATGTGTGCGCCCCGGTCGCAGCGGAGCTTGATCATCTCTTCGTTATTGCGGTGCTGCGTGAGGCCGATGCGCAGGATGCCGGCGGTGCGCTGCAGCGGACCTGCGGCCGGCAGCACGTTTTCCCAGAGAAGCTGCAGGGTGGAGAGTCTGGGCCGGTTCGGCTGGGTCCAGTCTTCAAGCTTGACGCCGGCTTTGACGCGCCGCTCGTCGCCTCCGCCGATGATCTGGCAGAGACGCGCGGCATTGCTGCTGCAGCCTACGTCCTTGAGCAGCAGCGCGTAGTAGAGGTCCGTCAACTGGCCGGCGGGAAGGCCAATCTCGCGGGCCAGGCGCATACCCAGCAGACAACTACGCAAGGCATGGCCGGGCACTGCGCCCTCGGTGAGATCGAGGGCAAAAGAAAGCGCGGAGAGGATTTCGGGGAGCGAGATATTTCGTTCAGAGCGCCCCGCGGAAAACTCCCTAAGGCGTGGAGCAAGAGCAATGGTTGCCAAAATCGCCTCCTCGATCGCGAGGAACCCGGTGCCGCATAGAGCAATCTAGCAAATCGAAACGCTTAAGAAACTCCCCCAAAGGTGGGCAATCTGTCCGGGGCTGAAATGTTCCGCAAATTGCCCGCTGTCTTTCGGCCGGAATTCCGGGCCGGTAGCCTAGAATGCTGCCGAGGGTCCTCCGCCATGATTTCGGCTTTGAAACAGTCCTGCCGTATCCCTGTGTTCTTCGGCTTGCTGGCCGGGGTTTTCTTTTTTACGGCTCCGGCTATCGCCCAGCGCGACACGGAGTTTGCCAAGGCGACCGCGCTTCTACCGGCTGATTCTCAGGCAATTGTGGACCGGATCGGCAGTCTGCACGAGTTGGCCGGTGGAACGTGGAAGACACACGGAGGCGACCTGGCTCACGGCGAGGATGTGGACCTGGACGACAGCAGCTGGCAAGCGATCGCCGTGGGAGCGAAGGCTTCCAACGATGCCGTCTGGTTTCGGCAGACCTACCAGGTTCCGGACACGTTGAATGGCTATGACCTGACGGGAGCGCGGATCTGGTTTCAGTTCCATGCCGACGGCAATGGGCCGATGCCGCAGATTCTCTATTTCAACGGCAGGCGCGTGGCGATGGGCGATGATCTGGAGCCGATCGTGCTGTTCGACAACGCGAAGCCCGGCGACAAGGTGACAGTGGCGGTGAAACTGCTGCACACGGTGGACGTGAAAACCTTCCGCGGCGCTACCTTGAAGATCGATTTTCCTGAGAACCGGCCCAATCCCGAAGACCTGCGCGAGGAACTGCTTTCCGCGGCGGTGCTGATTCCGTCGCTGGCGCCGGGCGATGCGGCGAAGAAAGCGGCGCTGGAGAGCGCGATCCACGCGATCGACATCAGCGCGCTCGATGCGCACGACCAGGGCAAATTCGATGCCAGCCTGATTGCGTCTGAGGCGCAGCTTGAGGCGTTGAAGCCGCTGGAATCGCAGGCGACGTTTCACCTCACCGGCAATGCGCACATCGATGCCGCGTGGCTCTGGCCGTGGACCGAGACGGTGGACGTGGTGAAGCGGACCTTCGGGACGGCGCTGCAGCTGATGTACGAGTATCCCGGCTACACCTACACGCAATCCGCCGCGGCATACAACGAGTGGATGGCGCAGAAGTATCCGGACATGAACGCGGAGATCAAGCAGCGCATCAAGGAGGGCCGCTGGGAGGTTGTGGGCGGGATGTGGGTTGAGCCTGACCTGAACATGCCGGATGGTGAGTCGCTGGTGCGGCAGCTGCTGGTGGGCAAGCGCTGGTTCAAGCAGGCGTATGGCGTCGATATCAGAGTGGGCTGGAATCCGGATTCGTTCGGATACACATGGCAGCTTCCGCAGATCTACAAGAAGAGCGGCGTGGATTACTTTGTGACGCAGAAGATGACCTGGAACGACACCAATCAGCTTCCGTTCAAGCTGTTCTGGTGGGAATCGCCGGATGGGTCGAAGGTGCTGACGTATTTTCCGCACGACTACGTGAACACCACGCTGAATCCGGTGCGGCTTTCGGAAGATCTGAGCGTTGCGCGCGAACGCTCGCCGGGCATGATGGACATGATGGACCTCTATGGCATCGGGGACCATGGCGGCGGCCCGACGCGGGCTATTCTCGATGAGGGCTTTCGCCGCGTGGGCACCGGACACGTGACGCCGAAGTATGAATTCGGAACGGCCCAATCGTATTTCTCGACCATCGAAACGCAGGTTGCTCCGGACAGTCCCACATGGAATTATCAGTCGATTGCGAAAGGCTACAAGGCGCCGCCGCCGGTTGCGGACAAGATCTCGATTCCGACCTGGAACACGGAGCTTTATCTCGAATATCATCGCGGTGTTTTCACCACGCAGGCTCGCCACAAGCACAACATGCGCACCGCGGAAGAGGAAGTGCTGAATGCGGAGAAGTGGTCGTCGCTGGCATGGCTCGATGGCAGGAGTTATCCGGGGGCGGAGCTGACGGAGGATTGGAAGAAGGTGCTCTTCAACCAGTTTCATGATCTGGCCGCGGGTTCCGGGATCGGCGATATCTACAAGGACGCCCAGAAGGACTATGACGTGGTGCGCTGGTCGACGGACGAGATCAGCGCCGATGCGCTCAAGACGGTTGCGGAGCGCGTGAACACGAATGGGGAAGGCATTCCGGTGCTGATTTATAACCCGCTGGGGTGGGATCGATCGGGCGAAGTGAGCGTGCAGGTGCAGTTGCCGGAGCCGGGGGCGCAGGTGGAGATCCTCGATCCCGGCGCGGGCGGGCCGGCGGAGCCGGAAGATGCATCGATCGATCCGAAGACCGGTGTCGCCAATCTGACCTTTCATGTCGCGAGTGTTCCGGCGCTTGGATACAAAGTGGTGCGCGTTGTAACGAGCAAGCACGGCGGCGCGGTGGTTGCGGCCGCGGCGGCCGACCAGGGCGCGACGTTGCAACTGAGCGATCACGATCTGCGGATCACGGTCGACAAGAAGACGGGGTGCATCACGAGTATGAGTCTGGCGGGATACGAGACGCTAGCCAAGGGAGGATGCGGGAATGAACTCCAGGCCTTCAAGGACACGCCGTCAAATTACGACGCGTGGAACATCGATCCCGGCACGCTGGATGAGACGCCTTCTCTGCTGGATTCGGCCGATTCGGTTGAGCTGATCGGCGCGAAGTCGGCACATCCGGCGATTCGCGTGACGCGGAGCTGGCAGAGCTCGAAGTTTGTGCAGACGATCACGATTCCTCCGGGTTCAGGCGAGGTGGATATCGATAATCAGATCGACTGGCACGAGCGGCACGTGCTGCTCAAGGCGGCGTTCCCGCTGGCGGCGACCAGCGACTTTGCCACCTACGAGATTCCTTATGGGGAGATCGAACGGCCCACGACGCGCAACAACAGCTGGGAGAAGGCGCAGTTTGAGGTTCCCGCGATGCGCTGGGCCGACCTGGGCGACGGCAAGCATGGCTTGAGCCTGCTGAACCAGGACAAGTACGGTTATGACGCGGTGGGCAACATGCTGCGGCTCTCGCTGCTGCGCGCGCCGACATGGCCTGATCCGGAGGCCGACCAGGGGCACCACCACTTCCATTACGCGTTGTATCCGCATGCGGGCACATGGAAAGATGCGCTTACGGTCCGGCATGGATGGGAGTATGACTATCCGCTGACGGCGGTGGTGACGACCGCGCATGGCGGCTCGCTGCCGGCGCAGCACTCTTTCGCTTCGGTTGCGCCGGACGATGTGGTTCTGACGGCCGTCAAGAAGGCGGAAGATGCGAATGGGTTGATTTTGCGCGCTTATGAATGGGCGGGCAAGCAGGCGACAGCGGAGTTTCACGTGCCGGCGGGCGCGACCGGCGCCACGGTGACCAACCTGATGGAGACGCCCGAGGGCAGTCCGCTGGAGACGGCGGGCGGTACGGTACGGGTGCCGATCCATCCTTATGAGATTTTGACGATCCGGGTGGACTATCCCGAAAAGCCGTGAAGAGTGAACCTTTGACTGGCTGTTTCCGCTGGTTTGCTACTCTTATAGTTGGAAGTACGGGAGATGAAGCATGAGCATTAGTTCGCCGTTTGTGGTGGTTCCGGTTATCATCGCCGTCTTTGTCGCATCGATTCTGTTTGCGACCAGCAGCAAGGTAGACGACGAGCATTCCTCCCACTGATTGGCCCGGATTGCGGGAACCTTTAGGCGCGAGCCAGCGTAGAACCAGGACGTGGGGGCGATTGCCATGAAGCGGAACCCGGCATGGAACTGGACGCAGAAGAAAACCTTTCACCTGGCGGGGCTCGTCGCGGGCCTGGCGCTGGCCGCGGGGCTGGCCGGATGCCGGGTGCATGTCGATAAGGGCGCGAACGGCGAGGACAAAAACGTCCAGGTCGAGACGCCTTTTGGCGGCGTCCACGTGAATACCGACCGAACCACAGCAGCGGATCTGGGGCTGCCCGTGTATCCCAACGCGCGGCTCGATAACGGCGACGACCTGCATAAATCGGCAGACGTGCACGTCGGCTTCGGCGAGTGGGAGATGCGGGTGCGCGCCGTCTCGTACTCGACCCCGGACAAGCGGGACGACGTCGTGGCCTTCTATAAGAAGGCGCTGGGACGCTATGGCGATGTGATTACCTGCAACGTGAATAAACCGGTCGGCGCCCCCGTTGTCACCTCGGAAGGGCTGAGCTGCGAGGACGGGGCGCACGTCAAGACAAACGTGACCGCCGGCGGCTATCACTCAGACCGCAGCGGCTTTTCTCTGAAGGCCGGTTCAAAGCATCACCAGCACATTGTCGGGTTCGAGGATCCCGCAGCCGGCGAGACGCGCTTTACCCTGGTGGCGCTCGATCTGCCGACGGGGATGGACGACTCAGGAAAGAGCGACTGACGCCAAAGAGCGACTGACGCCGTCCAAGGCCGAAGCCTCACTGCGACCGGGAGACGTTGACCGGGGGTAAACCGGAGCTTGATGCTTCTGGTTTCTCCCCCGAAATTTGGGAGCCGCAAGATCGCGGTCCGACAGTTTCAGGCTTTCCCGACCGCCTCCCATCCCGTTTCGCACCGGCACGGGGCGTAGCGGATTCCCGCATGTACAATCCGTGTTGGACGCTTTCCCCAACAGCGGAACTGTGTCTTCACGTCACCTTCACAAAGATGTGTTGCGGTGCGTCCTGAGGTTTGCATGAACAGAAAGCTGATCGCTGCCCTGTGCGGTGTGGCGGGCGTCGCGCCTGTGGCGTCTTCTGCCCAGATCGTGAATCTATCGACGAGCAAACAACTGCTGGGGGAGATTCCGGGGCATCCGCAGCGGATCAATGGGCTGCCGATGTCGATGGCCGTCTCGCCGGATGGGCGCTACGTGGTGACGGTCGATGCGGGCTACGGCACCTATGAATCGCAATACCACCAGTCGCTGACGGTGCTCGATACGCGAACCAACACGGTGACCGATTTTCCGGATGCGCGCACGCCGCTCCGAGCCAAGCAGACGCTCTACTCCGGGCTGGCCTTCAGCCGTGATGGCAGCCACGTATATGCGAGCATGGCGTCGCTGACGGATCCGGAGGGAAACGGCACGAACGAGGTGGGAAGCGGGATTGCGGTTTACAGCTTCGCGGAGGGCAAGATCGCGCCCGAGCGGCTGATTCACTTGCCGATGGAATCGCTCGCGCCGGGACGAGAGACGCTGCTGCCGGAGGGTAAGCCCAGCCACATGGGCACCTCGTATCCAGCGGCGATCGCGGTGCTGACGATGTTCGGGCGGGAGAAGCTGCTGGTTGCGGACAATCTCTCCGACTTCGTGGTGATGCTTGACGTGACAACGGGCGCGGTGGAAAAGCGGATTGATCTTTCAGAGAGCGACACCGTGCCTTCAACCTATCCGATCGCGCTGGCGGTGACGAAGGACGGGAAGCGCGCATTTGTCGCGCTGTGGAATGCGTCGGAGATCGCGGAGATCGATCTCGCGGGGAGCGGCGTGCTGCGCAAGCTTCCACTGCTGAAGCCCACAAACGATGTGGCTCCCGGCACGCATCCCTGCGCATTCGCGTTTTCGCCGGATGAGAAGATGCTTTATGTCGCTCTGGCCAATCGCGATGCCGTGGCCGCCGTGAATTTGGGGGGAGGGCAGTTCGCCGTCAAGGGATTTTTCGATACGCGGCTGCCGAGGCAGACCTATTTTGGCGCCGAGCCGGTGGCCCTGGCTATGAATACGAACGGCACACGGCTCTATGTTGCCGACATGGGCAGCAATGCAGTGGCGGTGATCGATACGCGCAAGCTGACTGACAAGGCGGCCAGGGCGGGGATGGTGGAACCGGACGGCTTTATGCCCACGGACTGGCTGCCGATCGCAATGGCTTTCGATGCTCTGCCTCAAGGCGGCAGGCTGTTTGTGGCGACCGGGAAGGGCGAGGGCACGGGGCCGAACAACATGGCGCAGCGGCCGGTGGGACCAGATGAGAAGGCCTCGCTGCCGCGGGAGAGCACCTATATTCCAACGCTGCTGTACGGGTCCCTGGCGGGAGTGGATGAGTCGGAGATTGAAACCGACCTGCCGCAGTGGACGCCGGTGGTGCTCGATTCAAACCGCATGATCGCGGCGCAGGAGAAGATTCACTTCGCCGGAGGCGCGCCGGATCGGATCAAGCACGTGATCTACATCATCAAGGAGAACCGCACCTACGACCAGATTCTCGGCGACCTCTCGCGCGATGGCAAGCAGGTGGGCAACGGCGACCCGAAGCTGACGATGTACGGCGAATCCACAACGCCCAATCTGCACAAGCTGGCGCTGCAGTTTGGGGTGCTGGACAACTTCTTCGACTCGGGCGAGGTTTCGGGCGATGGCCACGTGTGGTCGACGGCGGGGATCGGCTCGGATTACCTCGAAAAAACCTGGCAGCAGAGTTATCGTTCCGGTGAACGGTCGTATGACTTTGAGGGCGTGGTGGCGGAAGGCTATCCTCTCCTCCAGAAGATTCCGGACGTGAATGAACCGGCGAGCGGCTATCTGTGGGGCGACCTGGCCGCGCATGGCAAGACCTATTACCACTTCGGCGAGTACATCTCGTCGAAGTTCTGCAACGAGAGCGCGGTCGGAGACCCGAAGCTGGGCCCAATGCTTGCCGGCCCGCAATGCGCGCGCAAGGAGATTGCGCCGGGTGAGACGCTGCCCGCCGAGTGGGGCGGCGGCCTGAACAAATGGCCGTGGGCGATCCCGATGCTCGCGGCCAACATTGCCACCAAGCCGGAGTTGGTGGGCCATTTCGCGCCCGAATCTCCGGACTTCAACCTTGCGATTCCCGACCAGATTCGCGTGGAGATTTTCTTGCGGCATTTGAAGGGCTGGCTTGCGGACCGGGAACAGGGCAGGGATACGATGCCGAACTTCATCCTGCTGCGGCTGCCCGATGATCACACCGCGGGCACGCGGCCGGGCGGCCCGACGCCGAAGGCTTCAGTGGCCGATAACGACCTGGCGGTGGGCCGCGCGGTGGAGGCGATCGCCCACTCGCACTTCTGGGACGATACGGCCTTCTTCATCCTGGAAGACGATGCGCAGAACGGAGCCGATCATGTGGATGCGCATCGCAGCATTGCGGTGATCGTGAGCAAGTACGCACCGCACGGCGCAAAGGGAGCGCCCTTCGTCGACAGCCACTTTTACTCGACGGTGAGCGAGATCCGGACCATGGAGATGCTGCTGGGCCTGCCGCCGATGAACAACAACGACGCGTTCTGCTCGCAGATGGCGGATCTCTTTACGGGTCCCGGCGACCAGCCGGCCTTCGATGCGGACTATTCGAACCGCGACAACGGGTTGATCTATACCGCGAATACCAAGAACGCTGTGGGTGCGAAGGCGAGCATGAAGATGGATTTCCGCCATGAGGACCGCGCGCCGGTCGAGAAGCTGAACGTAATCCTGTGGAAGGATGCGATGGGCAACGCGCCGGTGCCGGGCATGCTCAAGGCCAAGGCGAAGAAGGGTGAGAAGGACGACGACGATTAGAGGGTTTTCGCCCCGGGAGCGGGTCTGCGGTGCGGTTCCCGGGCAGCATTCGATGCTGCTGAACTCGGGCGGCAGACGAGCTTCGCCGGCGGCGCGCGAACGGTTCACAAAATGGGATGAATGGTGGAAAAGTGGAACTGAACGGCGAACGCGGGGAACCAGGCCTTAGCCAAAGCACGCCGTAAACTGATAACTTTGATAAAGAAGGACACTCTCATCCGCGATGGTTTCCAATCCATATTTTTCCCTGGCGGTTTTGTTTGTAGCGGCGCTCGGTTTCGGGCTCGCTCCGCTGGGGCTGGCGTGGTTGTGGGCGAGGGTGTTTTCGCCGCCAAAACCGAATGCAGTGAAGAATTCGATCTACGAGTGCGGCCTGGAATCGAAGGGCGATGCGTGGGTGCAGTTCCGCTCGGCCTACTATCTTTACGCCATCATCTTTCTCATCTTTGACGTGGAAGCCGTTTTCCTGCTGCCGTTTGCGGTGGCATTTACAGGGCTCGGCGCGGCCGCCTGCGCGGCGATGCTGGTCTTCGTCCTTTTGCTGATTGAAGGGCTGGCGTGGGCATGGGCAAAAGGGATTTTGACCTGGGCGTAAAGACGGTTCGCAGAAGACAGTTCTCAGTTTGGGGACGGACAACTGACCGCTGTGAACTATGAACTGCCGGATGTGAACTGTTTACGGGAGCGAGGCGACCGATGGCTGTCGACACCGAACTGAAGATCGAACTGGGGAAGCAGGGCGTCTTTGTCACGACCATCGAGGAGCTCTATAACTGGGGCCGGCGCAGCTCGGTGTGGCCGATGCAGTTTGGCCTCGCCTGCTGCGCGATCGAGATGATTGCGACGACGATGGCGCGCTACGATCTGGCGCGTTTCGGGGCCGAGGTGTTTCGGCCGTCGCCGCGACAGGCGGACCTGATGATCATCTCCGGCACAGTGACCAAGAAGATGGCTCCGCAGGTAGTGCGGCTGTATAACCAGATGGCCGAGCCGAAGTATGTGATTGCGATGGGCGCGTGCGCCATTTCGGGCGGGCCTTTCAAGCAGGGCTATAACGTGCTCAAGGGGATCGACCGGTATATTCCGGTGGATGTGCACATTCCGGGGTGTCCGCCGCGGCCGGAGGCGCTGATTCAGGCTTTCATGACGCTGCAAAAGAAGATCGACGCGCAGTCTTTGACGGGCGCGGACCGGCCGCGGCATCTGGATGCGGAGGCGCAGGGCGAGTTTCCTGTTCCGGAGCCCGGCGAGCACGATCTGGAGCCGCCATCGAATCCGGGGGTGTGGACGGTGCCGGTGGTGATCCGGTAGCAGAGCAGGGATTGAGGCAGGTAGCTCCTGCGCGGATGGAGGGGAAGCGCATTGAAGACGGTCGAAGAGATCAAGGCGGCGATTGAAGAGGCTGTCCCCGGCGCGGGCGTCACCCTTGTGACGAACCCCAGTCCGTCGGCGCAGCACGCGCTGCTGCTCGCGCCGGAGCGCGCCCTCGAGGTGGCGGCCTTTCTGCGCGACAGCCGCGAGCTGGCCTTCGACTTTCTCTCGAACGTGACCGGTGTCGACTGGCTGGACAAAGAGATCGCCGAGAAAGTTAAAGTGACGCGTCAGGTTACCAAGACGGTCGACGGCGTGGAGCAAACCCTAGACGAGACCGTGGAGGAGACGCGCAAGCGGGTCGAGCCAGGCTATCTCGAGGCGGTCTATCACCTGTATTCGGTGGCGCTGCGGCACGGCCCGCTGGTGATCCGGATGCGCACGGCGAACCGGACGGACCGGGTGGAGCTGCCTTCGGTTACGCCGGTGTGGCGCGGAGCGGAGTTTCAAGAGCGCGAGGTCTTCGACCTCTACGGCATCGTCTTCACCGGGCATCCGGACCTGCGGCGGATCTTGATGTGGGATGGGTTCAAGGATTATCCGATGCGCCGCGACTATGTGGATCCGGACGACTATGAGTACGAGCCCACGGCCCATGACGCGGTGCTGGCGCGCGCCAAAGCGCATCTGGAGAGCCATCCCGCCTTAACGGATTCGCCCGTGGCGCGAACCGGTGAAGGCAACGCGCCCGGCCGGGAAGGTGCGGGGGCCGGCGCATGAGCGACTCAAGTGCGACCACCTCAGGCCTGCGTAGCGCGGAATGGCTGCAGGAGAAGCGCGAGGGCTGGAATCGTCCGCCGGTGATTGAGCCGGAGGGCGAGGGCGAGCTGCTCGAGGTGGCGATGGGGCCGCACCATCCTTCGACGCACGGCGTCTTCCGCATGGATGTGGCTCTGGACGGCGAGCGCGTGGTGCGGCTGAAGCCGGTGTTCGGCTATCTGCATCGCAATCACGAGAAGATTGGGGAGCAGGCGAGCTATCTGGCGTCGATGCCGTACACCGACCGGCTCGATTATTTCTGCTCGCTCTCGAACAACTGGGCCTACGCGCTGACGGTTGAAAAGCTCGTGGGGCAGGAGGTGCCGGAACGCGCGCAGTATATCCGCGTGATTCTGGCCGAGCTGACCCGGGTGCAGAATCATGCTTCCTCAATTGGATTTTTGATTCAGGAGATGGGCGCGAGCGGCACGCCACTGATGTATGCCTTCCGGGAGCGGGAAAAGATTCTCGACCTGTTCGAGTCGCTTACCGGGTCGCGGATGATGTGCAACTACATGCGCTTCGGCGGGTGCCGCGTGGATATTTCCGCGGCGTGGCTCGATGCGACCCGCAAAGTGGTTGCGGGGCTGCCCAAGTTTGTGGATGAGTTTGAGGCACTGCTCTCGTCGAATGAGATCTTGATGGCGCGCTGCCAGGGCGTGGGCGTGCTCAAGCCGGAGCTCGCCGTGAATGCGAGCATCAGCGGGCCGATGCTGCGCGCATCGGGTGTGAACTACGACATTCGGAAAGTGGATCATTACGGCATCTACGACCGGTTCAAGTTTCGCGTGCCGCTGGGCGATCATGGCGATATCTACGACCGGTATATGGTGCGGGTGCTCGAGATGCGCGAGTCGATCGGGATCCTCGAACAGGCGCTCAAGGAGGTTCCGGCGGGCCCGATCATGGATCCGAAGGCGAAGATTCGCGGTTTTCGTCCCAAGCCCGGCGAGGCGTATGGCCGTGTGGAGGCGCCGAAGGGCGAGCTTGGTTTTTACCTGATCAGCGATGGGAGCCCGAATCCGTACCGGTATCGCGTGCGGCCGCCGAGCTTGATCAACCTGACGATTTTGGAAGACATGTGCCTGGGGCACAATGTTGCGGACGTGGTGTTGATCTTTGGAAGTGTGGACATTGTGCTGGGAGAAGTGGACCGGTAATTTTTGAGGAACTAGGAACTGGAAACTAGGGACGCGGAGGTTGCATTGCTGGGCGAGGGGATTGTGAAAGGGATGCTGGAGACGGCGAAGAATTTCGCCGGCAGTTTTGTCTCCGCAGAGCGCCTCACGACGGTTGAGTATCCGGAGGAACGGATTCCCACGGCGGAGGCTGCCCGCGTCTTTCCCTTTCTGGTGTACGACGGGCCTGAATGGGAGGCTGGCTTGCGCTGCGTGGCCTGCCAGATCTGCGAGAAGGAGTGCCCGCCGAAGTGCATTTATATCGAGAAGAGCAAGGACAAGAAGCCGGACTTCGTCGGCAAGATGCAGATCTATCCGACGCGCTTCGATATTGACGTCTCGGTCTGCATGAGCTGCCAGATCTGCGTGGAAGTTTGCCCGTTCGAGGCGATCAAGATGGACACGCAGTTTGAGCTGGCGACCGACGACCGGTTCGGCGCGTTGCTCCTCGATCGCAAGGAGCTGGCAAAGTCGAACGAGTATTATCACGAGATTCATCCGACCGAGGCAGCCGAAGTGGATGAGCGCCTGGCTCAGGAGAAGGCCGCGGCCGAGGCGAAGGCGAAAGCCGCCGCTGCAGCGGCTGCCGCAAAGGCCTCCGCCGATGCAGCGGCGAAGGCGGCTGCTCCAAAGCCCGAGCCGCCGGCGGCGGGAGGAGCCTAGCCGATGGGCAACTGGTCAACGTTGGACCAGATCTTCGTGATCCTGCGCAACTGGCTCGTGGGTTTTTTGCCGGCGGCCGCGCGGCCCGCGGCGGGCGCTGTGCTGGGCGTGATCGCGATCGTCTGCGTGTTTCCCGGCCTGTTCGCGCTCACGACAGTGTTTGAGCGCAAAGGCTTGGGGCGCATGCAGAACCGGCTAGGCCCCAATCGCGTGGGGCCCTTCGGCTTTTTTCAGCCGATTGCCGACGGCATTAAGTCCTTGACCAAGGAGGATATTGTTCCGCGGGACGCCGATGCGGTTGTGCATTTTCTTGCGCCGCTGGTGCTGGTGGTCGCGGTGTTCATGGGTTTTGCCGTGCTGCCGATGGGGCGCAACATGGCACTGGTCGATATGGACGCGGGGCTGCTGTTCTTTTTCGCCATGGGCGCGTCAACGGAACTGAGCATCTTCATGGCGGGATGGTCGAGCCGCAACAAGTATTCGATTCTGGGCGCGATGCGGGCCGTGGGCCAGATGATCAGCTACGAGGTGCCGCTGCTGATGTCGAGCGTGGTCGTGGTGATGGCGACGGGCTCGCTGTCGCTGACCAGGATCGTTGAAGCGCAGAATCACTACACCGGTATCTTTCCGAACTGGTACGTGTTTACGCCTTGGGGCTTCGCGGGTTTTGCGATGTTCGCGATCGCGGCGACGGCGGAGACCAACCGCACGCCGTTCGATCTGCCGGAGGGCGAGTCGGAGCTGGTGGCCGGCTACTTCACCGAGTATTCAGGCTTCAAATTCGCTCTCTTCTTTCTCGGCGAGTATCTCGGCATGTTTTCGATCTCCGGCCTGGGCGCGACGCTTTTTCTCGGCGGATGGTCGGCGCCGCTCTCGTTTCTCAACGTGGTTCCCTCGTGGATCTGGTTTTTCGCCAAGGTGATGACCGCGATCTTCATCTTCATCTGGATGCGCGGCACGCTGCCGCGGCTGCGCCAGGACCAGTTGATGAACTTCGCCTGGAAGTTTGTGCTGCCTTTCACGCTGCTTGACGTGATGGTGATGGCGCTGTGGCGCTTCATGGGCCTGGGCTGGGCGCGCTGGGTGGTCTGTTCCGTGATTCTTGCCGGTGTGTATGTGCTGATGGGCCGCGTGCAGATGCGCCGGAAGCACTTCGGCCCGAGGAGCTATCGCTATGCGGAGTGAGGAAGGCCGGCAATGAGCATTGTCTCTTATCTGATCGCGGCTCTGACCGTCGCCGGCGGGCTGGCGGCTGTGTTGCTCAAGAACACGGTGCATTGCGCGCTGGCGCTCACGATCGCCTTTGCCGGGCTGGCGCTTATGTTTCTTGGACTCGACGCGCAGTTTGCCGGGTTTGCGCAGATTCTGGTTTACATTGGCGCGGTGGCGATCCTGATTGTCTTCGCGATCCTGCTGACCCGCGGTTCCGAGGCCCCGGCGCGGGGCGTCTTCAGCAAGAGCTGGTTTGTGGGACTGCTGATCGCGGCGGGGGTCTTCGCCGTGTTGGGCTGGGCTGTGCTGGCGAGCGCAGACGCGCTGCCGGGGGAGACGGCTGCGCCGGCGGTGACGGTGCAGGATATTGGCAACGCGCTGCTCGGCCGCTACGTGCTGCCGCTTGAGATCGTGGCACTGCTGCTGACGGCGGCGATGATCGGCGCGGTGATTGTGGCGCTGCATGAGAAAGAGAGGACGCGATGATGGGCTCCGCTTCGCCGCTCGCGGCCTATCTGCTGGTTGCCGCCCTGCTCTTCGCCATCGGTCTTGCCGGTGCGCTGACGCGGCGCAATGCGATCCTGGTGCTGATCGGCATTGAGCTGATGCTCAATGCAGCCAATCTGAACTTCATCGCGTTCTGGCGGTACGGGCCGCATCCGGAGGCGCTCACCGGGATGATGTTCGCCATCTTCTCGATTGCCGTTGCCGCGGCCGAAGCCGCCGTGGGCCTGGGCCTGGTGATCTCCATCTATCGCCATGCGCGGACCACCGATCTGGATCAGATCAACAGGATGAAGGGGTGAAAGTTTGATCGAGCAAGCCGTTCCGTTCACTCCACAGCTGGCCGCGTCTCCCATTGCGGAGATTTTGTGGCTCATTCCCGCGGTGCCCATGGTGGGCGCGGGCGTGATTGCGCTGCTCAAGCAGCCGCGGCGGAGGGCTGCGGCGGCTTTGTCTATCGGATCACTCGGTTTCTCGCTGCTGCTCGCGCTGATTGCCTTTGGTCATGTGCTGGGTGGCTGGGCGAATCATGCCGCCGTGCGCGAGACGGTGAACTTCACCTGGATTCAGGTGGGCACCTCCAGCGTCGATCTCGGGTGGGTGCTCGATCCTCTCTCCGCCATCATGATCGTGATGGTCTGCTTTGTGGGGCTGCTGATCTTTATCTATTCCATCGGCTATATGGAGCACGACGAGAACTTCACGCGGTTCTTCTGCTTTCTCTCGCTCTTTGCGGGAGCCATGCTCGGCGTGGTGATCGCGAACTCGCTCCTGCTGCTGTTTATGTGCTGGGAACTGGTCGGGCTTACTTCCTACCTGCTGATTGGGTTCTGGTATCAGAAGCCGTCGGCCGCCGCCGCGGCGAAGAAAGCTTTTCTCACCACGCGCGTGGGCGACGTGTTCTTTTTTCTGGGCATCGTGTGGCTCTTTGCGCAGACCGGAACGCTGCTGTTTTACAACCACGGCTTCGGTTCGATGGAGGGCTTTGCGCTGGCCGGCCTGCTGGCGCAGCATACGGCCTTCGGCCTGACGGTTGCGGGTGCGATTGGACTGCTGATCTTCGCGGGCGCGGCGGGCAAGAGTGGTCAGGTTCCGCTGCACGTATGGCTGCCCGATGCCATGGAGGGCCCGACGCCGGTCTCGGCGCTGATTCATGCGGCGACGATGGTGGCCGCGGGCGTCTATTTGATTGCGCGCGTTTATCCGTTGATGTCCGCCGGCATGCCGCTTATCCGAACCAGCGAGGTGACGGGAACGACCGCAGCGCTGGCGGTGGTCACTTGGGTCGGCGCCATCACGGCGGTGTTTGCGGCGCTGATCGCCATTGCGCAGAATGACATCAAGCGCATTCTTGCCTACTCGACCGTCTCACAGCTCGGTTACATGATGGCTGGCCTGGGCCTCGGCGGCGTCGCCGTGGGCATGTTCCACCTGATCACGCATGCCTTCTTCAAGGCGCTCTTGTTCCTGGGCGCGGGCTCGGTGATCCATGGCTGCCACGAGGAGCAGGACATTCGCAAGATGGGCGGGCTTAAGGCCGACATGCCGCTCACCTTCGCTACCTATGCCATCGGCATGCTGGCGCTGTGCGGATTTCCCATCTTCTTCTCCGGCTTCTGGAGCAAGGACGGCATTCTGGAGGCAGCGCACTCCGGTGCGATTCAAGGGCCGTATTACCTGCTCGTCTTTGGCGCGTTGCTGACGGCGTTTTACATGACGCGCCAGGTCAGCTATGTCTTCTTCGGCTACTGGCGCGGCCATCACGCGGCGCATGAGAGCCCGCGCGTGATGACGGTGCCGCTGGCGATTCTGGCCTTCTTCGCCATTGCGCTGGGCGCGATTGGAACGCCGGCATGGCCCTGGTTCCGGGCCTTTCTCAATGGCCGGTCAGCCGCGTTCGGCTGGCACGGCTTTGCCGAGCCCGGCCTGGCCTTGCTGATGGTGACTTCATCTCTTGTTGTCTTTCTCGGGATCGGACTGGGCATCTGGCTCTATGGCGGCAAGTCGCCGAACCCCGAAGAGCCGGACGTGCTGGAGAAGGCTGCGCCTCCTCTCTGGGCGGCGCTGCGGGACCGGCTTTACTTCGACGAATTGTACGGTGCGACGGTGATCGCTTTCTACTGGTGGTGGGCACGAGTGGCCGACTGGTTCGACCGTCGCGTGTGGGGCGGAATTGTGGCTCTGATCGCATGGTCCTTCGGGCTTTGGGCGCAGTTGAACCGCCTGATCGATAACGACTGGGTGAATGGCGGCTTCGACAAAGCATGCGAGGAGATCTCGACCAGCGGCGGCGTGCTGGCTCGCATGCAAAATGGGCGGGTGCAGATTTACCTGCGGATCCTGGCGGCGGCGATTGTGGCGCTGGCCGTACTTCTTATCTGGAGCGGCCGGGCATGAACGGAACGATGACCGGGTTGACGACCGCCGCGGGGAACGGATTTCCGATTCTTACGCTGCTGACCGCCGTACCGGTGGCCGGAGCGATTCTCGCCTTTTTGATGGGCAAGCATGCGCGCGGCGTGGCGCTGGTGACGGCCCTCGCGAGCCTGGTGCTCTCGCTTCTTGTATGGATCCACTTGCCCGGCGATGGAAGCATTGGATTGGTGGAGCTGCATGGCTGGGCGCCCTCGATCGGGATCGAATATCACCTCGGCGTTGATGGGCTGGGCGCACTGATGCTTGTGCTCTCGGCGATCGTGACGCTGATGTCAGTGGATGCCGCGCATCGGGTTCACCATCAGCCCGGCCTCTACTACGCACTGGTGCTGCTGCTCGAGTCGGGACTCATCGGGTCATTCACGGCGCTGAATTTCTTCCACTGGTTTCTCTTCTGGGAGCTGAGCCTCATCCCGGCATTCTTCCTGATCAAGTTGTGGGGCGGCCCCAAGCGCGGTCCGGCGGCCACGCAGTTTTTTGTCTACACCATGGCTGGTTCGGTGGCGCTGTTGCTGGCGTTTCTCGCGCTGTTTTTGGCGACGGGCACAATGGACTTCGAGCAGCTTGCGGCGATGGCGGCATCGGGCGTGTTGTCGCAGATGGTCGCGGCGCATCTCGGCGCGGTGATGCCGTGGCTCGCGATCGGCGTGCTCGCGGGATTCGCCGTGAAGGTGCCGCTGATGCCCTTCCACACCTGGCTGCCGAACGCTTATGCGGAGGCGCCTTCGCCGGTGACCATGCTGTTGACCGGCGCGATGTCGAAGATGGGCGTGTATGGACTGCTGCGCATCGCGCTGCCGATCTTCGGCCCGCAGATTGCAGCGATGCGCACGCCGCTGCTGGCGCTCGCTGTGATCACGGTGGTGATGGGCGCGTGGGCCGCGGCGGCGCAGAAGGACCTGAAGCGCGTCTTCGCTTATTCTTCTGTGAACCATCTTGGCTATTGCCTGCTGGGTATCTTCGCTTTGGCGATTCCGGTTTCCGGCGCACCGCTGCTGGCCAGCCAGGCTGCGGCGCTCAATGGCGTGATTCTGCAGATGTTCAATCATGGCATCACGGCGGCAGCGCTGTTCTGGTTTCTTGCGATGATGCAGATGCGCAGCGGCGGCCTACGCGGCCTGGATGATTTTGGCGGATTGCGCAAGCCAGCTCCGGTGTTTGCGGGACTGATGGGCTTTGCGCTGTTTTCTTCGCTGGGGCTGCCGGGGCTGAATGGTTTTGTGGGTGAATTTCTGATCTTCCGCGGCGTATTTCCCTTGTCCTGGATAAGCGCAGCGGTATCGGTGCTCGGTTTGCTGGTGACGGCAGCGGTGATTCTGACTGTGATCCAAAAGGTTTTCACCGGTCCGGTGCCGGAGCGCTGGGCCGCGTTTCCTGATTTGCATGTGAGCGAGCGTCTTGCGCTGGCGCCGGTGATTGGACTGATGCTGCTGCTCGGCCTTGTGCCTCAGCTGGTTGTGGACACGCTTAACCCGACGGTCGCGTATCTGCTGGCGCACTGGAGATTTTAATGTTGGCCTGGATGATCTACATCTCGTTTGCCGGCGCACTGCTGGAGGCTCTGCTGCCGAAGGGCAAGAATGGGCTTGCGCGCGCGGTGGCGCTTGCCATCGCGGTTGCCGGGCTTGTGATCGCTATCGTCGGGTTTGCGACGGGTATGGGGCAGGGCACCACGATGATTGCCGACGCGGCATGGGTGCCTTCCATGGGCATTCACTACCGGCTCGCTGCGGACGGCATCAGCCGGGTGCTGGTGCTGCTGACGGGGCTGGCTTCAGTGGCCGGCATTCTCTTCAGCTGGAATATCGAGCTGCGCACCAATCAGTTCTTCGCGTTTTATCTTGCCCTGATCGGCGGCGTCTACGGCGTCTTTCTGAGTTTCGATCTCTTCCTGCTCTTCGTCTTCTATGAGATCGCGATTGTTCCCAAATATTTCCTGATCGCGATCTGGGGCTCGACGCGGCGGGAGTATGCGGCGATGAAGCTGGCGCTCTACTCTTTCGCCGGCTCGGCCATGGTGCTCATCGGCCTGCTGGCGGCATATGCAGCGGCGGGCAGCCACTCGACAGCTCTTACCGATCTTGCGCATGCAGAGCTGCCTGTACACATGCAGATGTGGCTTTTCCCGCTGGTGTTCACCGGCTTTGCGATTCTGGCAGGCATGTGGCCGTTTCATACCTGGGCGCCGACGGGCCACGTGGCCGCGCCGACAGCGGCATCGATGCTGCTGGCTGGCGTGGTGATGAAGCTGGGCGCGTACGGATGCCTGCGCGTGGGCATAGGACTCTTTCCGCATGGGCTCGATCCATGGGGGTTCTCGTTTCTCGGGCTTGGCTCGTGGCGGGATGTATTTGCGCTGCTGGCGGTGATTGGGATCGTGTATGGCGCGCTGGTGGCGCTGGCGCAATCGGACTTCAAGTTCGTCATCGGCTACTCGAGCGTCAGCCACATGGGATTTGTGCTGCTGGGGCTGATGACGCTGAACCAGATTGGCCTGGATGGCGCGGTGCTGCAGATGTTCTCGCATGGCGTGATCGCGGGATTGCTCTTCGCCATCGTGGGCCGCATTGTGTACGACAGGACGCACACGCGGCAGTTGGGCGAGCTCGAAACCATGCACCTTTCCAGGCGGTTGCCGTTTGCCGCGTGGGCCTTTGTCATTGCCGGCGTTGCCTCCATGGGGCTGCCGGGCTTCTCTGGATTTGTCGCTGAGCTGCAGATTCTGATCGGGTCATGGAAGGCGAACCCGTGGTGGACGGCGGCGGCGGGCATCGGCATCATCGTGGGCGTGGCGTACACGTGGCGCGCGCTGCAGAAGGCCTTCTTCAGCGACCGGCTGCCCACGCCTGACGAACATCTGAAGACGGGATGGCATGATCTCGGCGCCATCACATGGCCTGAGATTGCAGGCGTCGCGCTGCTCGGTATCTCCACGATTGTGGTCGGCATCTATCCGCGCATCCTGCTTGATTCCATCGAACCGGCGGTCAAGGCGCTGCTCGCGGGAGGCATGCAATGAACTACGCAGCTCTCTTCCGCGCCACGCTGCCGGAGACCGCGCTCGAAGTGGCCGCACTGCTGGTGCTGGTGGTCGACCTGGGCCTGCTGCGCAAGGCGGTTTTGAAGACCCACGTCGCGGTTGCGTCCGTATTGGGCATCGTGGGCTGCGGGGCGGCGGTGTGGGCGGTGTATTGCGCGGGCGGGGCCGGGTTGAGCGCGGGAGGCGATCTATTGCTGGCGGCGGGCGGCTCGGCCGGCGTAGCGCAGGTTGGCATTCTCGCGCTCACCGCGATCACGCTCCTTCTACTCATCGGATCGGATTTTACCCGGCATGCAGGTGAGTACGTGGCCGTGGCGCTCATGGCGGCGGCGGGAGGCATGATCATCGCGGCCGCGCAGGACCTGCTGGTGATCTTCATCGGGCTCGAACTGCTGAGCCTCGGGCTGTATGTTCTCACCGCGTTCGCGAAACACTTGGGCAAAAGCGCGGAAGCGGCGATGAAGTACTACCTGTTTGGCGGCATGTCGGCGGCGTTTCTCTTGTTTGGGTTCAGCTTCCTTTATGGGCTCTCGGGTTCCACAAATCTGACCAAGGTTGTGTATGGAACCTACGTTGCCAACCTCCACGGCGGATATCCTTTGCTCTACGTTGCGCTGGTGATGATCGTTGCCGGCCTCGGCTTCAAGATCGCCGCCGTGCCGTTTCACCTCTGGGCGCCCGATACCTACGAAGGAGCGCCGGCGCCGGCTGCCGCGTTTATCGCATCCGTTTCGAAGGTGGCGAGTTTCGCCCTGTTGATCTCGATCAGTACCGCGGCGCTGCATTTTCTGGAGAGCGCGGCCGGAGCCCCGCTACCGAGGATTGTTCCAGGCATCGGGAAAGTGTGGCCGCTGACTCTGGTGATCTTCTCCGTTGCCTCCATGGCGTTGGGCAATCTGGCGGCGCTGGCGCAATCGAGCGTGCGCCGCCTGCTGGCTTACTCGGCGATCGCCCATGCGGGATACATCTTGCTGGGCCTCGCTTACTTTTCACAGGCCGCTACGAGCGCCGAGGCTGTTCTCTACTACATCCTCACGTATGGCCTCACGACGGTGGGCGCCTTCGGTGTGATTGCGGTGGTAGAGCGCGCCACGGGCAGCGACCGGATGGATGCGTTTCTTGGATTGCACAGACGCAATCCGCTGCTGGCGGCGATTACGCTGGTGCTGTTTCTCTCGCTAGCCGGGATTCCGCCGCTGGTCGGCTTCTGGGCGAAGTTCAATCTCTTTGCAGCCGTGCTGCACGTTTCGCACGCTGGCGCTGCTTTGGGACTGGTGGCGCTTGCGATCGCGATGAGCGCAGTTTCGCTCTACTACTATCTGCAGGTGCTCAAGCGCGCGTATGTGATGCCCGCTGCCGACGAGAGGCCGATTCACGCGCATCCTGTCACGATGGCGGTGCTACTGGCCATTGCCGCAGCGGTCGTGGCGATGGGCTGCTTCCCTGCGATCCTGCAGAACTGGATCGCAGGCATGTACTCTTAGCGCGGTTCCCGCATCACCGGCGAATTTTGGACTGATGGCTTTGGTTCACATCAATGGGTGAACGGCCAGGGGCGGCTGAGTCATTCAGGTCGATGGATGCGATCCAGATTCATGCTTGTCCCGATCTCAGAGCCGAGACCCGGGCCGCGCCATGTCGTTGTCCCATTCCGTTCTTAATATTTCACGATGGCGGTGAACGAATCGGGCTTGAGGCTTGCACCGCCGACGAGTGCGCCGTCGATCTCTTCCTGGCTAATCAGCGCCGTTGCATTGTCTGGCTTGACGCTGCCGCCATAGAGAATGCGCATGGATGCAGCTACCCCTGTGCCCAGCAGCCGGGCCACTTCAGCGCGGATGATCCTGTGCGCATCGGCGGCGATCTCCGGGGTGGCCGTGCGGCCGGTGCCGATAGCCCATACGGGCTCATAGGCAATCACAATGGGTGCGGCGGCTTCGGGCGTGACGCCGGCGAAAGCGCCGGTGACCTGGGTCTTGAGCACGCCGGCAGTCTTGCCCGCCTCGCGCTCTTCCAGCACTTCTCCCACGCACACGATGGGAACGACGCCGTGCTTGAGTGCGGTGTGGAGCTTCTTGTTGACGATTTCATCGGTCTCGGTGAAGTATTGCCGGCGCTCGGAGTGGCCGATGAGCGTATGCGTTCCGCCGACCGCCTTGAGTTGCCCGATCGAAGTCTCGCCGGTGTAGGCGCCTTCCTCAGCGAAATGGATATTCTGCGCGCCAACGGCGACGTTGGACGCATTGCACGCGGCGGTGACTGTCGGCAGCAGCACGGGTGATGGAAAGAGCGCGATCTCATCGCGCATGTGACCGGCAACGAGCGGCAGAAACGCATCGACAAACGCCTTTGCTTCCGCGGGCGTTTTGTACATCTTCCAATTGGCGGCGATCAGGGCCTTCCGAGACATTGTTGTGGATTCCTCAATTTGATTTTAATGGATGAAGTCCGAGGTCCGGACTCCTCGACAAGCTCAGGGCAGGCTTTGGGGTGCCCGATGTCGATACAAGAACAAGCGGTCAAAGACCTAATCTTGCGGGCCGGCTACTTGCACCGCGGTTAGATCGTCCGGCACTTCGCCCTCGAGGAAAGCGGCCCGATGATCGGGGTCGCCCAGGTCCATTTTGAAATGGTGCCATAGGTCATCTTTGTAGACGCCCATATTCCAGGGGCCGGAGACCGAGTCAGAAAACTGCCAGACGATGTGGTAGCCGTCCTCGTTGGTGAATCCCTCGCCGTCCGCCTGCATGATGGCGTCTCCGCGCTCCCACAAGGCCGCGCGCAGGGCATGGAGTGCGTTGCCGCCGTCCACGGTTTCCGACCCCTGCAGATGCTGAAACGCATAGATCGTCTTTACCTCGCCCAGGTAATCCGCAAGCCACTGAACGCCGCTTTCCGGCTTGCAATCGCGAGTCTCCTCGAGGAAATCCGCGATCTCGTCCTGGCCCACCGAGCCCTCGGCGACCGGGTTCCGCTCGATCAGCGCCACCTCGACGCCGTCGTCGCCGGAGAGCAGAAGGCTCTCCCATTCCTCCGCGGTTCCTTCTTCGATTGTCAGGTTGTAGTCAGGATGCTCCGCGCGGATCAACTGCGCGAGTTCATCGCATCGGGGAAACTCTTCCTGCTTCGACAAGACTCGCGTGGAATAAGCCATGGTTTTTCTCTGCTAAAGCAGTAGCGAATCTCGCTATCTGTTGGTCAGCGCTTCAACGCCGGGAAGCTTTTTGCCTTCGAGGAACTCCAAGCTTGCGCCGCCTCCGGTGGAGATGTGCGTGATTTGATCGGCGACTCCGGCCTGGTTGATGGCAGAAACTGAGTCGCCGCCGCCGATGATCGAGATGGCCGCCTTGTTTGCGGCAACGGCCTTCGCGATCGCGTTTGTGCCAACAGCGAACCGGGGAAACTCGAAGACGCCGGCGGGGCCATTCCAGACGATGGTCCTGGCGGTCGAGACCAACTGCTCGATGGCTGCGATGGATTGGGGACCGATGTCGAGGCCCTGCCAGTCGGCGGGGAAGTTCTTCGTGCAATCCCAGGGCTGGGACTTCGCGTCGGCGGCGAAGTTATCGGCCAGGATGTTGTCGACGGGCAGGACAAGCTTGACGCCCCTGGTCTTGGCCTTGGCCAGCGCCGCCTTCGCCATGTCGATCTTGTCTTCTTCGACGAGCGACTTGCCGGTAGTGATGCCGAGCGCGCGTTGGAAGGTATAAGCCATGCCGCCGACAATGACCAGCGCGTCTACTTTTTCGAGCAGATTGTCGATCACGTCGATCTTGCCGGAGATCTTGGAGCCGCCGATGATGGCGACGAAGGGTTTCTCCGGGGATTCGAGAGCCTTGCCGAGATAGTTGATCTCCTTTTCCATGAGCAGGCCGGCGACGGCGGGCTTTAAATAATGCGTGATGCCTTCGGTGGAGGCGTGTGCGCGATGCGCGGCGCCGAAGGCGTCGTTGACGTAGATCTCGGCCAATGAGGCGAGCTGCCTTGCGAATTCGGGATCGTTCGCTTCCTCTTCGGCATGGAAGCGCAGATTTTCAAGCAGGAGCACCTGGCCGGACTCCAGTTGGCGCGCAAGCTCCTCGGCGATGGCGCCGACGCAGTCGGGCGCGAAGGCCACGTTGATGGAGTAGTCGCTTTCTTTTTGGTCGAGCAGCTCGCGCAGCCGATCCACAATTGGGCGGAGCGAGTACTTCGGATTGGGCTTGCCTTTGGGCCGGCCCAGGTGCGAAGCGAGAATGACCTTGGCGCGGTGTTCGAGAGCATACAGGATGGTGGGCAGCGTGGCCACGATGCGCGTGTCGTCCGTGATGATGGCGCCGTCTTCAGAGAGCGGCACATTGAAATCGACGCGAATAAAGACGCGCTTGTTGGCCAGTTCGATGTCGCGAATGGAGAGCTTGGGCATGGAGGATGAACCTTTCTTAGGGGCTACGGGCCAGCAACCGGGGACTTGCGCAGGGGCGCCGCGGTTTCGATAATCGCGTCCATTTCGATCTCGATGCGCCACGCGGGGTTGAGCAGAGCGGCTACCACGACCATGGTGGCGGCCGGACGAATCTGAGAAAAGAACTCGCCATGCACGCGGCCCACCGCCTCCCAATCTTCGGCGTGGGTGAGATACATGCGCGTGCGCACCACATCCTTGAAGGACGCGCCGGCTTCGGCGAGCACCTTTTCGGCGATCGCGAAGATGCGGCGCGTTTGGCCCGCCGCATCTTCGCTTTCGGCGCCGACGGGGCCAGTGCCGGCGAGATGGACTCGGTTCTCCACGCAGACGGCGCGGGAGAAGCCGATGATGGGCTCGAAGGGAGATCCGCCGCTGATGTTTTTGCGCATAAGAGAAAACAGGGGCCAGGGATCAGAGATCAGAAATTAGGGATCAGTCGCAAACCGCTTGTGCGGTCAAGAGCAACCGATCCCTGAAAACCTGGGATCCGATAGTTTTTATCAGAGGCCTTTGGAGGTCAGGAAGCCGATGAGGTCCACGACGCGGTTCGAGTAGCCCCACTCATTGTCGTACCAGCTGAGTACCTTTACGCTCTGGCCCACGACCTTGGTGAGGGGCGCGTCCACGATCGAGCTGCGCCGGTCGCCTTTGAAGTCCGAGCTCACAAGCTCGCCCTCCTCAACGCCCAGGATGCCCTTGAGCGCGCCTTGGGATGCGGCTTTCAATGCCGCATTCACGGCCTTCGCATCGGTGGTCTTCTCGCTGATGAAGGTGAGGTCAACGATGGAAACATTGGGTGTCGGGACGCGGATGGCGAAGCCGTCGAGTTTGCCGGCGGTTTCGGGAATCACGAGCTTAAGCGCCTTGGCGGCCCCTGTCGAACTGGGAATCATATTGAGCGCGGCAGCGCGGGCGCGGCGCAGGTCTTTGTGCGGAAAATCGAGGATGACCTGGTCGTTGGTGTAGCTGTGGATCGTGGTCATGATGCCGCTCACGATGCCGAATTCCTTGATGAGCACCTTCACCACCGGGGCCAGGCAGTTGGTGGTGCAGCTCGCGTTCGAGATGACGTTGTGCTTGGCGGGATCGTATTTTTCCTGGTTGACGCCGAGCACGAGGGTGATGTCCTCATTGGTTGCGGGCGCGGAGATGATGACCTTCTTGACGGTGGATCCGAGATGCGCCTTCGCCTTGGTCGCGTCGGTAAAGTGGCCGGTGGACTCGACGACAATCTGCGCGCCCACATCGGCCCAGGGCAGCTTGGCGGGGTCGCGCTCGGCCCAGACCTTGATCTTCTTGCCGTCCACGGCCACATAATCATCGCCCGCGGTGATCTCATTCTTCAGGTTGCCCAGGATCGAGTCGTACTTGAGCAGGTGGGCGAGCGTAGCCGGGCTGGTCAAGTCGTTGACGGCGACAAAATCGATCTCCGGGTTGCCGAGCGCGGCGCGCAAAACATTGCGGCCAATGCGGCCGAAGCCGTTAATTCCAACCTTAACTGCCATGCGTGATTTCTCCTTCTGGTCTGTGGCGCTGCTGGGGTTTGTGAGCTGGGATCATGCGGCGTCCGTAGCGGGCCCGCGGCCGATGCAGGGTTTCCGGATGGGGGCGAGTCTTAGCGGTGCAGCTCCTTCTCGAGGGAAAAGCTGCCCAGGCCGCATTCGCTCGAATCCGGAGCGACTCTACATTTGCTTGAAAATGCAATTCCACCAAACTCTCCATCCTAACATCCCGGGGGTGGGGCGTTTAACGAAAACCTTTGCTCCAGACCCATCCGGACCCGCTTGAGGCGAACGATTTCCCAGCCCGATGTTGCTTGTTTATGGACGGAAGTGTCTGTGACTAGCTGCACAGTGTTTGCAGCCGGATCGGTTGATGTGGTATTCGGGTATCAGGGCACGCGCTTGAGGGGTAAAACTCCGCAGCGGCGGTGCAGCACGAGTTGAAGGCGGCATGAGAAGACGGTCCAGACGCACTCCCAACACCTCCGAATCCACGGGCAAAATCGGCCAGGAACTTCCATCGAATCAGCCGGCGCCGCTGGTGCCGTTTTATCCCGAAGAGACGCCGCCGGCGGCGCAGCGTCCGCGTGCGGACGAGCCGCAACGGCGTACGCCCGCGCCGGAGCGGCCATCGAGCCAGAACCGGGCCGCGCGGCAGGAGTGGTATGAGCCCGCCGGGTCGGGCCGGTTGGAAGTGGAAACCCAGCCGGAGATGCCTCCCGCTCATGCTCCAGTAGCCGATGCCGCGGATCGCTCGCCGCAGGCGCCCAAGGGCTATGTGGTGCTGGCGATCGGTCTGCCCGGATCAGGGAAGACGACGTGGTTCGGCCGCCGCGGCGTCACGCCGTTGTCGTCCGACCTGCTGCGCAATATTCTTTTCGACGACGTGGAGGAGCAGCGGTACCAGGGGCTGGTGTTTTCCACGCTGCGTTCGCTGCTGCGGGCTCGGCTCATCGCCAAGATGCCATGGAACTATGTGGACGCAACGAACCTCTCCACCCATGAGCGGCGGCAGTGGATCAAGATGGCCAAGAGCTTTGGTTACGAGGCGCAGGCGGTATTTTTTGATGTACCGCTTGAAGTTTGCCTGGAGCGCAACCGCCAGCGCGACCGCTCGGTGAGCGAAGACGTGATGCGCAAGATGGCCGAAAAGCTGAAGCCGCCGGTGTTTGAAGAGGGCTTCGCGAAGATCACGGTGGTGCGGGTGAAGAACGCGGGCTAACGCGCTTGATTCAACGGGCGCCCGATACGAAGCGGATTTTCAGCAGCCGCCGGAGATAACTTGACCGATTCTTCCGCTTCCGCACCTTACGTGGAGCCCTGGCTCCGTGGCACGCACGCTGACGTTCCGGCTGCGGGGCGCGCGGTGCTGCATGCGCTTGACTTGGCTTTCGATGATTTGGCCAAGTGGACCGGCGGCCTGAGCGATGGCGAGATTCATGCGCAGCCGCTGGGTCTCACCTCGATTGCTTTCCATCTGCGCCACATCGCGCGCTCGACGGATCGGATTCTTGCCTATGCCGAAGGCAATCAGCTCTCGCCCGAGCAGCTCGCGAAGCTCAAGAGCGAACAGGGTGGCGAAGAATCGTTGGCCGAGTTGCTCGATGAAGTCAAGTCCGCTTTCAGCAAAGCGGCTGCCCGCATCCGGGAGCTGGCTACTGCCGATCTGAATACCTTTCGCGGTGTAGGCCGCAAGCAGCTGCCTACTTCGATTGGCGGCGCGCTGATTCATGTAGCCGACCACACGCAGCGGCATGTGGGCCAGGTGGTGACGACAGCGAAGGTGCTGAAGGCGCTGCGGCCCTAGCCAGGTTCTGCAATCCAACGGAGTGGCGCAATCAGGAACGGCCCGAAGGCGGGGCGCCGGTTTTACTCCGTCTGCTCTTCGCTGACGACCATCTCCGAAAGGTGCCCCATCTTTTCTTGCTTGGTGCGCAGATAGCGCTCGAAGGTCTCGTGGGGCTCAACCTCGGCGGAGATGCGCTCCGTGACCTGGATACCTGCAGCTTCGAGCGCGGCCACTTTGTCGGGGTTGTTGGTGATGAGCCGCACCTGGGAGACGGCGAGCAGCTTCAACACGGCGGCGGGCAGCTCATAGCCGCGGCAATCGGCCGCGAAGCCGAGCTCCAGGTTGGCCTCGACGGTGTCGCGGCCCTGGTCCTGCAATTCGTAGGCCTTGAGCTTGGCCATCAAGCCAATGCCGCGGCCTTCCTTCTGTTCGTAGAGCAAGAGGCCGGCGCCGGCAGCGGCTATCTTTTTGAGCGCCATCTCAAGCTGCAGACGGCAGTCGCAACGCAGCGAGCCGAAGACGTCGCCGGTAAGGCACTGCGAGTGAATCCGCACTACGGGCGGCGCCGCATGAATATCGCCCATCACCAGCGCTACCAACTCCTCGACTTCGCGCACCGGCTCGCAGTCCGGCCGGGCGGCAGAGATGCCTTCGAAGCCGAGAATGCGAAATGTGCCCCAGCGGGTGGGGAAATCCGCCTCGGCGATCTTCTTCACACTTTCCATGGTCATAGATCCATTTTACGTGGCAGTCCGTTTAGGCAGCCGCGGGAAGTCCGCTCGCGCGCGCCTACTCTCCGCATTAGATACTTCAGCGCGCGGCGCGATACATTTGTGGGGTGACGGATCGGCTGCTTCTCATTACGTTGCTGGTCAAGCTGGGGGTGGTCGCCTCGGTGGCCAGTGTCTTGGCGCGCGCCAGCGCGTTTCGACGGCTTCTGTTTGCCGACAAGCGCCGTCCCCGCCAAACGGTCGCGCTGCTAGCCTTTTTCCTGGTGCCGCTCACATTGGGCGTCTGGTTCCGGATCCTGGTGCCGAACTTTCTGGCCGCGGATATCTCGTTTGCGACCATTATCCTGCTCGGCCTTCTGATTGGCCCGCGCTGGGCCATGGTCAGCGGCATCGTGCTTTCGATTCCGGCCGTCCTGCATCATGAGTACCTCGCGCTGCCCTTCAACGCGGCGCTGGGGATGGCGGCAGGTTTGATCGGCCGGTTCGTCGAACGGGAAGAGATCTGGTCGTTTACACCGTTTATCGACCTCAGCATCTATCGGTGGGTGCGGCGCAACATCAAGAAGCCGCGCGTGGATCGTCAGATTCTGCTGCTCGTTCTGATCGCCGCCATGGAGATGGTGCGCGACTGGATTGCGCACGAGTTTCCGCACCGGCTGTTCGCGCTTCTCTCCCACGAAATTTGGCTGCAGGCGCTGGTCTGGCTGAGCGCGCCCATCGTGGTGGGCATCGCGCTCAAGGTGTGGAATGCGCTGCGCCTCGAAATCTCATTGGAGGAGCAGAAGCGGCTGGTGCTGGAGGCGCGCCTCGATGCGCTGCAGCGGCAGATCAATCCCCATTTTCTCTTCAATACGCTCAATTCGATTGCCGCGCTGGTGCGTACTCAGCCTGAAATGGCACGCGAGATGACGGTAAAACTGGCCAACATTCTGCGCGCGCTGCTGAACGACCACGATACCTACGTGCCGCTGCGCCAGGAGCTGAGCTTCACCGACGATTATCTGGGCATCGAGGTGGTCCGCTTCGGCGCCGACAAGCTGAGGGTCGAAAAAGAGATCGACCCGCGCACACTGGACATCCTTGTGCCCAGCATCCTGCTGCAACCGCTGATCGAAAACAGCATCAAGCATGGGCTGGAGCCGCGCATCCACGGGGGAACCGTGACGCTGCGCAGCAGTCTCAAGGCAGGACGGGTTCTGATCGAGGTGGCCGACGACGGGGTGGGCATGGGCAACCGGCCCGCTTCTGCGCTCAGGCGGACCGGGGCGGGAATCGGCATGAAGAACGTGCAGGAGCGGCTGGAGGTTCTCTATGGCGACCAGGCCCACTTCAGTGTGGTGAGCAATCCGGGACGGGGCACCCTGGTCTCGATCGAGATTCCGGCGAATCTGCCGGGCGTGCTTTGAGAAATGTGCTTGGGCGTGTCAGGATCAAGGCGATCTGTGCCGCCGGAACCGCCGGGTGATTCGGGCACCTCGTTGATGTGAAGAGGCGCGTATCGGTGTACGCGCCTCGGAATGGGTGGGGATGCGGAGGGGACTCGAGGGCTCTTACGCCATCGGCCGCTGGCCGGAAGAAATGGCGTGCGGATGCCTGGCGCGATGGGCGAGCCAGAACGTGAACTCCTCGTTCACGCTGCGCCCAGGTTTGCTGAATGGGCGCTCGTTCTGCCGCAGGTATTGGATAAAGTCCTCGTAGTCCTCCGGATTTCCGGCGGAAGCAGGACCCGCTTCGATGGCAGCCTGTTGTTTTCGTCCTTTTCCGGCGAAGAGCCAGGTCGCTTCAAAGAGCGCGATGCTGGGGGTAAAGAAGCGAACCACCCAGAAGTAGGGGATGTGCTCGCGGCCTTCGGCGAAGACGATCAGAAGGGCGAGGCAGGCGATGTGGGTGAGAACGGTGGAGGGAATCGACAACGAGATTCCTTTGTCCTGCACCGCGGTGATGACCAGGAACGCGAGGTAAAGGTGGTAGGAGATCAGCATCGGTACATAGATTGCCATATCGCCATCGGGGAAAAAGTGTGCCAGCATATAGCCGACCAAACCGCAAAGTATAAGTACGATACCCTTCATACTCTTTTTAGCTCCAGTCCCATTGCGAGCCGATTAAGCTCCCGACCTCTTTCTTTAGCTCGCAACCGTTTAAGTTTGATCGGATCTTAGCAATTTCGCGGGGGGCTGGACATTGCACAATCGAGGGAAGAAAAAAGATGCGAATTGGCGCTTAGGTAACGGTACGATGGGAAGGTTTTTCCGCCGCGGCCGATGAAGCGGTGCGGGTATCCGGCGCGGCACCCTGTTTTTGCACCGGATCGGTTCCGGTTGGCTGTATCCTCAAGAAATGGTCCGCTTCACTGTGCTGGCGTCGGGATCGAAGGGCAACAGCACCGTTGTCTCCGGGGGACGGACACGCATTCTGGTGGATGCGGGCATGAGCTGCCGCGAGCTCTTCCGGCGCATGAAGCTGGCGGGCGAAGATCCCGCCACGCTGGATGCCATTGTGGTGACGCACGAACATCAGGACCACGTGAATGGCCTGGCCGTGACGGCGCGCAAGCTGGGAATACCGGTGTACTTTACCGAGGCCACGCACCGCGCCTGGATGCGCTGGCTCACGCCGCGCCGCCAGATGACCTACGCACAATGGATCGAACAGTGCCGCAAGCAGACGGCCGAGCGCCAGCCGGAGGCGGAGGCTGCAGCCGCGGAAAACGAGGCCGACGAGGGCGGCGTCGAAATGCGTGCCGCTGCCGAGGGACCGTCCGTCGCGACAGAGCCCGACCCGTCCCCCGAGAAGGAAGACCCTGCCTGGCTGCCGGCGGTCGAGTATTTCGAGGCGGGGTGCCGGTTTTCGATCGGCGATATCGAAGTGAGTCCCTTTACCATTCCCCACGACGCTGCCGACCCGGTCGGATTCGTTTTTGCGAGCGAAGGGGTTCGGATGGCCTTTGCGACCGACCTGGGATACATTGCGCCCAACGTGAAAGCCCATTTGAAGGGCGTGGATTTGTTGTTGCTGGAGTCAAATCACGATTTGGAGATGCTGCGCGATGGTCCGTACCCCTGGTCAGTGAAACAGCGGGTGCTGTCGCGGGTGGGGCACCTCTCGAACGAGGCCGCGGCCCAATTTCTTTCCACCGGCTACGACGGCCAGGCTGCCTACGTGATTCTGGCGCATCTTTCTGAAAGCAATAATCTTCCTGACCTGGCCCGAATCGCGGCCGAACGTGCTTTGGAGGGGCGTGCGAGCTTGCTTGCCAACCGCCTAATGCTGGCCGGACAACACGAACCTCTTTCGGCAATCTCTTTTTGATTGAGTCGTATTAGAATAGGTAACAAGGGCATCTATCGGCCCAGGAGGATTTTGGGCAGAGGGATTTGGGGCGACAGCGAATCGCCGAGAGAGAATCGCCGAGGTTGAAACACGCCGGCGGCGGTATAGGGAACGGCAGATTGCATGAATCCTTCAGGCGAAATGAGCATCCGGTAAACAGGGGCCTTGAACGCCAGAATCGACCGCGGAAGCAGCGGCGGTACCGCAAATCCTTTGCAGAGCGAGTTGTCTTTATGGCTATAACAAGAACCCGATGTAACGATCGTGTGGTAGGCGCCATTTTGGCGAGCTGGCGCTATGATATTTCGGGAATTTCTCCCGAGATGCGCCGCGATTACGAGCAGCATTTCATGGAATGCCCGCATTGCAGCGCGCGGCAGAAATTTCATCGCAGCCTGGACTCGGCGCTCGCGGTCCTCACGTCGCTGGCCGCGGTTTTCTTCTTGTTCGCGCTGGCGGTTCTGGTGCACATCAAACCGCTGGAGCATGTGGCCTTCAACATCCTGGGTCTGGACATCTCCGACATGTATCACATGCTGCTCGCGGCGGGGGTTGCCGGGTTCTCCTTCTCGGTGATCATGCTGGCCCTGGTGCTGATGGTCACGCCGGCCCCGGCCTACCTGGGCGGCATTGCCGTGGAGCGCGCCAAGCTGATTGAAGAGCGTCTGCCGGCGGCGATCAAGTCTCTGCGTCCGCGATAAGCCGGAATTCAGGCAGGAAGTTTCAAAGGGCCTCCACACGGAGGCCCTTTCATGTTTTTGGCAGTTGGCTCGGCGCCTCGCTACTTCGCAGCGGGCACGCGCAGATCGCCACCGGTCATCTCTTTAGGAAGTCCGAGCTTTAACAAGCTCAAAAGGGTTGGAGAAATATCGCGCAACGAGCCATCGGTGCGCAGGCGATAGTGGCCGGCATCTTCGCTCACGTAGATCATCGGGACCGGATTGGTGGTGTGCGCGGTGTGTGGGCCGCCGCTCGCGGGATCGACCATCAGCTCGGCATTGCCGTGGTCTGCCGTGATCAGCCAGCTCCCGTTTCTCTCGCGCACGGCCTTGTAGACGCGGTCCAATTGCGCGTCGACGGCCTCACAGGCCTTAATGGTGGGCTCGAGCTTGCCGGAGTGGCCAACCATGTCGGCATTGGCGAAGTTGGCGACGATGAGGTCGAAGGCTGTGTCGTTGATGGCCTTCACCAGGGTGTCGCCGATGCACTCGGCGCGCATCTCCGGCGCCAGGTCATAGGTGGCCACCTTGAGCGAAGGACAAAGAATGCGCTCTTCACCCGGGAAAGGCGTCTCGATGCCGCCGTTGAAGAAGTAGGTCACGTGCGCGAACTTCTCCGTCTCCGCGACGCGCAGGTTGCGGAGCTGGTGCGCGGAGAGAATGTTGGCCAGGATGTTATCCATCGATTCAGGCAGGATGACGAGGGGGAGTTGATAGAGCTTGTCGTACTGCGTCATGCAGACGTAATGCAGGCTCTTCGGGATTTCACGGCGGGGGATGATCTCATCCAGCGATTCCCATCCGTCGAGATTGTTCCCGCCCTGCGCGTTGAGGCCGCTCTCGCGGGCGAGCACGCGCGTGATCTGCCGCGCGCGGTCGGCGCGGAAGTTGAAGTTGATGCAAACGTCTTCGTCGCGAATCTGGCCGGCAGGCTTGCCGGCGGCGTCGGTCACCACGAAAGGAATGAGGAATTCATCGGTGGTGCCGCTGTTGTAGTTCTCCTTGATGCGGGCCACGGCATTGGGATACGCGCCGCCTTCGGCCTTACCGTTGACCATCGCGTCGAAGGCCTTGCGCTCGCGTTCCCAGCGCCGGTCGCGGTCCATTGCGTAATAGCGGCCGTTGACGCTGGCCAGCTTGCCCACGCCGTATTCGCGCATCTTCTTCTCGAGCTGCGCGATGTAACCCGCGCCGGAGGTGGGCAGCGTGTCGCGCCCGTCCATGAAGGCGTGAACGAAGACGCGTTCGAGCCCATTTTCGCGCGCGACGCGCAAGAGTGCATAGAGGTGCTCCTGGTGCGAGTGGACGCCGCCGTCGGAGACGAGGCCGAAGAGATGAAGCTGCCGGCCGCCTTCGCGCGCGCGCTGCATGGCCTTGACGATCGCTGGATTTTTGCCGAACTCGCCGGAGGCGATCTGCGCATCGATGCGGGTTATGTCCATCTGCACGATGCGGCCGGCGCCGATGTTCAAGTGGCCGACTTCGCTATTGCCCATCTGGCCGTCCGGCAGGCCGACAAAATGCTCCGAGGCGCGGATGAGCGTGTTGGGAAACTCGCGCAGCAGCTTATCGTAGGCGGGCTTGCGCGCCAGGGCGATGGCGTTGTTCGCGGTTTCGGCGCGATATCCCCAGCCATCGAGGATGGTCAGGACGAGAGGGCGCTTGGAGCTGGGCACGAAGAAGATACCTCAGTATGCGTCGAATTTCTTCCTCAAGGATAACCTGCCGTACTCGGAGGGCGCGCGTTCGCGGAGACGGCTGCGCTGATGGAACTGGGGTGGGGCTCGCGCTCTTCCAGATCGCCGAATGAGACATGGCAACCCGGCCGGACGAAATTTGTTGATTGATTGCGCGGCAATCTGCGATAAGCGAAACATGGATGACCCGGCGGCCGGCTCGGCGGCGCTATTCGTCTACGGCACGCTGAAGCGCGGCTGCCGCAATCATCCCGTGCTGCGCGGCGCGGGCTTTCTTGGCGAGGCACACACGGAGGCTGACTATCTGCTCCACGACTGCGGTTCTTATCCGGGACTGGTGCGG
>DASXFB010000124.1:0-22138 GCA_036489815.1 Occallatibacter sp. | reverse complement strand
GATTTTGAATTTCTCGATGAGCAGCGGCAGCCCTTCTTCGCGCCGCCGCCGATGGCCAATCGGGTACTCTACCGTCTCTTCGAGCACTGTGCCATCTCGCAGATCCACTTGCAGCGTGTTGGCAATGGAGCGCTTCTCAGGATCGTGATAATCCGCGGTGAACGATGGATTTTCAACGCACTCGATCTTCGCGCGCAACGCATCGATACGCGGATCGGCCGCAATATCGTCCTCGTAGTCGGCGGCCGTGAGCCGCCCAAAGAGCAGCGGAATGGCAACCATATATTGCACGCAATGATCGCGGTCCGCCGGATTCGCGAGCGGCCCCTTCTTGTCGATAATGCGCAGGCAGGCTTCGTGCGTGCGGATGGTGATTTTTTTGATGGCTTCGGATGAGAGCCTTCGCTGATCGAACTGCGCGCGCACCTTCATGGCCGCTTCCACGGCCGTCTGCGCGTGGAATTCCGCTGGGTAGCTGATCTTGAAGAGCACATTCTCCATGACATACGAACCATAAGGTCTCTGAAATTGGAACTCCTTCCCGCGAAACGACACGTCGTAGAAGCCCCAGGTCTTTGCGGTGAGGGCCGAGGGATAGCCCATCTCGCCCGTGCGCGCCATCAAAGCCAATCGAACCGCGCGGCTCGTCGCATCGCCTGCGGCCCAGCTTTTGCGTGAGCCGGTATTCGGCGCATGGCGATAGGTACGCAGGCTCTGGCCGTCGACCCACGCGAGCGAGAGAGCGGCAATCGTCTGGTCGCGGGTAAGTGCGAGCAATTGGCTCACGATCGCAGTACACGCAACCTTGACCAGCACCACATGATCGAGCCCCACCTTGTTGAAGGAATTTTCCAGTGCGATGCAGCCCTGAATCTCGTGCGCCTTGATCATGGCGGTGAGAACGCTGCGCATGGTAGGCGGCTGGCGGCCCTCGGCCGGTGCGCTGCGCGAGAGCCAGTCCGCAACAGCGAGAATTCCGCCGAGATTGTCGGACGGATGGCCCCACTCTGCGGCGAGCCAGGTGTCGTTGAAGTCGAGCCAGCGGATCATGGCGCCGATGTTGAAGGCCGCCTGCACGGGATCGAGTTGAAAACTCGTGCCCGGAACGCGCGCGCCATTGGGAACCACGGTTCCCGGCACGATAGGTCCGAGCAACTTTGTGCACGCAGGATATTCAAGCGCCTCCAGGCCGCAACCCAACGTATCGAGAAGGCAATAGCGCGCCGTGGTGTAAGCCAGATCGCTCTCAATCTCATAGCTCAACGCATAGTCGGCAATGTCGGTGAGAACCTTGTCCGGCGCGGGGCGTTCTTTGCTGATGTGCGATGACACGCAATCTCCTGATTTTCTGCAATCACAAATTCGGGCGCCCCAGGGTTGGCGCGTATCTATCCTTGCGCCTGACCGGGCCGAGCAAAGGCTTATCCTCGCTCGCCGATCGGCACAAACTTCAAATCGCCCGGCCCGGTGTAATTCGCCGATGGACGAATAATCTTGCCGTCCTGCCGCTGCTCGATGACGTGCGCGCTCCAGCCGGCGGTGCGCGCCATGACGAACAACGGCGTGAACAGATCGACCGGAATGCCCATCAGATGATAGGCAACCGCCGAATACCAATCGAGATTGGGGAACATCTTTTTGGCGCTGTGCATGGTGGCCTCAATGCGCTCGGCGACCGAGTACAGGCGCTCCCCTTCGCCGTCAACGGCCAGCTTGCGCGCGCAAGCTTTGATGATGTCGCTGCGCGGATCGGCGATGGTATACACGGGATGGCCGAAGCCGATGATGACTTCGCGCTCGGCGATGCGGCGAAGGATGTCCGCTTCCGCCTCGTCGGGCGACGCGTAGCGCAGCTGAATCGCCAGCGCCACTTCGTTGGCTCCGCCATGTTTGTACCCCTTCAGTGCGCCGATGGCGCCGGCGATGCAGGAGTAGAGATCGGAGCCGGTGCCGGCGATCACGCGCGCTGTGAATGTGGACGCGTTGAACTCATGTTCCGCATAGAGAATCAGCGAGATCTGCATGGCCGCAGTCCACGCAGCGCTCGGAGCGCGTCCGTGCAGCAGTTGGAGAAAATGCTCGGCGATCGAATCGCCGCCCGCTTCCACATCGATGCGGCGGCCGCCGTTGCGCGCGAACTGATGCCAGTAGACGAGCATCGAGGGCAGGGAGGCGAGCAATGTGTCGGCGATTTGCCGTGCTTCAGCCTCGGCGTAACTTTGCGCCTCAGGCCTCACGCATCCCAGTACGGAAACGCCCGTGCGCAGCACATCCATCGGGTGCGCGGACGCGGGCAGTAATTCGAGCGCCCGTGTGATCTGCGCGGGCAGGATGCGCAATGCGCGCAAGCGCGCCTTATAGGCGGCTAACTCGGCACGGTTGGGCAGCTTGCCATGGACGAGCAGGTGCGCGACCTCTTCAAACTCGCAATGCGCAGCCAGATCGGCGATGTCATAGCCGCGATAGTGCAGATCGTTGCCGCTCTGGCCCACGGTGCAGATGGCCGTATTACCCGCCGGCGTGCCCGACAAGGCTACGGATTTTTTGGATTTGAAGCCGGTTGGCGAAGGATCGCTCATCAAGAAATCTCCGAAGCGCACTCAAAAAGGGAGAGCCGGTGAAAGCGTCTACGTTTTATCTCTGGCTCTCGCGAAGAGCGCATCCAGTTTTTGTTCGTAGGCGTGGTAGTCGAGATAGCGGTAGAGATCGTCGCGCGTCTGCATCATCGCGACCACGCTCTTCTGCGTGCCCTCGGCGCGAATCGTCTCGTACACTCTGAGCGCGGCGGCGTTCATCGCGCGATACGCCGCGCAGCAATAGAGAACAATGTCCACACCAGCGGCCGCCAACTCCTCGCGCGTAAAGAGCGGCGTCTTGCCGAACTCCGTGATATTGGCCAAAATCGGCACGCCCACTGCTTTGCGGAATGCCGTGTACATCGCGGTCTCCGTCACCGCCTCGGCAAAGATCATATCCGCGCCGGCGGCTACGTAGACTTGCGCGCGCTCAATCGCCGCTGTCAGGCCCTCCGTCGCCAGCGCGTCCGTCCGCGCCATGACGACGAAGGCTTCGTCCTTGCGCGCATCAACTGCGGCCTTGATGCGATCTGCCATCTCGTCGGCCGGCACAAGCTCCTTGCCGGGCCGATGGCCGCAGCGTTTGGCGCCTACTTGGTCCTCAATGTGCACGGCCGCAGCGCCGGCCTTCGCCAGCGACCGTATACACCGCGCGATATTGAACGCGCCGCCCCAGCCTGTGTCGATATCGACGAGCAGCGGAAGAGGGCTCGCATCCGTGATGCGCCGCACCTCGATGAGCACATCTTCCATGGTGCTGATGCCCAAATCAGGCAGTCCGAGCGAATTCGCGGCTACGCCGCCGCCGGAGAGATAGAGCGCACGAAAGCCCGTCGCCTCTGCCATGCGCGCCGCGTAGGCGTTGATGGCGCCTGCCACCTGCAAAGGTTTTTCTGCCGCGACAGCGGCGCGAAAACGAGCTCCGGGCGACATGGGATTCTGGCTCTCGGCCATCACTCTTCCTTTCGCCGCATCATAGCAGGCTGGTCCTGCGAATTTCCCGATCTGCGGTGTGCGGTGCGACAATCATCGCGTCGAGGCTGTCCCGTCTGCATATCGGCCTCTGTCCGGAGGAGAAACGCATCATGAAACGTCTTTTCGTTTGTACGGGCCTTCTGCTTGGCGCCGTAAGCCTGTTTGCGCAGCAAAAAACGCCCGCCAGCCCGCCGGAGACGGCGTCGGTGACGATTGGAGGCAAATCCATCACCATCAATTACAGTTCGCCCAGGGTGAAGGGCCGCGCGGGTCACATCTTCACCAAAGATGGCCTCATCAGCCACGATCCGCATTATCCGGTGTGGCGCGGGGGCGCGAACTCGGCCACCACCTTGCACACTGACGCCGACCTGACCATTGGCGACCTCCGCGTGCCGGCCGGCACCTACACGCTGTTCGTCGACATCTCCGACCCCGCGAACTGGGTCTTTATCGTGAACAAGCAAACCGGCGAGTGGGGGCTGAAATACGATGGATCGCAGGACCTGGGTAAGACGAAGATGACCATGTCCACACCGTCGCACATGGTCGAAGATCTGAAGTACACGCTGGTCGACAATGGCGATGGCAAGGGTTCGCTCACTTTGGCTTGGGAGAATAAGAGCGGCTCGGTGCCGATTGAGGTGCACTGACGCGCGCAATCTGCAACTACGGCAATGTGGGCGGCAGCTTCCGTAGAGGATTTGCCGCCTTCCCGGTACAATAAAGGTGGAAGTCCTGCGCCGGAGGGGTAAAAAAGCCTTGCCTTTGTACGCGTACCGCTGCACCAAGTGCGGCCATCGGTTCGAGAAAATCCAAAATTTCAATGCTGAGCCGGAAAAGTTGTGCCCACAATGCGGCGGCGCGGTGGAACGGCCGCTCACCGCGCCGGCTCTGCAGTTCAAGGGCGCCGGGTGGTACGTGAACGATTACGCTTCCAAGAGCAGTGGTCCATCCAGCGATTCCAAGTCTTCTGAGACCAAGCCCGAGACAAAGGGCGAGACCAAGTCCGAGTCGAAGCCCGCGGAGAAATCCGGCAGCGGAGACAGCGGCAGCTCCGCTTCCACTTCCTCAACCCCCGCAGCCACCCCTGGTCCCACCACCAACTGAGCCTGGGCCGCGATAGCATGGGGGGGACCTTGCAGCATCAGGCTCCTGCATGAATCCTTCGCCAACATCCGTCAAGCCGGTGCGAGAGCAGCGCGCGTCGCTCCGGCGCGCCGATCGCGTTCTCGCCGCGATGGCTCCCGTTGTGGTGGCCGCGGGTCTGATCGCCGGTCTTCTGCACGTGCGAACCGAATTGGCCATCGGTTTGCGCTGGATTGGCTTCGGTTGCTTCATCCCTTTCGCGGTGCGCCGCCGCTCTCTGCTGGTGTGGACCTTCTTTGCCATGGCCGTGGGCGCGGAGCTCGGTGTGGATGCGCCCCAGGTCGCAGCCAGCACGCGCTTTCTGGGGGACCTCTTTCTTCGCCTCGTCCGGATGATCGTCGCGCCCCTGATCTTCGGCGGGATCGTGACGGGCATCGCCGGCCACGGCGAACTACGCGGCGTGGGCCGCGTCGGGCTCAAGGCGCTGGTGTTCTTTGAGGTGGTTACCACCCTGGGTCTCGTCCTCGGCGCTGTCGCCATCGATCTGTCGCGTGCGGGCGTCGGCGTCACCCTGCCCGCGCAAGCCGCCGGAGCTGATGCTGCCGCCTCTGCACCGCACGTAGGGGGATGGCAGCAGCTTCTGCTCAATGTCTTTCCGGATAACATCGCCCAAGCCGTGGCGCAGAACCAGGTTCTGCAGGTCGCCATATTCGCCTTGTTGTTCGGCATTGCACTGGCCACGCTGCCCGCGGCCCGCCGCGCTCCCCTGGTGGCCGTGTTGCAATCGCTCACCGAAACCATGTTTCGCATGACGCGCATCGTGATGTATCTGGCTCCGCTCGCCGCCGGCGCGGCTCTGGCCTATACGGTGGGCAGCATGGGCATCGCCACGCTGCTGCCGCTCATGAAGCTCGTCGTCACATACTTCGCGGGGCTGGCCGTCTTCGTACTCCTGGGTCTGGCGCCTATCCTGCTGCTGGCGCGTATTCCGTTGCGCCGTTTTGCCGCAGCCATCGCCGAGCCCACGGCCATCGCCTTTGCCACCACCACGTCAGAAGCCGCGCTACCCCTGGCCATGGAACGCATGGAAGAGTTCGGCGTGCCGCGCTGGATTGTCTCCTTCGTCATCCCCACCGGCTATAGCTTCAACATGACCGGCTCCAGCCTGTACCTCTCCATGGCGGCCATTTTCGCCGCGCAAGCTGCAGGCATGCATCTCTCGGTGGGCCAGCAGGCTTTCATGCTGGGTACGCTGATGCTCACGAGCAAGGGCGTGGCCGGCGTGCCGCGCGCGGTGCTCGTGATTCTGCTCGGCACCGCGAGCTCATTCCACATCCCCACCGTCGCGGTGCTGTTGCTCCTCGGCGTGGATACGGTCATCGATATGGGGCGCGCCGCAATGAACGTAGCCGGCAACTGCATCGCCAGCGCCGTGGTGGCGCAGTGGGAAGGGAAGTTGAAACCGACTGCGATTCTCGATTGAAGCGGTCATTCTGAGCCAAGTCCGCACGGCTTCCGGACCATCCCGCATGGCCTTCCCACTAAGATAAGGACTGGACATGCCGTTGCTCGACCCCATCCCGTCGCCGGTGCAGCACGCCGACCTTGCTGCGCTCGAGTGGGAACCGCTGCTCGCGCTGGTCGCGGGCTTTGCCGCCTCGCCCGTAGGCCGCGAGGCGATTCTCGCGCTTATCCCCTCGACGCATGCGCCGTGGATTGCCCGGCAGCACCAGCTTACCGGCGAGCTGTGTCTGCTGCTCGATGAGCAGATCGCCATTCCGGTGGGCGGACTGTTCGATCCCACCCAGCTCGCGGCCAAGGCCAGAATCCCCGATGCCGCGCTCGAAGCTGCGGAGCTGCAGGCCATTGCGCGCCTGGCCCACTCCGTGGCTGCGTGGGAGGCTCTGTTGCGCGAGCCGCCGGCGCGGCTGGTGGGCAAGTTGCCTGGTTTGTCTGAGTCGTCTGCCGCTTTGCCGGCCAATTTGCGCACGCTGGCAGAAGCGATCGAGCGCAAAATTCAGCCGGACGGCACGCTGGCCGACGACGCTTCGCCCGAGCTGAACCGCATTCGCCGCGAGCAGGAACGGCAGCAGCGGCTCATCGAGGAAAGCCTGCGCACAGTGCTGCGCAAGCTCTCCGGCGAAGGCTCCACGCAGGAAGATCTCATCACGATTCGTGGCGAGCGCTTCGTCATTCCGGTGCGCTCTGAACTGAAGCGGCGCGTCTCCGGCGTCATTCATGGCGCCAGCTCTTCGGGCCAGACGGTTTACCTTGAGCCGCTCGAAACCATCGAGCAGAACAACGAACTGGTGCGGCTCCTCGAAGAAGAGCAGGCCGAGATCCACCGCATCTTTGTCGCGCTCACCCGCCAGGTGGGCGGCTATGCCGAAGCACTGGTAGAAGGTGCGCGTGTGCTCGCGCTTGTCGATAGCCTGCAGGCGCGCGCGCGGTTTGCGCGGGATTATGCGTGTGTCGCGCCCACGCTTGCGCCCGGCCGGTTGAGCCTGGAAGGCGCTCGCCATCCGTTGCTCGAAAAGCGGCTGCGCGCCACCGGCGGAAACATCGTCCCGCTCTTCCTCGAGTTGACCGGAGACGAGCGTCAGTTAATCATCAGCGGCCCCAACACCGGCGGCAAGACGGTTGCGCTGAAGACGACCGCGCTGCTGGCCATGATGACCCAGGCCGGGATGCCGGTGCCGGCGGATGCCGCGAGCTTTCCCGTCTTCGATGCATTCCTCGCCGACATCGGCGATGCGCAATCGATCGAAGCGGCGCTTTCCACCTTTTCCGCGCATATCACCAATCTTGACCGACTGGCGCGGCTGGCGGATTCCCGGTCGCTGGTGCTGCTCGATGAGCTTGGCTCGGCTACCGACCCTGAGGAAGGCGCGGCGCTGGCTGTGGCAGTAGCAAGCTTTTTTCTCAAGGCCGGCGCATGGTCGCTCATCTCTACACACCACACTTCGCTCAAGGTGTATGCGGCCAATACGGCCGGCGTGCGCAACGCTGCAGCCGGTGTGGATGAGAAGACGCTCGCACCCAACTATCAATTGCGGCTCGGTGTGCCCGGCGCTTCAGCCGGCGTTCAGACCGCGGAGCGGCTGGGGCTGAACGCGGCTATCATTGCAGGGGCACGGGAGCGGCTTGGCTCGCAGCAGGCGGATATTGCCCGCTTCCTCGATCGCCTGCACAGCGAACTGGCGCAGCTTGAGATCGAGCGGAAAGCCGCGCGTGAGCAGCAGTATGCGCTGAACCAGGAACGAACCAAGCTCGCGCGCGAAGGCGACGTGGAACTGCGCAGCCGCACCCGGGAACTCGAAAACAAGTTGGCTTCGTTATTGAAGGACTTCGAATTCCAGATGCGCGAGAATGTACGAGCTGTCGAAGATCGCGCTGCGCAGCAGAAATTATCCAAGGAGGCTGAGCGCCGCATCAACCGCCTCCGCCGCGAGTTTCAAGAGAGCTTCAATCAAACCGTCGTCGCGCATCGCACCGGCGCCGATCAGGGAGACGCGCATGCGCAGCCGCATCTGCTCAAACACGTTGCGCCCGGCGACCAGGTCCGGATCAAATCGATGAATAAAATCGGCATCGTGCAGCGCGAAGTGGAGAAAGATCTCTTCGAGGTGGCGCTCGGGCCCATCAAGATGCGCGTCAAGCGCGATGAGCTCTCCGAGCCTTCGCGTTCTGCAGCAGATTCAGGCAAAGGCCCGGAAACTCCACTCTCTGCCGTGCGTAAGCAAAAGAATGTACACGTTTCCGTGATTAGCGCCAACACCGACGATATCCGTATGGAGATCAACCTCATCGGCCGCACCGTCGATGAAGCCACGGAAGAGCTGGAGAAGTATCTCGACCGCGCGTTTCTGGCTGGCCTGCCGCGGGTGCGCGTGATCCACGGTCACGGGGCAGGCATCTTGCGTCGTGGTGTCCGCGAATTTCTCAAAAGCCATCCGCACGTCGCCGGCGTAACCGAAGCCCCGCAGAACGAAGGCGGCATGGGCGCCACGCTGGTGGAATTAAGGCAATAGCTGAGGCTGGATGAGACGCTTTGGATTCGGGCTTTCTGACGGCTCAAAAAGCCCACTCTCCGGCGCCTGCAATCACAGGGCGCCCGGAGTCTTCTCCGTCTCGTGGCAGACGACGGCGCGGGCTTGGGTCTGGCCGGCGGGTGTGTGTTTCTCACCGCCGCGGGCCGCGGCAGGCGCGCTCTTCATCTCACGCAGCAGACCCAGCAGCCGCGTAAAGCCCTGTTCGCGTGCGGTCTTGTTCCCAGGAACTGTATTGCCGGGATCTTCGCCCGCGCGCATGAAACCGTGGCCAGCGCCCTCGTAGGTCACGGGCTCGTAGGCTTTGCCCGCCGCCTTCATGGCTGCAACGGTGCCAGGAACGGTAGCTCCGATCCGTGCATCGTTGCCGCCGTAGAAACCATACACTGGAGCCGTGATCGTGGAGACATCTGCTGGCCCTGAGCCGTAGAAGACGAAGGCCGCGGAGAGATCCTTGCGGTGAGCAGCAAACGCGAAGGATTTAGTCCCACCCCAACAGAAGCCCACCACCGCAATTGTGCCGTTGGCCGCAGGCAGGTGCTTGCCGTAGTTGGCCGCCGCGTCCAGGTCGGCCATCACGCCCTCAGGATCGAGGGCGGAAACCGCTTTTACGGTCGCATCCTGGCTGGGAAACTCGCTGGACCCTCCGCCGTTGGGACCGAATCCGGTGACCAGGTCCGGCGCGACTACGATGAAGCCCTCGGCAGCCAGCTCGTCGGCCATCTCCTTGGCCCAATCGCTGAGGCCGAAGATCTCGTGAATGAGAATCACCACCGGAGCCTTGGTGGCGACCTCAGGGTAAACGACAAAGGCCTGCACGGTCCGGTTTCCATGTTTCAGAGAAACATACTCATGGTGGCGCGGCGATGCTTCGAGGCGAGCCTTGGCCCATTCCTGCGCGGAGAGGCGAGGAATGGCCAAAGCAACCGCCAAAACGACAGCCAGTTCGAGGGAACGGAAGATCGTGTGCTTCATGAGCACGAGTGTACGGCATTTTTTGAAAATACCGTAACTCGCCGGCTCAATTTTTTACGCCATCGCCTCACGCCCCATCGGCTCGAAGGTCAGATGGTTCGAGTTGCGGTCGGCATCGATCCGCACGTGCGAACCGTGCAGAATTTCGCCGTCGAGGATCTTGATCGCCAGCGGGTCCTGCACCATCCGCTGCAGTGCGCGCTTCAGAGGACGCGCCCCGTATGCCGCATCCGAACCCGCAGCCAGAATCAATTGCCGCGCCGGCTCTGTCAGCTCGAGCGAAATCTGCCGGTCTTCGAGAAGCTTGCGGATCTCGTTCAAGCGCAGTTCCAGGATCGCGGTCAACTGCGCCGGGCCCAGCGGACGGAAGATCACCATGTCGTCCACCCGATTCAAAAACTCCGGACGAAAGTGTTCGCGCAGCACGTGCATCACCGATTCCCGCGCCATGTCGAAATCATGCTCGGTCTTGAGCGCGTCGGTATGGAGCATGGCCGCGCCGAGGTTCGAAGTCATGATGAGCACGGTGTTCTTGAAGTCCACGGTGCGTCCTTTCGAGTCGGTAAGCCGTCCGTCATCCATCACCTGCAGCAGGATGTTGAACACATCCGGATGCGCCTTCTCGATCTCGTCGAAGAGGACCACTGCATAAGGCCTTCTCCGGATCGCCTCCGTCAGCTGGCCGCCTTCGTCGTAGCCAACGTATCCCGGCGGCGCGCCGATCAAGCGAGCCACGGCGTGCTTCTCCATGTACTCGCTCATGTCGATGCGCACCATCGCCTGCTCGTCATCGAACAGGAACTCCGCCAAGGCGCGGGCGGTTTCGGTCTTGCCCACTCCTGTAGGTCCTAGGAAGATGAAGGAACCGATCGGTCTCTTCGGATCGCTCAACCCGGCGCGCGAACGGCGAATTGCATTCGACACAACAGAAAGAGGCGCGTCCTGGCCGACCACGCGCTCCTTGAGCCGCTCCTCCATCCGCACCAGCTTCTTCACTTCACCTTCAAGCATTCGCGAAACCGGGATACCGGTCCACTTGCTGACGATCTTGGCAATGTCTTCCTCGTCCACTTCCTCCTTCAACATGCGCGCGACGCCGCCGTCTTTTCCGGCTCCGCTTTTCTGGGCGCCGTCCTGCACGGCATTCAACTGCTTCAGCTCGGCTTCGAGCCTGGGCAGCTCGCCATACTGGATCTGCGCTGCACGGTCGAGCTGGCCTTTGCGCGTCTGTTCTTCCGCTTCAAAGCGCAGCCCCTCGATCTTCTTCTTGAGCTCGCCTACACGATTGATCGCCTCGCGCTCCTTCGTCCAGCGCGCGCGCAACGCCGTAATCTGCTCGCGCAGCGCGGCCACTTCGCGCTCCACCTCTTCGAGCCGCTCCTTGCTATTCTTGTCCGTCTCCCGCTTGAGAGCGGCGCGCTCGATCTCGAGCGATGTGGCCTGCCGCTCCAGTTGATCGATCTCGGTGGGCACTGAGCCAATCTGGATAGCGAGCGACGCCGCGGCCTCATCGACCAGGTCGATCGCCTTGTCGGGCAGGAACCGGTCGCTGATGTAGCGATGCGAGAGCGTCGCCGCCGCCACGATCGCCCCATCCTTGATGCGCACATTGTGGTGCGCCTCGTAACGCTCCTTCAAGCCGCGCAAAATCGCAATCGTGTCTTCGACGTTCGGCTCGCCCACGTAGACGATCTGAAAGCGCCGTTCCAGCGCCGCGTCCTTTTCGATGTATTTGCGGTATTCATTCAGCGTGGTCGCGCCAATGGCCCGCAACTCGCCCCGTGCCAGCGCCGGCTTCAGCATGTTGCTCGCGTCGATCGCGCCCTCTGCCGCCCCCGCGCCGACCAGCGTGTGCAGCTCGTCGATGAAAAGAACGATTTCGCCGTTCGATTCTTCGATCTCTTTGAGCACCGCTTTGAGCCGGTCCTCGAACTCGCCGCGATACTTCGCGCCGGCAAGCATTGAGCCCAGGTCGAGCGAGATCACGCGCTTGTCACGCAAACCTTCCGGCACGTCGCCTGAGACGATGCGCCGCGCCAGCCCCTCGACGATTGCCGTCTTGCCCACGCCCGGCTCGCCGATCAGCACCGGATTGTTTTTCGTGCGCCGGCTGAGCACCTGGATCACGCGGCGAATCTCTTCGTCGCGGCCGATCACCGGATCGAGCTTGCCGCGCCGCGCCAGGTCCGTAAGGTCTTTCGCGTATTTTTCCAGCGCCTGAAACTTACCCTCGGGGTTCTGGTCCGTCACGCGCTGCGAGCCACGCACCGCCGTGAGCGCCTTCAGGATCGCCTCGTGCGCCGCCCCCAGCGCTACCAGCGCATCGCGCGCCGGATCGCCCTTCTGGTGAGCCACGCCCAGCAAAAGATGCTCCGTCGAAACGTACTCGTCCTTGAAGTTCGCGGCCTCTTTGAACGCCTGCTCCAGCACCTTGTTCAGCGCCTGGCTCACTCCCGGCTGGCTGGCCGCCCCGGCCACCCGCGGCAACTTCTCTTCAATCTGGTGCAGGTCGCTCTCCAGCCGTTCAGTGGGCACACCGATCTTTTCAAGCACGGCGGGAATCACGCCCTCGCGATCCTCGACGAGCGCCAGCAGAAGGTGCACCGGCTGCATCTCGGCATTGCCGAGTTCCGTTGCGTGCGCCTGCGCCTGCTGCATCGCCTGCTGCGACTTCACCGTGAATTTGTCCCAACGAATTGCCATCACTCAGCTCCTTCAGCCGTTAGCTTCTAGCTTGCTCTTTTGAGCCGCTAGAATCCAGGCTGAGAAAGAATCTCTTTTCAAACCTTTGATAAAAAAACGCCGGGAGCGGATTCATTCCTGCTCCCGGCGCCGCCCTGCCAAGGCTGCCGCTTCCCGCTTGGAAGCTGCCAGCCGGAGGCTCGTAGTGGCTTATGCCGCTGCGTCGACGTTCACCTTGATCTGCTTGGGCTGCGCCTCGGGCTTCTTCTTGAGCTCAAGCTTCAGCACGCCGGCGTTGTACTTCGCGTCCACGTTCTCCGTGTCCACGGTATTGGGCAGCGTGAAGGCCCGATAGAAGCTCCCGTAGCGCCGTTCGATGCGATGGAAGTTCTGCTCCTTCTCTTCGGCTTCGAACTTGCGCTCGCCCTTGACCGTCAGCGTATGGTTTTCCACGCGGACGTCCAGGTCCTTCTCTTCAACGCCCGGAACTTCCAGCTTGAGAACCACTTTCTGGTTGTCCTCATAGATGTCGACGGGCGGCACGAAGCTGGCTGCGGCCACTGGATCGTTCTCGCCGTTCATATCGCGGAACAGCGAGTTCATTCGATTCTGCAAAGTCTGCACTTCCCGGAACGGATCCCAACGGGTGATAGTCATGATCGTCTTCTCCTCTAGGCATTCAAAAATTTAGCTGGGGCGGGGGACTGATCCGCCGCACATTCCATCTGATGGAAACTATAGCACGCATGATTCATAAAATATGAGTCATTTACACTAAATAGCAGATGAATTAGATTACCTACTCATTTTCAATGAGATAGATGCGCTGCGGGACGGAAGAAGCAGCCGTACGGTTGCCGCTGAAGCCAAAGCCAAACTGAGGGAGACCGCGCCCTCTACAATAAAACCGAATGCTTCCTGCGCATGCGCTCTTCTCTCAAATCGCCTGGGCCTGGGTCTGGCTCGTTGTGGCGGCGTTTCTGGCCGGCGTCTTGAACGCCGTAGCCGGCGGCGGCTCGTTCCTCTCTTTCCCCGCGCTGTTGGGCATGAACATGTTGCCCGTTCAGGCCAATGCCACCAACACCGTAGCCATCTGGCCGGGCCAGTTGACCTCCATTGCCGCTTACCGCGAAGACCTGCGCAAGAACCTGCGCGTGGCCTGGCGGATGGGGCTCGCCGGGCTGCTGGGCGGCACCATCGGCGCGGTCGTGCTGCTGAATACGCCGCAGCGGACCTTTCTGCATCTTGTCCCATGGCTGCTGCTGGGCGCGGCGGGCATCTTTGCCGTGAGTGGCCCCGTCTCGCGGTGGCTCGAGCGCCGCAAAGGCAGAGTGGCCCACCAGCCCCCGAAGCAGCATCCCGTGGCGGTCTTTCTCGTTACGATTGTGGTGAGCTTTTATCTTGGATACTTTGGCGCCGGAGCCGGCTTTCTGCTCATCACGATGTTTTCGCTCTTCGGCTACCAGGACCTGAATGAGATCAATGCGCTCAAAGTGGTGACCACGACCACCGCCAACGGCATTGCTTTCGTCATCTTTATCCTCGATGGCCAGGTGGTGTGGCGGTTTTGCCTGGCAGCCATGATCGCCGCCGCCATTGGCGGCTACACGTCGGCAAGCCTGGCGCGCCGTGTGCCGCAGCCCTTGTTGCGCGGGATGGTCGTCGCCATCGGCCTCGGCATGGCAGCCTGGTTCTTCTGGAGGCAGTGAAGAACGGCAGTTCTCCGTTCGCAGTTGGGCCGCTGCGAACTATGAACCATGAACTCTGAACTAAAATAGACTCATGAGCCACGAAGGCATCCGCTTCGTCTCGAAAGAAGAAGAGGCGCAAAGAGCCGACGACCGGCCGTTGCCGCGCAACGCGACAACGCCCGCGAAGGTGCGCGTGTTGCTCACCGAAGGCAAAGGGCTGGAGATCGATTGGTCCGACGGCCACAGGAGCGCATGGAGCTTTGCCTGGCTGCGCGAGGCCTGCCCCTGCGCCACCTGCGTGGAGCAGCGCTCGCTCGAAGGCCGCAAGCCGGGCCAGCCGAAGCCGAAGCCTGCCGCCGTGCTGCCCATGTACGCGCCGCCGCCCAAACCGGCCAGTGCACATGCCGTGGGACGCTACGCCATCCAGTTCAATTGGCAGGACGGCCATTCCGGCGGGATCTATTCGTGGGAGTACCTGCGCCGCATGTGCCAGTGCCAGGAGTGCGCCTTCGTCCGCGCCGAAACCTCCGGCACGCCGAATTAGTGTCGAGGTGCATCGCGGCCCTCATCCGGGCGCAGAAATTGTTTCTCCAGCCGATCGAGCAGATCGTCTGTGCCTTCACACAGACCGCTGTGCGCGGGCGAGGTCTGGATGATCGTGCTGCGCGCCGCCGCCAGCCAGTGAAAGCGCTCGCGTTGCGATAACGAGGCAATGGGGCCGGCAGCCGGATCTCCGGCGCAGACGCGTTCGATCGCGGCGAGATGCTCGCGCACAAGGTCGACATCGACGTGGGGCCACAGCGCCTTGAGCCGCGCCTCATCGAGATGAACGCGCGCGGCGAGATAGCGCTTCTCCAGACAAAACACGATCACGCCGGCATTGATGAACTCCTGCCGTTCGACGCGCGGCACCACGCGCACAAGAGCGTAATCAAACGACGCGGGCATGGGCGCGAATCGCCTCCTGTTCGAAGATAGCCGCAGCCGCCAGCCGCGCGCTGAAAAATTCGAGATAGGCGGCCCGCGCCGTGCGGGAATCTTCGCCGATGGGCGCAAGCCACGCGTCGGGAACCTGCGCGACGATCTCGGTCAAGACCTCAGGCGTCAGCCGTGCGCGAGCGAGAGCTGCCGCCTGTTCGATTTGCGCCGCCCACGGCAGCAGGATGTGCTGTTCGATCTCAGGAAACGGAGATTCGATCTTCTGCGCCCGCGTGGCCCAGCTATGGTGAAAGTAGAGCGCCGCGCCGTGATCGATGCAATACAGCGTACGATGCCATACCAGCAGATTCGCATTGCGCGGCGTGCGGTCCACGTTCAGCGTGAAGGCGTCGAACCACACCATCATCGAGGCAAGATCGGCCGGGGCCGCATCCCGCGCCGCCGGATCGAACGTCGTGGAGCCGGGCAGGTAGTCGAGGGCCAGATTCAATCCTTCGCTCCTCTTGAGCAGCTCGCGGATTTCGTAGTCCGGCTCATTGCGGCCCAGGGCCACATCGACCTGGGTGAAGACCAGCTCGGGAACGTTGAGCCCGAGCGCACGGCCGATCTCGCCGGCAACCAGCTCCGCAACCAGCGCCAGCGAACCCTGGCCCGCCCCGCGAAATTTGACCACGTAGAGGCCGAGATCGTCCGCCTCCACGATGGCCGGCAGAGATCCACCCTCCCGCAGCGGGACAACGTAGCGCGTGGCCTGGACGGTTCTGAGCATTAAAGATTCCGTGCGCGGCTTCTCAAAATCCCCGCGTGTGCAGATAAAACACCGCGCCTGAGGCGATGAGGCAATACACGCCGAACCAGTGCCAACGGCCCGATTCAAGCCAGCTGCTCAGCCACTTCAGCGCCAGCAATCCGGCGATAAACGAAAAGACCGCGCCGAGCAGGCTGGTGACAAAGGCGGCATGCAGGTCAATGGGCGCGCCGGCGGCCGCGGCCACATGCGCCGCCTTGATCAGCCGCAGAGCTTCCACGAAAACCACCGGCGGCGTGAGCACCACCGCGAGCGCAAAGCTGAAGCGTTCCGCCGGCTCCTTCGCCGCCCCAGTCAGCATCCCGGCGGAAATGGTCGAGCCGGAACGCGAAAACCCGCGAAAGGGAAGCGCCAATCCCTGCACCAGGCCTATCCATCCGGCCTGCTTCAGGGTCAGCGTTCCTTCGCCCGTCCTTGGTTTTTGTCCGGCCGCGGCAGCCGCCTCTCGCTTGCGTTTCTCCGCGAGCCCCGCGATCAGGATCAGCACCCCCGCCGCGGCCAGCGCCGGCGCGATCAGCTCCAGATGGCTGAAGAGCAGCTCGATCTCCGCCTTCGGCGCACCCCGAAACAGCGTCTTCTCGATGATCTTCTTGAGCACTTCGCCCACGATGCCCGTAAGCACCGTCGCCCAGATCACCAGAATGGCAAACCGCCGGAAGGCATCGCGGCTCGAGAAATAGACCTGCTTCCATGTCTTCCAGAAATAAACCAGCACGGCAAACATGGTTCCCGTGTGCAGCATCACCAGCAGCAGCGTCATCTCCGGCGACGATGGATCGAGCCCCATCAGCTTCTCGGCCACCACCACGTGGGCGGAACTTGAGACCGGGAGCAACTCGGCAAGGCCCTGGATAACGGCGAGCACGATGACTTTCAAAATCGTCATGCCTTCAGTCTACCGTTTGCGCTTCGTAGAATGGACTGGCGGAGAGAACGACATCATGAGGATAGGATTTTTAGGAACCGGCAAGATGGGCATACCGATGGCGCAGTGCCTGCTCGCCGCCGGGCACGAGCTGTCGGTCTGGAACCGGACCGAGGGACACACGGAGCCGCTGCTGCGCGAAGGAGCCATCGCGGCCGGCACGCCGGCCGAGGCCGAACTGGGCGCCGACGCCGTCATCACCATGCTCTTTGACGATGCGGCGCATGAGCAGGTGCTTTTTGGCCCTAACGGGCTGATGGACGCGCTCGAACCCGGCGCGCTCCATATTTCATGCAGCACCATCAGCGTGGCGCTGAGCGAGCGGCTGACGCAGGAGCACGCGCGGCGCGGCATCGATTTCGTCGGCGCTCCCGTCTTCGGACGGCCCAGCGTCGCCGAAGCGGGCCGATTGTGGATCGTGGCCGCGGGCGCGGATAAGGCCATAGCCCGCGCGCGTCCCGTGCTTGAACCTCTCTCTCGCGGCATCTCGGTCGTGGGCCCCGAGCCGCGGCAGGCGCACGCCGTCAAGCTGGGCGGCAACTTTCTCATCAGCGCCATGAATCACGCGCTCAGTGAGAGCTTCGTCTACGCGGCCGCGCAGGACATCGACCCTGGAGTCTTCGCCGAGACCGTCAACAGTGCGCTCTTTCAGTCGCCCTTCTATGCGGCCTATACCAAAGTGATGCTTCATCCCCCGGAAGAGCCTGGCGCCGGCATCGACATCGGGGAAAAAGATCTGCGCCTGCTGCGCGAGGCTGCCGCGAGCCGCGCAACGCGCCTCAGCCTCGCCGATACGATGATCGAGATCTTCGCCGAGGCCCGCCGCGCCGGCCTGGGCAGCGAGGATTGGGCCGTCGCCCAATACCGGATGGCGCAGCGGCGCGGAGTCTTATCCTAACGGATGTCGGGAATGCACTAGGATTGTGCGTACAGAGATTGGCGCCTACGCAAGGAGCGGTACGATGGACGACTCAGTGTCGCAACTCACCGCAGAGCAATATATCTCATCGCGGCTGGAGCAATATCAGGGATGGTACGACGGAAAAGCGGTTGCCATGAAGGCAAAATACCTCCGGATGCGGGCCATGTCCGTGATCGGGGGCTCACTGGTCCCTGTCTTGATCAACGTGCCCTACCACGCGGAAGTTGGTGGCGTATCAGTCGTCCAGGTCATCGTCACGCTGATTAGCCTTCTGGTGGTTATTTCGCTCTCGCTGGAGAGCGTCTTTCACTACCGGGAGCAGTGGAAGAACTACCGTTCGACAGAGCAATTGCTCGGTCATGAGAATTTTTTTTCAGAACCCGTGTCGGACGATACCATGCGCTCTCCGATGAAGATGCATTCCGCCTGTTGGTGGAACGCGTCGAAGATGCTGTTGCTGCAGAAAACGCCGCTACATTGAACACCATGACCACCGCGGCTGAAGCGTCCGGGGTACGGAGGTCCTCACGCCGAAATGAGCAGGAATAGGTACTGCCGAGGGGAGCATCGATCCTCCCCGGAATATCGAAAGTCTGGCCCTACAATATTTCCATGAGCCTCAAAGGAAAAACCGTCTTCATCACCGGCGCCAGCTCCGGCATCGGCGCGGCTACGGCCATGGCCTTTGCAGCCGAGGGTGTGCGGCTACTGCTCGCCGCTCGCCGCGCTGTGAAGCTGGCAGAGGTGGCCGCGCAGGCCTTTGAGCGCGGTGCGGCTGCCGTTCACTCCATCGAACTGGATGTGCGGAATCGCCAGGCCGTCGAGAGCGCCATCAACGAGCTGCCGCCGGAGTGGGCCGAGATCGACATCCTGGTGAACAATGCCGGCTTGAGCCGCGGCATGGAGAAGCTCTACGCCGGCAACATCGAAGACTGGGAGGAGATGATCGACACCAACGTGAAGGGACTGCTTTACGTGTCCCGCGCCGTGGTGCCGGGCATGGTGGCCCGCGGCCGCGGCCATGTGATCACGCTGGGCTCCATAGCCGGCGAGCTCGTCTATCCCAACGGCGCCGTCTACTGCGCCAGTAAGGCGGCGGCGCGATTCGTCAGCGATGGCTTGCGCGCCGATCTGCTGGGAACGCCGGTGCGCGTCACCAGCGTGGATCCGGGCCTGGTCGAAACGGAGTTCAGCGTGGTGCGCTTCCATGGCGACCAGAATCGCGCGGACAATGTTTATAAAGGCTTGACGCCGCTCACCGGTGAAGACATTGCCGACGTGATCTTGTGGGCCGCAACGCGGCCGGCGCACGTCAACATTGCACGCGTGTCGCTCACCTGCGTTGACCAGGCCAACACGCTGCTGGTCCACCGCGAGGCTTGACGCCGTGCAGCCGCTTCAGCCGATCGCCGCGATTTGCGCTTCCACTTGTGCCAGCGCGGCTTCGAGGGCGGCGCGCCGCCCAGGATTCGATGTGCGCTGCGACAGGATGTTCTCGCGCTGCAGGTTCAGCGACTGCCTCTGGCGTTCTTGCGCAGCCTGGTCTCGCGCGGCTGCCCGCCGTCGGTCATCGCTTGTAAAACCTGCGCTCACATCCCCCAACGCATTCGCCATCTGATCCTCCACCGATTTACTTTCCCAGCCACGAGCCATATCTTCATTTTACGGGGAATTTGTTAGAAAACATCTCAAGGGATGAAGCGGACAACGCGAAAAAGCAAAGGATGGATCGATGCGCGCCTGGCAGATTTCGAGCTTTGGTATTGATTCTTTGGAGTTTGTAGAGCGTCCCACCCCCACGCCCGGCCCCGGCGAGGTACTGGTGGGGGTGCGCGCTATCTCCTTTAATTATCGCGACCTGATGATGATCAAGGGGCTTTACAACCCCAGGCTCGCCTTGCCGCGCATCCCCTGTTCGGACGGCGCGGGCGAGGTGGTGGCCGTGGGCGCGGGCGTCACTGCCTGGAAATCCGGCGACCGAGTCGCCGGCATCTTCATGCAGAACTGGCTCGATGGGCCGCTCACCGCGGCCAGGGCTCAGGGCGCGCTGGGCGGCGATATCGACGGCATGCTGGCCGATTACATCGTGTTGAGCGAGACCGGTCTGGTGCCCATCCCCGAGCACCTGAGCTTTCAGGAGGCGGCCACATTACCCTGCGCGGCGGTGACAGCCTGGAACGCCCTGGAGGCCGGCGATCTCAAGCCGGGATCGACGATTCTCATTCAGGGCACCGGGGGCGTCTCGATCTTCGCGCTTCAGTTGGCGAAGCTGCGCGGCGTGCGGGTGCTGGGCATCTCGAGCCGCGATGAGAAGCTGGAGCGCGCACAGGGCCTTGGTCTCGACGCGGGACTGAATTACGAGGATGATCCCGCCTGGGACCGCTGGGCGCTTGAACAAACCGGCGGCGAGGGTGTGGACCTGGTGGTGGAGGTGGGAGGCGTAGGCACGCTCGGCCGGTCGCTGCGGGCGATACGCCGCGGCGGCACGGTGGCCCAGGTGGGCGTGCTGACCAGCACAGCGGAGCCCTTTCCGATTCCTCTCATTCTGCACAAACTGGCCCGCCTTCATGGCATCTACGTCGGCTCCCGCCAGGATTTTCTCGATCTGAATCGCGCCCTGGCCTTCGCGCAGCTCAGGCCCGTCGGCGAGGAGTTCCACTGGACACAGGCCCGCGAGGTTCTGGAGCGCATGGAAGAAGGCAGCCATTTCGGCAAGCTGGTGTTGACCGTGGCGTGATGAGACTGGGGATAGGGAATAGGAACTAGGGAACAGAAGGTTCATCGACGGCGATTGGGGTTTTGCCTTGGCTCGATCTGATACGCTTGCTTTCTGACTCGCCATGCATCTGTTTTTGCGCGCGGAGATGCCTAGATGCGAGATCCCAGATGGCAAGGAAGAGACGGCCGAAAATGAAGCTTCCGGCAATCCCGAAGAGATCTTTGCTCGCAATCGTACTAGCCTTCCTCGTAAGTGCGGGTTCGGCCTTCGCACAAGCGCCGCCGGCCGCTGGGGCACCCCCAGCCGCACCAGCCGAGCCAGGAACCGCAACCCATCCTCCGCGGCCAGTCCCACCCACGCGCGATCCCCACACGCCCGGTTACGTGGCCGCCAAAGAGCTGCCTGACGGCGCAAATGCGCCGCCCGGCGCGGACGGCAACTTCATCCTCGGCCCGACGCACACTCCCGCGCCGGAGACGATCGAACGTGAAGGCGTGCCCAAAGGCGCGGTCTACGAGTTCACCATGGATTCGGCCGACAGCAAGCTCTATCCGGGCATCGCGCGCGATCCCTACACCTTCGGCACGCCCGATCCCGCTGATCCCGCCAGGCTCGTCGTCACCACCAGCCATCCCGCGCCGTACACGCGCCACATTGCCGTCTACGTGCCGCAGCAATATGTGGCCGGCACGGCCGCGCCCTTCATCGTCGGCGCGGATGGCCCTGACCGCCTGCTCTTCACCGTGCTCGACAACCTCATCGCCGAGCACAAGGTGCCCGCGATGATCGCCATCTCTATCGGCAACGGCGGCGGGGACGCGCAGGGTAGCGAGCGCGGCCTCGAGTACGACACGATGTCTGGCCGCTACGCCAAGTTTGTGGAGACGGAGGTGCTTCCGCTGGTCGAAGCAAAGTATCACGTGAAACTGACTCGCGACCCCGACGGTCGCGCGACCATGGGCGGCAGCTCCGGCGGCTCGTGCGCGCTGATCATGGCCTGGTATCACCCGGAGCTCTACCACCGGGTGCTCACTTACTCCGGCACGTATGTCAACCAGCAGTGGCCCTTTAATCCCGCCGCTCCGCACGGGGCGTGGGAGTTTCACGAACGCCTCATCGCGGACAGCCCCGTGAAGCCGATTCGCCTCTGGATGGAGGTGGGCGACCGCGACCTGTTCAACCCCAACGCGATGCGCGACGGAATGCACGACTGGGTTGTCGCCAATGAGAACATGGCGCGCGTCCTCGCCGCCAAGGGCTATCACTACCAGTTCGTCTTTGCCAGGAACGCCGGCCACACCGACCGCGGCGTGAAGCAGCAGACGCTGCCCGAGGCGCTCGAGTATCTGTGGCAAGGCTATTCAAGATAACGCGAGGCGGAACAGCGGGCGTATCTGTTCCTCCCGCTCACGACACGCGCGCCGCGGTGGCCGCGGCTCCCGCTTCTTCGTGCCGCTTCACGCGCAGATTGTCGAGCGCGTTGTTCACAAAGCGCGGCTCGAAGCGCGGCGGCTGCTGCATGAACCGGCAGCTTGCCACCACCTGGTCCACGATGAACTTGGGCTGGTACGCGGCCAAGTCTAGCCCCTTCTCTTCTTTCAGCTTGTAAAGGATACCTTCGAAGGCTTCGTTCGGCAGAGTGAAACCCTGCTTGCCGCATTCCTTCTCGAAGATCTCGCGGTAGGTGTCGACGTTGGGCGGACCGACCTCGATCTTGTACGGCAAACGGCGCAGGAAGGCGGCGTCCATCAAGTCTTCCGGATCGAGGTTGGTGGAGAAGATGATCAG
>DASXFB010000140.1:0-48391 GCA_036489815.1 Occallatibacter sp. | reverse complement strand
GCGGCGGCCAGCGTCTCGCGCATGATGTTGTCTTTGAGAATCGGATGACCGTCGTCGGTCACGGCCACCGCGCCCGCGGATTTGAGCGCCGCAAAGTCGTTGATCGCTTCGCCCTTTGAGCCGCGCGTGGCTGCGCCGATGGGAAAGACGCGCACAGACGCGCCGCGCTCGGGCGCCTGCATCCAGCGCGTGATCTCCGTGGAGTCGTTCACGGGAACGGTATTCGGCATTGCGGCCACGGCCGTAAATCCGCCGGCGGCGGCGGCGGCCGTGCCCGTGGCAATGGTCTCTTTGTAGCCTTGGCCCGGCTCCCGCAGGTGCACGTGGATATCGATCAACCCCGGCGCAAGGGTGAGGCCGGCGGCATCGAGAGTCTCCGCTCCCTCGGCGTGCTTCAGCTTGCCCGGACCGGCGATCTCGGCGACGCGGCCATCTTTGAGCAGAATGTCTTTGGCCGCATCGACGCCCGCCGCCGGATCGACGAGGCGTCCGTTGCGAATCGCGAGAGCGGTCATGCGCGGCCTCTCTGATTGGCTATCAGCGCCCGCTCCATCACCGCCATGCGAATCGCCACGCCGTTGGTCACCTGTTCGAGGATCGTCGATTGCGGCCCGTCGGCGACGCCGGCGGTAATCTCCATGCCGCGAATGATGGGGCCCGGATGCATCACGATGGCTTGAGGCGCATGCGCGGCCAGCCTCTGCCCGGTGAGCTGATAGTTGGCCTTGTACTCGGCGAGATCGAGCTGCAAACCGGCCAGCCGCTCGGCCTGAATTCTCAGCATCATGATCGCCTGCGACTGGCGCATCGCAGCTTCGAAGTCGCGTTCAATCTCTATCCCAGGGCCGGAGTGCGCGGCAATCTCGGGCAGCAGTTCTTTGGGCCCGCAGAGCAGCACGCGCGCGCCGAGCCGCGGCAAGAGCTGCATGTTCGAGCGCGCCACGCGGCTGTGCAGAATGTCGCCGACGATGGTGATGGTGACCCCGGCCAGCGTATTTGCGTCCACTTGCTGTATGCCGGAACGGAGATGCGCCAAGATCGTGCGCAGATCGAGCAGCGCCTGCGTGGGGTGCTCGTGCATGCCGTCGCCCGCATTCAGCACCGGCAGGCGAGTCGATTCTTCCAGAAGCCATGCCGAGCCCGACGAGTTGTGGCGCAGAATAATCGCCTCGACGCCCAGAGCACGCAGCGTGAGGCCGGTGTCTTTGAGCGACTCACCCTTTTCGATGCTCGAGCTCAGGCTTGAAACCAGCGTGGTGTCCGCGCCTAGCGCCTTCGCCGCCAGTTCAAAGCTAGTCCTGGTGCGGGTGGAAGACTCATAGAAGAGCAGCGCGATGCGGCGCTTGAGCAGGATGCGGTCGCGCTTCAGCGGGTCCTCGTGTTCCAGCTCGGCGGCGCGCTGCAGCAGCAGGCTTACGTCCTTCACACTCAAGTCGAGAATCGAGAGCAGCGAGCCTGGATGATAGGGAAAAGGCGATGCAGGCGCTGGCGGGGTGTGCTGGGTTCGGCGTGCGGTGGCCTGGATCATGCGGATCTTTCAACGGAGCGCCGGGCTCCGGTCCGGTTCAGAAAATCTTTCAGCTATCGATAAACCATTCGGTTTCTGAATGAGTTCGCGTCGCCCTCCAGGGCCGAACTGCTCTTCTCAACCCACCCTCTCCACGAGCAGCACCTGCTCAACACCGTCAACCTCATGGAACTTCACTTCGATAATCTCGCGGCCGCTGGTGGGCACATATTTGCCCACGTAGGTGGCCTCGATCGGCAGTTCGCGATGGCCGCGATCGATCAGCACAGCCAGTTGCACGCGGCGCGGGCGGCCGTGGTCGAAGAGCGCATCGAGAGCGGCGCGGACCGTGCGGCCGGTATAGAGCACGTCGTCGCAGATCACCACGTCGCGACCTTCCACCTCGCAGCCGATCGAGCCGGGCGTGACCACGGGACGGATGCCAGCGGTGGACAGATCGTCGCGGTAGAACTGGATATCGAGGATGCCCGTGTCGACGGGTCGCTTCTCAATACCCGAGATCAGCTTGGCCAGCCGCTCCGCCAGCGGAATGCCGCGGCGCTTGATGCCAACCAGGACCAGATTTTCGCTGCCATTGCTCTTTTCCACGACCTCGTGCGCCAGGCGCACCAGTGTGCGCTCGATCTCCGAGGCGGACATCAGGCGGCCTTTGATGCGCAAGCCAGACTGGTTTTGCTCTTCGCTCATGGTGATTTGTGCTCTTGCCGGATGATACGAGGGGTTGCCGCACCGGAGCAAGTTGTGGAGAACTCGAGGCTGCTGCAGGCGTATGGCTCTAAGCGGCGCCCTTCGCCCGCGAGAAATCTCCGCTCTTGCCGCCGGTCTTCGCTTCGAGTCGCACCTCGCGGATGACGATTCCCTTGTCCAGAGCCTTGGTCATGTCATAGAGCGTGAGCGCGGCTACGGCGGCAGCGGTCAGCGCTTCCATCTCTACTCCGGTTGGGCCCACGGTTGCCGCCGTCGCCGTGACGCGCACGCCGCCTGCTGCGATCTCCGCCTGCACATCGACATGCGTGAGCGCAAGCGGATGGCACATGGGAATCAGCTCCGAAGTGCGCTTGGCGGCCTGGATGCCAGCGAAGCGGGCTACTTCAAGCGGATTGCCCTTGGGATTCGCGGGCAGCGCCGCCAGCACCTCGGCGGAGAGCTCCACGAAGGCCGACGCAGTCGCGGTGCGCCGCGTGGCCTGCTTGGGGCTCACGTCGACCATGGAGGCCCGGCCGGAATCATCGAAATGCGATAGCTGCGGTTTTGCGGTCTTGGACATCGGGTTCTCCGGAAGAGCAGATGGGATTGACATTGGAGGTTTCCCGCCCTTTCCGCAAAGAGCACGGGAAGGATGGGGCATCCGGCCACGGGAAAGTTAATAACAGGCCCTAGTGTGGCGTTCCCGAAGTTCGTGTCATAAGCCAACATCCCCAACCGCAGGTCCTTCGACTCCGTTTGGCGCAAAATGCGCGCCAAACTGCGCTCAGGATGACAGGCGTATTATGCTGCGAATTTTGGAGACGGGACACTAGGTCCTCACAAAAGCAGAATGCGGATGGTCGCGCCCGCCTCCAGCCGGTCCGCATTCTCCGGCACGACCAGAAAGCAGTTGCAGCGGGCCATGGCCGCCAGGTCACCCGAGCCCTGCCACTCGACAGGCACGACTTCAGGCAGCCCGCCGCCGGTGGTTCCGAATGTCCATAGCGCCGGCAGGAACCGCGTAAGACCCGGCTTACCATTGACGTCCGCCGCCAGCCGCGCCAGCGCGAAGCGCGGCCCCTGGTCGATTCTGCCGCCGAGCGCGGCCAGCACGGGCGCCGCAAAGAGCAAAAATGTCACGGCTGAAGAGACCGGATTGCCGGGAAGACCGAAGAAGCAGCAGTGCGTGCGGCTTTGGTTTTGGTTCAGATCCGTGCGCGTCAGAACAGGCATCTCGCCGAAGACCAGCGGCTTGCCCGGCTGCATGCGCACGCCGGTGAAGTGGAAGCGCGCGCCCCGCCGCGCCAGCGCCGGCTCAACCAGATCGAACTTGCCGGCCGAGACGCCGCCGGTGATCAGCAGCATGTCGGACTCGGCGGCCTGGGCCAGCGCGGCATCGAGAGCTTCGGCGCTGTCTGCCGCCGTGGGCAGAACCCAGGGTTCGCCACCGGCCGCAGTTACCAGCGCCGCCAGCATCGGCCCGTTCGAGTTGCGAATCTGGCCGGGACCGGGCTCGGATTCCACCGGGAGGAGCTCATCGCCGGTGGCCAGGATCGCCACATGCGGCTGCGCGAAGACCTTAAGCCCGGCGTACCCGCAGGAGGCTGCCAGCGCGATCTGCGCAAAGCCGATGGCGCTGCCGGTTGGAACCAGCTCTTCGCCCGCGCGGGCCTGCGCGCCCTGGGGCACGATGTTTTCGCCCGCGGCAACGGTCCGCGGCGGCAGCAAGCGCACTCCTCCGTCCGCGGCGTCCACATGCTCCAGCATCATCACCGCGTCGGCGCCGGAGGGAACTGGTGCGCCGGTCATGATCTCCCAGGCTGACTTCGGCGGCAGCGGACCGGCGGGAGCTTCGCCCGCCCGGGTCGCGCCGGCGATCGCGAGCAACATGTGCGATGAGGCTTCCGCCGCCCGGCAGGCGTAACCGTCGCGCGTGGAACGGGCAAAGGACGGCTGGTCGCGGTCGGCACGGAGCGGTGTGGCCAGCACGCGGCCGCTGGCATGAGCAAGATCGACGCGCTCCACCGGCTTGCGGCAGCGTAGCTCCGCCGCATGCGCGGCAACCAGCGCGGCAGCTTCGTCGTAGCCGGGCAATGCGGAGCTCATGGATTGGATTGTAGAGGGTCGCAACGGCTGGAACTTCGTTTGAATCCGTGCATGCGCCAGGTCATCCAGGCACAAGGGCAAAGGGCGTCCGCCGCAGCGAACGCCCTGCGTCTCTAAAACTCCCGGGCCAAACTACTTTTTGCCGGCTTTAGCTTTATAAGAGGAGCTGACCTTTTGCCCGGCCTGCGAAAGGATCCCCGCTACTTCCTGGGCGTAAGGGCCGGTCGGCGCCAGATCAAGATACTTCTGATAGGCAGCGGTGCAGTCATCGGGCAGAACGATCAGCTGCGTCTTGGGATCGATGGTGGCATTCTGGATCAGCCCCTGTCCCTTGATGTAGTAGAGGATGGCATCGCTCGGGTCGACCTTGATCGCCTCGTCCGCTGCGGCAACCTGCGCAGTCGTATTGTGCTCCTGGAAGAAGATCACCGCCTCATTCCGCAGATGCAGCGAGCCTCTGGTTGGGTCGGCCTTGGCGGCCGCGTCGTAGGCCGCATTGGCCTCAGGAACCTTGCCGGTCCGCGCATACACTTCGCCCAGCCCAGCCTGCGCCACGCCAATCACTTCCATGCGCGGCTTTTTGGATGCCGTCTCGAGATCGACCGCTTTCTTATAGGAGGTGATGGCGTCATCGTATTTTTTCTCGCCGGCCTGCGCATAGCCAAGGTTCGCCCAGAGCAGAGCTTCATCGGGCTTGGCCTGCGTATCTTTGGTCATCATGGCCTCGATGTCGGCATATTTGGCGGTCCGAAGCTCCGCTACCTTTGCATCCACATCCGCCTTGGCGGCCGAAGCGCCCAGCTGCTGCTGGACGGTCGCCGCCGCTGTGTCGATATCCTTCTTATCCTGCGCCACCGTCTTGAGATCGGCATTCAGGTGATTGATCATCACGTTGGCCTTCAGGGCGTCGGCATTCGACTTCTTCAGCTCCTCGAGTTGCTTCTTCTGGTCCTCCGGCATCTTGTCGATGTAGGCCTGGCGCGACATGTCGATATCCGCGACCACATCCTCGCCGGCAGCCACCTTCACATTCGGAAGATCGTCGACCATCTTGCCCGCGGGGGTGTCCGGCGCACGGTAGACGGCCATATACGTTCCTGGCGCTGCTTCACCGGAGTAGGCGCCGCTCGCATCCACCGGGAAGGTGTACTTGAGCGTGTTGCCGCCATCGGTAGAAAGACTCACCGAGCCGTTGCTTTGGGGTTCGCCGGTGGGATTGGTCACATGACCGTGCACCTTACCCATTGGGGCGCCCGCTGCGGGTGCTTGCTGAGCGAATGCAGGCGAAAGCGCGAATGCCAGCAGGCCCGCAAGAACGGGCACACCCAGCCAAATTGAAAAACTCCGTTTCATGTTTCGTCTCCTTGGAGCGGCCCAACCTGTGGGGCCGGCACGCTCGAAAATCTCCACTTCGGGGACTTCAATGGCAGAACCAACGTTAAATCCAAGCAAGGCCCCTCGACAAGAGGGACAGGGGACGAAATGCCGCAACGCATCGCGGGCGCGACGTTCCCACTGCCTATAGATGGTGGACGAAACGGTGTCGGCTGAGGTTGCACACCCCACCCGGTATTCGCCGGCCTGCGGCCTCAATCCATCTTAGTGCCGCCGGCGGGCGACTCCCCGCGCCTCGTATCACACTCTAAAATGGGGGAATGGCTACGATGATTCGCCCGGCTACGCCGGCGGACGTGCGGCAGATTCTTGTCTTTATCCGCGCTCTGGCCGCCTACGAGCGCGAACCCGACGCTGTAACCGCTACGGAACAAGGCCTGTTGCGCGATGGTTTTGGCCCTCATCCTTACTTCCAGTGTCTCATCGCCGAGCACGGCGAAAAGCCGGCCGGCTTCGCATTGTACTTCTTCAACTACTCCACGTGGATGGGCCGGCCGGGCATGTATCTCGAAGACCTGTTCGTCGAACCTGAATTCCGTGGCCGAGGGATTGGCAAGGCGCTGCTTCAACGGGTAGCCGCCGTGGCTGTGGAGAAAGGCTGCAAGCGCCTCCAATGGGAGGTCCTGGACTGGAACACCCCGGCTATCGATTTCTACGCCGCGATGGGCGCGGAGTTTCTGGACGAGTGGCGCAATGTGCGCGTGAGCGGTGAGGCCCTGACGAAGTCGGCCGGTTTCGGTGGGCCGGATGCAGAGTCCCTGGAAGCCTCATCCTTTCCTCGCACGTCCGATGAAAGGACGGGCGACCACGATGCCCCGCCCTCCGCTCCCAACCGGGAGCGTGCCTCATGAGGGTCCGCGTCATCGGCGGCGGGCTTGCTGGACCGGAAGCTGCGCTGACGGCCGCCCGTTTCGGCTGCCAGGTGGATCTTTACGAGATGCGGACCGTCATCGATGGCAAACCGCGCCTCACGCCCGCTCACCAGACTACCGACTTTGGTGAACTCGTCTGCTCCAACTCGCTCAAGAGCGAATCACCCAACACGGCGCCCTGGCTGCTGAAGCAGGAGATGCGCCGGGCGGGCTCGTCTCTGCTAAAGCTCGCGGACGAGACGGCAGTGCCGGCGGGCCACGCCCTGGCCGTTGATCGCGTCGAGTTTTCACGCCGCATCTCGGAGGCCATCGCCACCGAGCCGGCGATTCGCGTAATCCGCGAAGAGGTGACCGATCTTGGCCCTTCTTTACTCCAAGACGGGACCAGTGCGAGACACTGCACGATTGTGGCAACGGGGCCGCTCACCTCTGACGCGCTGAGCCGGGGGATCGAACGGCTCACCGGCTCCGACCATCTGGCCTTCTACGATTCCATCTCGCCCATCGTCGATGCCGAAAGCATCGACATGGAACGCGTCTACTTTGCGGCCCGCTGGGATAAGGGCACGGCCGATTACATCAACTGCCCAATGGATCGCGGCGAGTACGACCGCTTTCTTGACGCGCTGCTGTCCGCCGAGCCCGCTGAAGCCAAGGAGTGGGAGAAGCTCGATTATTTCGAGGGCTGTCTGCCCATCGAGGAGCTGGCCCGGCGCGGCCGCGACACGCTGCGCTTCGGCCCTATGAAACCCGTGGGCCTGCGCGATCCCCGCACCGGCAAAACACCCTGGGCGGTGGTCCAGTTGCGCAAGGAAAATCTCCGCGCCGAGAGCTATAACCTGGTCGGCTTCCAAAATCACTTGAAATTCGGCGAACAGGCCCGCGTGCTGCGCCTCATTCCGGGCCTCGAAAATGCGCGCTTCCTGCGTTACGGGCAGATCCATCGCAACACCTACATCTGCGCGCCGGCTTTGCTGGATGAGTGTCTGCGGCTTTCGCCTCGCGGGAATGCCGCTCTTTGGGAACCGGGCCATCTTGCGCGGGCGGAGCGAGTTGACGGATCTGCGGTTTCGCCTTCCACGCACACGATCTTCTTCGCCGGCCAGATCTCAGGTGTCGAGGGCTACACCGAATCCATAGCCACGGGCATGCTTGCGGGCATCTACGCAGCGGCCCTGGCGCGGGGCGAAGAACCGGTCCCGGTTCCGCGCGCGACGGGGCTGGGCTCGCTGGTTCACTACATCACTCACGCCGATCCCAAAGACTTCCAGCCCGCCAACATCACCTTCGATCTCCTGGAGCCCCTCGAAGAAGAGCTGCGCACAAAGGTGCGCGACAAGAAAGAGCGGCACCGCATCCAGTGCGAGCGCGCGTTGGCGGCTTTCGATTTGTGGTGGCTAGCCGCGAACGTGGGAGCCGTTCCATAAAGATGGTCTGATGGCGGCGCCGGCTGCCTCGTTTCACTCCATGCCCCCCCGCCGAGCGAGCCTGGGAACCTTTCCGGCCTCCGGCGTGTCAAAAGAAGGAGGGGCGAGTCCGCGTCCAGCTTACTGCGCGCGAGCGTGTACCCTGAAGTCAGGATCTCTTCTCTGCGAAGAGTGGTCCTGGCACGACGGGTAATGGCTTGAGACGACGGGGTAAAGCATTGAGGGGTAGGTTCGTACTTCTGGTTTGTTCGTTGGCGGTTGCGGGCGGCGCGCTGCCGGTCTATGCGCAAGCTCCGCCGGCAAAGACTCCCGGCGCCGCAGCAGCCACGCAGCAGGCGGAGAAGCCAACCTCTACGCCCATCATGCTCGCGCCATCGCCCCGGGCGCTGCTGCCTCAAGATTTTGACGGTTGGGTGGCTGCCCAACCTGTCCAGGCGCTCACCAGCGCGGCGCAGGCAGATGCGGCCCATGCCGCGACCCTCAAGGAGTGTGGCTTCGCCTTCGGCGCGGTAGCCAACTACAAGCGCGAGAGCGACACCGTCACGCTGCGCGCGCTTCGCTTCGACGATGCAACCGGAGCCTATTGCGCTTACTCTTTTTACCGTCCGAATGGCTGGGCCAAGGAGTCGATCGGCGCCGGGGCGGCCTCCGATAAGAGCCGGGTCCTGTTCTGGAAGGGAGATTCAGTGGTGGATGCCACCTTCTCCCGCGTTGGCCCCATGTCAGCCGGCGAGCTGCGCGAGATCGCCCATCAGCTTCCCGTACCCACCGGCAACAAAAGCCTTGCGCCGCCGATCCTCGCATCGCTGCCCCAATCCTCCCTGGAGGGCCAGACGACGCATTATGCGATCGGCCCCGACGGCTACATGGGCGCCGGCGGCGTGTTGCCGGCAAGCCTCGCCGGCTTCGATCGCGGCGCTGAGGCTGTAACGGCAAGCTACAATCTAGCCTCCGGGCCGGCCACGCTCACGATCTTCGAATATCCCACGCCGCAGATCGCGCAATCGCAGGAAGCGGCCATCCGTGCCTATCTGAAAGCCGGCTCGCAGGCGCAGCCTCCGTGGCCCAAGCCGCTTACCGACTCCGATGCGGCCTCGCTCGAGGTGCGGCGCAGCGGCGTGCTGGTGGCGCTGGTGAGTGGCGATGCCATCCCCGACGAGAGCCATCGGCTGCTTGAGTCCGTTCACTATGACGCCGACCTGACCTCGATTCCGCAACCCACCGAATCGGATGTCTCGAGGACCAGCCGCCTGCTCGTCGGCATCGCGGCGCTGGTCACCGTGGGAGCGCTCGCGGCAATCCTGCTCGGCTTCTTCTTGGGCGGTGGCCGGGCCCTCTACCGCGTGGCGCGAGGCAAGCCAGCCTCCTCGGTTTATGACGAAGAGTTCATCCATCTCGACCTGCGGGAGAACCGGGACGAAAAAAGGGCAGCGCTTCCCGGCCCGCATCTAAACGGTTAACCGGCATCTAAGCCTGTGGAAAAGTAGCCATTTATACCAGAAAAACCGGCAAAAATACCAGAAAAACCGAAGGAATAAAGGCGAAGAAGAATCGAAGATTCAGGCGTCTTTGGATCTTTGCTCATTTTTGTAACTTATTGAAAATATTAGGCTTATTTTCATCGACATTTCTCCTTGACACCGCCAGCCCCCGATCCTACTATGCAGCCAGAAAGTTCTCACGGTTTTGCCTCCGTTGGAACTATTCTCCCTAGGATAGAGCTGCCCTGTTGCCGGGCGGCTCTTTCCGTTTCTGGGCCGGTTCGGGGGAACCCGGCCGGGGTCGCTTCCGCCGGTTTCGGGGTCCGGATCGGTCCACCGCCTCCCGCGAAGACCCGCAGATCAGAAGAGGCAGATCGAAAGACCGACAGGATTTCTGATCCGGTTCCGGCTCTACGAGCGTATTCCGAGGTCCACAAGCATGGCACGTATGACCACGAGGCCCGTGACCGTGACGGCGGCCAGCAGACAGGTCCAGAAGCCGAGCCGGCTATAGGGCACGAACAGGTTCGGCTCGCTGCCATAGACGCTGAAGCCTATTTTCTGCGGCATGATCGCGCGCACCGCAACCGCCAGCAAGAAACCTCCGGCCCACACGATCGCGATCCGGAATGCCAGTTGGAGCGTTTGTGCCATGATGCTCATCATTCACCTGCACTGACTCGATAGATGCTGCCGGCTGCCCAGCGAGAGTACCGCTCAACTTTACCTTCTCTTGGTCGAACGATACAATCCTAGGAGCAGGCCGACGTAGCTCAGCTGGTAGAGCAGCTGATTCGTAATCAGCAGGTCGTCAGTTCAAGTCTGACCGTCGGCTCCAGCCTGTCCCGTCGAATTTCGAGCTCATTCCGCCTCTCAAGCCAGCCCTATGGAACCAAGTCGTGCACGGGTTATCCACGTATTTTTTATTGCCCCGGTAGTTCCAGTCTGCTTATCCACGCATACTCTTGGCATAATCGCACTCAGAGCGGTTCGTTCCTCTGTAACTGTTCCAAGAGCTCACGTGGGAGCGTTGAAGAGTGACCTGCTATAGCCGCCAAGACGTTTTGCGCATCTTGCAGATCAGTTCCCGCCAGTTGCAGGGATGGGAACGAGCCGAGTTAGTTTCCCAGCAGCAGACCTACACCTTCCAAGATCTCGGGCAGCTTAGGACTCTGCGCGCCCTGCGGGCGGAAGACGTGCCGGCGGCGTCGATCCGCGATTCCATCCTGGCCATGAAGGCTGTTGCCGGCATGGCCAATCCGCTGCTTGAGGCCTGCGTGGTGCGCACCGGCACGCGTCTCGTCTTCCGCCACCGCGGAGCGATGGTCGATCCCATCCGGCGGCAGTTGCTGTTTGACTTCGATCGCGCGCAGGGCGCGGAGTATCCGGCGGCGGTGTCGGAACCGGCGCCGCTGCGTCCGCCCGGGCGCGCGGTACACGAGCGTTTTCTGGCCGCAGTGCAGGCCGAGGAGACGGGAGAAAAGGAGCTTGCGGTCGAGCTCTACGCAGAGATCCTGGCCATCGAGCCCGGCAACGCCGCCGCCTGCATCAATCTCGGCACGCTCTACTTCCACCAGCGCGAGTACGACCGCGCGGAGGAGTTTTACCGCCGCGCCACGGAGGTCGATCCGAGCTATGTGCTCGCCTACTTCGATCTTGGCAACGTGCTCGACGAGCTCGAGCGCCTGGATGAATCGATTGCCGCCTACCGCAAGGCGATTGCCTTTTCACCGCGCTATGCCGACGCCCACTACAACCTGGCGCTGGCCTACGAACGCAAGGGCCAGCACCGGCCGGCGCTGCGCCACTGGCAGGCTTATCTCAAGATCGACAACCGCGGCCCTTGGGCCGACCATGCCCGTGGCCAGATTGGCAAGCTGCTCAGCCGCGAGAAGATGACGATTGCCTGGCGCGCCGACCGGTTTGTGCCGCCGCGCAAAGGGACAGCAGAGCTCAGGCAGGTCTGACGAGCGAATCGTGATGCTGGTCAACAGAGGATAGAAGCCGTTCAGCGATGGTTTCGGCACGGCGGATAAAGACGGCTGCAGCCTGGGGCGGCAACAGGTCGGCCGCAGTCTGACGCCAGAGATTGAGCCAGCGCTCAAAATGCTCCTCGCCGATGCGGGGCAGCAGCATGATGTGCTTCACCATCGGATTGCCTTTGTACCGTCCACTGGCCAGCAGCAGCGACGACCAGAAGGCCCGCATTCTTTCAAGGTGCGGCTCCCATTCGCCGCCGATTGCCTTCTCAAAGACCGGTCCCAGCGTGGCATCCTGCCGCACGCGGGTATAGAACGTATCCACCAGCAGGGCAATCTGCTCCTCGCTAATAAGGGGCTGTCCATCCCGGATGGGAAGAATCGGTGTCACCATACCACCAGGATAGCCCCATCCCGGTTTCAAATTTACCGCGATGAGATGTGCGGGGTAAAAGCTCCCGGATGATGGGATCAAAAGAGGCTCATCTCTTCTGGGACGGGATGGGGTCGTGACGGGATGGGATTGAAACGGATGGGACTGGGACGAGATGGGACGCCGGCGCTGCGTTCTATATCTTTTGCGTGCGCTGCACGGCGCGCACGCCATTGACGCGGCGAAGGCCAAGGACCATACGGTTCAGGTGGCGCAGGTCTTCGGCCTCGACGACGAACTCGATGATCGCTTCACCGGTCTCGTCACGGCTGATGTCCACGCTACGGATGTTGGTGTTCTCGTCGGAGATCACGGCGGTAAGCTCCTTCAACATGCCCGTACGGTCATCGCAATAGACCGTCATCTTTACCGGGTAGCGTTGCGTGCGCGCCGCCGGATCATCCACGGCGCGGGACCACTCGACGTTGATGCGGCGATCGCTCTCATAGAGCAGGTTCTGCACATTGGGGCAACTGCGCGCATGCACGGCCACGCCCTTGCCGCGCGTCACGTAGCCCACGATCTCCTCGCCGCGGATCGGGTTACAGCATCGCGCGCGATAGACCAGCAGATCGTTCTGACCCTCCACTTCGAGCGAGTCGGATCCGGTGAGATGCAGCTTGCGCACCGCATCCGTCATGCCCGCTTCCCCGCCTCCCGGCTTGGTCTCCGGCGTTCCTTCCACTTCCCCGGGGTTGGCGTAACCCGGAGCCAGCTTGTTCAGGATCTGGTGTGCGGTGTGCTTGCCCAGCCCCAGCGTCGCCAGCAGGTCGGCCGCCGTGGCCGCGCCATATTCTCCGGCAATGCGGCCCAGATCCTGGTCGCCGATCTGGCCCATTGGCACCTTGAACCGGCGCGCCTCTTTTTCAAGCAGCTTGCGGCCGACCTCGACCGCGCGGCGCCGCTGGTCCTCATTGAGCCAGTGCTTGATTTTGTTGCGCGCGCGCGGACTTTTGACGAAGGTGAGCCAATCGCGGCTTGGCTTGTGATCTTTCTGCGTAACGATCTCGACGATGTCGCCGGTGCGCAGCTTGGTGCGCAACGGCATCATGCGCCCGTTCACCTTGGCGCCTACGCAGGTGTTGCCCACCTCGGTGTGAATCGTATAAGCAAAATCGACGGGCGTGCCACCAGCCGGCACCACGACCACCTTCCCTTTCGGCGTGAAGGTATAGACCTCATCGGGATAGAGATCCATCTTCAGGCTGGAGAGGAACTCGTTCGGGTCGGTCATCTCCTTCTGCCACTCGACGAGCTGCCGGATCCAGTTCAGCCGTTCCTCGTCGCGCGCCGTCACTTGCCCGTCGCCGGCCTTGTACTTCCAGTGCGCGGCGATGCCTTCTTCGGCGATGCGGTGCATCTCCTCGGTGCGGATCTGCACCTCGAACTGGTGCCCGTTGGCGCTCATCACGGTGGTGTGCAGGGATTGATAGCGGTTGGCACGAGGAATTGCGATGAAATCCTTGATGCGCCCGGGCACCGGCCGCCACAGCGTGTGGATGAGCCCGAAGACCGCGTAGCAGGCGGCCACATCCTGCGTGACAATGCGCACGGCGAGCAAATCGTAAACCTGGTCGAAGGTGATCTTCGATCGCTCAATCTTCTGAAAGATCGAGTAGAGTCGCTTGATGCGCCACTCCACGCGCGCCTCGATGCCGTTCTCACGCAGCTGCTCCACCAGCGTGTCTTCTACGCCGTGCAGAAACTGCTCGCCTTCGACGCGCCGCGCTTCCACGGCGGCGGAGACGTGCTCATAACTCACCGGATCGGTGTAGCGGAAGGCCAGATCTTCAAGCTCGCCCCGCACTTTGCCCATGCCCAGTCGGTGCGCCAGCGGCGCGTAGATGTCCAGCGTCTCGCGGGCGATGGCCTCCTGGCGCTCCGGCTTCAGATGCTCGAGGGTGCGCATGTTGTGCAGCCGGTCGGCCAGCTTGATGAGCACCACGCGCACGTCGGAGACCATGGCCAGCAGCATCTTGCGCACGTTTTCGGCCTGGCGGTCTTCCCGGTTGGCGAATTGGATCTTATCGATCTTGGTGACGCCTTCGACGATGTGCGCCACCTGATCGCCAAAGGCTGAGGCGATCTCCTGGTTGGTCGCGGGCGTATCTTCGACCGCGTCGTGCAGCAAGCCGGCGGCAATGGCCGTCGCGTCCATTTTCATCTCCGCCAGTACTTCGGCCACTTCCAGCGGATGAATGATGTACGGCTCGCCGGAGGCACGCATCTGCCCCTCGTGCTGCCGGACGCAGAACTCCCACGCCTTGCGGAGCAGTGAGACATCTTCATTGGGACGATTGGCCTGGGCGCGGCGCAGCAGCAGGTCGAAGCGCTCGTTGACGGCCTCCATGTCGACCAGGTGTTCCTGAGAGTTAGCCTGCGCAGGAGGCGCGCCCGATAGCTCGGCCGCCGTTGGGGGAAGCGGGTGGATTTCCGTGGAGACGCTCTGCCGGGCTGCCGCCATGACCCATTATAGGCCGCCTTCGTTTTTAAAGCAGGAAGCACTCCGTCCTGCCGGCTCGCCGAAGTACCTCTGCCGGCACCGGATGGTCCCGCCACGCGGGTCCCCGTCAACGCTTCGCGGATATGCCGGCTTGGAGCCGGTGTTTGGTACGATGAACCTGAGTGCCCAACGAAAGACAGCTCAGAATCGCAAACCTGAGCCAGTTCCTCAAGACGATCCAGGTCAAATAGCCGGCCGCCCACCCGATCCCGGCTGCGCTGCTTCGAAGAAACAAGGGAGCCTATGGCAAAGCAACGCAAACGGCCCGATCCGCGGTCTGCGGAACCGGCGCGGCAGGTGGGTCGGCGGCTCGCTCCCGTCACTCCCCCGAGCAGGCAGCCCGGTGCTCAAATTAACCGGCGCGCCGCAGACCGGCTGCGGGCCGGCCATCTCTGGGTCTACGCCTCGGATGTTGAGTCGATGACCTTGCCCGAGACCGGCGAAGCGCATCCGCCGGCGCTGCTGCCGGTGGCCGACGGCCGCGGGCTGCTGCTGGGGACGGCGCTCTATAGCCCATCCTCCCAGATCGCCCTGCGGCTGGTGGCGCGCGAGGCTCTCGACGAGCCGGCATGGCTGCGGCTGGTGGCCGAGCGCCTGCAGAAGGCCATCGGCCGGCGCAGGCCGCTGCTCGACGCCGAGAACAATGCTTGCCGGCTCTGCTTCAGTGAGGCGGACGAACTGCCCGGCATGATCGTGGATCAATACGGCGATCTCGTCATTTTGCAGCTCCTGACCAAAGGCATGGACCGCCGCGCGATCCGCGAGGTCTGCGCGCGTGTGCTGCAGGATGAGCTCGCCCCCGCGGCCATTCTGGAGCGCCCCGATCCGCGGATGCGCGAGATCGAAGGTCTCGATGCGCCGGCGACCGAACCGCTGTGGACCCGCGGACCCGGCGCACCCGAGAGCAGCACGCAGTTCCGCTTGAACGGTCTCGTCTTCCATTACGACGCGAATGCGGGCCAGAAGACCGGCGCCTTCCTCGACCAGCATGCCAACTACGCCGCGGCACAGCGCTGGGCACAGCAGCTCGCGCCGGGCAAGCGCGCGCTCGACGTCTGCTGCTATCAAGGCGGCTTCGCGCTCCACCTGGCGCGGGTCTCGAAGCATGTCACAGGAATCGACGCTTCCCGCACCTCGCTTGAAGTTGCCGAGCGGAACCTTGCCGCTAACCGCGCGCAACTCGCGGCAGAGGTCGACTGGATCGAGGCCGATGCCTTCGAGATCCTGCGCGACTGGTCAAGCGCGGGCGAGCGCTTCGACGCCATCGTCCTCGATCCGCCGGCATTCGCCAAAAGCAAACGCGCCGTGGAGGGCGCTCTGCGCGGTTACAAGGAGCTCAACCTGCGCGCCTTGCGGATGCTCAATCCGGGCGGGCTGCTCATCACCTGCTCGTGCTCGCACCATGTCAGCTGGGCCGATCTCGAAGCCGCCGTTGCGTCAGCCGCGGCAGATGCGTCCCGCCGCGTCCGCCTGGTGGAGCGGCGCGGTGCTGCGCCGGATCATCCGGTGATCCTCAATATCCCGGAGACTGAGTACCTGAAGTGCCTGGTGCTGGAGGTTGAGTAAGAGGCGTCAAGCTTGTGCGCTTGAGCTTTGGAGATGCCGCCTGCGAAGCCACCATCGGCGCGGCTTGTGCCCCTCCGGGCCATGCGGGAATGGCTCCTCTTCCGAAGACGCCGTCCGCAAATCCGCCAATGCCTGCTTCACCTGGGCCCGCAGGGTTTCCGCTTCAAGCGTGCACGATCGCAGATAGGCGGAGACCGTAAGCCCAGCCTCCGCTGCCCGTTTCCTCAAGCGCCGGTTCTCCGTCTCGCTCAGCCGCACCGTCACGCTGGCGCACCGTGGCATCCGATCCGCTGGACTCGCCGGCCCATTGGCAATCCCTGGAGGATCGTCAGTTCCCTCCTGCCTCAACCCCTCTAATGCGGCCTGGCTGGCGTGGCGTTCTGTCTCGGGATCCAGCGGATGGCCGGGTTGCCAGCGCGCCTGGGCACGGAGCGCACTCTCATAGCTGAGAGGCGCTTCATCTTCGGCCTCATCCGCTTCGCTCAACGCGCGTGCATGGCCCTCCCGCAGCGGCTCGGGCGCGACCACTCTCGAAAGCACGCCCGCAAAGCTCGACGGTTGATGGCCGGCGACACCCTGAAAGGGCGCAGCTTCCCACCAGGGCACCGGCGATTCGTCGCGCTGCACTTCCAATTCTTCTTCAGCCGCCTGCATGGAGGCGAGAATATCGGAATCGACGGAGAACACTTGAGGAATTATGGCGGCGGAAAACGGAGCGATTCTCGAAATGGGAGCAGCAATGGAGTGCGCCCGAATCGGAACCGGCCTTCGCAGCCGGACCCTGCTCCGCTTTGCCCTGTTCCGCTTCGCCCTTCTCCGATTGTGGTAGTACCGGCACGCAGCCTATGCCGCAGCAGGAAGAATTCTTCCCGGAAGCCGCAGCAATTCCGTTACGGCTTCGGCTGTCACGGGCTTGGCATAGAGGAAGCCCTGGCCATACCGGCACCCCATCTGGTACAGCAGTTGGTGCTGCGCCTCCGTCTCGATGCCTTCGGCGACCACGTCCATGCCCATCACCCGCGCCAACTCAACGATCGTCTTCACGAGCTGCAGGGGCTGCTCGCCCTCGGCCATGCAGCTCACAAACGAGCGGTCGATCTTGAGCATATCGAAGGGCAACGCGTGCAGGTGACTGAGCGAGCTGTACCCGGTTCCGAAGTCGTCCATGGATACAGACACGCCCAGGCGCCGCAGGCTGCTCAGCACCTCATGAGCGATCTTCGTGTCGGGAACCTGGCTGGACTCGGTCATCTCCAGGCCGAGCTGCCCCCTTGAGATGCCGGACCGCATCAGGAGCTTCTCCACATGGGCGGCCAGTCCCGCGCACGAAAACTGCTCGGCAGAGAGATTGACGCAGGCCCGCAGGCTGCGCAGGTCAGGATAAGCGCGGTTCCATTGCCGAATCTGATTGCAGGCTTCCGAGAGCCCCCAAACGCCGATCGCCAGAATCAATCCGCTCTCTTCCGCGGCGGGAATGAAATCGGCAGGCGCGATCAGCCCGCGTTCAGGATGATGCCAGCGAATCAACGCTTCGAGACCAATGATCTTACGGCTCGCGAGCTCCACCTCGGGTTGGTAGTAGAGCACGAACTGGCGTCTTTCGAGGGCCGCCAGTAAATCCTGCTGGCTGGGCCACGCTCTCAAATTGTTTTTCGCCGGAACCCGTTGAGGACCGCGCTTCGGACTGCGGTTCCGCAGTCTGCGCAGTTCCAGTTGGCCGGCAGCCATCTCAGCCAGGCTCTCCCATCTCGCCGCGGACGTAAGGGCGGCCAGCCGCGCACTCCCGTGGCGCCCTTTGATGCTCTCCGAGATCAGCTCCACATGGGCCATTGCGCTTCGGCACCGCTTGAAAAACGGTAACCTGACATGAGATTCGCGAAACAGTCAGGTCAGTGGGCTTAGATGCTGCACATCGAGCCCGAGCGATCGTGGCTAGCCTCTCGGTGAGAATTTTTTTAGAGGATTGGCCGGTAATACGCTCCAGAACTGCATTTCCGGCATTCATCGCCCAGTTACAGGCGCGAGTAATCCATCTCGCGAAGTTACTGCTGAGGAAAGACGCGGTACTTCATCGCCCGCCACACACGATTACTCGCAATTACTTGTGCGCAGACGTGGGTCCGGTTTCTGTCCACAGAAAAGTCAGTTCGTCTGCGTAGTCCTGAATCTGCTGGTCGACGCTGACGCCGGCCGAGTGGCCGCCAGAGGTGCTGTAGTGCAACAAGATGGGACGGCCGCTTTTGGATTCAGCCTGCAGCAGCGCGGTCATCTTGCGTGCGTGCAGCGGATCCACCCGCGTATCGCCGTCGCCGGTGAAAAACATTACCGCCGGATAATCGGCGCGCGGCTTGACATTCTGGTAGGGCGAATATTTGAGCAGATACGGGAACTGCTTTTCGTTCTCCGCGGACCCGTACTCCGTCGTCCAGTAGTAGCCCACCTTGAACTTCTGGTAGCGCAGCATATCGAGCAGCGGATAGCCGCACCAGACGGCGGAAAACAGCTCGGGATGCTGGGTGATGGAAGCGCCCATCAGCAGGCCGCCATTGGAGCGGCCGCGAATGGCGAAGTGTTGCGGCGAGGTATACCGATTGGCGATCAGATACTCGGCCGCCGCGAACCAGTCGTCAAAGACATTCTGCTTCTTCTCAAACATGCCCTGTTCGTGCCACTGCTCGCCGTATTCGCCGCCGCCGCGCAGATTCGGCACCGCGAACCAGCCTCCCTGCTCCATCCACCATGCATAGGCCGGATTCCACTGCGGAGTTTCGCTGACGTCGAATCCCCCATAACCGGTCATGAGCAGCCGTTCGGTTCCATCCTGCTTCAGGCCCTTCTTTCCAGCGATGAAGATGGGAATCTGCGTTCCATCCTTGGACTTATAAAACGCCTGTTTCAACTGATACTGACTGGAGTCGAAGGGCACCTTGGGCTGAAAGAAAACATCGCGCTTGCCCGTCTCCGTATCGAGCCGGAAAATCGTAGGGGGGACGATGTACGATTCGAAGCTCAAGAAGCCGTATCGATCCGTCGTGCGCCCAATGAGCCTGGAGGCGGAGCCGATGCCGTCATACTCGATCTGGCCCGCCGGCTTTCCATCCAATGCGAACACCTCGGTTTCGCTCTTCACATCCACCAGCCGGTTCACGTAGATTTTGCCGCCCACGATCGACCAGTCGTCGATCACGTTTTTTCCTTCCGGCACAATCGTGGTCCATGCCTCGGGCATGACGCCGGGATCGGCCTTCATGATCCGGCCCATCGGCGATTGGTAGTCCGTCTTCACATACCAGGCTCCCTTCGCATAGATGGTGGAGAAGCGCGCATCGAGCCCCCAAACCAGAATGTCGAAGGTTGAATTGGGCTTGGACAGGTCGCGATAGACAATGTCCACGCGTTTGGCGGGAACGCCGCGGTCGATCTCGATCACGAGATATCGGTTGTCGTCCGTGATTGAGGCGAAGAAGAGATCGTTGCCGCCCAGCAGTTCGCCGCGAAACTCGTGGCCGAAGATCAGCGTGTCGCGCGAGGTGCGCGTTCCCAAAACATGCTGATAGAGCAGCGTTCCCTCCTTGTTGTCGCGGGTGTAATACAGGCTCTTTCCGTCCGGAGCGAAGTTGACGCTGAAGTAGCGGGCCGACGGCAGTTCATCGAGCAGCGTCTTGCGCGTTTTCGCATTGAAGATGCGGATCGTGTTCTCGTCGGCGCCGCCCTGTTTCACGGCATAGGCCAAGAGCACTCCATCGCGGGAAATATCGTAGAGGCCGACCGAGGTATTCGGATCGCGGCTCAACGTCGCCGGATCGATCAGCCGTTCGTCCTTGCCCGTCCAGCCATGGCGCACATAGATCGAATACTGTTGCTCGCCAGCCAGCCTGCGCTCGAAAAAGAAGTTGCCCGCGCGCTCAATCGGCGCGCCGGCATCGGAGACATTTTCGAGTGCGTCGAGATCGTCCGCCGCCTGCGCGTGAATGCGCGCCTGCTGGAGGTAAGTGTTGGTGTAGGCATTCTCGGCATTGATGAACGCCCGCGTCTCCGGGCTGTTGGCATCCTCGAGCCAGCGGTAGTTGTCAACAATCTTGGTTCCAAAATAGTCGTCGGTGACCGGCGCCGCCTCAGCCTCGGGAGGAGCCGCGAGCGTGATCCCGCCGCGGCCGTGGATCGCGTGGGCCTGTACCGTCTCGGCCTGGCCCGTCTCGGCGTGGATCGTCCGGCCGTTGCCGGCGGCAACGCCTAGCCCCAAAAACAGTCCAAAGCAAGACAAAAACCGCTGCCCGCGAAGTTTCATGCGAAAAGGATACACGCCCGGCGATTCAACCTACGAAGGTTTCGCCCCATGCGAGCCCCCTATAGAATCAACTCCAGTGGCTGGCACATCCTCAACTGAACCGTCTCCGGGATCGCCAATTCCCGCTCGATCCGGGTCTCGATCCCCGTCTCGGTCCGGGTCCTGGTGGGCGCGCGGTCTGCGGCTTCTGCACCCTTCGCACGCGCACACTGTCTTTTCCGCCACTCTGGTGCTCATGGTGTCGACCTTTCTGTCGCGCATCATCGGGCTGGTGCGGGTGAAGTATATCGTCTGGCTCTTTGGCCGCGGAGTGGCGGCGGACGCCTTCAATGCCGCGTTCGTGCTGCCGGACATGATCTCGTATTTCCTGGTCGGCGGCGCGGCCTCCATCACCTTCGTCACCATCCTTACCCGCTATCGTGAAGCCGGACGCGAGGCGGAGGCCGAGCGCTCGCTCTCCGTGATCCTCACCACCATGTATCTGGTCCTGGGCAGCGCCATTGTGCTGGCCGAGATTCTGGCTCCCTGGTATGTGCACTGGTGGTTCAACGGATTTGACCGGGAGAAAGCGGCGCTGTGCATCCAGCTCACCCGCATCCTGCTGCCCGCACAGCTTTGTTTCTTCGCCGGAGGCGTCTTTGGCGCGGTGCTGCTGGTGCGCAAGCAGTTCAGCGTGCAGGCGGTGGCGCCGCTGATCTACGGCTTCGGCACTATTGTGGGCGGCGTGCTGCTGGTAAAGCGCATGGGCGTCTCGTCGCTGGCCGTCGGCACCGTCGCCGGCGCATTTTGCGGGCCGTTTCTCCTCAACTGGGTCTTTGCGCGCCGCGCCGGCGCGCGCTATCACGTGATTCTCGACTGGCACGACGAAGGACTGCGCGAGTGGGTGCGCCTGTCGCTGCCGCTCATGGCCGGCGTTTCGCTGGTAACTGCCGACAATTGGATCATCGCCCACTTTGCCTCGACGATCGGGGGCGCTGTCTCGCTGATGAGCTACGCCAAGCAGCTCTTCACCGCGCCCATGGCCATGCTGGCCCAGGCCGCCGGGGCCGCTTCGTTGCCGTTCTTCGCCAGCCTGTGGACGCAGAACCGCCAGTACGAGTTCGCCACCGGCGTGGCCGATTCGGTTTCGCGGGTGGCTTCGCTCGGGTTGCTTGCGGCCTCGGGCATGATCGCCCTGGGCCAGCCTGCCATCGATCTGGTTTTTACCGGCGGACGCTTCTCGTCCGCGGACGCACGCGAGTGCGCCGTCTACTTTGCCGTTTTCTCGCTATCGCTGTTTCTGTGGTCGGCGCAGGCTATCTACGCACGCGCATTCTATGCCGCGGGCAATACTATCGTTCCCATGGTTGCGGGAACCATCGTCACGCTGGTCTCACTGCCCATCTACGCGGCGCTCTATCATGCGCGCGGCGCGACCGGCCTGGCCTTCGCATCCGATATTGGCATTGCCATGCAAACCCTGCTCATTGCCCTGCTGCTGCACAAGCGCCGCATGGTTTCGCTGGCCAGCCTGGATCTTGCCGAGATGGGCCGGTGCCTGTTGGCAGGTCTGGCCGGGGGAGGAGCGGTGGCGGTGCTTGGCTGGGGATTCAACGGCCTGCTCGGCCATCTGCAGGTTGCGCCGCGCCGGCAGGCACGGCTCGAAGACGTGGCGATCCTCGTCGTGGGCTCTCTTGCGTGGCTGGCCATCGCCAAGTGGATTCTCGAAAAGACCGGCTCGGCGCTGCCCAGGGTGGCCAGGAAGCGGCTCGGGCTGCAATAAGGCGGTGAGCTCGCCGCCCAGCGCCCCCGCCGTAGCGGGAGCGCCTGAGCAGGAGCACTGAGCACCAGACCCTGAATGCGAGCCCTCGAACGCGAGCCACAGAAACGGCCCGCCTGGCGGCTACGCGGTAGCCTTTACCGGCTCCGGTCCGGCAGCCGGCGCCGACTTCGAATCCGGCTTGCGAATGTCGATGCCGCCCTTAAAGAACGCGCCATCCTCAATGCTGATGCGGGCCGCCGCGACGTCGCCGTTCAGCGAACCTTCCGCACGGATATCCACGCGGTCGGTAGCCGAGACGTTGCCGCGCACCTTGCCCAGCACCACGATCTCGCGGGCTGTAATGTTGGCCGATACCTGGCCGTTGCGGCCCACGGTGACGAGGTTTCCGGGCAGATTCAGGCTGCCTTCCACCTTGCCGTCGATATAAAGCGACTCGGACCCGGTGATCTCACCCTTGATGAACAGGCCTTTGCCGATGGTGGCCTGCTCGCCGGTGACTGCCTGCGGGCGGCTAGCGCTGCTGCTGCCGCTGCTGGGAGCCTCGACAGGCGTGGGCTGGGGGGCGGCGCGCGGCGGCTCGGGGGTGGGGGTGGCGTTGATCGGTCCGGTTTGGTTGGGTTTCCACATAGCGCTCAAGATCTGTTCCTTTTCTGTCCCCGCGGGGGACTGGGGAGATTGCCAAGGCAATGGGCCAAGGGCTTGAATCCAAGAAACTAAAATGCGGACCGCCGTGCCACTTACCTTCGGCCAACCCGTCAGCGGCCTCAGAATGAATGTAACTCCATCCGGGTTCGCCACAAAATATGCGTTGCCGCTATTTTACGGCATTTCCCAGTCCGTTCGACGTCCTGGAGCGATTTCGCCGCACCCGCACTGTGTTTCTTCGACGTATCGGTTGTGGTTCCTGTTCGTTCCCGGTTTTTTCCCCGGCGGCTTTACTCTTGAGCTATGACGGATCGGGAGTTGCTGGCGCGGATCGCGCACGCGGCCGGAGGCAAAGCGGGTTACAAGCAGCTGGTGCGCGAGCTGGGCCTCGGCGGCGGCCGCGAGCGGCGCCTGCTGCTTGAGCAACTGGCGCGGCTCACCGCGCGCGGCCAGCTTGCCAAGCTCGATCGCGAGATCTGGAGCATTCCCCGCGCGGCGACGGGACCGGCGGCGAACGGGCGCGACAACCTGGCCGCCGGCAGGCTCGACCTTCACCGCGATGGCTTCGGCTTTGTTCGGCCGAATTCCCGGCAGTCTTCCGGCGTGGTGGAAGACATATTCATTCCTCCCAACGAAATCAATGGAGCGATGCAGGGCGATCAGGTGTTGGTCGAGCTGGAGCCGCCGAAGGCCGACGGGCGCTGCCAGGGCCGCATCGCGCGCATCCTCGAGCGCCGCAATCCAACCGTGGTCGGCACCTTCCACTACGCCAAATCCGACCGCGCCCAGGGACACAGCGTGGTGCCCTTCGACGAGCGCATGACCCAGGCAATTCTCATCCCACCCGGCCAGGAGATTCCCGCCATCACCAAATCCTCCACGCCGCATCGCGTGCTGGGAGCGGAAGCTATCGCCAGTCCCAAATACGAGAGCCTGGAAGGCCTGGTGGTGGACGTTGAAATCACCAGTTGGCCCACGGTCACGCGCCCGGCCATCGGCCGCGTCATCGAAGTGCTCGGCGATCCGGACGACTTCGGCGTGGACGTGGAGATGATGATCCGCAAGCACCAGCTGCCGCGGATCTTTCCGGAGAACGTGCTGAATGAAGCACGCGCCGTGGCCCATCTAGATTCTGAAGAAGCGATGCGGCGGCGTGACTTTCGCGGCCTGCCCATCATCACCATCGACGGCGAGACCGCGCGCGACTTTGACGACGCCATTCTGGTCACCGGCCGCGCGGACGGCGGGTATGAGCTGCAGGTGCACATCGCCGACGTGGCGGAGTACGTGCACAGTGGCTCCGATCTCGATCTCGAAGCGCGCCTCCGGGGCACCAGCGTCTACTTTCCCGATCGCGCCATTCCCATGCTGCCGCAGGAGCTCTCGAGCGATATCTGCAGCCTGCGCCCTGAAGAAGACCGCCTGGTGCTGAGCTGCCTGATGCAGCTCGATGCCGCAGGGCGCGTCGAAAGCTATGAGATCGTCGAAGGCGTCATTCGCTCCGCCGCGCGGATGACATATACCGCCGTCCATGCGATCCTCGAGGGCGATACGGAGGCGCGCGCACGCTACGCGTCGTTCGTGCCGGACTTCGAACGCATGAAGAAGCTCGCGATGCTGATGAACAAGCGGCGCGAGCAGCGCGGGTCCATCGACTTCGACCTGCCCGAGCCGGTGATCCAATTTGACGAGCAGGGCCAGATGCGCGGCGTTACGCGCGCCGGGCGCACATGGGCCAATCGCCTGATTGAGGAGTTCATGCTGGCCGCGAACGAGTGCGTGGCCACGTGGCTTGAAGATCTGGGAGTGCCTTCTATTTATCGAATTCATGAGAAGCCCGAGCCGCGCCGCGTGATCCAGTTCGAGGAGCTGGCCGCGAGCTTCGGCTATTCTCTCGGCCTTGGAGCATTACCCGTGCGGCGGGTGCAGACGCGCGGCGAGCGCCGCGAGGCGCATGGCCGCGGCCGCAATCCCCGCCAGCATGAGGTGCCTGAAGATATCGCGGTGACCCCGAAGATGTATCAGAAATTGGCCGCGCGCATCGAGGGCAAGCCGGAAGAGCGCATCTTGAGCTACTTGATGCTGCGTTCTCTCCGCCAGGCGCGCTACTCCGAGATCAACGAGGGCCACTTTGCCCTGGCCGCGCCCACATATACCCACTTCACCTCGCCCATCCGGCGTTATCCTGACCTGATCGTCCATCGCATCACGAAAGCACTGCTCGGCGCCGGCGTGCGCGGAATCGGCGAAGTTCCCGAGGGCCGGCACAGCTCGCCGTGGACGCACCCGCATGAAGGGATTCCGCACGCGTCTCCAGCACCGCACATGTCGCCGGCTCGTCATCGGCGCGACGAGGCTCTCTTCGCGAGCGAGCCACCCATTGCCGAGCCCGAGCTGGCCCAGATTGCCGACGAGTGCAGCCAGACGGAGCGCCGCGCTGCCGAGGCCGAGCGCGAGCTGGTCGAGTGGAAGAAGGTCCGCTTCATGCAGGACAAAGTCGGCGAAGAGTTTGCCGCGCTGGTCCTCAATCCCGCAAAATACGGCCTCTTCGTCGAGCTCACCGACCTCTTCGTGGAGGGTCTCGTCCCGATCGACTCTCTCCGCGACGACCGCTACACCTGGCGCGAGAACACGCACGAGATCGTGGGCGAGCGCTGGGGACGCACGTTCCGCGCCGGAGACCGCGTCGATGTGATCCTGGACCGCGTGCTGGCCCAGGAGCGCAGGCTGCAGTTCTCGCTGGTGGAAGAGGGCATTCCGTTGACCGGCAAAGCCGCAAGGCCGGCCCCCAAACACGGAACGGCCAAGCGGCGCGGCGCGGCCCCCGCCAAGCCGGGCGCACCGCACGCGGCGCCGGCCAAGGCGCGTACACGGAAAAAGAGATTGGGCAGAAAAGGCAGGCCGCGCTGAGGCGGCCTGCATCCTCAGCACGCTTCACTGCTTCTCAGTGTTCTAAGCGCCAGCCTGCTGCTCGGCAAATTTTCCGAGCAACGGCAGTTTGAAACGCTGCCCTTTTGAAGCTTTAAGCAGAACAATGAGCCAGACCACGAAGAAGGCGATCATGAAGAACGGGATGATGACCCACCCGATGATCGGAATCACCGAAAGCACAATATCGATTGCAAACGCGGCGATGCCGAGAAAGATGGATTGCCAGGCGTGGAAACGCACATAGGAGTTCTTGTTATAAGGCTCGACGATCAAGAAGATAATCGCGGGGATAATCGTCACATAGGCGAGGGCCGCGGCGGCGTTATCGGACAAGCCGGATTGGACAGGCTGCGAGGGGGTCGGCTGAATTTGCGGATAGTCGGACACAATAAGCTCCTTGAGATCGAGGTCAACTCATAGTGGTGATTCTCCCGGTTCCGTTGCAGGGTCGGCTTGGGAAGCGTGCTGACTCCGGCATCGCGTACCGGCGCGGAGCGAATCTCCGCACGCTGCAGCCCTTGCAGGGCTCTAGCTATTGGCCTGTTTTTCGGCCAAATCTCCCACGATCGGCAGCTTGAAGCGCTTGCCGTTGAATGCGTTGATCAGCACGATGATCCAGAGGATGAGAAACGCGAGTCCCACCAGCGGCATGAGGAACCAGGTCATCCATCCTATGAAGGGAAACCTGCCCAGAATGACCAGAGCGACATCCGTCACGATCCAGGCGATCGCCATGAAAATCGACTGCCAGGCGTGGAAGCGCACCACGGGGTTGCGGTTGAACGGCTCGACGATCAGAAAGATGATCGCCGGAATGATGGTGACGTAGGCGAGGCCGGAAGCGGCATTCTCGCTCAGGCCGGATTGCGAAGCTTCGACAGCCATGACCGCTCCTTCGGAGTTCAGGGCAAAATTCGCGAACTCCACGCTCGGCGATGGAAGGAGAGGGATGGGGGGCCTGGCCTGCGTGGGCGTGAAACTGAGTTAGATAAAGAGAATCCCGGGGATGGCGAGTTGTCAAGCAGGTTTTTTGTCCGCGAAGGGGGAATGGCTATCCGACGTAATCACTGCCCGGAACCCCGGCGCGCATCCCATACAATAGCCTGGGGAGCACAAGTATGGCGCACACCGTTTTTTGCGTTCGCTTCAAAAAAGAGATGGAGGGTTTGGATGAGCCTCCTTTCGACTCCGAGTTTGGCCAGAAGATTTACAAGAACGTCTCCAAGGCGGCCTGGGGCGAATGGGTCGATCGCCAGAAAATGCTGCTGAACGAGTATCGTCTGCAGCCCTGGACCCCGCAGGCGCAGCAATTCCTGGTCGAGCAGATGGAGGAGTTCTTCTTCGGCTCGGGCTCGGCGTTGCCGTCGGAATATGTTCCGCCCTCGCATTGAGAACCGGGTGTAACTTCGTGCATCGCGCCGCCCGGCGGCGGCCTCCGGTGTAAACTAATCGAGACCCCAAAACCGGCTCGCCCGAGCCGGTTCGTTTTGTGTCGGGACGTGGCTCAGCCTGGTAGAGCACTCGCTTGGGGTGCGAGGGGTCGGCAGTTCAAATCTGCCCGTCCCGACCATTCATATTTCAATCCAGTGGAGAAGCTTCTCGAAGGCAGGAAAGAACTGCCGCCCGCGAAGCACCCCAACCTGCGCAGCAGCACAGCGCATGCGCCCCAGTCCAGCCTGCGAGGGGCGCGAGGCGAAGCCGAGCCATCGGCAGTTCAAATCTGCTTATCCGACCATTCATATTCCAATCGCCAGATTACGCAAGCAGCGCCGGCTCGGGGGGTACTTCCGAGGACGATAGGCAGTCTGCGAGTCGCCTATGTTCATCGAGCCGACCCAAGTGGGAACTTTACCACCGCGCAAGCGGGAGCACGGCACTCGACTCATGGCGCAGAGGTCGTCAGCCGCGGCCGGATGCCATCGCCGATTGGTCCGCGATGATGTAGCCGTGAATTGAGCCACTCCGTCATCTGGCGCTCCCAGTCCGGTACATTGGGTAGCTTGTTCCATCCACCAGTGCCATGCTTGCCGCCGGGGATGACGATGATATCGCAGCGCACTCCAACCGCATGCAGCGCAACTTGCAGATTGGTGGCTTCCGACATGGGGATGTATTCATCGTGGTCGCCGAGAATCTCGAGAAACGGCGGGTCGGCCTTCGAGACGTACGTGATGGGTGAGGCTTCGCGAATTGCTTCCTTCTCGCCCTTCTGCGCGATGAATGGATCAAGGAAGCGATGCACGTCCGCATTGAGGGGAACAAACTCAAAGCTGCTTTGCGCGTAAAGGCTCACCACGGCCTGCGCCTTTGCAGTCACGCGGTCGACGGGATCGGCAGCATGTGGGTCGCCGGGCGCATTGAGCAAGCCGACCATGTTGCTGAGATAGCCGCCGGCCGAGCCACCGACGAGAGCGATCTTGTCGGGATCTGCGCTCCAATCGTGAGCGTGATAACGAATGTAGCGGATGGCGCGCTGCACGTCATAGACCATGTACGGGTAGGGGTACTTCGGGGCGAGACGATAGTTGACGGAGAAGACCGCATAGCCCGCGGGAGCGAGAAAGTCGGCGACGTAGGCCTCACTGCCGCTCTTGCTGTCGCCGCCGTGATACCCTCCGCCGTGGATAATAATCGCGATCGGATGAATCCCAGCACCTTTCGGCGCGTAGTAATCCATCGTGAGAGGTTGGCCATCGGCGGTTCCGTAGAGAATACCCTCTTGGGTCGGCGTACGCATCTCGGCGGCATAGGTGGCAACGCAGGCGAAACCAAGCGCGATCAATGCGAGATGCTGTAAGCGCGGAAGCGCCATGGAAAGTCGAATTCCTCCGAAGAATGAAGACCATCTTGGCAAAGGCATCAGATCCTCAGATCATGTTAGACGAGCCGAGTCCAGTTGATGTCTGTCTTCGCGTGAAAATCGCATGCGCATTTTCGAGGGGTAATCCCGAACATAGGTAAGCAGCTGTGAATGAGTGCCTCGGCCTGAATGCATCGATCGAGAAACAGCAGTTCGCGGATTCCTGAAAAGAAGCCGGTCCCTCAGAACAGACCTGCAACTGCCTTAACCTCAACAATTCGGTTGATTGGAGGATGAGCGACCGAAGGTTAACCGGGCGAGCGGGAAGGAAGTCTCTACCTCTCCCCACTTTCAGGATATCAGGCGATCTGGGGCTTGCCGCAAGCCCCTGTCGTTCCTCATTATCGGGCGAGTTGCGTTACTGATTACTTAACAGGGAGCAGCAGAGCTATGTCGGCAATTGAAAGCAAGTTTCGCCAGCAGTTTTTCCACGGAACCCGTGCCGATCTCGCGCACGGAGATCTGATCGGGATTGGATACACGTCGAACTACAGCGAAGGGAAACCGCTGTCCTGGGTGTACTGCACGGGTACGCTCGATGCCGCCATCTGGGGCGCAGAACTGGCCGCTGGCGATGGGCCGGAGAGAATCTACCTGGTCGAGCCAACCGGATCAATCGTCGACGACCCCAACCTGACGGACAAGAAGTTTCCCGGAAATCCAACTCTCTCCTACCGCTCCCGCGATCCGCTGCGTGTGGTCGGAGAGGTGACGAAGTGGCAGGGGCACCCGATCGAACAACTGCAACAGATGCGGCACAGGATCGAACGCCACAAGATCGAAGGAGGCGCCGAAATCATCGACTGAGCGCACGCGGGTTCCCCCGTCGCGATCGAGCCACCGTGCGGAGAAGCGAGAGAGAAACCGGCGGGTCCGGCGTCTTTCTGCCATGGTGGGAGGGGGAGGGTACAGACTTCACCATTTCGCGCACGGTTGGCTTCAGCGATTCTCTGGTTCCGATGGCAACCGCGCGTTAATGAGTACGTCATCGCCGATACGTGTTTCCACCGTTAGCATCTGGAAACGTGGGAAGCTCTGTTGGCAACAGCTGAGGTTCACGTTGCTGTGGTTTCTTCGCTTGGAACAGGCCGAACTAGTCGTTGCTTGCGCTGAGCCTTGGATACCGGTCTATAGAGGGGATACGTGAGTCGCCCGCATCCTTGCCGCCAACGACTGGCGTACTTTGAGCGCAATAGACACGTCGAGCCGCTTCTCGTTGAAGTAGATCAGGTCCACATTTTGTCCGCGCCTATCTTCGGAAAATAGTCGAATGCGCCACTTCCGAAATTGCCAGGACGGCGGGATGCTTCAATCGCCGGTCGAGAGAGATGGCATAGAAGCTATCCGTGATGTCCCGAGTGCGTCCGAGCAGGGAAACACCGTATTGGCGCTTCACCTGTGCTTCGGTTGCGGTCGGAGAGGCGAAGGCCCCTACAGCAGCTTCGCCGAAGACAGCCGCCAGTGCACTGTCCTCGAATTCTCCCGCGATATCCGGCCGTACACCCTGAACTTCGAACCAGTGGTCCAGCGACCGCCGCAGGTTCGTATTGTCGGCCGGCAACAGGAAAGGCATACCGTCGAGACAGGCCGGAAACCGTCCCTTACATTTCTTTACGATTCGAGGACTTGCGAAGAAGCTCAACCCCGACTGGCCCAGCAGGTGACTATAGGCCTGGACGCGAATCGCCGGATCGAGAGGTGTATCCGAGATCACGAGATCGACCTCGTGGATGGCCAACTGCGAGAGCAACTTGTCGGGCTTTCCCTCGCGGCAGATGATTCGAATCGGATCGGGTAGCTTGAGAGCGGGAAGAATCAAGCTGTAGGCAATCATCTTGGGGACAACATCGGCGATGCCAAGAACAAAGCGTGCCGATCGTCCAGCCGCCCGCCCCTGAAGCACATCACGAAGCTCGCGTCCCCGCGAAAAAATCTCATCGGCGTATTGATAAGCGATTCGTCCCTGTTCGGTGAGGACAAGCAGCCGTCCCTGCTTCTGAAAGAGTTTGACTCCGAGCGACCCTTCGAGGTTGCGAATCTGCTCGCTGATCGTGGGCTGAGCCAGAAGCAGGGTTTCACTGGCCCGAGAGATCGTGCCCTCACGGGCTACCGTCCAGAAGTACAAAAGGTGATGATAGTTAAGCCATTCCATTCGCTCTCCCAGAAATAGAACACCCCGTAAGGAACGGTGGCCGCTTACCGATCCGCAATCAGGGCACCGCGAGTTCTTACGACTCCTTGAAGTTTAGATTAATCCTTCGGCTTTTCCGAATGATCTTTCTCATAGACTTCGATATCCATATTCCATACAAACAAGCTAAGAGAACAAGTCCTGATTTTGCCGAGTGCAGAAACGGAAAATCACCTGAGCCCGAGGTCCGGATTTTCTCGGGACGCTGAGAGTAGTCCAGATCGGCATGGGTGTCTTGTCGAACCTGGCAGAGAATCGCAGGCAGAAAGAAAAGCACAGGCTACCCGCAGCTTTACGGAAGGCGGTTAGCCCAATGCCGTCACCCGGCACCTCTCCATCGAATTCACATCGAACGTATTTTCGATCCTCGGTCTGCGCGCTTTACTTTCCGTTGGCAGGCTTCCTGGATCGCCTGTATCCCCTGCGGCTATTCTCGTCTTTGTTGGGCTAAGATGCGCATGGCGCCTTTCTTTACGATCCCCATTCTTCTATCACTGGGAGTCATCGCAGCCAGGTACTCATATGGCTCTGGTTACGAAGAGGCAATATGCAATGGCAAATTCTGGACGGATCGGAAAGTAGCGACACAAGAAATAGTGCGCGACGAGATTCGTGACCATAACGAATGACCCGGAAATTAGAGCGCCCCGAGGCATTCAAGCCTCGGGGCGCCGGGACGACTCTCCGATTTAGAGACCTGTTGGAGCGTCGGTCACTTGCAGGTGGTTCGTGACGCTGAAGACGCCGGCCACCCCATTAGCGCGAATGCCTGCGACATCACGGTCAGCCTGGCTGTCGACAACGCCATAAAGTGCGACATTTCCATTCTGCACCTGGATACGAATCGGCTTTGCGGGATCGATGGCATACTTGGTCAGCGAAGTGGAGCCATAGATCGCCCGAAAAACCCGAATGCGAATACCGTCGTCCATAGGCGAGACAGGATTGACCTCGATGTCGTTGACCACGTCCCTGACGCCTGCGGTATTCGCAGCAATGGCCGCCGCCGAATCGGCATCGACCGGCCCATAGGCAAACCCGGCTAGCCGGACAATTCCATTCTGCACCTCAACCGAGATCGAGTTGAAGGGCGTTGTGCCGTAGCCGACACGGTCATAGGAGATTGCTCCAACCAGTTTTTCCTGAAGTTGGCTGTCGGAGAGGTTTGTTCCCGCAACCGTGATGCTGTCCCGGACGGCATCGATGCCTTTTACGCGATTAGCGCGCTGTTCGGCCTGATGCTTGACATCGTACAGATTGACGGTCCCGGACAAGGTCGCGATCTTTTGCTGCACGGTGACCTGGACATCCTTGAATTTCGAATTGCTGAGCGCCTTCTGTACCTCAGTTTTTAGTTGACCATCGGTTTGGGCAAAAGCTGCGGGCACTGCCATCACCGCAGCCAGAGACAATACAGCAAGAAGGTTTTTCATGTCATAGCTCCTTCGGTTTCCCTTTCGTGAAAACTAGCGTTATAACCTCGTGTGTGGCGTCTCCAAAGTGGAGAGCCTCTCTTTCACAACCGTTCCGACATATCGTCGACGCTGTGAGGCGCATAAAGGATCTGCCGCTCGCCCTCGGCCGGAGCCCTGATGCCAGGAGTTCGGTTGCGCATCCCTGAGACGCGCCATCGGGGTCGAGAGTGCCGGCGAACAGAATCGCCATCAACCGAATGCGGCCGGTTCACAATCTCCTTCTCGATTGCTCTTGACAATGCAGGGCACAGGCGATCGATGACTGGTAACTGCTCCAGAATTGCGATGGCCTCTCCGCCGGTTCGCCAAACTCCGCTCGGGCTTATGGCAACCATGATCTGTCCTTCCTTCCTTCGCGTGCCCCCAAGGGCCTCGCACATTTATATAGACGCGTGAAGGAGATATAGGATTGTTAGATAAACATGGGTCTATCATTCGGATTTTCCGAATGATAGCTCGAGACCCAAGTATGAAGCAGCACATCCGGCCAGCGCCGATGGGGGGAGATTTTCCCGAGATCGAAGGGTCTTGCTGTGGCCACTGAGTCTGACTCTCCCACAGGTGGTTCTGCTCACGTTACCTTACGCACCCATTTGTGGGTGATGTGCGAAGGGCACATCGTCAGAGTTGTGTTTCAGCCTTCTCTTCCGTCCAGCGAGTATTCAAAGATTGAACCGTCGGCATTCGGTTTCCATCGCCCCTTTGGGTCGACGGGCTTGAGAGGATCGGATAGGGCGCGCACAAAGACGGTTTGAAGGTTGGCGATGTGCTCTGCGAGGAATGCCTGCGATACACGTCGAACGCGAATGGACGATGAAGCAGAAGGGGAATTCGCGCAAATTATCGCGCTCTCAAATTCGTCGGTTGAGAAGCAATTCGATGCGTCCAGCGATTACGCAACTTCGAGATTCAGCGATAACGAATGCGAAGCATCTTGAAGCGCGATGGGCACAAAAATGGTCACGATGGGCCCAACTTCGCCATTTTTGGCTCGCGCTGCCTGCTCTAAATTGTTGAATGGATTGGTGGACGCGGTAGGAATCGAACCTACAACCTGTCGGTTAAGAGCCGAATGCTCTGCCAGTTGAGCTACGCGTCCAGAGGGCTGGAGGAAACCGCATGGAGGGGTGGATCAGCGGTCTCCGCGGGAGAGGAAAACTCCTCCCACACCTTGAAAATATAGCATAGCGGCGGCGCGAAATCCAAAGCCGCGCGGAGCGGGACTGGCAGCCGTGTCCGACGGTTCCCCGTTGCCAGCGCTCTGCGAGGGATGGAGATTCCGCTTCCTCAGGCCATCGCTTCGTTAGCGTGTTTCACAATCGCTGCGGCGCGGTTCTGCCGGTTGGCATAGCTGGCGGTCACGAACTCGCGAAACAGCGGATGCGGCTCAAGCGGCTTCGACTTGAACTCCGGATGGAACTGGCAGCCCAGGAAGTAGGGATGGCCGGGAATCTCGACGATCTCGACATACGTTGCGTCGGGGGTGGTGCCGCTTAGGCGCAGGCCGCCGCCGGTGAGCAGGGCCTCGTACTCGCGGTTGAACTCGTAGCGATGGCGGTGACGCTCGCTGATCTCCGTAGCTCCGCCGTAAGCTTTGGACGCGAGGGAATCCTCCTGCAGGATGCAGGTCCACGCGCCGAGGCGCATGGTGCCGCCCATCTCTTCGACGCCGAGCAGCTCGCGGAGCTTGTAGATGACGCGGTGCTGCGCGGCAGGATCGAACTCGCTCGAGTTCGCATCCTTGAGGCCGCAGACGTTGCGGGCAAACTCGATGCAGGCGGTCTGCATGCCTAGACAGATCCCGAAGTAGGGCACCTGCTTCTCGCGCGCGTAGCGGATGGCGTTCAACATACCCTCGATGCCGCGCTTGCCAAAACCTCCGGGAACGAGGATGCCGTCGAAACCTTCCAGCTGCGCTTCATAGCTTCGATCGTCGGGAGATTGCGACTCCAAGCCTTCGGCTTCCATCCAGGTGACTCTGAGCTTGAGATTTTGCGAGATGGCGCCGTGCGTGAGCGCTTCCTTGAGCGATTTGTAGCTGTCTTCGTACTCGACATACTTGCCGATGATGGCGATTGAGACTTCGTCTTTCGGGTGGTAGCAGCGATTGACGAGATCTTTCCACGGAGCCAGGTCGGCCTCCGGTGCTTCCTTGTGCAGGTATTTGAGAATCAGCGCGTCCACGCCCTCCTGCGCGAAGCCCAGCGGAACTTCGTAGATTGACGGTACATCTTTGGCTGCGACCACTGCGCGCTCTTCCACGTTGCAGAAGGCGGCGATCTTCTGCTTCATCTCGCGGCTCAGGTTGCGGTCAGTGCGGCAGAGCAGAATGTCGGCCTGGATGCCGATGGAGAGCAGTTCCTTGACGGAGTGCTGTGTCGGCTTGGTCTTGAGCTCCTGCGCGGCGGCGATCCAAGGAATGAGCGTGAGATGCACGAAGACGGTATTCTCGCGGCCCAGCTCCTGGCGCATCTGGCGAATGGCTTCGAGGAACGGCAGCGATTCGATGTCTCCCACCGTGCCGCCGATCTCGACGATGGTCACGTCCGCGCCATTCGACGAAACCTTGCGCATCGCGTTTTTGATCTCATTGGTCACGTGCGGAATGACCTGGACGGTCTTGCCCAGGTAGTCGCCGCGGCGTTCCTTCAAAATGATCTGCTCGTAAATGCGGCCGGTGGTGAGATTGTTGTCGCGCGAGAGGGGCGCATGGGTGAACCGCTCGTAGTGGCCCAGGTCGAGATCGGTTTCAGCACCGTCGTCGGTGACAAAGACTTCCCCATGCTGAAAGGGCGACATGGTTCCTGGATCGACGTTCAGGTAGGGATCGAACTTCATCATGTTGACGCGCAGGCCGCGGCTTTCCAGCAGGCAGCCGATGGAAGCCGCTGCCAATCCCTTGCCTAAACTGGATACGACTCCGCCCGTTACAAAGACATACTTTGCCGACATCGAGGCGACCTCATTTTTGGATTGTTGGGTTGGGACGTACCGGATGGGCACAATCAAGTATGGCAGAAGTCTGGATTCGACGGAAGCGAAAATTCCGGCGGCTGAGGATAACGGGGCAGATTCCGCGGAGTTAACTATCATGGTTTGAAAGCAGTATCGAAGCCGGAGGGAGAACGCGGGGCGATGGACAGGATTTCCGTGATGAAGGCCGACATCACGACACTTGCCGTGGATGCGATCGTGAACGCGGCGAATGAGTCGCTGCTGGGCGGCGGCGGCGTGGATGGCGCGATTCATCGCGCGGCGGGGCCGGAGCTGCTGGCCGAGTGCCGGACGCTCGGCGGCTGCCCGACGGGCCAGGCAAAGCTCACGCGCGGCTACCGGCTGCCGGCGAAGCATGTCATCCACACGGTCGGCCCGGTGTGGAGCGGCGGCGGCCGCAATGAGCCGGAATTGCTGGCAGGCTGTTACCGGTCCTGTTTTCAGATTGCGCGCGAGCATGGGCTCAAGTCGCTGGCGTTTCCGGCGATCAGTTGCGGCGTGTACGGGTATCCAATTCCGCAGGCGGTTGAGATTGCGGTGCGCGCGATCCGCGCCGAGCTCGGCGTGAACGATGGGATCGAAAAGGTGATCTTTGCCTGCTTCGGCGATGAAATTTGCCAGGCTTATCTACGGGCGGTAGAAGGGCGCTGAGATCTCCCGGTTTGCTTGGGCGTTATGCCAACGCAGGCAGTTCCGGTTCGTCTAAACTTAGGTGGCCATGGTGCGGACTTTCTACTTGCGATTTCTGGCGGCGGCTCGCTGGGCGATAGCGTTGTTCGCCGTCGCGGGAACCTTGGCGCTGCAGGCCCAGACAAGCCAGACCGCGCCAACCAGGAATTCCACGCCCCCGCAGAGCTCCACGCCGCTGCCGCTCAAACCGGACGCGCCGGGGATGAGCAGGAACCACCGCTTGATCCTGAAAGACGGCTCCTACCAGGTCGTGCGCCAGTATCAGATCGCCGGCGACCGCGTGCGCTATCTGTCGCAGGAGCGCGGCGATTGGGAGGAGCTTCCGGCGGACCTGGTGGACTGGGAGGCCACGCGCCGATGGGAACGAGACCACAGCGCGGCGGCCGAGCAGCCTTCTCCGGCGATGAAAGAGGCTGAGGACATCGACAAGGAAGAGTCCGACGAGCGCAATGAAGAGACGGCGCGCATGCCGGAGGTCGCCAAAGGGCTGGAGTTGCCGGACCAGGAGGGCGTCTTCGTCTTGGATACGTTTCAGGGAACGCCGGAGCTGGTGGAGCTGCCGCAAAAAGATGTCGACGTGGACGCGAAGACCCGCCATGGAATTGGCATCCTGAATCCGATGGCCGGCCAGAAGGCGAACATGGAGCTGTCCGGCGCCCATGCCAAGATTCATCTGCACGTGAGCCAGCCGGACTTTTATGTCTCACTCGGCGTGAATGACATGACCGAGCCGGTTCTATCTCATCCCATGACGGTGAACACGAGCACGGCGAAAGCAGACGGCGCCGGCAGGCACGGCGCGCATTCGGCGCAATCGGGATTCGCGATTGTGCGCCTGGATCAGCGGCAGGCTTTTCGCTTTCTGGGGGTCGTCCACATGAGCCCCAGCGGCACGGCAACGCAGCAGGAAAATGTGATTCCCGCCGATGCCACGGTGATGCCCGGCAAGCACTGGCTGCGGATCGAACCCAAGCAGAAGCTGGTCATCGGCGGCGAGTACGCGCTGGTTGAGATTCTCCCGTCCGGCGATATCAGCACGACGGTCTGGGATTTCCGCGTGGATCCGACCGAAGGAGACAATCCGGGATCGCTGGGGCCAATCTTGAAGCAGGCTAGCGATTAGGATCTTTTCAGGACTCACACTCTGGCAACGGTCGAATACGCGAAAACTCAAGGCCGGATGGGCGTGAATCAACCATTCCGAGCCGCAGATCCCCCTCGACAGGCTGAGGGCAGGCCTTCATTGATTCCCAAAACATCGACGAAGCGGCGTCCCTTTCAAGCTGAAGCCGGGCGCTTCAACGATCATGTGGTGCCGAGCAGCTTTCTTTGCAGCGCCTCGAGCGTCTGGCCCTTGGTTTCGGGGTAGACGACGAGCACCACAAGGAACTGGACTGCGGTCATGACGGCAAAGAAGATGAAGGGTGTGGCTGTATTCATGTCATGCACCACTATGGGAAACAACTGCGCGATGATCGCGTTCATGAACCAGTGGCTGGCGCTGCCCACGCCCTGGCCTTTGGAACGGACCGAGGTGGGAAAGACCTCGCCAATGTAGACCCAGATGACGGCTCCCTGGGAGACAGAGAAGAACGCGATGAACGCGATGAGGAGCCAGAGCAGTGCGCCGGGATGCGTTTGTGCGGCGAAAATCCACGCCACCCCGCCCAGGCAGGCGGCGCAGCCGGCAGCACCGATGAGCAGCAGGGTCTTGCGTCCCGCCTTGTCGATAAACGCCATGCCCACGAGGGTGAAGAGGAAGTTCGTGGCGCCGATGGCGATGGACTGCGCGTCGCTCGATAGCTGATTGAAGCCGGCGGAGGCGAAGATGTCCGGCAGGTAGTAGAGGATCGCGTTGATGCCGGCGAGCTGATTGAAGGCGCCGATGCTGATGGCGAGGAAGAGCGGATAGCGATATTTCCAGCGGAAGACGGGCTCGTGAGCCGACGCATGCTCCTGTGCCAGGGCGGCACGGATGTCTTCGAGCTCGGCCCGCGGGTTGGGCTCACCCATGAGCTCGAGTACGGCAAGTGCCTCGTCATTCCGATTCCGGGAGGCCGACCAGCGCGGGCTGCGCGGGATGCCGAAGAGCAGAATCAGGAACAGGATCGCCGGAGCTGCGGCAACTCCCACCTGCCAGCGCCATTCGGTCGCGCCCAGTTGCAGCGTGCGGATGAAGTAGTTCGACATATAGGCCGCCATCACGCCGAAGACTACGTTGAGCTGGAATACGGCCACCAGCCGGCCGCGCCATTTCGCCGGCGCCAGCTCCGCGATGTAGACAGGTCCCAGGACAGACGAAGCGCCAATGCCGAGCCCCCCGATGAAGCGGAAGACCATAAAGGAGGTCCAGCTCACCCCGAGGGCGCAGCCGAACGCGGAGACCACGTAAAGCAGGGCGGTGATGCGGAGGGTCTCGCGGCTGCCGAGCCTTTGGCCCACCTGTCCAGCGGCCAGCGCGCCAATCACCGTTCCGACCAGGCCGATGGCCACGGTAAGGCCCTTCGCCTGCGGGCTCAGGTGGTACAAGCGGACCAGCGAATCGATCGCGCCGGAGATAACAACCGTGTCGAAGCCGAAGAGCAGACCGCCTAACGCACCGGTCAGAGTCGCTCTCATCAAAGGAAAGTTCGGTCGCATGGTCTGTTTTCCCTTGAAGTCTCAACTAGCTTTCGGAGTTGCCGCTGGCCGTGGGCACGCAGTTGAGTCGAAGAGACGACCTTGCGCCGATCTGGAGAGGCTTTATGATTTCCGAAAACGCCGCTAACCATCCTACAGACTGGGTCAGGAAGCGGCAAACTGCAGGGGAGTGCGCGGCGCTTCAAACTCACCATCACCTCCAGAGCTCGGCCGAAGCCTCAGGTGTGCGCCGGCGCGGCGGGCAACACCGCCAGAACACGGCAGCGGCGCTTGTCGGCGGCGCTCCAGGCCAGGGGCATCTCGCTCTCCATGCAAATGCAGTCGCCGGCTTCGAGCACCTCGTGCAGGCCGCCTGCGTCCAGACGAAGCTTGCCCTCAAGCACGTAGAGCAGGCCGTTGGCCTGACGCGGAGCATTCATCGCCACCGACGCCCCCCCCGGCGGAAACTCGATCATCTGCGCCCGGATGTGGGCTCCTTCCGCGTCGTTCAGCGGGGTAACCTTTACGGCATCGGGGCCGCGCGCGCTCGCCTGGAGGTGGGCTTTTCGCGTGATGGAAAGGGAGTGGCGCGCCGGCTCTGCAAAAAAGTGGCTCAAGCCCACGCCGTACACGCGGCAGATGGTGGCCAGCGTGGAGAGGGTCGGGATCATGCGATCGGTCTCAAGCTTGGAGAGTAACGCGGTGGAGAGCCCGGTTTCCGCGGCCAGCCGGGAAAGCGTCAATCGCTTTTGCGTGCGCAGCGAGCGCAACTTCAATCCGATGCAATAGGGTTCCAAAGACCACTGTGCGTACGAAACCGCCTTGGGCATCCTGCTACTCCCCCAGGTTGTGAATTGCGTATCAGCATCAGTCTATGTCAAGGCAAGCCGCAAGAACTGGATCCGGCCGGCCGGCGGCAAACTTTAGAAAGTAACCACCCGTCGTGACTTCAGCGGTTTACCATCGAAAGAGAGGACGGCGGGCCCAGGTCATGCCGAAAGCCCATTGACGCCCTCATGCAAGGTTCCGGTTAAGACCTCGCTCAAGGGCCTCCCCCGAGCTTGGTGGGCAAGACCCGTGCAGGACTCGGTTGCTGCGGACCTGACTCCGGCATAGTCTTTCGCGGGCTGGGCTTTCAGAAGACGAGCAGACCTCACGGTTGAGTGCGCCCGACGCTCCCCGGCACCAGGCGCATCTTAGGGTCTAAGATCAACCGTTCAATGCGGGACGGGACATTGGGGCCATGGACGTTCGCCCCATAAGTCTCGCTGAGTCTGCGGATTGAGACCAGATAATCGATTCCGCCGGGGTGGAGAAGAGCAAGGCTGCTCAAAATCGGCGAGCTGCCGCATCGTGCTTCGATGACGGAACTCTGAATTGCCAACTATGAACGGCCAAACCTGAACGGCCAAACCTGAATTGCCGTTTGGACTACCAACCATCTGAATCAACAAATTTTATGGAGACGGACGTTCTTGCTATGACAAAACTCATTCGCATTCATCCTTTTCTTCGAGTCGTTCGCCGGGCCCTGTGGCTGGGCATCTTCGCCGGGAGTGTTGTTGTCGCGGCGCAAACCACGGCGGCGCCGGCGAATCCGGCACCGGACCTTCTTGTGCTCAGCAACGGCGACGCCCTGCACGGCAAGCTCGTGAACGAAGTTGCCGGCAAGATCACTTTCCACACCGAGTCACTCGGCGATGTGACGCTGACCTGGGACAAGATCAAGGAGTTGCACACGAAAGATCAGTTCGCCGTGCTCGACAAGACCGTGAAGCTGCGCGGCAAGAAAGCGGCGAGTAAGATTCCGGCGGGCAGCGTGGATGTGGCTAACCAGACAGTTACGGTGCACTCAGGGAACGCGGCGGGAGAGGCTCACATTCCAGTCGCGGACGCGCAATATGTGATTGACCAGACGACGCTCGATACGCAGGCCTTTCATAATCCAAACTTTTTGACCGGGTGGAATGGCGAGGCGACAGCCGGCGCGACCATCGTGAGCGCGACCGAGGACCAGTACACGGCATCGGGCAGCCTGAGCCTGGTGCGTGTGGTGCCGTCGGTTGCGTGGCTCGATCCACGCAACCGGACTTCAACAGACTTCAGCGGTTCCTTCGGCAAGATCTCCGAGCCAGGAACGGCGCCGATCAAGACTGCGATTTTGCACGCCGACGCCGAGCGCGATCAGTACTTTTCCCCACGCTTCTACGCATTGGCGCAGACGGCGTTCGACCATAACTTCGGGCAAAGTCTTGCGCTGCAGTCCGTCTATGGCGGCGGTATCGGGTGGACGGCGGTAAAAAAGCCAAAGCGCGAACTGGATGTGAAGGCCACGCTCCAGTATGAGAGCCAGCAGTTCATCAACACGCCCGGCGCTCCGCCAAGCCCGAGCTTGAACCTGATCGGTTCGACGTTCGCGATCAATTACGTGGATCACCTCAAGCTTTTCACGCTTGCCCAGAGTCTTGCCTTCGTGCCGGCCTACAACACGCCCAGCGCCTATTCCGCCAATGAAACCGACACGCTGGCGTTCCCAGCCTACAAGAGCTTCAGCTTCTCGATCGGCACCCTGGACAGCTACCTGAACAACTCCCCGCTCTCGACGACCCCGCCCACCAAGCCGAACTCCTTCCAGTTCACGATGGGGCTCACCTATGCGATCAAATCGAAATACTGAGTCGGACCTTAAAAGGGGGCGCGGACCGGGCCTGAACCGCAGGCTGGAGCCCGCCCCCTGTCCTGCAATGCAAGCTCCGGCCGAGGGCTGATTTTGAGCCCGTGGAAAACTTATGGGGACTATTTACCTTTTAGTAAAAAAGTAACCTATTTAGATTACTTTACGATGGCGAAAAATCTGCGCAACACCTCCATTTTGAGCCAATCTGCATGGATAATCATCTTCATACAAATGTACTGAGCTCCACTGCGTTTTTTGAGGAGATTTGCAGTCAAATGCTCTGATTGCGGGTTGACCCGATCCCTGGGAGCATGAGTCCCAGCGCACGGCCAGCCCGAGATGCTTGAGCCCCTCCTGAAATGCGGCGAGAAGCCCGGACACCGGTTGCAGTAACGTTCAATTTCCCCAGATGTTTGTGATGCGGGCTCGCGCTCGGCGTGTGCTGGAGCAGTTCCTTTGCTACGCAGGGGAAATCTTCCGTCCACCGTCGCGCACGGCACGCGGAATGCGTTGGTACGGATGGATAGGTTCGACCCGGCGACTGCCGGCACACTGGAAACGGACTACCAGTTTGGGGATTTCCGTCTGGGGATGGACGGAACGCTTTCGCGGGGCGGCGTGCCTGTGGCCCTGCCGCAAACGGAACTTGCGGCGCTGCGGCTGCTGCTCGCCTGCCGGGGACAGGTTGTGACGTCTCTGGAGCTGAAACAGGCGATCTGGGGCGATGAGCCTGTACCCGCCGAGAGCCTCTTGACCTGCATCGCCTCCCTGCGCAAGAAGCTCGAGCCGGAAGAATACATTCTCACCGCTAAACGGGGTTACCGCTTCACCGCGGAGGCGAAACCTTTGGAGAGCGGGCGGGTGAGCGGTCTGCCGCGGCTCGCTATTCCTCCCGTCGCCACCGGATATGGGGTCCCCGAGTATCTCGGCTCCGCTATTGCTGAAGAGACGACGGCCCGGCTCAGCGCCGCGCAACCTGCGACGGTTTCTGTTCTCGCCCGGGACTCCGTGTTCGCTCTGGCCGAGCGGGGGTTGACTCCACACCAGATCGGTGAACAGCTCGGGGCCGATTGGGTGCTTACGGCGGAACTGCACCTGATCTCGTCGCATTACCGCTTGCGCACAAGAATGATTCGTGTAGCAGACGGCGCCGAAATATGGACCGAGGACCGGCTCATCGAACGAACGCAACTGGCGGGACCGGAGTTGGAGCTGGTCCGTGCGGCCACGTTCCGGATCGACGGGACCGGAGCCGGAGACACGCGAAGTGCGCAGTCCGGACTGTCGATTTCGGCCTCGGCCGAGCGGCCGCAGGCCCCGGATCCCGCGCAACGCGAGGCATACGAGACTTTTGCACGAGCCCGCTACGAGTGGCAGAGCCTGGAACGCCATCGCATGCAGGACGCATTGCACCATCTACTGCGGGCGGCGGAGCTCGATCCGTCGCTGCTGACGGTTCGCGTCAATCTTGCATACCTCTGTGTGACGCAGGCTTTCTACGGGTTCATGGCGCCAGCGGTCGCGGCTGAGCTGACGAGCCGAGCGGCCGACGCCATTCCCGATCTCCCAGCCGGGGCGGAGACGATGCTGCCGGCGCTCGGCTGGATACGATTCCATTTCGATCGCGATCTGCCGGGGGCTTTGCGGTTGTTTGCGCGTTCGGCGCATCTGCCACACGATCCGTGGATCACACGCGCGCGCACACTGCTGGCCCTGAGCCGCCATCGCTTTGGCGAGGCGATCGAGCAATTGCAAGCCGCGATCCGCGTCGATCCCTGGTCAGCATGGCTGCAGGCGCGCCTGGCCTGGGCGCACCATCTCTCGGGCGAAACATCCCTCGGCCTTCAACTGGCGCAGACCGCGCTGGAACGATTTCCCCAGCATGAGGGCGCGCAACTCTATGGAGCCATTCTTCTGGCGTTCGAGGGCGAGAACCGGCGGGCGCTTGAGCTGGCGCATAGACTGACGCAGCGCCTGCCGTACTTCGACCCCGCGGCGGCCGTTCACGCCTACGCTCTGGCCAAGGCGGGCCGCGGCGATGAGGCCCGGATCATCCTGGAGCGGCTGCAGTGGCTGGGACGCGAGCGCTATGTGATGAACACGTTTGCGTCTGCGGCGTACGTTGCTTTGGGAGAACCCGAAGCCGCCCTTGCCGAGCTGCGCGCGGCGGATGAGAGACGCTGCCCCTGGTTTTTCCAGATGCTTGCCGACCCGCGCCTCACACCGCTCAAGGAACGGGCGGAGTTCCAATCCATGCTAGGCACTTTGGCCGACATGGAAGCCGATGCCGAGCGCGACCCCCAAAGATAGCGGCTCTACGGCTCTTCACGCCGCAAGGCCTCGAGCAGCTTACGGTCTTCCGCGCTCAACACTGCCTGCTCCAGAAGATCGGGCCGGTTCCGCAGGGTCTTGCGCAGCTGCTGTTCGCGGCGCCAGCAGCGAATCTGGCGATGGTCACCGTTGAGCAGGATCTCAGGCACCGACAAGCCGGCGAATTCAGCGGGGCGCGTGTAGTGGGGATAGTCGAGCAGGCCGCCTGAGCCGTGCTGGGAACGGGGCACACCCTCCTGACCGGCGATAATCTCCGCATCCGCAACGCCGAAGCTCTCAAATTTACCGGATGCCTCGTTGCCGAGCACGCCGGGAAGCAGCCGCATGGTGGCGTCGATGACGACGGCCGCAGCCAGCTCGCCACCGCTCAGAACATAATCGCCGATCGAAAGCTCCAGGTCGCAATAGAGCGCGTTGATGCGCTCATCGACGCCTTCGTAACGGCCGCAGAGGATGATGACGCGATCGAGGCCGGCCAAGTCGCGCGCCATGGCTTGCGTAAAAGGGCGGCCTTGCGCAGAGAGCAGGATCACACGCGTGCCGCGACCGCCGGAATGGTCTTCGAAGGGAGATCTCTCCGCCGATGCAAATGCCCTGTCTGCTTTGGGCGCAATGCCGAGCGAGGCGAGAGCCTCGGCCAGCGGTTCAGGCTTGAGGACCATGCCTTCGCCGCCGCCAAAGGGGCGATCGTCGACGGTGCGGTGCCGGTCATGCGTGAAGGCGCGCAGATCGTGCATTTCGATCGTGACCAGGCCCTCCGCGCGCGCCCGCCGCACGATGCCGTGCTCGAAGATGCCCGCGAAAAAGCCCGGAAAGATGGAGACGATGTCGAAACGCATATCGACGATGATAACGGCTCATCGGCGCGTACCCGAATGCGGTTCAACCGCTGTAAACATCCGCTAGGAGTTTTTCGATTCGTTCAAGTCGATCAGCCCATCAGGGAGGGCCATCTCGACGCGCCTGGCTGCAAGATCGATCGTGCGCAGGTAACTTTTGGCAAAGGGGACGAGGACTTCTCCGCGGGCGCCGCGCACGACCAGCAGGGCAACGGGACCGGCGGTACGGTCGACGTCTTCAATTGCGCCAACCGCGCGGGGCTCAGCGGCCGAGACGTCGACAAGGGTACAACCGAGGAGGTCGCCGATATAAGTTTCGTCCGTGGCGAGGGGGGCTCGCTCCGCGAGGGGAACGGCAACGACCAGGCCGGCGAGAGCTTCCGCGGCGGAGATGGAGTCAATGCCGGCGAAGTGCAGCACGATGCCGCCCTTGTGCAGCCAGTGGGCGCGGAGCTCGACCGGCGCTGGAGGAGCGGGGACCGAAGCGGGCAGTGCGGACGGCTGACCCGAAGAATCGGCGATCAGCCACAGGCGCCGTCGATCCGCAAATTTTTCCGGGAAATCGGTGAGGATATCGGCGAAGACCTCGCCTTTGCGTCCCTGAGGGCGGCGAATGCGCCCCAGCCAGACCCAGGGGTCAACTGAGCCGGGAGCTGACTCAACAGCGGCCATCGCGACCCGGGGTTGCTAGGAAAGCCGGCTTGGACGCCATGCCTACTGTTCGTCGTCTTCTTCGAGGATGTCGAGGGTATAGCGATGGTGGAGCTTCATGCTGACGGCGCCGAGAATTGTGCGCACGGAGCGCGCTGTGCGTCCCTGCTTCCCGATCACCTTGCCTACGTCCTGGGGCGCGACGCGAAGCTTAAGGACAGTATTATCTTCCCGGTCCACAGACTGGACCTCAACGGCTGCCGGCTCATCTACCAGGGCCCGCGCGATCTCGCGGACCAGTTCCTCGACTTGAACCATATCGACCTGGGTCATGTTCTTGCCCCTGACCTGCTGCATTGCCAAATTGGGGAATTGGCGCTGTGCGCGAATAGTATCAGCACCCGCACCCCGCCGTCAGCTATTCTCTGCGCGAGTTACACCGCGCGGCCGGCAACGGGAATGGAGGAAAAAAACGGGTGGGAATCAGGCTGCAGCCGAGGCCGCCGTCTCGCCGCTTACCGGAGCGGGAGCGGGATTCTTGGCGACCAGCTTTTCGACGATAGAGGTGAATTGGGCCCCCACGCTGCGCCAGTAAGCCACGCGCTCGTGCTTCAGGTCGACAGTGGCGGGGCTGGTGCGCGGATTATAGGTGCCGACGACTTCGATCGAACGGCCATTGCGGGCACGGTCCTTCTCGATGACCACGATGCGGTAGTAGGGCTGCTTGCGGGCGCCAACGCGCGCCAAACGAATCATAACCACGGGTACAGTTCCTTTCAAATCGAACTTCAGATCGGTTGGGGTCTTTGCAGCCGACGCGGACGCGCCCGGCTCAACGGCGGTCCAGGCTAACGGCCCGGATGGCGCAAGACACAACACCTAAGTATCGCCGAAAGTGGGTAGTTGAGGCAAATCACCTCGCCCATAGAGCCGGAATGGGGTTCTTTGGGCATGGTTCTCGTCGTTTGGCCGGACTCAAAAGGGGCCGGATTCAAGCGCTTCGAGTTCCCCTCTATCAAGGGGTGCACGCAGCGCGATCCTGGACGGAGAAAGCAACGCCTCGGGCTGTTACAGTATCAGGAATCTGACGCGGAGCGCGCAAACCCCATGAATCGTGAGTACCACACGTGGTATTCGAGCCGGCTTGGACGGCAGATGGAGTTGTTGGTCTTCGGCCATGGGGGATTGCCGGTGATGGTGTTTCCCACTTCGGGAGGTCGATTCTTCGAGTTTGAAGACCGGGGCATGGTAGGTGCGCTCGCGGACCGGATCGACGGCGGCGATGTGCAGCTCTATTGTGTCGATTCGGTCAACATGGAGAGTTGGTACAACCGGAGAGTTTCGCCGCGCCGGCGCATCGTCCGGCAGATGCAGTACGAAGATTATCTTCTTAACGAAGTAGTGCCGCTGGTCAGGCAGAAGAATGAGGATGCGCGGCTGATGGCGCTGGGATGCAGCTTCGGTGGGTACCACGCGGCGAACCTCGCATTGCGGCATCCAGATCTCGTCACCGGAATGCTCTCGATGTCGGGCGCGTTCGATCTCTCCAACTTTCTCGACGGCTACTACGATGAGGATTGCTATTTCAACCTGCCCACTCACTACCTGCCGAATCTGAGCGACCCGTGGTATTTCGACCATTACCGCCGCAACAGCTACGTTCTCGCCACTGGATGGGACGACCAGTGCCTGGGCCAGAATCAAAGCCTCGATCGCATCTTCGACGCGAAGGGGCTTCCGCACCGCCTTTATATCTGGGACTCACACAACGCGCACGACTGGCCGACATGGCAGCGGATGGTGCAAGAGTATCTGTAAGACCCTGATCAGAGATCATAGATCGGGGAGTCGAGATCGTGAATCCATGGGCCGTAGTCAGCTTTGCAAGAGTCTTTGAAGAGGGATGCTATGAGCGAGATGAATCCGTACGAGAGTTTTTTGGATGGCCGGGCGACGGAGACGATTCTGGCCACGACGCCGGCCGCGCTGGCGGAGGTGCTGGCGGCGATCGGCGAAGAAAATCTTTCGAATCCGCCCGCGCCGGGAAAATGGAGCCCCGCGGAGATTCTTTGCCATCTGGCCGATTGCGAGCTGGTCTTCGGCTTCCGGCTGCGGCAAACGCTGGCCGAAGAGGGTCCGACGCTCCAGCCGTTCGATCAGGACAGATGGGCGGCGACCTATCGCGGGGTGAACGCGGGCCATGCGCTGGAGGTGTTTGCCGCATTGCGGGGCTGGAATCTGCGGCTGCTCGAAGTTGCGTTGCCGGACGCCGCAAACAGGCCCACCTTTCATCCCGAGCGCGGGGCGATGACCTTTCAAACCATCGTGGAGACGATGGCCGGCCACGACTTGAATCACCTGGGGCAGTTGCGCCGCATCGCCGGGGATTAACATCACGGCGCCATCGCCCGGTTCCCTCGAACTGCTGCACCGCGGAGAAGATTGCGGCGCGCCGGGAACCTTTTGGCGTCTTGCGCGGTCCAAGGTAATAGCGCCTCTCCTCGAAGAATCGCGACGATTGTTTCAGTACCGAGGGATCGCAGGTGTGCGACCCTCCCGGAGAATCTATGCGCCCTGTGTTCCGAGCGTCACTCGTTGCCTTCACGTTTGCGACAGTCCCCTTCGCGGGTATCGGCCAAACGGGCGCAGCGTCCGCGCCACGGCATGCGGCTGGACCCGCTGCCGCCTCGCGCCCTCTCGCGCAAACGTCTCCGCCGCCGGTCAAGGATCTTCCTGTGCGCAAGGTCGTACTTTACAAGAACGGCGTGGGCTACTTTGAGCACGCGGGCACGGTAAGCGGCAATCAACGCGTGGCCATCGATTTCACTTCTTCGCAATTGAATGACGTGCTGCAATCGCTCACGGTGCTCGATCAGGGCGGCGGGCATATTGCCGATGTGGACTACAACTCCACCACGCCCATTGAGCAGCAGTTGCAGACGCTCGCGCTGGGATTGAAGGATTTTCCGCCGACCACGGCCGTCTACCAGGCTCTGCGCGGGCAGCGCATAGAGGTGATGGGCGCGGGCGCTGCGTTCACGGGCCGGCTCGTGAACGTCGAGTTCCGCAAGGAGACGGACAAGAACGGAGTGAGCTCGGAGGACCACTACTTTCTGATCGTCGAGACGGATGCGGGCGCGCTGCGCACGGCGGAGCTGACGGATGCCGTCTCGGTGCGCATGCTTGACGCGGGCCTGGAAAAGCAATTCACCGATTATCTCGAAATCATCGCGTCGGCGCAGAACCAGCAGGAGCGGCATCTCACGCTCGATGCGCTGGGGCACGGCGAACGGCAACTCCAGGTGAGTTACATCAGCGCTGTGCCGGTTTGGAAATCGACCTACCGGATGGTCTTTCCGCGCGAGGCGGATGGAAAAGCGATTGTGCAGGGCTGGGCGGTGGTGGATAACACGGTGGGCGCGGACTGGGACAATGTGCAACTGTCGCTGGTGGCGGGTGCG
>DASXFB010000125.1:0-103256 GCA_036489815.1 Occallatibacter sp. | reverse complement strand
TGATCAACGCTGGTTGAACCAACATTCATTGAACAGGGGCTCGACTCGAAAAATCGGTTCTGTGTGCCGTGTCCGCCAGTCCGGAATGCCTAATGAACCGCGGAGAGCTCCACCGTCTTAGGACGGGTTCACCGGCGCATTGCCCACGGCCCAGCGGGCCGGATTTCTACTCTTCCCGAATCGTTCTCTTCCCGTCCATCCTCATCGCCCAAACGCTTCTCCTGAGCGCGCCGGCCAATCGCGTATCCTTCTTCACAGGTCCTCAGTGCATCCAGTCCTCTTTCACATCGGACCGGTTCTCGTTCCCGCCTATGGCGCGATGGCCGCTCTCGGCATGTTGTTGGCGCTGGCCGCGGCGCAGCGCACGGCAGGCATCGTCGGCCTGCACGCGGGGCGCATGTGGAATCTCTCCGTGGTCGCCCTCTGCGCGGCGCTCGCGGCCCAGCGGCTTCTGCTGGTCGCCGCCAACTGGAGCGTGCTGCGCCGTCATCCCGTCTGGACATTGGGCTTGGCTATGATCCATCACCCGCTCGTGGCCGGCGCGGGCGCCCTGGCCGGCGCTGGCTGCGCGGCCTGGTATGCGCGCTCCCACCGGATGCCGTTCGCTTCCACAGCCGACGCACTCGCCCCCCCGCTCGCCCTGGGACTTGTCTTCGAGCAACTGGGCGCCTTGCTGGCAGGCTCCGGCTACGGCGTCGCCGCCGGGCCGCATCTGCCCTGGGCCGTCACTTACACCAGCCCCTGGGCCACGCTCTGGAGCGGCACGCCGCTGGGCGTTCCGCTGCACCCCGTGCAGGCCTATGCGGCGCTCGCTTTTCTTCTGCTCGCCATCCTTCTCTTTGCTCTGCTGCCGAAACGCCGCCAATCCGGTGACATCGCCGGGCTCTGGCTGCTGGGGGCAGGCGTGGCGATCTACCTGACCGAGCTCTGGCGGGATCCGGAGGGCCGCGGCTTGGTCCTGCGCGGCGTGCTCGATGGCCCTCAGATCGCCGCCGTGCTCATGGTCCTCGCCGGCGCCCTGGTGCTGCGCCAGCGGAGCCGCCTCAGCGAGGCTTCCCATGGCTGAACTGCGCGTGATCGATGTCCCCGCTGAAGCGCGCGGACAGCGGCTCGATCAATTCATCGTCCAATGCCTCGCCGAGCCCAACAACCAGCCCGTAAGCCGTTCCCGTGTGCAAATGCTCATCGATCAAGGCGACGTGCTCGTCGATAACGCCCTCCCCAAAGCGTCGCTCAAGCTGCGCGGCGGCGAGCGCATCGCCATCACCGGCGAGCCGCATCCTGCGCCTCTCCGCGCCATCCCCGAGGCCATTCCGCTCGATGTGGTGTATGAAGACGCGGACTTGGCCGTCGTGAACAAAGCCGCCGGCATGATGGTGCACGCCGGCTCCGGCCAGACCGAGAGCGCGCGCAACCAGGGAACGCTGGTGAATGCTCTGCTGCATCGCTTCCAATCTCTTTCTTCCACCGGCGGCGAGCTGCGTCCCGGCATCGTGCACCGGCTCGACAAAGAAACCAGCGGGTTGATCGTAGTGGCGAAGAATGATCGAGCCCACGCGGCGCTGGGCGCCATGTTCGCCGCCCGGCGTGTCAAAAAAACCTACATCGCGCTCGTCGAAGGCGCCCTGAAGCAACAGAAGGGTACCATTGCCGCCGCTCTCAGCCGCGATCCCGTGCGGCGCACCCGCATGACCACGCAGCCTAACGAAAATGCCCGTTCCGCCGTCTCTCACTACGAAGTGATCCGGCAGTTGGCCACCAGATTCGGAAAGTTCTCGCTTGTGCGCGTGCGTATTGAGACCGGCCGCACTCATCAGATCCGCGTGCACATGGCCTCCATCGGGCACCCGGTGGTGGGAGACACACTCTATGGCGGCGCCGGGCAGCTCACCGACCAGGATGCGCTCAACGCCGCACTATCGAAGGCCGCGCGCCGGAATGCCCAACCGGAGCGGCTCAAGCTCGGCCGGAACTTTCTGCATGCCGCGCGGCTTGAGTTCGCCCACCCCCTCTCCGCCAAGCCCATCGAGCTGGAAGCACCGCTGCCGGTGGAGCTGGAGACATTTTTAGGCCGCCTGGAATCGGGAAAGCGGGCCTGATTGCGCCGGAACGCAAACCTAATTGTTAAAATGAGGAAGTGATGACCAGAAATCTTTTGTGCTTTGCGTTTGCGGCGGTGTTCGCAACGGTCGCGGCGCGCCCACAACAGCTGCCACCGCCCGCTCCGGCGCAACCGGCGCAGCCCGCGCAAAACTCCGCAACGCAACCCGCGCAATCCGATCAACCGGAAAGCGACGCCAACTCGAAGGTGTTCACGATCGGCGCCAACGAGGTCAGCCTCATCTTTACGGTGACCGACAGTCATGGCCGCTACATTCCGAATCTCACGCAGAATGACTTCGCGCTTTTGGACGACCAGAAGGCGCCGGCGAAGGTGAACTCGTTCCATCAGCAGATCAATCTGCCGTTGCGGGTCGGCATCGTGATTGATGCCAGCACCTCGATCCGCTCGCGCTTCCAGTTCGAGCAGCAATCCGCCATCGAGTTTCTGCTGCAGGTGCTCAAATCGAAAGATGACCGCGCCTTTGTCATGGGCTTCGACGTGACGCCCACCGTGACCCAGGACTGGACCACCGACATGGACGCTCTCGAGCAGGGCGTCAACAAGTTGCGGCCCGGCGGCGGCACCGCGCTCTATGACGCCATCTACACCGCCTGTCGCGATAAGCTGCTCACCGAGCGCGGCCCCGAGCCGGTCCGCAAAGCCATGATCCTAATCTCCGATGGCGACGACAACCAGAGCCGCGTCTACCTGAGCGAGGCGATCAAGGAATGCGAGCGCGCCGAGACCATCATCTACTCGATCAGCACCAACTGGACGCCCAGCCGCGGGCCCGGCGACAAAGTGATGCAGGAACTGGCTGAGGAGACCGGCGGTGAAGCCTTCTTCCCGCCCTCCGTCGAAGAGATATCCACCAGCTTCCAAAGCATCGAGGCCGAGTTGCGCAGCCAGTATGCGTTGAACTACACGCCCGCCGATTTCCGGTATGACGGCGCATTCCGAACTATCTATCTCTATTGCTATGACCGCCGGTACAAGGTGCACGCCAAAAAGGGCTATTTCGCCACGGCCGGCCCCTAGAGCCCCAACCCCATGCCTCTGTCCTTTTTGTCCTTCGCGGAAGGAGAGAGCATGACTCGGATCGTCAGCATCGCGATCCCGGATACTGCACAGACGACAAATTCGAGAAGAGCGCGGCGCCCGCCGCGCTCTTTCTGCCTTGGGGGCTTGGTGCGCTGCTTTCAACTAACTTTTCAATCTGTCCCTTTTCAGCACAACTCATCGGCCGCACTGTCCGGAATTGAACCGCACGAAGATTCCTGCTTCGCCGCCTCATCTATTTGCCGCGCAATCCGATGAAATAGAGTAGCGGACCGCAAAGAATTCCGGCCGGTGTATTACCTCGGTGCGCCGGCATGACTGAATGTCGAACGCGCCCAATCCACTCACTGGGCGCATGGCACGGAGCCATCGCGCGGAAAACTGTGCAAGCGGAGGGAACCATTGATCCGGCAGGCCATCTCGTGCGACATTTGCGGAGCGGAGAAAAGGCAGACCAACCACTGGTTTGTCGCCTACGAGGCGAGCGGGGAACTGCGCCTTGGCAGCTGGGCTTCCCGCAACCGATCGCGTCCCGGGTCGAAGCACCTCTGCGGCCAGACCTGCATGCACAAATTCGTCGACGAATTCATGGCCAGAATCATCGCCATACGGCCGCAAGCTGCGGAAAGCGATCTCCCCGTCGCATCCTCTGCGCGCACAGACTCCAGCCTCACCGCCGGCGCCGCCTCCATGGAGATCGAATCCTCGATCCGGCTTATCACGCCGCCGGTTGCACCGCCTGCCTCGCCGCAGCCCGTCCGTCGCGCTCTGCCCGAATCGGCAAGATTCGACGTGGCGGAATTCGCCGCGCCTCTTGATGAGCCCCCGCGCTCCACTTCCCGCAGCGCGCGGTCTGAGGCGTGGGAGCGGGAACGGGAGCGGACGCTGCGCGGGGCCGGGCGAAGGCCGGAGCTGATCGGGCGCCGCCATCCTTAGCTGCGCAGGGTACCGCTGTCGAGGAAATCGATGAGGCTGCGAAACGCCTGGTGGGCGGCAAACACCATTCACCATCGCGCTGGCAGGGGAGGCTGTTGTGTGGATGGATTTATTAGTCGCCGGCATGGCCTTGCTGCCGTGGGCCATGGGCGTAGGCCGAAAAAATGAAAGCGGCGCCGGATGCAGGCACACCGAGCCGCTCATCCCTGCGCTTGAGGATTCTGAAGGAGCGCGAGCAGTCCCGTCTCGTCGAGCACCGGAACCTTGAGTTCGCGCGCCTTGTCCAGCTTTGACCCCGCTTCCTCGCCCGCGACCACGTAGCTGGTCTTCTTGCTCACTGATCCCGCAACCTTTCCGCCCGCGGCTTCAATCTTCTGCTTGGCCTCGTCCCGCGTCAGCGCGGGCAGCGTCCCGGTCAGCACAAACGTCAATCCCGCCAACTGCGTGGAGCGCTGCTTCTTCTCCGCCGTCATCACCACGCCCGCTTCGTTCAGCCTTTCGACGAGTGTCCGGTTGGCCGGCCGCGAGAAGAATTCCAGAATCGCCTCGGAGATGCGCGGACCCACCTCTTCCACGCGCTCCAGCTCTTCGGCGCTCGCGGCCATCACGGCATCGATCGAACCAAACTCCTGCGCCAGCAGTTCCGCCGTTCGTTCGCCGACGAAGCGAATTCCCAACCCCATCAGCACGCGCGCGAGGCCCGCTTTCTTTGAGAGCTCGATTTCGCTGAGCAGCGTCCGCGCCGATTTCTCCGCGAACCGCTCCAGGCCCACCAGTTGCTCCTCGGTGAGCGAGTAAAGATCGGCCACGCTCTTCACCAGTCCGCGTTCGAGCAACTGCTGCACCGCCGCATCGCCCAGGCCCTCAATGTTCATCACCCCGCGGCTCCCGAAGTGCAGTAGCGATTCGCGCAGCTTCGCCGGGCAGTCCGCGTTCACGCACCGCCAGTCTGCTTCGCCTTCTTCGCGGACAACCGGGTTGTGGCACTCCGGACAGTCCGAAGGATAAGAGAACCGATGGTTCCCGCGCGGATGGTCCTTGTCTTCGACCACTTCGACAACCTTGGGAATCACATCGCCCCCGCGCTCCACCTTCACCCAGTCGCCGATCAGCAATCCCATGCGCTCAATGAAGTCGGCATTATGCAGCGTAGCGCGGCTCACCGTCACGCCCCCCACAAACACCGGCTTCAGCATCGCCGTCGGCGTCAGTTTGCCGCTGCGGCCGACCGTGATCATGATGTCTTCAAGCCGGGTGATGGCCGACTCCGCGGTAAATTTATAAGCGATCGCCCAGCGCGGCGCGCGGCCCGTGTAACCCAGCCGTTGCTGTGTCGCGTGCGCGTCCACTTTAAGCACCACGCCATCGATCTCGTAACCCAACGTGGCCCGCCGCTTTCCCGCGTCCTCGATGAACTTCATCATGCCGGCCACCGACTCCACGCGCCCGCGATGCGGGTTCACGCGAAAGCCGAGCGCCGTCAGCGCGTCGAGCGTCGCCGTCTGGCCGGCCGCAAAATACTCGCCTTCGACGAGCAGAAAATAGGCGAAGAACACGAGCCCGCGCGTCGCCACGATGCTTGGGTCAAGCGTGCGCACCGTTCCCGCAGCGGAGTTGCGCGGATTCACAAAAGCCGGCAGTCCCTCGCGCTCCCGTTCCTCGTTCGTGCGCCGGAAGGCTGCCTCCGGCATCACGCATTCCCCGCGAATCTCCAATCCCTGCGGCAGACCGGCCTTCTTTAGTTTTTCTGCCGCAATCGAAAGCGGTACGCTACGAATGGTGCGAATGTTCGAGGTGACATCTTCGCCAATCTGGCCGTCGCCCCGCGTCAATCCGAGCGCCAGGCGCGCCCCGCCATGGGATGCGGGCTCATACCGCAGCGCCACGCTCAAGCCATCGAGCTTCAACTCGGCCGTGTATTCCACTGGAAGATTGCCGGCAAGCTCATGCACCCGCCGGTCCCACTCCGTCAGTTCCTCGGCCGAATAGGCGTTATCGAGTGAGAGCATCGCCCGCGCGTGCGGCGCCTTCTTGAACCCTTCGGCCGGCTTGCCGCCCACGCGCTGCGTCGGCGAGTCGGGAGTCACCAGTTCCGGATGATCCGCTTCCCGGCGCTTCAGCTCGTTCATCAGCGCGTCATACGCGGCGTCGGAGATCTCGGGCTTGTCGAGAACGTAGTAAAGATGCTCGTGATGACGAATCTCGTCCCGCAGTTTTGCCATCGTGCGCGCTGCGCCCGTCTCGCTCATAGCTAAGGATTATAGGGCGCACACCGCAAGGCTCAGCGCCGCGCCCGCGTGTCCCATTCTTGCCGCGTCTCTGCCTTTTGCGGCAACGGTGGGAGACCACGAACCCCACCCGGCTTCCGGCTATCCCCGCCGAGTGCTCCATCCTTGAATCGTTTTCTGATTCAAGGATGAAAGACCGTGAAGCCGCCCAGGCTCCCACCTATTTCCCAGTCTCAGTTTCTTTCAGCCCCCGGAACTTCAGCATCGGTTCGATGCTCGGCTCGGCGCCCAGCCACGCGGTGTACATCTTCTGGAGATCCTCTGTATTGCCGCGCGAAAGCACCATCCGTCGGAAGCGGTCTCCGTTCGCCCGAGTCAGCCCGCCGTGATTCTCAAACCACTGGAAGGCGTTGTCGTCCAGCATCTCGGTCCACAGGTAAGCATAGTAGCCCGCCTGATAACCGTTGGCCCAGATGTGCAGGAAATAGCTCGAGCGGTAGCGCGGCGGTACGTAGCCGATCCAAAGGTGCGTCTTCTCGAGCGCTTCTTTTTCAAACGTGTCGGGATCTTCGAGCGGCGCGCTCGCCGGCAGCGTATGCCATTGCAAATCCAGCTCGGCGGCGGCCAAGATCTCCGTCAGCATGTAGCCCTGGTTGAAGGTGGCCGCCTTTTTGATCTTGGCCTCCAGTGTGGCTGGCATCGGCTGCCCCGTCTTGTAGTGGTGTGCGTAGTGCTGAAACACCTCTGGATCGCTGGCCCAGTGCTCGTTAAACTGCGACGGAAATTCGACAAAATCCCGCGCCACCTGGGTGCCGGAAAGGCTGGGATACTCAGTGTCGGCAAACATCCCGTGCAGCGCATGGCCAAACTCGTGGAACATCGTCGTGACGTCGTCAAAGCTGAGCAGCGCCGGCTCGCCCGGCGCCGGCTTCTCGAAGTTCGCCACGTTATAGACCACCGGCAGCGTCCCCAGCAGCTTCGACGGGGTCGTCAGCACATCCATCCACGCGCCGCCATTCTTGTTGTCGCGCTTGAAGTAGTCGCAATAGAACAGCGCCAGCGGTTTTGAATCCGCGTCGAAGACCTCGAAGACGCGCACGTCCGGCTGATACACCGGGAGATCGTGCCGCTCTTTAAACGTGAGCCCGTAGAGCTGATGCGCGGCGTAGAAAACGCCATTCTGGAGCACACTGTTCAGCTCGAAGTACGGCTTGATCTCCGATTCGTTCAGATCGTACTTTGCCTTCCGCACCTGCTCGGAATAAAACTCCCAATCCCACGGCTGAAGCGTAAAGCCGCCATGCTGCGCATCGATGAGCGCCTGAATCTCCTTTGCCTCGCTCGCCGCCTTCGCCGTAGCCGCTGGCACCAGCGCGTCCACAAAATGCACCGCGGCCTCCGGCGTCTTCGCCATCTGGTCTGTCAGGTTCCACGCGGCGTAATTCGGATAGCCCATCAGCGCGGCCTTCTGCGCCCGCAGCTGCGCCAGCCGCGCAATCGTCGCCCGTGTATCGTTCGCGTCACCTCGCTCGGCGCGATTCCAGGAGTTCTCAAACAGAGCCTGCCGCGTGCCGCGATTCGTGAGGAAAGCGAGATCGGGCTGTTGCGTGGTATTTTGCAGCGGAATCAGCCGGCCCTGCAGCTTGCGCCCCTGTGCGGCTTGCTCGGCTGCCGCCAGCTGCCCTTCGCTCAGCCCCGCCAGCGCCGCTGGATCCTGGGTCGCGTAGGCGCCCTTCTTTGCCGCGGCCAGCAGCTTCGTCATAAACGCATTCTCGAGCGTCGAGTCTTCCTCATTGATCTTTTTGAGCTTTTCTTTGTCTGCGTCCGAGAGATTCGCGCCCGCCTTCACAAACTGCTGGTAGTCATACTCCACCAGCTTCAGCGACTCAGCATCCAGGTGCAGCGAAGCACGCTCGTCATAGATCGCCTTCACGCGCGCAAAAAGCTTGCTGTTGAGATTGATCGCATCCTGATTCGCAGCCAGCCGCGGCGCCTCGTACTCCTGCACCTTCTGGAGAGATTCATCCGTATTGGCCGCCGTCACGCAGTTAAACACCTCCATAACGCGATTGAGCAACTGTCCTGATTTTTCGAGCGCCACGACCGTGTTGTCGAAGGTAGGCGGCGCGGGATTGCCGGCGATCGCCTCCGCCTCCCGAAGCTGTTGCGCCATGCCCGCATCCATCGCCGGCTGGTAGTCGCTGTCCTTGATCTTGTCAAAAGCCGGCGCCTGAAACGGCAGTGCGCTGGCCGCGTAAAACGGGTTGTCCGGACCAAACCCCGCACCGGTACTTTGAGCCTGGGCCGCGCAGGCGCCCACCGCCATGGCAGCCAGGACAAGCAGAACTCTCACCGTGTTCGGTGTTCTTTTCCCGTGGGCATTTTGCGATTCATTCATAACGCGCTCGCTCTCCGGTCTTCGTCCCAATCTCTGAATTGTAGGGGAATGGCGGCCAATTCAAGAAAAACAGGGCTCGAACCGGCGCAGGCTATATCACCATCGGCTCCACGAAGGCCCTCACCGTCGAAAGTTCCAAGCCCTCGTGCATCGATTGGAACTACGTCACGGTCGAAAAGGCGAACAGCAGTTACGGCAAGCTGCCGGCGAACCCGAACGGCATCTTTACCCAGACATTCCAGACAGCCGCCGCGGGTGTTGTGATCGACAGGAAAGCAATGGTCCGCCACGTCATGTCGCGCTTACCGGGCTGAGTCCAGACGCGCCGGACAGAGAGGTCCGGTCATGCCTCAACGGATGGCCCGTTCTCCCGCGATCCTCTCGGAGCGGCGGGCCCTTCGTGCGTCAGTGTGTCATTCTCTAGGAAGGACCGCACGCGTTCATGGAGCCTCTCACCCACTTTCTTACCGGCGCATGCATCGGGCGCGCAGGGTTCAACCGCAAGACGGCCTACGCTACCCTGGCTGCGGTGCTCGCCGCCGAGGCCGCGGACCTGGACGTCGTTTGGGGATTCGCCGGGCCGGTCGAGGAGCTCAAGCACCATCGCGGCATCACGCACACGTTCATCGCCGTGCCGTTCGTGGCCGTCGCCGTGGTGGGCGCGGTCTGGCTGCTCCATCGCTGGCAGAGCGCGCGCGAACTGCGCAAACATCGCCTTCGCGCTGCAGGCCCAGCGCCTCCGGGATCCATTTCCGCGTCTTCTGCGGAAAGCCCGGGCCCACAAGGTTCCCAACCCGCTGCCCGCCAGCCGGTGCGCTGGCTTTGGCTCTACCTCACCGCGATCGTCGCCGCCCTCAGCCATCTTCTTCTCGATTGGACCAACAACTACGGCCTGCGCCCGTTCTTTCCTTTCAATCCCCGCTGGTATGCGGGCAGCATCGTCTTCATCGCCGAGCCCGTGCTTTGGGCCCTCCTGCTGCTGGCCGTCGTCATGCCTTGGCTGTTGGGACTAGCCGACCGCGAGATCGGCGCCCGCCGCAAGCCGTTTCGCGGGCGGGGCTGGGCCGTCTTCGCCCTCACCGGCATGGTCGTGCTCTGGTGCTGGCGCTGGGGTGAGCACGCGCAGGGGCTGGCGATGATCCGCAACACCCAGGTCGCCTCCGAACCGGTGACCCGCATGGTCCTCGAGCCGTACCCGGTGAATCCCTACCGCTGGCACGCTGTCCTCGAGACCCGGGATTTCTATCAGACGGCCGAGGTAAACACCTGGAATCCCGGCGCGCCCGGCTCCATCGACAGTGACCCGCAACGCGACGTGATCTATAAGCCCGCCGACACTCCGGCCGTCGAAGCCGCGAAGCAGACCCTCCTGGGACGGGTCTATCTCGACTGGGGCACGTGGGCTCTGGTGCGCGATATTGGCCCGGAGCCGGTGCCCGCCATGAGCCCTCCCAGGTTGCCGCCCGGCAGGCGCTGGACCACGGTTGAGTTCACCGATCTGCGCTTTCGCTACTCGTTTCTGTCAACTCAGTCCGCGCGTGGAGAGACTGCCAGCTCGTCGCTCTCCGGCTGGACCTACATCATCGATGGCCGCGAAGACGCGGGCGAGGCGATGGGTGGCCGGGAACAGCACTGAAATTTGCTTGAAATCGAAGCCGTTGTCGATCCAACGAACAGTTCCCGGTTGACCCGCAGGCTTCCACACCGCAGAATGTAAACAGCCTGGCTAAAGATTCTGACGCTGAAGGTTCCGGCAACGGACCAGGAAATTGACCCGGTACGAGGTTGTTGATGATCGCTTATCTGCTGTTGCTAATCGCTGTTCTGAGCCGTTTCCTGGTTCTTTCTCACCTTGCGTGGCTCAACTTTACCGCTGTCGGCGCGGCGCTGCTCTACTTCGGTGCGCGGCGATCCTGGCGCGAGATGCTCGCTCCGCTGGCCGTCTTGATCGCGACCGATTACTGCCTGACCGTTTACGCCTATCACTATGCCTTTCAGTGGACTGCCTACGTGCCAACCTGGATCTGGTACGCCGCCGCCATGTTCCTCGGCCAGATTCTGTTAAGCGGCAAAACCAGCGTCTGGCGCGTGGCCGTGGCTGCGCTCCTCGGACCGACTTCGTTTTGGGTGATCTCTGACTACGCCGTGTGGGCTGTGGGCGGCATGTATCCGCACACCGCGGCCGGGCTTGAGGCCTGCTTTATGGCGGCTATCCCCTTCTACCGCAATGACCTCGCTTCAACCACGCTGATTCTCGCCGCCGCCTTCGGCATCCCTGCGCTGGTGCGGCGTATGCAGGCCGGCCCCATGCAGGCGGCGTTGGCGGGAAAGTAAGCCTTGGGTCGATCTTGCGGGAAGCGCCTGCGCTTTGATCGAGCTGCGATTGAAAAGCCGCTGGATTGACCCGATTCGGAAGGGCGTCAGCTCTCCATCAGCCTGCCCGGGCGCTTCTTGCGCATCCACCACCACGCAAACCCAATCACGGCCACGCCGCCCACGATCGTTACGGCAGCCAAAGCGTGGTGCGCCACCAGGTCGGCGGCGCCCGGCCCCAGCTTGATCACCAGCGCCGAAAGAATGAGCCAGCGGATCAGCCTTCCCGTAAAAACCGCGAGCAGAAAATCCACCACCCGCATCTCGAAGACTCCGGAGGCGAAGATAAACAGCTTCCACGGCGTGGGCGGAGGCAGCATGGAAGGAATCATCACCGCCAAGAACTCCTGCCGTTCAAAGCGGTTCCGGAGCGCATCGAGCCGTTCCCGGTCGATGCGCTTGAGCAGAAACAGCTCCCCGCCTGCACGGCCCAGCGCATACGGCACCAGCCCGCCAACGGCCGATCCGGCCGCCGCCAGCAGGCAATAAATCCAGAACTGGCTCTTGTGATTCCAGATCGCTACCGCCAGATAGGCGTCCATCGGCACCGGAACGGACGAGGAGTCCAGCAGAGCGGCTGCGCCTGCGCCCCAAAATCCGAATTTGATCAGAGCGGGCAGAAGCACGAGCTTCCAGAAAGCTATAACTCGCAGGAAAAAGTGCTTCAAAAAAGTCCCTTTCCAGGTATTCATCCGTCCATTCTGTTAAGCATCAACGCATCCAACCCGGCAACCTTCGAACGCGGCAAGGCTATTGTACGAGGCCGGGCATTGCGTACGATAACGACAGGGATGAGAGAATAGACAGGAAGGATCCATAGCGGAGCCGGCGCGGTGTGCGTCCCGTGAGGCTCCTCAAAATGCATGCCCATCCGCGAAGCGCCAGCTGATGCAAACGAGCCCGCAAACGAGTCCGGGGACCGTCCCGAGATGAGTTCCGAGCCAAGCCGTGCCGCTGGCCCGGCCGAGGGCACTCCGCCTGCGGAAACGGAGCAGGGCGCGGTCTCCGCCCCCGCCGTGCGCGGCTCCCGCTGGGTAGACTACGACACCCACGAACTGCTCGAAATGATCGGCGAGCTCGAGGATGAGCGGCGGTGGGCCCGGTTGCGCGAAGGCATCTGGATCGCCATCCTGATTCACTTCCTGCTGCTTTCCGCCGTCACCTGGATTCCGAAATACATCCTCAAGGTGCCCCCCGTCGTTGATCCCTTCGACGCGATCAAGCAGCGCAAAGATCTGGCCTATCTCGATTTGCCTCCCGACGCACTGCGCCAGATCCAGCCTAAGCCGGTTCCCAAGCCGCTCCACGAAAAGCCGCTCATCGACAAGAAGACCCTCGATGACATGAAGCGCGAGCAGCCGCCGACACCCCCCCCCCCTCCCCCCCCCGTCCAGCAGGAGCCGCAGGCCCCGGTTCAGCCCAAGCCCCAGACTCCTCCGCCTGCCCCGCAGGCGCAGGTTGAGGCGCCGCGTCCTTCGGCAGTGCCCGCCCGACCCAACTTTGCCATGCAATCGCAAAACCCCGCCGACCAGCTCAAGCAGGCGATGCGGGACGCCATGCGCAACCGGGGCTCCGAGAACTACGGTGGCCAGACGCCTAACATGATGACGATGCACCCCGGCGCAGGGACCGGCGGAGTTCAGGTGCTCTCGGATACCCAGGGTGTGGATTTCAGCGAGTGGTTGGCGCGCTGGCATTATGTGACCCAGCGGACCTGGGACCCCCTCATCCCGGACGAGGTGAATCCACCCATCCTCAAGTCCGGCGTGGTCGCCGTCCGGTTCAAAGTGCTGCCCAACGGGCAGGTTACCGACATGGTGCTGGAGGGCCGCTCCGGCGACACCGCGCTTGATCGCGCCGCGTGGGGCGCCATCACCGGCTCGAGCTATCAGCCGCTGCCCAGAGAATTCCATGGACCCTATCTCGAGCTGCGAGCATTTTTCTTCTACAACATGCAACCGCAATGACGCGGCCATGAGGCTCCTGGGCGGCGCGGATCGCAGACTGGCTGCCAGGCACATCTTCAACTCGGCAAGCTCCCTTTCACCGCGGGCTCGCCATCTTCAAGCGGCATCTAATGACCGGTATGGGGCTTCCCCGCGACCCGCTCAGGAGAAGGAATGACCACAAAGCTAAAGCGGCTCGACCTGTCGCGTTACCTCGGCCGGGAACCAGTGACTTTGGCCGTGCTCACCGGCTTGGCGATTGTGGCCCTTCTTGCCGTAACCGGCCTCTCCCGCCTCTACGGCGCGCAACAGGAGTCGTTGGCGGAGCGCTGGTCGGCCCAGGGTGTGGACGACTTGAACGGAGGCCGGTTCCAGGCCGCCGTCGCGGATTTCCATACCGCGCTGCTCTACGACCGCGATAATGACGCCTACCAGCTCAGCCTGGCCCAGGCACTTCTTGGCCTGAAGCAAACCAACGAAGCTTATGCTTACCTGATCAATCTCTGGGAGCGGCAACCGGAAAATGCGGTAGTGAACCTGGAACTGGCGCGGATTGCGGTGCAGAAGTCGGAAAGCGAACGCGCGCTGAGGTTTTACCACAACGCCATCTATGCCACCTGGCCCGGCAACCAGGAGACCGAGCGCCGCAAGGCCCGTCTGGAACTGATCAATTACCTGCTCCAGATCCATGCACGCACCCAGGCGGAGTCCGAGTTGATCGCTCTCGAAGCCAACGTGGGCGAGGATGCGGCCCAGCAAGCCGATCTCGGCAGCCTGTTTCTGCGCGTGCAGGACTACGGCCGCGCGCTGATCGCCTTCCACGAAAGCCTCAAGCTCGACCCGAAAAACGAGTCGACCCGCGCCGGAGCCGGAGTTGCGGCTTTTGAGACCGGCCAATATTCCCAAGCCGAGCGCTACCTTGCCCAGGCGGTCGCCTCCGCGCCGAATGATGCGTCCAGTACCGCTCTCCTCGAGACCACGGAACTCGTGCTGAAGATGGATCCCTTCCGGCCGCAGCTCTCCGATGTCGAGCGTCATCGGCTCGTCGTGAGCGCCTTCAACGCCGCGGGCGACCGGTTAAACGCGTGTCCCGCCGTGGGACAGGTAAGCACGACGTCTTCCCCAGAGCTGCCGGCTGCGTCTCCCGGAAGCTCCGCTGCGCCGAATGCAAATGCGAACGCCTCCAATCTGGCGCAACAATGGGAAAAGCTGAAGCCGCAGGTTACTGAACGCGGCCTGCGTCACGATCCGGACCTGGTCAATGCCGCCATGAATCTGTCGTTTCAAATCGAGCGCAGAACAACCGCCGCCTGCGGGACCGGCAGCCCGGCTGACAAGGCGCTGCTGCTGATTGCCAACCTTCACGAGGAGAGCTGACCTGAATCCCTTCCCTGATTCTCAACCAGGAGTCTCGATGCCTGTAATCTCCGAGGAGGCCCGCTCCGGCGCCTCCGCAGTGGAGATCGAACCCCAGACCGCCGTGGGCCAGACACCCGGCTCCTCGTCCGTCTCGGTGTTTCAGGCCTTCTTTCGCGAGGACCGGTTCTTTCTTGTCCTCTCCGTCTTCATCGGCATCTTCTCCGGTCTTGCCGTCGTCTGTTTCCGCTTCGCTATTGACTGGTCCCGCATCTATCTTCTCGGCTCCGGAGCCGTGCCGACTCCCTGGCGATTGCTGGCCGCGCCTTCGATCGCCGGTCTGGTCATCGCCGTTCTCGCAATTCATTTTTTCCCCGGCGCGCGCGGAAGCGGCGTCAATCAGACTAAGGCCGCGCTCTACATCTACAACGGCTACATCCCTCTCAAGACGGCGGTCGGCAAATTCATCACCGCCGCGCTCGCCATCGGGTCCGGGCACTCTCTCGGTCCCGAGGACCCGTCCCTGCAGATCGGCGCCTGCCTGGCCTCTGCGCTCGGCCGCCGCCTGCGCCTGTCGCGCGACCACATGCGGTTGATCGCGCCCGTCGGTGCCGCGGCGGGCCTGGCCGCGGCCTTCAATGCGCCCATCTCTGCCGTGCTCTTCGTGATCGAAGAAGTCATCGGCCGCTGGACGGCCGGCATCCTCGGCTCAGTGGTGCTCTCCGCCGTTTCAAGCGTGGTGGTGACGCGCTGGTTTCTAGGCTCGGAGTCGCTGTTCCGCATTCCTCCCGTCGAGATGCGCCGGCCCTCCGAACTGATCGCCTACTCGGTCCTCGGCATCGTGGGTGGACTCGCCTCCGTCGTTTTTTCTTCCGGCATTGCCACCCTGCGGCCGTGGTGCCGCCGCCTGCGGCCATGGACACAGTATCTGCAGCCCGCCATCGCCGGCTTGCTCGTCGGCTGCATCGCCGTGCTGGGTGCGCCGCAGGTGATGGGCGCGGGCTATGAATACATCGATGAAGCCATGCACGGGCATTTCACCTGGCAATTCATGGCCATACTCGCACTGCTCAAGATCGTCGCCACGCTGTTCTCCTTCGTGAGTGGAACGCCGGGCGGCATGTTTGCGCCCACGCTGTTCATCGGAGCCATGCTCGGCGCGGCCGTGGGCGGCGCGGAGCACGCGCTGCTGCCGCATCTGAGCTGGTCGCCCGGCACCTATGCGCTGGTCGGCATGGGCGTTCTCTTTGCGGGCTTCCTGCGCGCGCCTATGACCTCGGTATTCATGGTGCTCGAGGTCAGCGGCAATTACTCGATCATTGTGCCAGTCATCGTGGCGAACACATTCGCCTATGTTATCTCGCGAGCCCTGCAGCCGGTGGCGATCTTCGATGCGCTCAGTCGCCAGGACGGCCTGGAGCTGCCGTCGATGGAGGAACAGCGCGAGGAAAACATCCTGCGCGTGGAAGACGCCATGCACCCCTCCTCGGCGCCCGTGCTCGATGCACGGGATTCGCTGGAGCGTGTGGCCAGGATGGCCGACCAGGGGAAGGCCGACGATGTGCTGCTCGTCCGGCTTCATCCCTCAGGATGGAGCAGCATCACCCGCGAGGATGTGAAAGCGCTCGTTCAAGAGGGCAAAGGCAGCCAGACACTCGAAGCGACTCTCGCCGGCAGCGGCCAGATACCCTATCTGCATCCCGATCATCCGCTTGAGACCGCGTTGCGCTACGTGGACCGGTGGCCGCTGGTGCCGGTCGTGAACCGCGCCAATCTGCGTGAGCTCGAAGGCGTGATCACGCAGCATGATGTGTTGGAGCGCTACCGCGATTTCGGCGGAGAGTGATCGCTCGGCTCGGCAGGCAGATACCGCGCAACCATCGAACCAGCCGCCACTCGTTACCTTGCTCGCGGAACTTCGAACGCATAGACCTTGTTATTGAAGGTGCCGCCGTCGTGCCCATATCCCGACGCCCAATAGACCACGCCATCCGCGATCGCCGGGCCATCCATCACCGAACCTCCGCTCGCAAAGCTCCACAGAATCTTCCCGTTCGCTGCGTCCAGCGCATACATGCCGCCACTTTGTGAGCCCGCGTAGAGAACTCCGTTGGCCACACTCACCGATCCCGTATCGATTGCGCCCTGCGTGGGATCGGGAGTCTGCCACAGGATCTTCCCGCTCAAAGGGTCGAGAGCGCTCCAGGAGCCCCAGGCGGCGGTCTGGCCGGAGGGCAGTTTGTAGGGATCGCCGTTGCTGTCCGCGCTCGCTACGTAGATGCGCCTCCCATCGGTCGCCGTCCCCCACAGGATTCCCCCGAACGGCCCTCCCGGAGCGACCGGCGTACCCCACAGGATCGCGCCATCTTGCGCATCAAGAGCCCAGTAGATTCCGCTCTTCTGCCCGATCCCAAGAATGCCGTTGGCGAGGTTTGCGCCCGACCCGCCCAGGTCGTAATCAGGACCCGCCGGCGACGGACAGCTCACGCCCGCCCGCGGGGCGATGCATGCAACCGTCCAGACGTCATATCCCCAAAGTCTCCGCGTCCATCGGACCGCGCCTGTGCGCAGGTCCATTGCCAGAACCGAATCGAAGTGATCATTGGACGCCGTGCAGTTCGGGTCCATCGGATGGGCCGCCCGGCACGCCAGTACGGCGGCCGGCGCGGAGTAGTTATTGCCCGTTCCCACATACAACAGACGCCGGCCCGGCTCGACGACCGGCGGCTGCCAGATGGCTCCGCCGCTGTACGCATCCGGAGCGCCATGGTTGTCGGGCACAGCGAAGGTTTGCCAGAGAATCCGGCCCGTCTTTGCATCCACGGCCACTACGCTGCCGCGAAAGGTGCAGCACGGATAGCCGGGCGTGTCGGCCAAACCCTCCTCCGAGGACGAGATGCCTTGATAGACCACGCCATCGAACACCACCGCGGAGCCGGTGACAATGGCTGCCGGATGAGAATCGATCTGCGTGATCCATCGGAGAGCTCCGGTAGACCTGTCCACCGCAATCAGATTGGCTCCATTGTGCGCGCCCGCAAGCTCCTCATTGTCGCCAAAGATCAGCTCGTCCCGATAAACGGTGGGCGTCACGCGCGAGACAGCTCCCGTGAATCCATCGTAGGAAGAGATGGACGCCGACCATATCTGCCGGCCCGTCTCGCGATTCACCGCGTAGAGATTGCCTGCCCAATCAGGGAAATACACGGCATCGCCCACTACGGCAGGGGTGGCGCTTACGCTGTTGGCGGTTGTAAAGATCCACTTGACGGATAACCGGCTTACATTGGCCGGGTTGATGCGATGTTCGGCGGGCTGGCTGCGGGTGTCGGCCAGATTCTGCCCCGCCATGGACCAATCCGCGAGCGCCTGCGAGCCGTTCATCTGTCGTACGTTCAGTTGCCGGCCGTTCTGCAGCGCGCCTTCCCCCTGCGCGGCTGCATACAAAGCAGCCACGGTCGCGAGGACGGGTGCGATCGCAAAGATCCCCACTCTGAACCGGCAATGTTGCCTCATAAATCACCTCTGCAATCCAACGGAGCGCCCATGGGGACGAGAACGCACCCTCCGGGGCCGGATTTCGTTGAGCGGCAAAACCTGGCAAGTGCCGCGAGGAGAGAACGGGTGCGGGCGAGCTGGAATGGGGACCGCAAATTGTGCTGGGGATGAGATGCCACGCTTTGGAAGGCAGTTGTTCCGCTTGCTCTCCGCCATTTTTGCCGGAGCGCAACGGCTTGAATTATCCGCTCAGCCGGTGTGCCTACCCCGCCGGCAAGGGCATTCCCTTGCTGCCCGCCGGCGCGATAAAATCTCTTTCAGAATCGATGTGCGGCCGCGTTTCCATCTCCGGTTGGCTCCTTCGCAAGCGGTTTCGCCGCGGCAAGCACGACCGTGGACGCTGACCACTCCCGCTGAGTAATCTGTTTTCGTCGCTATTTGTCTTCCCGCGGATGCACATGTGTCCCGCCGCCTTGCGACAAGTCGCGGGCGGAATTTGTCCTGTGAGCCTGAGAAGATCCGCCGCCTGTGCGGAGAGAAAGGAACTCCCCAATGGATAGCTTTTCGAGTCGCGCCGTGCTGACCTCCGGCAACCGCCGCTATACAATCTTTCGCCTGCCGGCACTCACCGCGCGCGGGTTCGACCTGAGCCGGCTGCCGTTCAGCCTGAAGATCCTTCTTGAAAATCTGCTCCGCCGCGAGGACGGCATGAACGTCACTGCCGCCGATGTCGAGTTCCTGGCCAGATGGGACGCGAAGGCCGAGCCCAGCCGCGAGATTGCCTACATGCCCGCCCGCGTTCTCATGCAGGACTTTACCGGTGTGCCGGCGGTCGTCGATCTGGCCGCCATGCGCGATGCCATCAAGACCCTCGGCGGCGATCCGGAGCGCGTGAACCCGCTGGTGCCTGCCGAGCTGGTGATCGATCACTCGGTGCAGGTGGACGAGTACGGCACCGGCGGCGCCTACAACGCGAACTCCCTGCTTGAATTCCAGCGCAACCGCGAGCGCTACGCATTTTTGAAGTGGGGCCAGACCGCGTTCCGGAATTTCTCCGCCGTGCCTCCGGGCATGGGTATCTGCCACCAGGTGAATCTTGAATATCTGGCTCGCGTGGTCTTCACGCAGGAAGTCAACGGAGAGTCGTTCGCCTATCCTGACACGCTGGTCGGCACCGACTCGCACACCACCATGATCAACGGGCTTGGCGTGTTGGGCTGGGGCGTAGGCGGCATCGAGGCCGAAGCAGCCATGCTGGGGCAGGCGGTTTCCATGCTGGTGCCGCAGGTGGTCGGCTACAAGCTCACCGGCAAGCTGCCTGATGGCGCCACAGCCACCGATCTGGTGCTAACCGTCACGCAGGCGCTCCGCAAACTGGGCGTTGTGGGCAAGTTCGTTGAATTTTATGGCCCCGGCATAGCGGAGCTACCGCTTGCCGATCGCGCCACCATCGCCAACATGGCACCCGAGTACGGCGCGACCTGCGGCATCTTCCCGGTAGATGCGGAGACGCTGCGCTATCTGCGGCTCACCGGCCGCAGCGAGGAGCAGATCGCGCTGGTCGAGGCGTACTACAAGGAGCAGGGACTGTTCCACACGGCCGATTCGCCGGAAGCCGAATACACGCGGACGCTGGAACTCGATCTCGGAACCGTGGAGCCGAGCGTGGCGGGACCCAAGCGCCCGCAGGATCGCGTGCTGCTCAAGGATGCGGCGGCCAGCTTCGCGCAGCAACTGCCCGCCCTGCTCGCGCCGACCGCGAAACCGCTTGGCACGCGCACCGCCGCCGCGTGGGAGCGAAAGACCGTCGCCGATACTGGATTGGCAGAAAAGCAGCCGCTCCACGTGACCACCACCGTGAAAGAGCGGTTCAACGTGGATCCAGACACCTATCTTGATCACGGATCGGTCGTCATCGCAGCCATCACCAGTTGCACCAATACGTCGAATCCATCGGTCATGATTGCAGCGGGGATTCTCGCCAAGAAAGCTGTCGAAAAAGGCCTCACGGTTCCGCCGTGGGTCAAGACTTCGCTTGCGCCGGGTTCGCGCGTCGTGACGGATTACTACCAGAAATCCGGCCTGCTGCCCTATCTCGAAAAGCTGCGCTTCAACGTGGTCGGTTACGGATGCACCACATGCATCGGCAACTCAGGTCCGCTGCCCGCCGACGTTTCGAAGAGCATCGACGAGCATGGCCTGGTCGCGGTGAGCGTGCTCAGCGGCAATCGCAACTTCGAGGGCCGTGTGAATGTGGATGTGCGCGCCAATTACCTCATGAGCCCGCCGCTCGTCGTCGCCTATGCGCTCGCCGGCAAAATCGGCCACAACTTCGATTCCGATCCTCTGGGTGCCGATCCAAAGGGTGTGCCGGTCTATCTCAAAGACATCTGGCCCACACAGCAGGAGGTTTCCGAAGCGATCGGAAAGGCTGTCAACAGCGAGAGCTTCCGCAAGGAGTACGCAACGGTGAGCGACGGCGACCCAAGCTGGCAGGGCCTCAGCTTTCCCACCGGCGACGTCTACCGATGGGAGCCGGACTCGACCTACATCCGCCAGGCGCCCTACTTCGACGGCATCACCAAGACGCCGGCGCCGGTAAGCGACATCCTCGGCGCGCGTGTGCTCGCTGTTCTCGGCGACTCGGTGACGACGGACCACATCTCGCCGGCTGGATCGATCAAGGCCAACGGGCCGGCAGGGAAGTACCTCGCCGCGCATGGCGTGAAGCCGGCCGACTTCAACTCCTACGGCTCGCGGCGCGGCAATCATGAGGTGATGGTGCGCGGCACATTCGCCAACGTGCGCCTGCGCAACAAGCTCGCGCCGGGCACTGAGGGCGGCGTGACCCGCCTGCTGCCTGAAGGCGAGGGGATGTCCATCTTCGACGCCAGCGTGAAGTACGCCGAGCGCAAGGTACCGCTTGTGATTCTCGCCGGCAAGGAGTACGGCTCCGGCTCATCGCGCGACTGGGCGGCCAAGGGGCCGAACCTGCTCGGCGTAAAGGCTGTCATCGCGGAGAGCTTCGAGCGCATTCACCGGTCCAACCTGGTGGGTATGGGCATTCTGCCCCTGCAGTTCGAGGATGGCCAGAATACGGAATCGCTCGGTCTGACGGGTGAGGAGGTCTACGACTTCGCCGGTCTCATTGCACTGCTCAAAGCTCGATTCGCCAACGGCCGAACACTCAAGGTGAAAGCAACGGGGTCCGACGGCAGCGCGAAGGAGTTCAACGCCATCGTCCGCATCGATACCCCGCAGGAGATCGAGTATTACGAGCACGGCGGCATCCTGCAATACGTGCTGCGGCAGTTGACGGCCAAGTAATTTCGCTCTGCGAAGGACAACCGCAGTCCCCATGCCCCACCCTTTCCGTTTTTCCTCCGAGAGGGTGGGCGTCGCAGCGGCAAATTGGCACAGCGGAAGCCGTGCGCTTGGAAGTTGATCACACGCTTTCGGTTACTTGTGCCCGACGTCTTTGAATTTATTTGAGGATTCCAATTTCTTATCCCGTATTTCCGCTGATAGACTTCATTTCGCCCCGTCCATAACTGTTCCGTTGGATGGGATCCTTGTGATCTAAATCACATGGCTCCCGTCGCTCCGGTAGTAGGCTTTGGATGGTAGGCCGAGGGCGCGGGGGAGATGGGGAGCGGGCGGCGGAGCAAAAGGTGCAAGGCGGCGGTGTCTGCGGATTCGAGGCGCCACCGGATATCTGTCTCCTTTTTAATCGGCGGTGCTTGCATTCTGGCCGGATTGGCCGGATGCGGAGCTTCATTTCTCTTTACGCCTTCACCCGCTGTACGCTCGAGCACGGTATCTCCGGTGCCCGGCTCGCCCATTCAGCATATTGTCGTGATCATGCAGGAAAATCGGAGCCTCGATAATCTCTTCAACGGGTTTCCCGGCGCGGACACGGTTCGCAGCGGCATGTTGAATGGAGTTTCGATTCCGCTCACCCCGGTTCCACTCGCGGATTCGCGCGACCTTGACCACTCGCACATGCGCTGGTGGAGAGACTGGAACCATGGCAAGCTCGACAACTTTGCGCAGGAGACCGCGAGTCCTTCCACGCTGCCGTACTCCTATGTGCCCGAAAGAGACGTGGAGCCCTATTGGACGATGGCGCATGAGTACACCTTGGGCGACCGCATGTTCCAGGCCAACACCGGCCCCAGCTTCGTGGCTCACCAGTACATGATCGCCGGACAATCAGGAAACGTGGCGGAAAATCCCACCGGGACCGTGTGGGGCTGCGATGCGAGCCCCAGCAGCACGGCGGCGCTGATTGGGCCCAACGGCACGGAGCTGCCGGGCGTCTTTCCCTGTTTCGACTATCAGACCATCGCCGACCTGCTGGATCGGAAAGGTGTCACCTGGCGCTACTACGCGCCCGGAAGCGGCGACAGCTTCTTCGTCCTTTCGGCCTATCAGGCCATTCGTCACATCCGCTTCGGCAAGGACTGGAAGGACAATGTGATCTCGCCTCCGGCGCGCGTGCTCACCGATATTCAGCACAACGAGCTGGCGCAGGTCACGTGGATCGTGCCTGACTGGACGCACTCTGACCATCCGGGCTCGGGCGGCGAAGGTCCGGACTGGGTAGCGTCGATCATCAACGCGATTGGCAACACCCCCTACTGGAACTCGACCGCGATCTTCATCTCATGGGACGACTGGGGCGGCTGGTACGACCACGTCGATCCGCCTGTGATGGATGCCATGGGGCCGGGATTTCGCGTTCCGCTGCTGGTGGTGTCGCCCTACGCGAAGCACGGCTATGTCTCCCACCACTTCCATGAGGTCAGCGGCTTCATCGCATTTATCGAATACAACTTTGACCTGGGTACGCTGGGCGCGCGAGACGCCGGCGGCGACGCGTATGCGGACTGCTTCGACTTTAAGCAAACGCCTGCCCCTTTCAGCCCAATCAAGACCACCATCACCCCAGACCAGCTGATCCGCGAAAAGCCCAGCGGGCCGCCGGATGATGATTGATGGGTGAGGATTGAGGATGGGCCGCGCACTCGGCATTCTTCTCTTTCAGGCGGCTTCTCTCTTCTGGGTGGAGTGGCCTTCGCGCATGGCCGCCAACCGCGCGCTCTGGGCTGCGGGACTGGTGCTCCAATCAGCGCTTGCCTTCACGGTCTTCCGCAAGGGAATGCCGCGCCGGTTCCCGGCATTCACAGCGCTGATTCTCTTTTATCCCGTGCGCGCCGCGTTGCTTTTTGCGCTCGCCGCCCGCATGGACTCCGGTACCTATAATTCCGTCTTCAACGCGCTCGCTCTGGTTGAAATTCCGCTGCAGGCCCTGGCTGCGGCGGAGCTGACAACGCGCCTGGCGGCTCAATTCGGTGGATCTACGCGGCGGCGGGTCCTGATTCTTCTTGCGGCCGCGGCCGCCGTGTGCGGATTGACGGCGATAGCGCTCCACATGATCGCGGAGAGGCAGCTCACCGACCGCATCCAGATTTTCATGAGCTTCCTGTTCATCGGCATTCTGACGCTAGCGCTCTTGGGCGCGCTCCGCACCGGTTCGCGTGCGCGGAATCTCGTCTGCATCGCAGCGGGATTTGCAGCTTTCGCGGTCTTCCAGATTGCCGCGCTGGCCGGTAAGGCCCATGCCATGAGCAGGCGCGACGGCGTAGCCTACGTCGCGTGGTCGTATCTGCCGGCCTGCGGTTATCTGGCCGTCGTCATCTTTTGGCTTATCTTCCTCAAGCGGGAATCTCGCGAAGATGGGACGCAACAGGTCTGAGAGTTATTTCCGCCGTTCGGGAGTGCGCGGTCCCTTGATCGCACCCGGCTTGCGCAGCGAAGAGTCGGCAGGATCATCGGCGGATTCCTCATGGTGCGCGACGGGGCGCACGGTCTCGAGGTTGTGCTCGCCCAGCGCGTGCAGGCGCATGAAGTTCGTTGAGCCGGACTTGGTGCGCGTGCCGGCGACAATGGCGATCACCTCGCGCGGGCGCACATAGCCGCCCTTTTCGAGCAGAGTCTCGGCGCAATCCACCAGGGCTTCCGTCGTATTCACCTTGGGGCATCGGATGGGCGTCGTGCCCCAGAGCAGATTCAGCCGGTTGATCGTCACCTCCAACGGGCTGAGCGCGAAGATCGGCGCCGCTGGATGATACTTCGAGAGCTGCCGCGCGGTTGCGCCCGATTCAGTAAAGAGCGCAATCCCGCGCAGGTCAAGATCGTCCGAGGCATGGGCCGTCGCCTCGCAGATGGTCTCGGCGATCGATAGCCGGGCGGTGCGCTGCCGCGGCTCCTGGCGGCTATCGAGCTTCATGTGCTGCTCGGCCTCTGCCACGATCCGCGCCATCATCGCCACCGCTTCGATGGGATACTTGCCGACCGCCGACTCACCCGACAGCATCACGGCATCCGTCCCGTCGTAAACGGCATTGGCCACATCGGAGACTTCCGCGCGAGTGGGTCGCGGGTTTTCGATCATCGATTCGAGCATCTGCGTGGCCGTAATTACCGGCTTCGAATAATCAGCCGCGCGGCGAATAATCTGCTTCTGCAATGCCGGCACCTTCTCCGGCGGCACTTCCACGCCCAGATCGCCGCGGGCCACCATGATGCCGTCGGAAGCGAGCAGAATATCGTCGAGGTGCTCGATGGCTTGGGGCTTCTCCAGTTTGGCGATGATCCAGGTTTCCCCGCCGAGCGCAGAGACGCGATTGCGCACCATCCGCACGTCCTCCGCGGTTCGGACGAAGGAGACGGCCACGGCATCGACGCCGTTCTTGAGCGCAAATTCGAGATCGGAGGCGTCTTTTTCCGTCAACGAGGGCACGCGGACCGCAATGCCCGGCAGATTGATGCCCTTGTTCTCGCCCAGCATGCCGCCATTGACGATCTCGCATACCACGTCATATCCGTCTATCTCGTGAACGCGCAGCTCGATCAGGCCGTCGGAGAGCAGAATCCGCGAGCCTTGCTCCACGTTTTCGGCCAGGGTCTTGAAGGTGGTGCCCACCATCGATGCCGTGCCCGGCACCTCGCGCGGCGTAATGGTGAGTCGATGCCCGGCTTTCAGCAGTACGGGGATGCGGTCTTTCAGTTTGGAGGTGCGGATCTTGGGTCCCTGCAGATCGCCCAGAATACAAAGCGGTTTGCGCTCCGCCCGGCTCACCTTCCGGATGAGCTGAATCAGCGCCACCTTTTCCTCGTACACCCCATGGGAAAAATTCAGGCGCACCACATCGACTCCCGCGCGGACCAGATCCCGGATCACGGTTTCCGAGCTCGACGCGGGGCCCAGGGTGGCCACGATCTTCGCGCGGCGCTGCAAGGTTGGATCAAACAAGCTCTGGTAGGGAAGCGACATGGGGACAACTCCAGGGTAATCCGTTAGCGGCGGAAATAATCGTTAAGTCGGATCCGAGGTGGATTGGGTGCGGCGCTGACTCCATTGTAAATGGCGGCGCCGTCGTCGCGATTGCGTGCGGAGCTGGCCGGCAGTTTCAGATATGCACCGAGTCCGGAGTCGGTTTTTGCTTTGCCTCCACGTCGTTACGGCCTTCTGCAGGCTTGGCGGCGAAACGCGTTTCCTGGCGCTTCCAATAGAGTACCCCGTTGAGCTCGGCGCCCATCAGTACGCTGAAAGCGGTGATGTAGAGCCAGACCAGGGTTGCGATTCCAGCGGCGAACGAGCCATAGAACCGCGAATAATCCGCGATGCGCGTGACATACCAGCCAAAGGCGAGGGTAGCTGGGAACCAGATCAACGAGCCGGCGAGAGCGCCCTGAGCGACCCACAGCCAGTGCTCCCTGCGTTTGGTGCCGAAGTGATAAAGCACCGTGAGCACGCTCGTGCTGGTGAGCAGCGCGATCGACCAGCGCGCCATGCGCCAGGAGAAAAGGACGATGTAGCGCAGGTTGTGTCCGGCATTGTCGATGATCCAGAGCTCGATCTGCCGCCCGAAGACGATGACCAGCGTGGCGACAGAGAGTGGAACCATGCAGATGGGCAGCAGCATAAGTGCACGAAAGCGCCGTCCCCAGAAGCCCCACGTGTCCGGAGGCAGCCGGTAAGCGCGACGGAAGCCCTCCATGAGCGAGAGCATTACCCCAAGCCCGGCAAAGATGCTCAGGCTAGCGGCCGAGAGAATCAACTGGCCGGAATAGACGCGGCGTGTGAGGACATACGACTGCAGCAGGTCGAGAGTGTCGACGGGAAGAAACTGCTCGAAGATGGAACGAAACTCCCCGAGTACGGTCCCGCCTTCCTGCACCTGGGCCATCACGGTTGTGATCACGAGCATGGCCGGGAACAGCATCAGCATCCCGGAGTACGCGACAGCCTTGGCGGTGTTGATCACGTCATGCGCCAGCGCATGCAACACCGCTTCCCGAGTTTTGACCAAGATCCTCGACATGGGCAAACCTGAGGCTGCGCGCCTGTGGCAAGAGTAGAGCATCGGCGCGCCTTCGGGCCATAACTCTCCGGGAACCTGTGCGCTGCAGACTCGCTGGCAACAGCGCGAAACCCCGAGTTTTCCCGCGGCATGTAAGTTTCGCTTCATGAAAAGGGATGCGGGGCCCGCTGTTCGCGGCCGTTTCGGGGAGGACAACTACCCATCCTCCGAGGGGCATCGAAACGAAACTGATGAGCCTGGAAGCCCGGTGCGGGGGAGCTCGAACGGCGAGCGGGTACGGGCACATGCAAGTCAATCTTTTCGAGCAGGAAGGAGATATCAATGGTTTCAAGGCGATCGAATAGAGGCATTCTTATGATTGCGGCTTCGGCGTTGTGGATGGGCGGAGCGGCGCTGGCGCAGCAGACACCGGGCGGCATGCAATCCGCACCCAACCAGCAGCCCCTCCCAGGCCAGGCAGGCGGTGCGACGACCGGTCTGCCGGACAGCGTGGGCCAGAATCAGCCACGCCAGCAGGCCGTCGGCGATCAGATGTTCGTCCATGACACCATGGAAGGCAATGATGCTCAGGTGCAGATGAGCCAGCTCGCCGAAGATAAGGCTTCCGCCCCCGACGTGAAGCAATTCGGGCAGAAGATGGCGCAGATACACACCGAATTGAACACCCAGCTCGGACCGGCCGCGAAGCAGTTGGGCGTGAGCGAACCGAAAGGGCCGTCTAAAAAGGAGAAGAAGGAAATTGAGCGGCTGCAGGCGCTTTCCGGGCCCGACTTTGATACCGCTTACCTCCAGGCTATGGCCAAGCAGCAGCAGCATGACCTGAAGGAGTTCGATAATGAAGCCAAATCAGGTCAGAATCCGAACGTGCAGCAGGCTGCCAAACAGGACGAGCCTATCCTTTCGGAGCATTATCAGGTGCTCCAAAAGCTGGCGCAAACCCACAATGTAACGCTGGAAAGCCGGAAATAGCAGGGCGCGGTTCAGATTCAGATAAGGAATCCCGGGGGGAGTTGGACGCACTGCTTGCCGTCCGTCCCCCGGGAACCTCGCACCGCAATCGCGAGCGGCCCCGTCGGCGCGGCGAGACGGCTTAGTTTCCGTCGAAATCCACATCCCTCCCCCCTTCGGTATCCGCGGCAGGTACACTGTCCTCTTATAGGAGGCATTCGCGATGCAGACCCGGATTCAGGGCACCACCATGCCCGTGCTCGAAGTGCAGCTCGAGCCCAATGAAAGCGTGTTTTCTGAAAGCGGTGAGCTGTCTTGGATGACGGCGTCCATCCAGATGATGACCCACACCCAGGCCGGCGGCGGCGGTGGATTGTTCGGCGTGCTCAAGCGCGTTGCCGGCGGCGGCAGCATCTTCATGACGGAGTATCGGGCTTACCAATATCCAGGCGTCGTGGCCTTCGCCACCAAGGTGCCCGGCCACATTGTGCCGATCACGCTGGGACAGGGGCCGGAGTATCTCGTCCATCGGCACGGCTTTTTGTGCGCCACTCCGCAGGTCAGCCTGAGCGTAGGGTTCCAGCAGTCGCTGGGCGCGGGCATCTTCGGCGGCGACGGATTTCTGCTTCAGAAGGTCAGCGGCTACGGCACAGCGTGGCTCGAGCTCTCGGGAGAACTGATTCAGCAGAATCTCGCGCCCGGCGAGGTGCTTCGCGTGCATCCCGGCCATGTGGGCGCGTTCCAGAGCACGGTCGGCTTCCAGATCACTATGGTTCCGGGTATCAAAAACATGATCTTCGGCGGCGACGGCATCTTCCTGGCCGTGCTCACCGGTCCCGGCACAATCTGGCTGCAGACGCTGCCCATCTCGCGTCTCGCGCACCAGATCAGCGAGTATCTGCCCCATGAGGGCAGCCGGTCGTCGGCTCCCGCGGCAATGGGTGGAGGCCTGCTGGGCGGCATCGTCGGCTCGATCCTCAGTGGCGATCAGTAATGATGGGCGGGTCAGCAAGTCAACCGAACCGGTCGCGCACCCGCGCGCCGGTTCGCTGGCTCGCGGTCTTGCCGGACTGCCAACCGTTCGCCTTGCAGTCCCCCGCCTTGCATCTTATGGATCCGCATCCAACTTCTCATGATGCAACCCAGGAACCCCCCGGATGACGCAATCTTCAGGCACGTCGCGTAATCACCGCGGTGACATTCTCTTCGCCTTTGCGCTGGCGGCCGCGGGCTATGTGGCGTGGCTGGTGCGTGACGTGCTGGTGCTGCTCTACGTCTCGGCGCTCTTCGCCGTCGTGCTCACGCCAGTGGTGCGGGCCACCGGCCGGCTTCGCATCGGCCGCTGGCAGCCCTTGAAGGGAAGAGCTGTCTTCTTCCTGTTGCTCGCGATCCTTGGCGTGTTTGTCGGCTTCGGCTATCTAACCATCCCGCCGGTCCTGCGCGATCTCGATCAGCTGAGCGGGCAGGCGCCCTCCCGAGTCCCCGAACTCATGGTGAAGCTGCGGCAAATCCCCTTCGCCGACCGGCTCGATGACGCAGCCATCGTCGACAAGCTGCAAGGCTTCGCCGGCCGGGCTGCCACCTACACTCTGCTCTCTGTCAGGGATTGGGCCGGCAAACTGGCAAGTGTCATCTCGGGTATTGTCCTCATGCTGTATTTCATTCTCGAAGGCGACCAGGCGTACCACTGGTTTTTGTCCTTTTTCCCCCAGCCCCGGCGTGCCCGGCTGCAGGGCACCTTGGACCGCGCCGGTGTCCGGATGGGCCGGTGGTTGATCGGCCAGGCCAGCCTGATGCTCATCCTGGGTGTCTGCAGCACAATCACATTCCTCTGCCTCCATGTTCGGTATCCCTACGCGCTCGGCTTTCTTACCGGGTTGCTGAATATTGTCCCGGTGCTGGGAGCCACGGTCTCGCTGGTGCTGGCGGCCTTGGTGGCGGCCATCGATTCCTGGGGCCACGCTTTGGGGGTGGTGATCTTCTTTCTCGTCTATCTTCAGGTCGAGAACTCCTACCTGGTACCCCGCATCATGCGTTCCCGCGTGGACCTGCCGGCTCTGGCGATTCTCGTCTCCCTGCTGCTCGGCTTCTCGCTTGAAGGGGTCGTCGGCGGCTTGATTGCGGTGCCGACCGCCGTGCTGGTCGAGGTTCTTCTCGAGGAATATCTGGTGCAGAAGGAAACTTGAGATGCCTCTCCTTCGCGGTGACGGTATTGCGGACAGGCTCAGCGCGGGATCAGGCTGAATTGTTCGATGGCTATCTGCGGGCCCACCTCAAGAGGCCCCAGATCGGAAAGGAACATGACCGTAATCTCGTCAAATCGGCGGATCTTTCCTGGGTTGGCGGGAATGAAGAACCGGAGTACCGCGTTCGCGGAAGAAGCCGAGAGACCGGCAAGCTGACCGGGTTCGCTCGCAACCACCGGCTGCTGGCCGAGGTAGACGGAGGGTGCGCCGGGTGCGCTGGAATCGGAGAGAAGCACAGCCAGCGTGACCGCGCCTGCATTGTGTCCGCGGTTCTCGACCGCAACCTGGATCTCGCCGCATCGCGCCAGGCGAATCGGCGCGCCGAGGCGCTGATGGGCCTCGATCACCAGCGGGGTTGAGTTGTTTGCGCGGATATTCACCGCCAGCGGGGTGCCGCGTGTCCGCAGAGCACGCGGGCCGGGGTGCTTGTCCGGAGGCTGAAAGTACCAGTAATCGCCGTCGAAGCGAAGGACGAGCGGCTGTTTGGTTCCTTTCGCGAGCAGATTCTCTTCCGCCGGAATCGGCGCGGCGATCTGCTTCTTTTCCTGGACCGGCCAGAGGATGATGCTCTCAAAGCCGGAGATACCCCCGCCGCCACGGATGTTTTCCTTGTGCCGCGGGCCGGCGGCGCCCGCGCTGAGAGCCGCATCCCGCGCGGCGAGAGCATGATTGCGATGAACGACCCCATCGAGCAGCGCCCACATGGTGAGCAGCACAGCCGGGAGGATGACCTTCACGAGCCGCCGAGCCGATTGCGCATATTCTCTGCGGGTTTCCCAGGGACGTTCCCGCGGCTCCGTCCTTTCCCACGCGAAGAGGAACACGCTCGAGGCGAGCAGCAGGGCCGCGGTGTAATTGGAGTGCGTGGCCAGCGCCCAGCCTGCCGCATAGAGCGCAACGGCGATGGCATAGCCCCGCGCATCCCACGGCGGCCGGTAGAGCGATTCAGCGAAGAGTTCGGCGTTGTTGTACTCCCAGAGCGAGCGAGGCTGCGGAGCCGGCGCCAAGAGTCCGCGCGTGGCGACGCGCAACCCGGAAGCGAGCGCAAGCGCGCCCGCCATATCCACAAACGCCGTGGCGGCGGAGACCTGCTCTGAAAACAAAACCATAGCGGGAACCCACACCCAGCCCGCGGCGCAAACCAGGGCAAAGAGCGGAAAAGGCAAGGGCGATTCTTTGCGGAAAGGGCTCGACGGATTGTTCCAGTAGAACCACGAGCCTGCCATGCCCGCCAGCGCGCCGGCGGCCACGTAGAGCGCTGCGCGCGTGCAGAGCGAAGACATACTGGGCGCCTGATCCGCCGGGAGACGAAGAAGCAGAAAGCTCGCAATCATGGCATTCACCAGCCCGGCGGCGACGGTAAAAGCGAGGAAGCGGCTCGTGGTGAAGAGGTCGAAGCCTGATGCGAGCGTGCCCGCCTGCGGTTCGGTCCGGTACATCTTGGATTCCCTCCAGGCGCCGGTGCTTGTCACTGCAATTCAGCGCACGCGGCCGTTCCATTGCTGCCGGTTCTTTGGCCCCTGCGCGGCGGACCACAGCGTACAGAGAACGACGAGGAAGAAGGGGATGCGCGCGGCTTGCGTTGCCAACCGCAAATCGAGGAGAGCCACGCGTGGAGCGTGCTCAGGAGCAGCGGGAGCGCGGCTCAGAATCTCATCGTGCTTCGCAGCCAATTGGCGATCATAGGCGGCCCATACGTTTTCATCGTCGATGCGGGCAGCCCCCCACGGCCTGGGAGGCCGGACCCCACTCGCAACGCCGGCGGAGGCTCGACTCTCTGGGGCGCTCACCGCGAGAAAATGCTTAGGCAGAACGATGAGCGCCGCCCAGACCACGACGACCGCGGGAAGGCTCGCCCGGATGCCGGATCTGACCGCGCGGAGTTTTAGCCGGCCCGCGATCCACAAATCCGGAAGAAGATACAAGAGAATCCCCGCCCACAGGAAGATCAGATTGGTGACCAGCAGCGAGCCGAGATCGAGCACACTGGACCAGGGCCAGTCCATGCCCGCCAGCCGGTCGCTGAAATGCACACGCATTTCGAGGTGGGCGACGGCGAGAAGCCAGCCGGGCGCGAGCATAGACCACAGGACGGCAAAGGCCAAGGCGGCTCGGTGGGCGATGAGTTCACGCATAAAGCGGATTGAGATGATGCCAAGAACCTGACGCCAGTACCAGAGAACTGGCCGGCCTGCGCAGAACTCTTCCAGGAGATCGCCGGCGAGCGCTTCATCGTATGCCGCGGGCATCAGATGCCTAAGCATCCATCTGGCGATGCGTGGGGGTTTAGTCGAGGTCATGCGCTCTCCTGTTTCAGCCCAAGTCTGGAATCGTCTGCCAAAGGCTCGTCAAGGTGCGACGAGTGTCTTGCACCTGACGCAGTCCGTCCTTTGTGATGCGGAAGTACCGCTTCGCCTTGCCTCCGCGTTCCGGGGTTGGATCGCCCAGGCTGGAAACGATCAAGCCCTTGGTTTCGAGCCTCGCCAGGGCCGCGTACACGCTGCCCACAGAGACATACCGCTTCCGGTGCCGTTCGAGCTCGCGTACGATCGGAACGCCGTAGGCCTCCTCGCCGAGACGAATAATCGCGAGCAGGAGCATGAGTTCGAATTCGCCCAGATAACTTCGGTCGCCCATTAATTCAACAATAGAGAAGAAATAGACAAAACACAAGCCCCACCTTAAAAGGCCTACGCCGCGGAGCAATTTTGAGGGTTACAGAGCCGGTGCGCGCATCGCTTCCAGTGCGTTCCTGAGGTCTTCGCCGAGCGATTGCCGCGCGTCTGGCGCGAGCTTGCCGTCGCGGCTCGTGAGATAGAAGACGTCAATCGCCGTCTGGCCTTCCGTATCGATGAGCGCTACCTCGATGTTGCACTGGTGGCTCGCCAGCGTGAGCGCGATCTGCCGCAGCAGTCCGGGAAGATCCTGCCCCACCACCTGCAGGAGCGTGGAGTGCGTGGACGATTCGGAGTCGAACTCGAGGCGGGTCGGGACTTCGACCTTGAGATTGGAGGGGTGATTCAAGTGGCGGCGCGCTTCAAGCAACTGCTGCACGGACGCCTTCTGCGCCACCACGTCGTGGATATTTTCGAGGAACCGCTCCATCTCGCTGGGGTTGAGCTCGATGGTCCTGAAGGTGTCGGTAAAGTGAAAGCTGTCCACAATGATGCCTGCGTCATTCGAGAAAGCTCCGGCGCGCACGATATTCATGCCCCAGGCCGCCAGCGCGCCCGCCACATCGGCAAACAGCCGGGTGCGGTCGCGGGTGATCACAGTGAGATCGAAGAGCTGGCGATTGGGCCGCAGATCGAGTTGGACAGGATCCTTGTCCAGATTGAGCGCCATCTGGAAGTGGCTGCGGATCTGTTCCGGGAGGCGCGTTTGCAGGTAGCGCTGAGGCAGGCCTTCGAGGAACTGCTTCAGCTCGTCGTACTGGCTCGGCAGGACCATCGAGCGGATTCGGTTGAGCAGCGTGGGATCGATGGCTGCGTGATAGCGCGTCTCGTCCACCGAGCGGTCCATGAAGTTGGCCGTGGACATATAGAACTGCCAGAGGTTTTCGGCCTTCCACGGCGTCAGCGCGTCGGGGTTCACGGCCTTGATGTCGGCGAACGTCATCAGCGTGAGCATCTTCAAAACCTGCGGGCCGCCGATCTTTTCGGCAAAGCCGCGCACGTTCTCAAGATCGAAGATGTCGCGGCGCATCGCTACCGACATCTCCAGATGCAGACGAATGAGTTTGAGAATCGACTCGCGCTCTTCGGCATCGAAATCGAGCCGGGCCAGAAAGCTGTCCGCCAACTCGACGCTCTGTTGAGCGTGCTCGCCGGTGCGGCGGGCCTTGCCCGTATCGTGCAGCAGAAGGGACAGCAGGAAAAGATCCAGGCGATCGATTTCGGGCAGCAACTGGGCAAGCCGCTGTTCGTAGTCGTGCGCAGGCTGCCGCAGGCTGTGAACATTGTCGATGGTCAGAAAGGTGTGCTCGTCGACCGTGTAGCGGTGATAGCTGTCGCGAATCACCAGCGCGTCGATGCCGTGAAACTCGGGGATCAGCATCTCGAGCACGCCGAGTGCGTGCATGGTGCGCAGCGCATGCGCGGCATGGGGCCCCAGCAGCACCTCGCGCAGGGCGTTCCAAAGATAAGGCCCCTCCGGAATATGGATCGCGAGCACCGGCAGCGCATCGGTGATCCGGTCCTCGGCGGCCTGCGAAAGCGTGTAGCCGTGCGTCGCCATGAGCGAAAAGATGCGCAGAATGGCCGACGTGTCGTTGAACTGCGCGCCGGGTTGGATATCGATGCGGCCCTGGTCGAGCAGAAAATCGGTTCCCGCAATCGGCGTGCGCCGGCGGCGGAACTGGCGGTAGAAGCTCACTGGAGCCGGCAGATGCTCCATCAGCAGCGCCGCGCGGCGATAGATGACGCGCGCGTGCCGGTAATAGGTGCGCATCCAGTAGGAAGGGTCGGCGGTGCCGCGCGTCTCCAGGCCGATGGAGCGGGCCGCGGCCTCATCCTGCGATTGCCAGTCAAGCGTGTTGTCGTCCCGTCCATGGCGGAAGTGCAGGAAACATCGTGCCGCGGCGAGGAAATCGAAGGCCGCCTCGGCATCGCCGCGCGCGCTCTGGAAGACGCCGCCGCGCTGGCGCGGCCACTCCTTCGTCTCCTTCAGGTGAAACAGGACGGCGAACCAGACGGCGAGGCTGTAGTCGCGCAGTCCTCCCGGACAATCCTTCAGATTGGGCTCGAGATGGAAGATGGTGTTGCCATATTTGGCGTGCCGGCTGCGCGCAATCTCGCCCAGCTTCTGCGTGATCGCGGTCCACTCGCTCAGCACCAGGCCTGGAAGCGTGACCTGGTGAAGTTGCTGGTAGAGAGGGAACTGGCCGGCCAGAAACCGGCGGTCCAGCGTGGCCAGGGTGAATTCGAGGTTATCCGGATCGAACCGTCCCGCTTCTTTCGTCGTCCGCGAACTGGGGCTGGCGCGCAGCCCAATATCCCACATCCCCTGAATGATGGTCCGGACGGATTCGCGCGTTTGCTCCTCGGTCTTGTCATCAGCAAAAGCGAAGAGGACGTCGATATCGGAATAAGGAAAGAGATCTTTGCGCCCGTATCCGCCCAGGGCCAGAAGCGCCACATTCTGCGCCGGCTGCCCGACAAATGCCCGGCGCCACATTTCAATCAGGATACGGTCCACCACCGCCGATCGACGGCGGATGGCCGCGGTGCCGTCGCCGGTGCGTTCGCAGGTCTGGCGCACCAACGCCATCTCCCGCGTATACTGCTCCCGAAGATCGTCTACCACTAGAGCGACTGGTTTCATCTTAAGATTTGTTTGCTTGGCCTGCCGAAGCAAGAAGGATTGTTAACAGCATAAGACATATTGGCCGGGAGGGGTACCCTCGTTCTCGCTGCGAGTCTCACCGAACGAGAAAAAGCGGCTAAACCCTAGGCAACATGGACGCTCGCGGTGAGAACAGGGTCGCGCGGGGCGCGAAAATACAGCTTTGTTCCCGATTACCCGCTCGATTCCAGCCTCAACAGGCAACGACTAGGGAACCTGCCCACATCCAACAGAGCAGCTTAGTAGATTGTCTGCGGTCGATTTTGTTTATGCCTGTTTGTCCTCACCGAGCCGGTCAAGGCCGGAATTAATTAGAGAGCGTCCCAGAGGAGAGTTCAACTTATGCTGCTCGCGTTCAAACGATTATTTCTTGTTCCCGATCCTCCGTTCGACGATGATCCCCGTGGCCCCCGCGCCGCGCGGCCTCTGAGGATTGAACAGCTCACGGTAATTTCCAGGCGGATGGCCGTGGTGCAGCCAATTGAGGCCTCACCATTAGGGGGCCGGCGCGGGCACAGGCTGGCGCAAAGTGCGAGCGGCGCGCCCCAGAACCAGAAAGAGACCAACCTGCGTCGATTCCAGCCCCGTGTTCGTCACGCCTGCGCCCTGGCGGCGTAAAGTAACCGTAAAGTAACTTCGAACCCATCCGATCCGCCCACGGTGCGCCAGTTGGTATAGAAATAAAGCACCGAAAACGGCGATTCCAGCCATAAGCGGCTAGTCAAAAGTCCAGCCCCTACAGTTGGAGTTTTCTTTGTGCCCGGCTTGTGCCGGCCCGCAACCTATTCCGGAAAGGGCACGAATTTGTCGGAGCAGGAGGCAGGGTTGCCTTCCGCCGGTGTTCCCTTCACGCTGGAATCCTCGCCTGTCGGGAAGTGCAGATTCGTCGGTCCCGCTCCGAGGGTCAGGTCGGCGTGGCGCAGATCGTAGGCGTACTTCGCCTCGTCGGTGATCTGTACTCCATCGAGAGTCGCGGCGACGCGGTAGTCCTTCGCGTAGCCGTTGAAGGTGAACTTGCCGCCGCCGGAGATGCGGATGTTCTTGAGTATGACGTCGCGCATTGAGGGCGGCGAGTTGCCCTGAAGCGTTCCGGCCGCGGTATAGCCGCTGTCGAAGGTGATGGGGTTGGGCGAGTTGCGGATGCAGACGTCATCGTAAACCACATCCTCTGTCACGCCGCCGCGCGAGCCATTCGACTTGATCCGGATGCCGTTGTCCGGGCCATCGAGCGAGAGATCGAAGACGCGGATCTTGCTCACCCCTCCGTTCGTTTCGCTGCCGATCGACATGCCGTGGCCCCAGTAGAAGTGATTGTGGCTCACCGTCATGTTCGTTACGCCGCCGGGACCACCCTTGATGGCCACGTTGTCGTCGCCGGTGCGGATATAGCTATGTGTAATGGTGATGTTTTTCGCTCCGTTGCCGGTATCGACGCCATCCGTATTGCGGGCCAGCCTTTGCGGGGTATCGATGCGCAGTCCCCACACGGTGAAGCCATCGCCATGGTCATAGACCACGTGAAAGTTGGATGAGTTCTTGAGGGTGATGCGATAGAGCGTGAAATTGTCGGAAAAGTCGGCGACAATGAGCCGCGGAACCTGCTGATTGCCGCCGGCACGCGCCTGTTCGGCTAGATCCCACCAAGAGTATTCCGAGCCCAGCATCTTTTCGCCGCCCCTCCCATCGATCACACCGTCCCCCATGACGGCCGAGCCGGGTGCGTGATCGACCGAGATCAGCGGCTTGCAGCCACGAGAACCGGGACCTGCGCCGACGGGTGTTTGTCCTTGGGATGGCGGAGAACCGGGCGCATGGCTCACGATCCCGCAGCTTCCAGGTGAGACAGCGAACAAGGCCGGGTCGCGCGAGGCAAAGAGCGTCACGCCGCGGTCCACGATAAGCGCAACCTCCGGCTTGAGTTTGAGCGGGCCGGTCAAGAAGGCGTTGTTGGCTTCGTCCACATGGAGCCTCACAGCGCGGCCCTTGCCGCAACGGTCGATCGCCTTTTGAATGCGGACCGTGTCGAGCTTGGATTCGTCGGCGGGCGCGAGCGTATGGCGGGCGGTCTGGAGCCGGGCATCCAGCGTGGCGCAGGTGGGCGGCAGGAGGGGCTCGATGACAGTACGCGTGTCCTGGGCCGCCACGCGCGCGGTGAGGCCGGCGCTAAGGCTGAACGGCACGAGAAGAAGAAAAGCAATACGGCGAAACATGCGGAGAGCTCCGAGTCTTGATGCGGCGTTGCCGCCACACCCTCGCAGGCAACGTTTTTTCTAAGATAGCAAGTGGACCAATCGCGCGCCGCTTTGCCGCGCGCGCTACTCCAGGAACTCCCGAACGAACGGGTTGTCGCAATGGAGCAGTTCATGCAGCGTGCCGTCGAAGATCAGCCGTCCTTCCGCGAGCATCAGGAACGTGGTGGAGGGATCGGCCTGTCCCCTGGGTAGCGGGACCATGTGATCCTCCGCGGTATCGAAGTGATGCGTACAGAGAGCGAAGGCGTCCTGCAGGCGGTGCGTGACCATGAGCGATGGCGTGTGATGGACATCGCGCTGCTTCGCGATGAGCTCGATGATGTTGGTTGAGGTGATCGGGTCGAGGCCGCCGGTGGGCGAATCGTAGAGGAGCAGCTCCGGGTTGTTGATGAGCGCGCGGGCAATCGCAACGCGGCGCCGCATTCCCCCGGAGAGGCTGGCCGGAAAGAGAGAAAAAGTCTCTTCAAGGCCCACGAAGCGCAGCGCCTCGTGGACGCGCTTGTCGATCTCCTCGTCGGAAACCGTGTGCTCCTGGATAAGTTGATAGGCGATGTTATCGCGCACGGTGAGCGAATCGAAGAGTGCGCCCTCTTGAAAGACCATCCCTGTGCGGGCCCGCAGGGGGAAGAGCTCATCCTCCGACATCGAAGTGATATCTTCGCCGAAGAGCAGGATCGTGCCGTGATCCGGCAGAAGCAACCCGTTGATCAACTTGAGCAGAACGCTTTTGCCCACGCCCGCGGGTCCGAGCAGAATGCGGGTCTCTCCCGGCGCCACGGTGAAACTGATCTCCTTGAGAACCGGCGGCCCGTCAAAGGAGATGGTGACGTGGCGGAGTTCGACCACCGGGTTTGCTTCTGGAGCAAGACCCGGCGGCCGCTGCGTCGTTGGAAGCAAACTGTTCATCAGCCGAAGAGTGAAAGCAGCACGTGAGTGATGAGAAAATCGACGAAGATGATGAGCACAGACGCGGTGACCACGGCTTGAATCGTGGACCGGCCCACGCCCTGGGTACCGCCCGTGGTCCGGAGCCCGTAGAAGCAGCCGATCGAGCCGAGGATATAGCCGAAGAAGAGCGGTTTGAGGAGCCCTTGGACAACGTCCGAACGGCGCAGGTGTTCCCAGGCCATGGAGAAGTATTGGAGGCCATTCTGGTGGTTCATGAAAACCGTTACCGCCCCTCCGCCCAGGATGCCGCAGGCGTCGGCAATGATGGTGAGGAAAAGGAGCATGGCCATGCTCGAAAAGATGCGCGGGGTCACGAGCTTGCGCAGCGGATCTACGCCCAGGGCGCGCATGGCGTCAATCTGCTCCGTCACCACCATGGAGCCGAGTTCGCTGGCCATCGAAGAGGCATTGCGGCCGGAGACCATGACGCCGGTGAGCACCGGGCCGAGCTCGCGAATCATTGTCAGCGAGACGAACTGGCCGGTCACGGCGGTGGCGCCGAAGGCCGCCAGTGTCGCCGTCGATTGAAGCGCCAACACGCCGCCCGTGGAAATGCCGGAAAGGACTACGATCGAGAGAGAGCCGACACCGATTACGTCGGCTTGCATCAGGAATTCACTCCAATAAATGGGCGGGCGAAACAAATTCAGAAAAGAGCGCCACGCGAACAGAGAGTATTCCTGAACGGTGAGAACGAGTTCTTTGGCGGTACGGTCGATCTGGTTGGTCGCCATCGTGTGGGCTGGCCTGCGAGGTCTGGAAATTTGCGTCGCTTCCGACGACAGAATAGCGCATGTGCGTGGGACCATGCGGGCTGCTTCGGAGCGAAAATGCCACTAAGCGCATGAAAAACAACGACTTGCTTTGTTCGTTCGGAAGAATGGCGCCGAGCGCGCTCCACTCGCATCAAACCAGCGCACTCCGCGCATCCAACGTATGTTGGAGGTAATGAATGCATCTGTTCCGCATGCGGCTGATCCTGGCCCTGATCGCAAGCGTGACGCTCGTCTCCGTCGCCTCCACGTACTTTGATGTGCTGACCCATCGTCATGTCGTGCGGCAGGAGCTGGAAAATCGCACCAAATGGATGGGGGTCAGCATCGAGCCGGAGGTTGAGGCCGTTCTCGCAACCGGCGATTCCACCGCAGTGCCCGGGTTGGCCCAGCTTCTCAAGTCCGGCACCGGAGCGCTGGCGGTTGCGGTTTATGACGCTCACGGTCATCTTCTGGGCTCCGCCGGACCCCAGGAAGTAGTCGCCGCATTGGGGCGCGGCACTGTGGCGAAGGCTTTGCAAAAGGGAGCGGAACAGAGCAGTTTCAGCCATGCGGGCAAGTGGAGATGGATGGAGGAGGCGCTGCCTCTTCACAACGGCACTCAGCTTGTCGGGGCAGTGACGCTCGTTATGGACGACAGCTATATTCGCGAGGAGGGGCTCGCTCTTTGGCAGCGGACCATCTGGCGCGTGGTGGCGCTGGTCATCCTTATCGTGCTGATTACGCTGGGGATGGTGCGCTGGTTTCTGACCAGCCCGATGAAGCGGGCGACTGAACGTCTCCGTCACCTGCGTACCGGCCATGGAGCGCAACCGGCCAAAGCCGGGGCCACCGAGCTGGGCCTGTTTTCGCCGCTGACGCGAGAGATGGAGACGATCGCTCAAAGCCTGATCGCGGCGCGCGCCGCGGCTACTGCCGAAGCCCGGCTGCGGGAGGCTGGCGAGCACTGGTGGACGGCCGAGCGCCTCGCGGTGCGCATGTGTGATCCCGAAGGTTCGAGCCGCATCTTCGTCGTTTCAAATCGAGAGCCCTATGTGCATGCCCGGCAAGGCAGGGAGATTGTCTGGTCTGTACCGCCCAGCGGTCTGGTCACCGCGATCGAGCCGGTGCTCCGGGCCTGCGACGGCGTCTGGGTAGCCGGCGGCAGCGGCGATGCCGACAAGCTGGTCGTCGACGAGTTCGACCGCCTGCGCGTGCCCCCGGACGAACCTCGCTACACGCTCCGGCGAGTCTGGCTTACCGAACAGGAGGAAGCGAAATACTACGACGGCTTTGCCAATGAGGGATTGTGGCCCTTATGCCATATCGCGCACACCCGGCCGATCTTCCGCGCCGGGGATTGGGAGTGCTACCAGCAGGTGAACCAGCGGTTCGCCGACGCGCTGCTTGAGGAGATGGAGAGCTGCGCGCACCCCGTGGTGTTTGTGCAGGACTACCATTTCGCGCTGTTGCCCCGCATGGTGAAGCGGGTGCGACCCGATGCGCGCGTTGCCATCTTCTGGCATATTCCCTGGCCGAACCCTGAGGCCTTCGGCATCTGCCCCTGGCAGGCGGAGCTGCTCGACGGCCTGCTGGGAGCCGATCTGCTTGGCTTCCACATTCCGCTGCACTGCAATAATTTCCTGGCCACGGTGGACCGCGTCCTGGAGGCGCGCACCGACCGCGAGCACATGACGGTGGGCCGGCACGGTCACCTCACCACGGTGCAGCCGTATCCCATCAGCGTGGCCATGGACGGCCTGCCGCTTATCGGCGCGGGAGCGGACGAGCCGGATATGGAGGAACGACGGGCTGCCGAGCGGCGGCGATTGCTCTCAGAGTTCGGCGTGCGCGCCGAGTGCGTGGTTCTGGGTGTAGACCGGCTCGACTACACGAAAGGAATCGTGGAGCGCCTGATGGCGCTGGAGGAGCTGCTGGACGAGCATCCCGAGTACCGGGGCCGGCTCACGATGGTACAAATTGCCGCGCCAAGCCGCACGCGCATTCCCAGCTACGCAGAACTGCGCACCCGCGTGGATGAAACGGTGGAACGGATCAACTGGCGTTTTCAAACCGCCCACTGGAGGCCGGTTGTGTTGATCGAGCGGCAGTGCAGCCACGACGAGGTGAAGCGCTGGTACCAGAACGCGGAGCTGTGCCTTGTGACCTCGCTACATGATGGGATGAACCTGGTGGCGAAGGAGTATGTCGCCGCGCGCGATGATGAAGATGGCGTGCTGGTGCTGAGCAAATTCACCGGAGCGGCCGTCGAGCTGCGCGATGCACTGATAGTGAACCCGTATGATATTCAGGGCGTGGCCGCGGCCATCCACACCGGCCTCGATATGAGCCGCGCCGAACGCCGGCAGCGGATGCAGAGGATGCGCCGCCAGGTGATGGAGCACAATATTTATCTGTGGGCGGCGAGCGTGCTCGGGGATCTGCGCGAGCTCCGGCTGGAAGACGCGGATGGGCTCGGAGCCACCCGGGATGCATCGGCGGGCGGCATTCCGGAGATCGCAAGCTTCTGAACCACGCAGGCGAGTGGACGCAAGCGAGTAAGCGAAAGCGAGTAAACGAAAGCGAGCTGAGGTTGACGGACGCGACGGCTGAAAAGCTGAGGGAGTTTTTTGGCGGCTTTGCCGGCGCCGCTGCTCCTTTGTTGCTGCTCGACTATGACGGAACGCTCGCACCTTTCCATGTGGACCGGTTTCAGGCGCGGCCCTGGACTGGAGTTCGTGAGCTTCTGAACCAGATCCAAAATCAGAGCACAACGCGGCTGGCTGTGATCTCCGGCCGGCCGGCGGCAGAGATTGTGCCCTTGCTTGCGCTGGACACGCCACCCGAAGTATGGGGCTTGCACGGTGCGGAGCGGCTCTATCCGGATGGCCGTCGCGAGCTTCAGACTCTTGCGCCTGAAGTGAGTGCGAGGCTCGACGAACTTCATGTGCGTTTGCGCCACGACGCCTTCGGCGGCCTCTTCGAAGAAAAGCCCAATGCTGTCGTGATGCACTGGCGCGGCCTCGCACCCGAAAAAGCGCGCGAGGTCGAGAAGCGCACACGGGCGCTATTCGAGCCGCTCGCGCAGGCCGAGGGGCTCGGTCTGCTCGTATTCGAGTGCGGCCTCGAGCTGCGGGCCGGCCGCGATAAGCGAGGTGCGATCAGAGCGATCCTGCATGAGCTCGCAGGCGCAGGGTCCGTCCGCTTTCCCGCTGCCTTTCTGGGCGACGACTACACGGATGAATCGGGATTCGCGGCGCTGAAGGAGCGTGGATTGAGCGTGCTGGTGCGCCTGGATTGGCGCGAAACGCTGGCCGACGTTTGGCTCAAGCCGCCGGAAGAGTTGCTCGGGTTTCTGGAGCAATGGCGTCAAACGGCGAACCGGAAAGATGCCTAACCGACGAGGTTCCGGCTTAGATAAAGCTCGCCCGGACTCGCGCGCCCACGGCCTTGCAGCCTACTCCCGCCCGCGCTTCCGGATCTCGATATTCAACCGCTTGATCTTCTGGTTCAACGTGGAAAGCGGAATGCGGAACTGCTCGGCGGCATCGGTCTGATTCCAGTTGCAGCGCTCGAGCTTCTCGATGATGATGCGCCGTTCGATCACTTCAAGAATGTCGAAGAGCGACGAGTTGGGGTTGTGGTCGAGAAGCGCATCCTGGAAGCTGCGGCCGGTGATGTGCCCGGGCAGCAGGTCAGAGCCGATGAGCGGGCCTGAGGACAGCACCACGCCCCGCTCAATCGAATTTTCGAGCTCGCGCACGTTGCCGGGCCAGTCGTAATCGACGAGAGCCCGCAACGCGTCGGCCGAAAGCTTGCGCGGCGGCAGATTGTTTTCCGCCGTGTAGTAATCAAGGAAATGCTGCGCCAGCAGCGGGATGTCCTCGCGCCGCGCCCGCAACGGCGGCAGATCGACCATGATGACATTGAGGCGATAGAAGAGATCCTCGCGGAATTTGCCTTCACGCACCGCCTGGCGCAGATCGACGTTGGTAGCAGCGAGAATCCGCACGTCCACCTGAATCTCCTGCACGCCGCCCAGATGCATGAAGCGCCGGTCCTGCAGCACGCGCAGAATCTTCGCCTGCGTATCGAGGCCCATGGTGGCAATCTCGTCGAGAAAGAGCGTTCCGCCGTTCGCCACTTCGAAGAGACCTTTCTTCGAGGCGACCGCCGAAGTAAATGCGCCCTTCACGTGCCCGAAGAGCGTGGACTCGAGCAGCTCCGACGGCATGGCGCCGGTATTGATGGGCACAAATGCTTTGTCGCGGCGCGGCGAGTTGGCATGGATGGCCTTCGCGATCAGCTCTTTGCCCGTGCCGCTCTCTCCTTGAATCAGCACCGTCGACCGGCTCGGCGCCACCTGCGCCACCAGGTCGAAGACGCGCAGCATCGTCTCGCTCTTTCCCACGATGTTCGAGAAATTGTAGCGCTGTTTGAGCGTGCGCTTGAGCTGAAGATTTTCCTCCTCGGCCTTGTGGCGCGCGACCGCTGAACGGATGTCGGCAAGGAGCTTTTCGTTGTCCCAGGGCTTCTGGACGAAGTTCTCCGCGCCGGCGCGCACGGCTTCCACCACGTTGTCCACCGTGCCGTAGGCGGTGATCATGATGACCGGCAGATCGGGCTGGCGCTCTTTGATATGCGGCAAGAGCTCGAGACCGCTTTGACCCGGCAACGCGAGATCGAGCAGCACAAGGTCGAAATTTTCCAGGTCGAGCAGCCGCAATCCTTCCGCCCCATCCGTGGCCATCGTCGTCGCGTAGCCTTCGAGCGAGAGCAGAACCTCCAGCGACTCGCGAATTCCGGCTTCGTCGTCGATCACCAGGATCGCGGCGCCGCTGGCATTGCCGTTCGACACAGGTGCGTTCAAGGGCAGCGCTAGTTCAGGCATGTACGGAGTTCCTTAACAACGGAAATTCAAGGTGGAAGGTGGTGCCGGCGCCGATTGCGCTTTCCACGTGAATCTTGCCGGCGTGTTCCTGGATGATGCCATAGGAAACGGAAAGTCCCAGGCCCGTGCCGCGGCGGTCGCCTGGCTTGGGAGTGGTTTTCGTCGTGAAGAATGGATCGTAGATCCGCTTCAAATGCTCGGGCGCAATGCCCATCCCTGAATCGGAGACCATGGCTTCCACATGGCCGTTGACCACCGTCGCCACGCGTAAGCGGCCGCCGCCGGGCATCGCGTCTTTGGCGTTCAACAGCAGATTCAGGAAGACCTGCTGCAGCTTCCCGGGGTTGCCGTGAATGGAAGGCAGCTCCTCGGCCAGTTCCAGATCGACCAGAATCTGCGCCGTCTTGAACTGGTGTTCGAGCAGGCTGAGCGTGTCGCGGATCACCTGGTTGAGATTGGTGTCGCGGAACTCGATCGTGGAAGTCCGCGAAAAATTCAGCAGACCGTTGGCGATCTCCGCGGCCCGGAAGCTCTGCTGCGTGATCTTGTCGAGCACCGGACCCAGGCGCGCATCGCCGCGCATCTGCTTGGACAGCATCTGCGCATAGGAGGAGATCACCGCCAGCGGCGTATTGATCTCATGCGCCACGCCCGCCGCCAGCAGGCCGATTGAGCTGAGCTTGTCAGCCTGCGTGAGCTGGGCTTCGAGCGTCATCCGCTCGGTGATGTCGTCGACCAGGATGATGCGGCCCACCGGAACAAAATCGCGCGAGAGCAAAGGTGCAACCGCGATATTGGTCGTGCGCTGCTCGCCGGCGCGGGTGGTGAACGGGAACTTGTAGAGATGGTGCACGCCTTGATCGCTCCGGAATCCCTCCATGGCGCGAATCAGCTCCAGTGGAAAAACGGAGCGGAGATCCTGCCCGAGAGCCTCCGCGCGGCTCAGCGCGTACATGGCCTCCATCTGCGCGTTCCAGCTTTCGATGCGGTCGTCCAGATCGATGGCGAGGATACCCACGTTGATCGACTCGACAATGTTCTCGTTGAACTCCTTGAGCCGCTCGAACTCGGCGATTTTTTCTTCAAGCCGCGCGTAGAGGCTGGCGTTCTGAAGCGCAATGCCGATGTAGCTGGCCAGCGATTCAAGCAGCTCGACATCCTCGCTCGAAAGGAAATCGCCGCCGATGGTGCGACCCAGGCCGATCACGGCGATCGTCCGCGTGGCCGCCGAACCATTCGCCGTCTCTCCCGGCATCCGGCAGGGAAGGTAATAATTCAGGTCAAGCAGCGCCGCTGTGCGCTGCTGGTCCTCGGGCAAGTGGAGCGCCGCCTGCGCGTTCTCGAGGAAGATATGCGAGTGATCGCGAGCGTGGTCAAAATCAAGAAAGCCCAGCGCGAGCCGTTCCGCCTCCATGCCGTCCTTGGCTGGACCGTTGTTGCTCAATTCTTCCGGCAAGCCATGGGCAGCGGCTAGCCGCAGCCGCAGCCCGGGACGTGCCCCTTCGCTCGCCAGGAACACGGCCACCCGCGCCACCTCCAGCGTGCGCGGCAACTGCGCCACGATCGAGTTGAGCAGCGCCTGCAGATTGGTCTCCGAGCTTAACCCCCGGCCGAACTCGACCAGCGCCTTGCGGTAGTCATAGCGATGCCGGTCGAAGGCGCGGTCCACCCATCCCTGGATGCGGCGCTTGAGCGGGTCGAAGATCGCGGCCGTCACCAGAATCGCCACGACCAGTCCCCACTCGCGTACGGCTTCCGGCATTACGTTGTGCACCAGCACGGTGATAAGCGCGATGATTCCGAAGTAGCCGCCGACCAGCAGCCCCGTCGCCAGCGTGTAGGCCACGCCGCGCTTGAAGATCAGGTCGGTGTCCATCAGCCGGTAACGGACGATGGCCCAACTGAAGGTGAGCGGCAAAAAGATCTGCGACAAGCCGGCGAGATCCTGGAGCGGGCCGGGCAGCTGCAGGCCGGAGAGATAGAAGATCGTGTAGACCGTGAACGGAGCCACCGCAAGCAGGGTTCCGCGCGTGACCCACTTCAGCTGCTGGCGCAGCAGGGGCGAATCCGTGCGGCGGTAGCTGCGCAAAAAGAGCAGCGCGGCCAACACGTAAAAGAGCGCATCGTAGGCCGTGGCAACTTGATTCAGCCGGTCGAGCAGCAGCTTGGTGGCGTCGCGGGTGCCGATCGACCAGAGCCACAGCCCGAACATCCCCGCGCCCGGAACATAGACCAGCGGCAATAGCCAGCGGCGGCCCAGATTTTTGAACCGCTCCTCGGGGAAGCTCAGGGCGAAGTGCAGGAAGAGCGCCGGTTGCAGCGCCTCCGCCAACACATTCAGCCAGAACACGGTCCAGTCGAGTCCGTCGAACACTCCCGTGTATTTGAGCGCGTACAACGCGAAAGAAACCAGGCAGAAAAGATAAAAATGCGTGGCTCGCGGCGCGCCCCAGCGCCGGAACAACACATAAAGACCGATGATCAGGTAGATGAAGCCGATCAGCCGCAGGCTCAGCTGAAGGCTGTGGTCTACCGTGTCCGGGATGACCTTGACCGGGCTCTCCAGCGGAATTCCGTCGCGGGTAATGGTGTAAGAGACCTGCACCCAGGGGCCGGTACGGTAAAGGGCCCGCTCCAGGTCGGCCACCCGGGTCACGGGAACGTCATTGACGGCCGTCAGCAGGTCGTCTTGCCGCAGTCCCGCGCGTTCTCCCGGGGAATTCGGGAGAATCTTGTCCACCCGGAGCCCAGCGGCTGTCTCATGCCACCAGACGCCGTCGTCGGGCTGCTGAATCTGCCGTTCTTCGCGGAGATTGAAAATCGCCAAAACCAGCAGAGCCGCCGTGGCCAGAGCCAGCAGCGTCGCCTGTGCGCGGTTAAGGAGGTTTGTCTCCATGGCGATGGTTCACGAACCTATTGAATGTTGCACGTCCGTTGCCATGAGGTAGCGGCACCCGGGCGGAGCGGCTGGAAACCTGTACGTCTCTCGAATTACGTGGGATATAGACTTCCGCATCCCGAAAATGTCAGCGGGATCGCATCCTCTGCGTCCATTTAATGCAGAAAACAGTATAGTCCTTATTAAGAAGGGAATCGATCTACGGGATTCCGTAGGTCTCTGCTATCAAACCCCTTTACTCAGCCGCAATGACTTTCCGAGGATGGGTGGTTCTCCGCGAGGCTCGAAGTGAAGTGCCATTACTGCCCGGTGTTGCCTTGGCCATAGGTGGCCTTGGGGCCATGCTTGCGCTGGTAGTGGTGTTCGGAAACGTACGCCGGAATTCCGGATTCGGACGCCTGGAGCAACATGCTGCGCCAGGCGAGCCGGGCGATGTATTCGAGCACATCGGCGTGTTCCACGGCCTCTGCCGGCGAGCTGCCCCAGGCGAACGGAGCATGGCCGGCCACCAGGACGCCCGGGACTGCGACCGGGTCGAGCTGCTCGCGCCGGAACCGGCGCACGATCACAGCGCCCGTATTGCGGACATAGGCTTCGGCAACCTCTTCGGCTGTCAAGGGCTCCGTGACGGGAACCGGGCCGTGGAAGTAGTCGGCATGCGTTGTACCCAGGCAGGGAATGGACCGGCCGGCCTGGGCCCACGAGGTGGCGAACTCGGAGTGCGTATGAACGATGCCGCCGATCTGGGGGAACTCGCGGTAGAGAAGGGTATGCGTATCCAGATCGCTGGACGGGCGTAGGGAACCCTCCACAATCCGGCCATCCAGATCGGTGACGACCAGGTCCTCCGGCGCCATCGAGGCGTAGTCCACTCCGCTGGGCTTGATGACCACCAGCGGCTGGCGGCCCGCGCGGTCAATCCCGCTGGCGTTCCCGAAGGTATGCGGCGCCAGGCCGCGCCGGGCGATCTCCTGGTTGGCGGCAAGTACTTGTTGGCGGAGGGATTCGAGCAACATGAGGTTCCTCTCGAAGCGCAGCTCAGAAAGCGTTTACCCTGCCAGTGTAGCAGCGGGCCTGTGCGGGGCTGTTTCTGCGTTGGCAACAGCGTTGTGGTCCGGTTATCATCGCTCACCATGTTCCCTTACGATCCCACGCTTTCGGCGGCTGTTGCTGCCACCCCGCAGTCCGTTTCGGATGTAGTCGCGATCCTTGAGAATATTGAGGCTGCCTGCGCGGACACCGATGGCCTGAAGTGGTTCAACTGGCTCTACCTGCAGGTCACAGAGGCCGTCCAGGCCCGCGTCAATGCCGGCGGCTTTACCGATCCCGCCTGGATCGCCGCCCTCGATGTACGATTTGCCGAATTCTATTTCGCCGCCGTCCAGGCCGCCCTGCCTGGCGGCTCCGCTCCGGGTTGCTGGCAAGCCGTGTTCGACGTTCGCGGCCAGGCCGCCGTCGCGCGCATCCAGTTCGCACTGGCCGGCATGAACGCGCACATCAACCACGATCTTCCACAAGCGATCGTAGCCCTCTGCCAGGTCACCGGTATCGCACCGCAACACGGCACCCCGGCATACAACGATTACACCGCGCTCAACTCGACTCTCGACGCCATCATCGACGCGGCCAAGCAGGAGCTGAATGTCCGCCTGGCCGGCGATGCGCTTCCCGATGTCAGTCATCTCGAGAACCTTCTCGCGGCCTGGAGCATCTCAGCCGCGCGCGAGATCGCGTGGAAGAATGCCGAGGTCCTCTGGCACCTCAAAAATCTGCCTCCCGTCTCGTCCACATTTCTCGATTCGCTCGACGCGACCACCGCCGTTGCCGGCAAGACTCTTCTCGTGCCGGTTCCCTGACGCGCCTGGAAAAACTCGACGAAGCACTGCACCTGGGCTCCGGGTATCGCCGGATGCACCAGGTCGTGCTTCTGAGACCTGGGCGAGCACAATGCCAGCGCGATCCGGCAGGATCTTGCCCGCTGTCTTACGCCATGCCGTAAGATTTCACTTAGCATGAAATGCCCGTATTGCAGCTTCACCCAGGACCGGGTTGTCGACTCGCGCGAGAGCAAAGAGGCTGATTCCATTCGCCGCCGCCGCGAGTGCGAGAGCTGCAATCGACGCTTCACCACCTACGAGCGCATCGATGAGATCCCCTACATGGTCGTCAAGAAGGATGGCCGCCGCGAGCGCTTCGACCGGCAAAAGATCCTGAGCGGCCTGCTCCGCGCCTGCGAAAAACGTCCCGTTTCGTCGAGTCAACTCGAAGCCATCGTGGACGCGACGGAGACGTTTCTCGTCGACGCGCCGGAGCGCGAGCGCACCACCAGCGAGGTCGGCGAGCTGATCATGGAGCACCTCAAGGGCCTCGATACTGTCGCCTACATCCGATTCGCCAGCGTCTATCGCGACTTCAAAGACGTGAGCGAGTTCAAGGAAGAACTGGAAGGCTTGCTGCGGAATCACGGCCCGAGCAGAGGAAAAAAGTGAGATATTAGCTGTCAGCCATCAGCTTTCAGGCTAGGACTTTCAATCGAAAGAAGAGCTGACGGCTGATCGCTTAGAGGCAAAGTGAATGACTGAGACAAAGACCCACAAGATCACCCTCATTCCCGGCGACGGCATCGGCCCTGAGGTCACACAGGCCGTGGTCCGCATCCTTGAGGCCACCGGCGTCAAGTTTGAGTGGGAGCGCTATGCCGCGGGCGCGGAGGCCTTTGAGATCCACGGCGAATATATTCCTGCCGCGCTCTACGAATCGATCGAGCGCAACCGCGTCGCGCTCAAGGGGCCGGTCACCACGCCCATCGGCGGCGGCTTCAAGAGCATCAACGTCACGCTGCGCAAGAAGTTCGATCTCTTCGCCAACTTCCGCCCCATCCGCAATCTTCCCGGCCTTGAAACCCACTGGCCCGGCGTCGATCTGATCATCGTCCGCGAAAATACCGAGGGCGAGTACGTTGGCCTCGAGCACGAAGTGGTTCCCGGCGTGGTCGAGAGCATCAAGGTCATCAGCGAAAAAGGCTCTACACGCATCGCGCGCTTTGCGTTTGAATACGCGCGCAAACACGGCCGCAAAAAGATCCACTCGATCCACAAAGCCAATATCATGAAGCTCTCCGACGGGCTCTTCCTGCGCTGCGCCCGCAAGATAGCGGAAGAATTCCCTGACATTCACTATGGCGAGCACCTCATCGACAACACCTGCATGCAGCTCGTCATGAATCCCTTCCAGTACGACACGCTGCTGCTCGAAAATCTCTATGGCGATATCGTCAGCGATCTCTGCGCCGGCCTGGTGGGCGGGCTCGGACTCGTCCCCGGCGCCAATCTAGGCGCGGAGTGCGCCATCTTCGAGGCAGTCCATGGCTCGGCGCCGGACATCGCCGGCAAAAATCTCGCGAATCCCACCGCGCTGCTGCAATCGGCTGTTCTTATGCTGCGTCATGTGGACGAGCCGGCCGCTGCCGACAAGGTGCAGAAGGCCCTCGAAACTGTGTATAGCGAGCGCAAGACGCTCACCCGCGATGTCGGCGGGGCTGCCGGCACCAGTCAGTTCGCCGATGCGGTGCTCGCGGCAATGCGCTGAGGATCGTAAGCGAGACGCGCCACGCACGTTGACCATTCCCGACGCACCAGCTTTGGCACGCCGCCTTGCGGATTTTCAATCTCATCCAACAAGCTTGAGATAAAACTAATTACCTTCCTTGTAGAAAACGATTCCTCCCGGCTTGAAAACTTCCACGCAAGACTTCAGCGTAATTCCCGCAAAATATTTTCGCGCTGCCGCAACTTCACCCAAGGCCGGGGGTCACCACAGTATCGAATTCGGCCTTTGTACGCGCAGCGCTGTAAGTCGAACCATCCATCGCTCCCGGGAAAACCTAGAATCAGGAGGACCATTATGAAGAGCACCTCGCTTGCTCTCTGCACCATCCTGTTCGCCGCGCCCATTGGTGTCTATGCGGGCGAGCAAATCGTTCCGGCAGGGTCTCTGATCAACTGCACGGTTTCAGAGCCAAAACTCTCTTCGAAGACAGCCAACATCGGCGATCCGGTCCTGTGCCAGCTCGGTATGACCGAGCGGTACGGGCGCTCCGTTCTTCCTTACAACAGTTACCTCGCGGGCCGGTTCGAAGACTACCGCGATCCTGGTCACTTCGTCGGCAAGGGCTGGATGGAGTTGAGGTTCGACCGCATGGTCATCGAGCCGGATACCGTAATTCCGGTGGATGCCCGCGTGGTCGACGTGCCCGGTTACAACGTGGACCGCTATGGGCGCATCCTGGGCCGAGGTCACCCGGTGCGGGATACGGTTACCTGGTTGATCCCCATCCTGTGGCCGATCGATCTGATCAATCTGCCCCGCCGCGGCCCGCGGCCCACGCTGAAAGAAGAAACGCGGCTCACGCTCAAGGTGATGGACGACCTGGCAGTCCCGATGAACGAGCAGCAGCAGATGCCGCAACAGGATCCGAATGGCCTCTATCAGCGTCCCAGCGCCTACCAGCCGCCGCCTCCGCCGCCCGACCCGCAACCGCAGCCGGCTCCGGTGGCCATGGACTACAATCCCGCGCCGCCCCCTTCGCCGCCGGTGATGGCCTACGTTCCCATGCCGCCTCCGATGGTCTACTACGCGCCGCCCATGGCCATGGCGCCGATGATCCGGCCCCGCCGCGCCGTAATCGTTATGCGGAACGGCTTCGCCTACCGAGTGTACGTTCCGTAACTTCCGCCGATCCGGGCCGTTGGGAGTGCGCCTTCCCCGGCCCGATCGCTCCTTCGCGCGGCCTGCGCCGCACCTGCTCCCGCCGCTTCGATCTTCCTTCGGGACTTTGCCGCCGCGCTGCGTCCTCCTCCTGTACACTGAAGTGTTCAGGACCATGAAAAACAAATATCCAATTGGCATTCTGGGCGCGACCGGTGCGGTCGGCCAGCGGTTCATCCAATTACTCGAAAACCATCCCTGGTTTGAAGTGGCGTGGCTGGCGGCCAGCGACCGCTCCAGCGGCAAGCCGTATGAAGAAGCGGCCAAGTGGCGCCTCGACACTCCGCTGCCTGCGCGCATCGCCCGCATGACCGTCTCGCCCGCCGAGACGGAAGGTGCTCCGAGGATTATCTTCGCCGCCCTCGACGCAGCCATTGCCCGCGAGATGGAGCCGAAGTTCGCCGGTGCCGGCTGCGCGGTGGTGTCGAATTCCAGCGCCTACCGCATGGCCGCGAATGTGCCGCTGGTGATCCCGGAGATCAACGCCGACCACCTGCACCTCATCGAGGAGCAACCCTCGCGCCGCGATTCCGGCGGCTACATGGTCACTAATCCCAACTGCTCCACCATCGGCCTGGTCATGGCTCTCAAGCCCATCGAGGAGCGCTTCGGCATCGAGCAGATCTTCGTAACTACGATGCAGGCCGTCTCCGGCGCCGGCTATCCCGGAGTGCCTTCGATGGACATCATCGGCAATGTGGTGCCGTACATTGGCAGCGAAGAAGAGAAGATGGAATCGGAGACGCTCAAGCTCCTGGGCAGGCTCGAAGGCCATTCCGTAACCTCGCTCCCCGCGAGAATCACCGCGCACTGCAATCGCGTGGCGGTCGAAGACGGCCACACCGAAAGCGTGTCGATCAAGCTCGGCAACAAGCTCGGCCGGCCGGTGACCCGCGAGGACATGCTGGCCGCGTGGGATCAGTTCCGCCCGCTCGCCGGAAAGAACCTGCCCACGGCGCCCGGTCAACCCATCGAGTGGGCTCCGCAAAATGATCGCCCGCAGCCGCGTCTCGACCGCAATCGCGGCAATGGCATGGCCGTGACTGTGGGCCGCCTGCGCCCCTGCGGCCTACTCGACTGGAAGTTTACGGTTCTTTCGCACAACACGATCCGCGGCGCGGCCGGCGCCGCCATCCTGAACGCCGAACTGCTGGCCAGCCTCGGCAAGCTGGAACCAGCCGCCGTAGCTGCGCACGCCTGACTCAATAACGGGAAGCTTTCCAATGAATCTTGTGGTGATGAAGTTTGGCGGCACGTCGGTCGAGGACCCGGCTGCCATCGTGCGCACTGCGGCTATCGTCAAGGGCCGCGTCTCGCAGGGCAAGAGCCCCGTCGTGGTGGTCAGCGCCATGGCCAAGGTGACGGACCAGTTGCTGCGCGCAGCGGAGGCGGCCTCGCAAGGTGACCGCACCGGTGCGCTGGCTATCAGCTCGCGGCTTCGCGCGCGCCACCGCGACACGGCCGCTGAGCTCGTGAAGAAACGGGAAGAGTGCGCGGCGCTTATCGACCTCATCGATCATAAGTTCGATTCACTGGATGAGATTCTGCGCGGTGTCGCCGCGATCCTCGAGCTGACGCCGCGCATCTCTGACATGATCGTCAGCTACGGCGAGCGCATCTCCAGCCGCATCGCCGCCGCCGCCTTCCGCGAGCGGGGAATCGATGCCGTGCACGTCGATGCGCGCGAGATCATCGTCACGGATTCCGAATTTCAGAGGGCCGTGCCGCAGCCCGATCTGCTTGAAAAGCGCGCCCAGGAGAAGCTCGTTCCGCTAGCCCAGCAGCACAAGGTGCCGGTGATGGGCGGCTTCATCGCCTCCAATGAAGCGGGGATCACCACCACGCTCGGCCGCGGCGGCTCCGATTACACCGGCGCGCTGGTCGGCGGCGCCTTGAATGCCGAAGCCATCGAAATCTGGACCGACGTGGATGGCATCATGACCACCGATCCGCGCATCTGTCCCGACGCGCTGCGCGTTAAGATCATCAGCTTTGAGGAAGCCGCGGAGCTGGCCTACTTCGGCGCCAAGGTGTTGCATCCGGCCACGATCCTTCCCGCCGTCAAGAAGAACATTCCGGTGCTGGTGCTGAACAGCCGTAATGCAAAATGCGAGGGCACTCGCATCATCTCGCTTGCGCCGCACTGCAAGAGCCCGTTCAAATCCATCGCCGTCAAAAAGAAGCTGAGCATCATCGACGTTGTCGCCAGCCGCATGTTGATGTCGCATGGCTACCTCAGCCAGATCTTTGCCATCTTCGACAAACACAAGTGCGTCGTCGATATGGTCTCCACCAGCGAGGTCAGCGTCTCGCTCACCGTAGACTCCAATGCCAGCCTGCCGGCGATCGTTGCCGACCTGAGCAAGCTCGCCGACGTGAAGTGCGAGGGCCAGAAGGCGCTCATCTGCCTCGTGGGCGAAGACATTCGCGGCCAGAACGGCATGGCGGCTCAGGTCTTCAACGCTGTCCGCCACATCAACGTACGTATGATCTCGCAGGGCGCGAGCGAAATCAACATGAGCTTCATGATCGAAGAAGACGATGCCGAAGAGGCAATCCGTTCGCTCCATGCGGCCTTCTTCCAGCATCCCGACCCGTCGGTCTTTGATGTAGAAGCGCGTAAACTGGCGGTTGCGGCGAAATAGTTTCCCGGCTTTCCTCCTCAGAACTATGAACTGAGAACTACCAACTGAGAACTACCAACTGAAGGCTATGCTCATCCTCGTACTCGGCAAAGGAAAAACCGGCTCCCTCGTTGCGGAAGTGGCGCGCGAGCGGGGCCACAGCGTGCGCGCGCTCGACATTCAGGAGAACGCGGGCGCCGTCGCGCTCACCGCGCCCCAGTTGGCCGGGGTCGACGTGGTGATCGATTTCACAACGCCGGAAGCCGCCGTTGAAAACATCCGCGCCGTTCTCTCCCTCGGTTGCCGCATCGTCGTCGGCACTACCGGCTGGTATGCGAAGCTCGCCGACATGAAAGCGCTAGCCATCAAGCGCGGCGCCGGCCTGCTCTACGGAACCAACTTTTCCATCGGCGTGCAGAAGCTCTTCCGCCTCACCGCGGAACTGGCTAAGCTCGACGGCTACCAGTTTTCGATCACGGAAACCCATCACACGACGAAGGTCGATGCGCCTTCCGGCACCGCCATTACGCTCAAAGAGATTCTTCAGGCCGCTCATCCCGACGCGGACATTCCCATCACCTCGCATCGAGTCGGAGACGCCCACGGCGAGCACGTCGTTATCGCCCAAAACGATGTCGACGTTTTGGAGATTCGCCACGATGCGCACTCCCGCCGTGGCTTCGGGCTGGGCGCGGTCCGCGCTGCCGAGTGGCTCCAGGGTAAATCCGGTGCCTGGGAGTTCCGCGAGATCTTCGATCAGCTATAGAAACTCATCCACCCTTCGGAAGCGACGGTGTCCGCACCGAGTACCATTCGAGTGCCTTTGCTTGATACCGGGAGGTCGCGGGCTCATAATAGCCGGGTCAATCGAGGGAGAGATGAAGATTAGTGAAATTGCCATTCACGATGGTGGCGTTGAGCGGCCCTATCAGGTGATTCGGGAAATTTCGGCTAAAGTATCGAAAGGATCTCTGTTCTCGAAGTCTCCAACCATCGAGGATGTTAACTTCAAGCTTCAAGAAGAGGCTTCCGCGGTCGGCGCTAACGCCGTAATCAATGTCGGCTATAGCCGTGGCATGTCCCTGATGTCCTACGAAGTATTAAAGGCCGTAGGCATAGCCGTCGTCCTGGAATCCGAAGAGGTTCAATGTCCGCTTTGCGCTGAAATGATCAAACGGGCAGCGAAGAAATGCAAACACTGCGGCTCCGAGTTGTTTGGCAATCCGGCGAATTCTCGATAGGGAACGGCTTCCGTTATTCTTTGATTTTCACCGGCATCTTCAAAAACTCCTCCGGCTTGAGTGCCCGCGGCGTCATCCGCGCCATCAGGATGGTCCCTTTGAACCAGTAAACCTTGTTGATGCGCACGCCGATGGATGAGTGACCCTGCATCTGCGGCTTCAGATCGAGCGGTCCCTCGCCTTCAAGCTCATCATCGACGTAATTGCGCAGCATCTTGCCGTCATAGACGGCGGTCTCGCGATACCAGCGGCCGAGCGGGTGCAGCAGCTTGCAGTTGAGAAGCGTGCGATTCGATTCGCCCGACGAGGCAAAGCTATCCAGGCACCATTGCCCATCCACGATCCGAATCTCGAACAGCATGCGGTTGTCCGTATCCTGGCCCGTGGCGGGATTCTGCTCCTGCAGATGGAAGAACCGCTGTGCCTGCGCGCCATCCGCATCGGGCCGGAAGATCACGTCCCATGTATACGTGGAGGCGCCGGCGAGCGGATGATTGTTCACAAAGAGCCCATCGTCCACGCCGTTGAAATGCACCGCCTTGCCATACGACGTATCGATCAGTTGTGGCGCCCCCAGCACGTGCGTCGCATGGCCGCCTATGTTGTCGAGCCGGTCGAAGCGCCAGATCTGTTGCTTCGGAGCATCCTTCGCCGTAGCGTCTTGGACGAGGGCAAAGGGCGCGGCAAAAAGCCAAACCAGCCAAGGGACACAAAGCCGAATGGAGCCAGCGCGCCAGATGCAGTTCATGAAGATCCTCCTGGTTCCTTTAATCCGTTATCCACTTTATCTCACCCGCCTCTCTGAATCCGCCGCCCCCTCCGTTATAAACTTTCCTATGATGGACACGACAGGTTGCGGTACAGCGATAATCACGCCCTTTCGGGCCGATGGTGAAATCGATGAGCCGGCGCTGTGGGCGCTCGTAAACTGGCAGATCGATTCGGGAATAGATTTTCTGGTGGCGTGCGGCTCGACGGGCGAAGCTGCCACGCTCGAAGAAGAAGAATGGCTGCACGCTGTCCGCATCATTGTGGAAGCGGCCGCGGGCCGCGTCCCCGTGTGGGCCGGCTGCACGCACAACTCCACGCGCACGCTGGTGCGCCAGGCCGCGCTGCTGCGCGGCGTGCACGGCGTGGACGCGGTGCTCTCAGCGAACCCCTATTACAACAAGCCCTCGCAAGAGGGCCAATTTCAACATTTTCTGGCTCTCGCCAAGGCCGTGCATCCGCTGCCGGTCTGCGTCTACAACGTTCCCGGAAGGACGGGCGTGAACCTCGATCCGGAGACTGTTGCGCGCCTGACGGCGTCCGCGCCGAACATCCAGGCGATCAAAGAAGCCAGCGGCAAGCTGCCGCAGATCGCCGAGCTCGTTCACTCGCTTCCGCATGGATTTAAGATCTTCTCCGGCGACGACAATCTGGCCCTCGCCTCCATTGGGATCGGGGCGCATGGGCTTATCAGTGTCGCTTCCAACGAGGTGCCGGCGGAGGTGGCGCGCATGATCCGCGCCGCGCTCGATAACCATTGGGCTGAGGCGCGCGACCTCGAGCGCCGCTATGCGCGGCTCTTCGAGGCTAACTTCTGGGAATCGAATCCGGGCCCGGTGAAAACCGTGCTCAATTTGATGGGCCGCACCACGGACCATGTGCGGCTGCCCTTAGTTTCGCCCGCGCCCGCCACCCGCGCGCGGCTGGAGCGCCTTGCCGGCGAACTCGGCCTGCTGAAACACTCGCCCGTGCCCGCCGGTTTCCGGGCCGAAGTGTTCTGATCCGGGAATGCGGGGGTGGTTGCAATCGTCTCTCTCACCCTTCTGGATAGAGCCGTCTTCAGGGGCCGCTTGGATCGCGGCGAGACTGAGCCGCCGCGAAGATCGAAAAAAAGTTTCAGGAACTGGAAAAACTTCGCAACTTTCCTGAATCGCTTCGTGTCTTTACCCATCGACGGCAGCGAAAAAATTCCACGGTAGGCGTCTGCCGCCCACTCTCGATGCAGTCCGGGATCGATTCATCCCGGGTTGACAGGGCAATCCTGGGCCATAGCGTTTTCGGAGATGATGTAGGCCGAGGCCACAACGGCGAAGCGGATTTTTTCTCAACGGAAAATCCACCTGCGCGGGTTCTCAAAAGTTCACAGTATTTCGGAAAACGCCGTAACCATCCATTCCGGCGATGACTCCGTGCGCGATCGCGCCCGGGAATGAGTTCGTGATGGGCTTCGTTCCTGGTGGAGAGGCACGCAAGATGCTGCCCACTCCGCGCTCGCTCAACATAAGTCACGGGCATGCGTGAAAAGAAAGAGGCCGATTATGTCCCCCAAGATACACGACAAGTTATTCCGGCTGGCATTGCCTTTGCTCACCGTTGCCGTGTTTGCGGTAACCGGATGCACGAGCGGTGTGATCTCCAGCGGCTCAACCCAGGCCAATGCCGTAACCGGGCCGGCGTTCTTGGTCGGTACCGACGCACCGGTGGCGGCCGTAACGTCATTTTCAGTGCAGCTTATGAGCGTCGATGCCATTGATTCCGGCGGAAACAGCGTGCCGCTGCTGAGCGGAACGCCCACCGTCGACTTCGCGCGCTTCAACGGATTGCAGACCCTGCTGGACATGAATGATGTTAAGGCGGGCACCTATGACAGCGTGACCATCACGCTGGGCACTGGAACTATCGGGTATCTGAACACCGGCGGCGCCGGCGCTCCAGCCATCCAGACGGAAGCGGCCACTTTCACGAGTTCTACCGTGACGGTGACTCTGCCCAAGCCGCTGGTGGTTGCGCAGAACGGACCGCCCGTGGGCCTGCGGCTGGATTTCGATTTGCGCAAATCCATCCAGGTCGATTCGAGCGGCAACATCACCGGCTCCGTCACGCCCACGTTCAACGTGAATGCGGTCGCGAACTCTGATGGCGGCGGGCACGTTGATACGTTTGTCGCCGGCGTCGTAAGCGTCAATACAACCGGCCAATCCTTTGTGGTGCAGGGACCGCACGGCGAGAACTTTACCATCGACGTGAATGGCCAGACGGAGTGGGACGGCAACGCCAGTTTGAGCAGCCTGAACACAAACAGCATCGTTGAGGTTTCCGGCAAACTGGACAAGGCCGACCAGACCCTCGATGCGGACGAAGTGGCGATCCTCTCTGACAGCGGCTTCTATGCCGCGGGCCAAGTGACCTACGTGACACCGGCCACGGGGCCGGCCACCAGCTTCGACCTCTATGTGCGCGGACTGCTGCCCTCCAGCACCGGCCTCACGCTGGGCCAGATTGCGCAAGTCAATTTAACCGGCAACGAGATCTACTCCATCTACTGGATGCACAATCCGCTTACGCAATTCCTCTTCAACTCGAGCGCTCTGGTCGCGGGCCAGCATGTGGCCGTTGGCGGTCCGGCAAGCGGCGCAGCCAACGCGGACGCGGTTACCGTGAAGCGGGTGAGCCTGCGCAACTGGGGCTTTAACGGAACCATCGTCAAGGGCAGCGAGAACGCGAGCGCCGCCACCTTCCAGATGCAGGTGAACGGATTCGCCGGCGTGCTCGTCCCCGAAACCATCACCGTCTATCTGGGTCCCGGTACCGACTTCCGCTACGGATTCGGCGCCTTCACCGACCTGGCTGATGGCGCCACTATTCGCGTGGTTGGATTGCTGCTCAAGAATCCGACTACGGGACAGGTGGTCTTGCTCGCCCGCCACATCGACGGGTTGAGTCTGACCGACTTCACAACGGCAGCCTTCGAATAAAACCTCTATCGCTCCATCGCAGCGCCGGGGCCGACAATCGGCTCCGGCGCATTTTTTTAGCCGGATCGGCTTCGCGCCGGCGCGCTTACAGCAGATCGGCGAACAGCGGAAACGTCAGCAGCAGGCCCAGCGCCAGCAGCAGCAGGGCGGCCATGTTCACCGGCCGCAGCGCGACCGTCTTGCCGCGCCAGCGCGCATGAAGAAGGATCCATGCGATCAGCCACACCACAATCGCCGATGTCGTTACGCCCGAAAGCGGTCCCGTCGGCTTTGAAAAAATCATCCAGCCCTTCATCGCTGCGGATTTGTCCGCGGCGACAGCGAACAGACCCACGGCAAACGAACCGACGCCCGCCGCAAGAACGGCGGCTGCGCCCGGACCATTGGGAAGACGGGCGTTGACACCGCCTGTATTTTCCGGGTTGGCTTTCTGTGGAATACCTCCATCCATCGCTATTCTCCATGCACCAGGTGAATGGTTGAGCCGCCCTCAACGGGCGCGTTCTTGTTGATCATTGCGCCCCAAAAGCCGGCCACGCCCGCCGCAAGCAGTGAGACCCACACGAAGCTCAGAACGCCGGTGCGCAACGGCGGATGGTTCTTCAGGTCGCGTCCATATTGCACAACCACCGCTGCGGCCATCGTGATGCTGATCGGCGCAAGCCACGCCACATGCTCTTTCCACTCCATGCCGAGCGAGTGCCACGCAACCGTCGAAGGTCTCGCCATCAGCAGACGCTGCGGAAAGGCGGCCAGATTCGCTGTTCCTCCCGGCGGCACCGCGCGATACCACGGATAGACGATGTAAGCCCCGGTGAAGACCGTCAGCCACGCCAGCGCCGCCATCGCGACAAGATAGAAACGGAGAAAGGAGTCGTCGCGCGCGGAGAGGGCGTCCGCTGCCGCAGGCCCGTAGCGACGGTAAAGCTCCACCAGAGCGCCCGAGCACGCCAGAAGATACAGCGCGCCGAATCCCATGCCATGAATCAATGTCCAGAAGCTTCGCGTGGTAATTTCCATCCCTCGAAATCCTTTCCGTGCGCCGTTTTTGCAAACTAATAAAATGCGTGATCGATCTCGGGTCCGGGAACGAGCAAGGCGGTCTTCTTGTCATTCTTGCCCCACGTCCAGTACATGCCCACATACGCGTAGTTCTCGGTCTGGCCGGCCACCGAGTGTCCATAGCAAAACAGGAATTGCTCGTTGGGATTCTTGAAATGGTAATAGCCGCCCATGTCGATCATCGTGGAAGCTTCGGTTTGCGCGGCGGCGAAACCCTCGCGCCCATGTGCGAAGACCTCCACGCCCAGTTCCAGTTTCTCGCTCAACGCGCGTTTCACCAGCCATCCCGTATACGGAAAATTGCGGTAGCCGGTCTGCGGAACGACCTGATAGCCGCCGCCGCCGTCGAAGAGCCACTTGCCTTCGTTTTTCTGGAGCCAGATGGGCAGCTTGTACCAGACCTTCCCCACGCCCAGGCCCTTGTCGTAATTGCCGGTCGGCATCTCGAACATGGTAAAGCTGCCGATCTGCGGCATGTGTTTGCCCTCTTTGATATAGGCGATCTTCACGCCGAGTTCCATGTCGGTGAGCCCGAAGGCGCTCGGGCCTATGCCGCCCGGCAGATACACGGGATTGTTCGAGGGAGCAATCACGCCCCAGGGCAGAATCGCGTGAAGCTGGACCCTGGGCATCGCGCCCCAGTTGAATTCGAAGGCCGGGCCGGTGGAATCAATCTCGGCCGTGGTGCCGTCCATGCCTCCGAAGACGTAGAACTCGTAGTGCTGAAAATCCACGGGCACTGGATCGTCGGTCTGGTACGGAGGTCCCTGAGCCCAGAGCCGTGAGGCAGCCAGGATCAAGAAAAGGATGAACGCGGAATTTAGGCACTTGCGGCGAACTCTCATCCTCGAGCCCTTTCCGGAGCCCTTCCGGTCAAAGCGGGAGAAGCTATCCGCTCGCACTATATATCGAACTTCGATAGTAAGCAAGGCGCCGCCGCCCGCGCACCAATGCCGGACGGTTTCAGGCGGCGGTATATTGAATCCTGTGATGAATCACCCGCGGGAACTCTATTACGGACTCATTCGCATGCACGTGCTGGTGCATGCCCGGCAAGAACCGATCTTCGGGCTGGCCATGATGGAAGAACTTGCGCACCACGGTTATCGCATCGGGCCGGGCACTCTTTATCCGCTTCTGCATGGCCTGGAGCGTGCGGGACTGCTGAAGTCATCTTCCGCAATCGCCGGCGGACGCCGGCGGCGCGTCTATACCATCACCGCGGCAGGCAAAAAGGCCCTGGACAAAGCCAGAGCCAAAGTGGATGAGCTGCATCGGGAACTTCATGAAGTGCGTCCGAGAAGACTCTCGGATAACCGCCGTACGGCCATGCGTGACAAATCCTGACGGGCCATTCATTTGTTGCCATCTCTTGCATCTTGACGGCGGCCTTTTCTTGAGGAAAGGCCACCTGGCGTTCCATTCTGTAAGCACCAGAGTCGAAACCGCTGGAGTCGCCTTAGCGGCAGGATTGCCATCACGATTGATCTTGGTTGCGCAATTGCCGGATCAAGCCGAAAGATTGCATCGCGCACGTGGCGCCGAAGATTGCGACGCAGACGTGGGCGAAGATCGTCCGGGATCCGATGGCCGGCCGCAAGAAAGCCGAGTTCACTGATTCCGCCAGGAAAAACACCGCGGCTGCGATCGAGAGGGTCAAGCGCAACTCAAGGAACCAGCGGCCCTTCGGGCGCGGAGACGGGTTTCCATCAGCTTGTGCGGCGGTCATCATGAGCTCCTCTCGAAGATCAAATCTTCGAATAGCAAACGGGAGGCAAGGAAGACCGCAGATCGCGCGTAGGCGCTCTCAAGAAAAACAATCAGCGCCGATGTCCATGACCGCCGCCGGAGTGGCTCTCCCTCGGCGCTCTTTCATGGCCGAAGCCTTTCGGCGCGCGCCCTCCGCCGAAGCTTCCGCCGCGGAAGCTCTTCGGCGCGCGCCCGCCTTCAAAGCCGCCGGACCCACGGCCGTTGCCGAAGAGATGGAAACCACCGCCACGTTCGTTGCGCGCGAAGGAATTGTCGTATGCTCCCCCGCGGCGTTGGCTCGAGCCGCCCGGAGCATTGAACTCCGGAACCCGATAGGACGGGTTTGGACTGCGATAGCCTTGCGAGGGATTCGCATAGGCCATCCCAGAACGGGCGCCATAAGTTTGCGCAGCGTGGCTCCCGTAGCCGTACTCGTATGCGGGCCGGGCGTAGCCCTGTTCGCCGCCGTAAGCCTGCGGGCGGCTCGCGTACGTTTGCGGCCGCGCATACTGCTGCGGCATGCGGTTGTACGTCATCTGCCCCGGCATCTCGGGGTGCGTGTAGCCGCGTCCGCGCGCGTAGCCATCGGAACGTTCGGCTCCAGAGTATCCATACCCGGGCCGCGCGCCATAATCGGCGCGTCCATTGGCGCCGCCGCGCGCAGACTGGTAGGAACTGCCGAACCGGTTCATCGGCTGCGGCGCGCGATAGCCGTTGCCCGGCAACCCGCGGCCGCCTCCTCCGCGTTCGCCAAATGCGCGCTGGCCGCCGTGGGGAAAGCCCCAATCGGCCACCGAGGTGCTGTGGGTGAAATAGGCCGAGCGATTGAACAGGATCGAATGCGATAGCCAGCTCATGCCCCAGCCCATCCAGCCAAAGGGGGTACGTTCGAAGGCCGCCATCGCGACTCCCAATCCGAACTGGACCGGGGATGCGCCAAAGAACGAACCCAGCGCGCTCGCGAAGGAGAAACCTGGATACGGCGCGAGCGGCTGCCCGTAGACATACCAGGGATTGTAGGCAGGCACGTAAACGACTTGGGGGTTCGCCGGAGCCACTTCAACGTAGCCCTGATCGTCGCTCACGTTTTCCTGCGGCGTGTTTTCGAGGTTGCCGGCTTGTTGCGCGCGCTGGCGCAGCACCTGCACTGTCTGCATCACGTCCTGCGGCTGGTTATAGTAGGCATTGCCCAGGGCCGTGGTCCACTGCAGATTCTGGTTCAACGTATCCAATACCTGCGGGAACGCCGTGAGCGCCTTCACACTCGGATCCCAGCCGGTTTGCGTCTGGGCGCCCGCGGCAATCTGGTCGGGAGAGCCGTATCCCTGTGTCCGCATGCTGTTCACCCACTGGTCCGCCGCCGCCACCTGGGCTGGGTAGGTGGAGGCAGCGAGGATCTGCGCCAGCAAATTATCGGGATAAAGCGCGACCGGCGCGAGAAGCTGCTCCAGGTCCTCTGCGGTTAGAGGTTGCGTGGACTGTGCCGGCGCGCCCTGCGGCTCGGAATCATCCAGCTGTCCTAGGTCGGCGTAAGACTGATCCGGCGCCGCATAGGGCTGCGCGTTCTCCGGCTGCTGCTGCACAGGATATGCAGGCTGCTGCGGGTATTCCGGCTGGGAATAGCCTGGTTGCGCATACCCCGGTTGCGAATTTCCAGGCTGCGCATACTGCGGCTGCGTCTGCTGATCCTGCGGCTGGGCATATTGCGGCTGCCCATACTGGGGCTGCGGATACTGCTGCTGATCCTGCGGCTGCGCGTAGTTGTATTGAAGCGCAGGGGCCGCGTACTGGCTGTAGCCATACGGCTGCTGTGCCGGCAAACGAGCCGCTGCAAACGCGAGTGCTGCCCCGCCCAATGCCATTCGTGCCATGGGTTTGTTCAAGAATGTTCGCCAACCAGGAGATGGGGGGGCCGAAGGAGCAAAGCTGAGGGTCCACCGAACGCGCGGAATCATACCGGGTATCATATTTCCCTCGCAGGTACCGGAGCGGTTCGCCGACCTCCGGCCAAACCGGCGGGCGAATAGGCCGCTCCGGGGGAGGGTTCTTAGGATCGGACCCGGATCGGCAGAGATAGTTTCGCCGGACGTCGGGAAAAATCCCGACGCTCGTCACGCATGACTTGAAGCCCCGGAGGCCCAGTCCGTCACGCGTCTTTACTTCGCGCGATGGCGAACCTTCAGCCTGCCAGCGCCTTCTTCACGAGATCGCTCACCGTGCGCCCTTCGGCGCGCACGCCCGCTGCCTGCAGCCTGGCTTGAACGGCCTTCATGGCCAGGCCCATCTCCTTGGGTCCGGGTTTCTGGCCGGTCGAGGCGGTCACTTCGGCGATCGCGTCATTCACCAGCGCCGCCAAGCCGGCCTCGTCGAGGGCCTTGGGAAGGAACTCTTCGATCACCACAATTTCGGCAGCTTCCTTCGTCGCCAGATCGAGCCGGTTGCCCTTGGTGAACTGCTCAATGGAGTCGCGGCGTTGCTTGATCATGGTGGCTAGCGCCTGCTCGCTCTCCGTCTGGGTCAGCGCCTCGCGCTTTTCAATCGCCTTGTTCTTGAGCGCGTTCTTGATCAGGCGCAGCGTAGTCGTGCGCTCCGGGTCGCGAGCCTTCATGGCAACGACAATCTGTTGGCTGACAAGAGCTTCGAGCGCGCCTGCGTCGTTCATGGGGAACCCCTCAATGCTCCAATTTTAGCCGACATCGCCGGACCTTCCCGTTTGTCAACAGCCGTCGGGGAAATCGATTTCATAGCCCAAAAGCGGATTCGGCGCACGCCGGAACTTTCTCTGTCCGTTCGCATTTACTCAAGTGAGGAGAAAAGAGATGAGGGCCTGGAGGTTAGCACTCGCAAGCATCGCACTAGCGGGCATGGGGTTTCTAAGCGCGCCGGCATTCGGCGCCGAGCCCGCCCATCCTGGAACGGTGAACTACATAGAAGGCGCGGCTTTCCTGGATGGAAAGCCCCTCAACAATCGGAACGTGGGCAACTTGGCCCTGAACGCCGGCGATGAGTTGACCACGGCGAACGGCAAGGCCGAGATTCTGCTCACCCCGGGCATTTACCTGCGCGTCGACGATCAAAGCGCGGTCAAGATGATCTCACCCGATCTGGCTCTTACCCAGGTGCAGGTCGAACGCGGGCGGGCTGCGGTGGAGGTGGATCAGATCTTTCCGCAGAACGATGTGCGGATCACCGATGGCGGTGTGGAAACCCAGTTGGTGAAGACCGGCTACTACGAATTCGACGCCAACCACCCTGAGGCGATGGTCTTCCACGGCCGCGCGGAAGTGGAGATCGGCGGCGGCAAGTATGAAGCCATTAAGAATCATCGCGAGCTGGCGCTAGTGCAGGATGGGCGCGTGAAGACCGTCAGCTTCAATGCCAAGGGTACTGGCGACGATCTCTACAATTGGAGCAGCCTGCGCTCGGAGTACCTGGCTGAAGCCAACAACCAGATTGCCGGCAACTACGCCGAGGGCCCCGGCTTCAATCCTGGCTGGTATTGGGATCCCTATGCCTATGACTACACGTTCATCGGCATGGACCCGTTCTATAGCCCATTCGGCTGGGGCTTTTATCCCTGGGGCGGTTTCTACGGCGGCCTCTATGGTGCGGGCTTCTACGGTCGCGGCTTCTATGGTCACGGTTTCTATGGCCACGGCTTCCGCGGCGCCGGGGGCTTCCACGGTGACGAAGGCTTTCATGGCGGCGGAGGCTTTCACGGCGGCATGGGCGTGGGTGGCGGCTTCCACGGTGGTGGTGGAGGTTTCCACGGTGGCGGCATGCGGGGCGGCCGCTAAGTCGTCATAACCGAATCGCGCGACCGGGACCCGTCGGGATGGAAAGAAGATTTCCGTCCCGCCGGGTTTTCCTGCCTTTACGCACTTCGCGAGTCGCGAAACGGGGCGCGGGCTCTGGTTCAGCCCGTTGCCGCGCGCTGCACGGCCGGGTTTCAGGCCTCCCGCGCACGTTTCGACCATTGCCAAAGCCCATCTGTGACCTCCGCCGGCAGACGATGATCCAGCTGGCGGGTGAGCATCACAATCTGTCCGCGGTGGTGGCCCTCGTGTGCAACGAAATAGCTCAGAAGATGGCCGGCGTCGAGGGGAAGGTTGCGCCACACATAAGCCGACGTGGCGGGGAGCCATCCCCCGCGGTCACAGGCGAATTGGAGCAGGCCCAAAATACCCGCGCCGCTGCGCTGCAGCGCACAAATGAGATCCTCAGGCTTCACCGTGTGCCGGCTAACGCTGGGCGGCACAGGGATGCCGTGCTCCTTGCCGAGCGTCTTGAGCCACATACACCGAGCATTGTGCATATGACCGGCAATCATCCGGATCGTGCGGCGCGGGGCTCCAGGTACCCGTGCCTCCCACAGAGCGGCAGGCAAACGCTCAATCAGAAAAACCGTTACACGATTATTGGTCTTCCACGCGTCAAGAATCATGTTCGGGATCGAGTCGCCGATCGAATCTTGGATAGGGCTGCGCACCTTGGGCAGAGACTTCATACCGAACCTCTTGATTGATCTAGGTGACCCAGCAGAATCAAAGTATAGTACTTCAGTTTTCACACCGCCATTCACAAAAATCACAAAATTGTGTATTCTGTGATTTAAGAGCTGCACGAGCCTAGTCCAAGACGAGGAAAGAATGATCCGCAAAACACGCCTGTACACACCCGGACCAACGCCGCTTCTCCCGGCAGCCCAGTTTGCCATGGCCGCCGCTGACATGCATCATCGCACCGCCGAGTTTCGCGCCTTGTTCCAGAAGGTGCTGGGACTATTGAAGACCTTTGTTGGAACCAAGAATGATGTCCTGCTCCTCTCAAGCTCCGGAACCGGCGCCATGGAAGCCGCAGTCACGAACCTGACCTCGCCGGGTGACAAGGTGCTGGTGCTCACGGCCGGCAAGTTCGGCGAGCGCTGGACGGGCCTCGTAAAGGCATTCGGCTGTGCGCCGGATGTGGTCACCGCTCCCTACGGGCAGACCTTCGATCTAACCCAGATCCGCGCCGCTCTCAAGCCGGAGCACAAAGCCGTGTTTGTGCAGGCGACGGAGACCTCGACCGCCGTGCGGCACGACATTCAAGCGATTGCCAAGCTGCTGAAGGAGGCTGGCAGCCAGGCGCTGCTGGTGGTGGATGGCATCACCGGCCTCGGCACCACACATTTCGACGTCGACGGCTGGGGCATCGATGTGTTGATCGGCGGCTCGCAGAAGGCGGTGATGATTCCGCCGGGCCTCGCCTATCTGAGCGTAAGCGAGCGTGCCTGGGCGGCGATGGAGACCTCGAAGAATCCGCGCTATTACTTCGATCTCCGCAAGGAGCGCAAGAACGCCGTGAAGGGCGAGAGCGCGTACACGCCGGCCGTGGCGTTGGTCGCCGGTCTCGGTGCGGCGCTCGATTACATCGCCGGGCAAGCGGGTGGCGATCTGGAAAAAGGCCGCATCGCGCTGGTGAACAACGCGCAGGTCAACGCGGCCGCTACGCGTGCCGGGCTGGTTGCGCTGGGCTTCACGCTGTTTGCGCCCACCGCACCCGCAGCCGCGGCCACAGCCGTTGCGGTGCCGGAGGGCATGGACTCGGGCGCGGTGGTGAAGGCACTCAAAACGCGCTTCGGCCTGATCATCGCCAACGGACAAGGTGAGATGCAGGGCAAGATCTTCCGCGTGGCGCATCTCGGCTTCTTCGACTACCTCGATACGGTAGCCCTGCTCGGCGCGATGGAGCACATCGCCAAAGACACGCTGGGTCTGCCTGTGGTCTATGGACAGGCCGTGGAAGCGGCGCAGCGAGTGTATGCAGAGGCAGCTTCTGGCCGCTAGCCACTCTGCGGCTGGTTGATATCCGGGCTATCCCAGGCCTGAAAATCGAGGCCCGGGGTACCCAGCTCATTGCTTCTGATAACTGAGAACAGTCAGCTGTTAACTGACTGCTGAGAGCTGTATTTTATGACTGAATTGAGTTTCGGGGAAAAGCTGATCGTCGCGCGCAGACAGCTTGATCTCTATCAATACGAGATGGCGGAGCGGCTGGGCGTGCATCCCAACTCGCTCACCAAATACGAGCGCGGTGAAGGCAAGCCGCACGCAGCAGTGGTTCGGATGTTCGATCTCTTTTGCGAACAACAGGGCGTTCGCTTTGACGAATACGAGAGTGGGGCTGCCGCGGCGGATAAGGGGAAAGCGATGAGGATCGTTCTGGCGGAGAAGGTTTCTCCGGCGACGCTGGCCGTGTTTGCGGCCGAGCCGGGATGGGAAGTGAAGACGCACGATCAGCTGCCGGACGGATTGCCGGCCGCCCTTGCCGACGCCGACGCGCTGGTGGTGCGCTCGGCCGTCCAAGTCGACGATGCGCTGCTGGAGCATGCGCCGAAGCTGCGCGTGATTGGCCGCGCCGGCGTGGGCGTGGACAACATCGATGCCGAGTCGGCCACGCGCCGCGGTATCGTCGTGATGAACACGCCGGGCGCAAATGCAGTTGCTGTCGCTGAGCTGACGATCGGCCTCATGCTGGCGCTGGCGCGCAAGTTGCCTGCAGCGAATGCGACCATGCACGCCGGAAAATGGGAGAAGAAGAGTCTGCAGGGCGCGGAGCTGCGCGGCAAAACGCTGGGCATTCTCGGCCTGGGCCGCGTGGGCCTCGAAGTGGCAAAGCGCGCGCGCGGATTCGGCCTGGACATCATCGGCAGCGATCCGTTTGTTTCGGCAGCGATCGCACGTGAAAACGGAATCTCCCTGGTCTCTCTCGACGAACTCTTCGCGAAAGCGGACTACCTAACTCTCCACGTAGGCCTCACGCCGCAGACCGCAGGCGTGATCAACGCGAAGACGCTGGCCACGATGAAGAAAGGCGTGCGCATCATCAATTGCGCGCGTGGTGAACTGGTGGAGGATGCGGCTCTGGTGGCAGCGCTCAAGGCCGGTCACGTCGGCGGCGCGGCGCTGGACGTCTTCACGCAGGAGCCGCCGAAGGAGTCTCCGTATTTCAGCCTCGACAACGTGATCCTGACGCCGCACATCGCCGGCTCCACGGCTGAAGCGCAGGAGGCCGTCGGCGTGCAGATCGCCATGCAGGTGCGCGAGTACTTGAAGCTCGGCGTGGTGCAAAATGCAGTGAACCTGCCTTCGCTCAGCCACGAAGAGTACCTGCAGCTTGCGCCGTATATTGATCTCGCGGGAAGGCTCGGCGCGTTTCTCGCGCAGGCGGGCAAAGGCGGCCTCGACGCAATCCATCTGATCTACGGTGGAGCGCTTACCGAAGTTAAAACCGAGCTGGTGCGCAATGCGGCCATTGAAGGATTGCTGCAGGGGTCAGAGAATGTGAATCGCATCAATGCGGCAGCCGTGGCACAGGAACGCGGCATTCGCGTGCACGAAGAGAAGCAGGAGAGCCATCGCGGCGGGGCGGCCAGCGTGCTCACGATCGCGCTGCATGGCTCGGCGGGCTCGAGCCGCGCCAGTGGCACCGTGATTCACGGCGAGCAGCCACGGCTGATCGAGTTCGACGGCATCGACATCGAGACGCCGCTCGAAGGCAATCTCCTCGTCTGCCGCAACTACGATGTCCCCGGCGTGATCGGGAAGATCGGCACCATCCTCGGCCAGCAGGGCGTCAACATCGCCAACTTCGCGCTGGGCCGCGAGCGCGCCGGACAAAAGCCGGTGAAGGCACTGGCCGTGGTGCAGGTCGATGAGCCGGTTTCCGCAGGGGTGCTTGAGGCGCTCAAGCCGATCGAAGCACTGATTGAAGCCACGCCGGTCACGCTGCCCGACGGCTCAAAGTAAACCGGGGCTGGGCGACCGATCCGCTCAGCCCGTTCTCTCACCCCATCAGGCTCTTGTGTCCCAGCCAGGAGCGCAGAAACGAGATCTGGCCGCCATGATAGGTCTCATGCATTGCGAGGAAATTGACGATGCCGCTGATCTTGCCGTCGGCGCTGCTCGGGCCTTTGGTGACCGGCTGGGCCAGCAGGTCGTCCGTGGCGTTCTCGAGGGCAGCGGTTAGCACGCTGGTCGATTCGCGCCAGGCGCCAAGGAGCGATTCAGGCCCCAGATACGCCGAGTCCTCCTGGAGCTTGACGCCGCGCGCGTACAGATCGAGGGCGGGTTGCGGCCATTCCACGCCGATGTAATGGAGAAGCCGGCTGCGGGTCCAGGCCACGTGGCCCACGATCCAGGCGATGTGGTTCATATGCGCGGCCGGGCGGCGCAGCCATTCTTCCGGCGAAAGATCCTTCACCGAGTTTTCAAGAAATTGCGAGTTCAAGCGATAGTTTTCAGCGGCGGCGGCGATGACTGCGGGCACAGGCACGGAAAACCCCCTTTCGCGATTCCAGGCTGCGGATTGAGTAACTCATCGAATATCCGATTGCCCGCGAGCGGGTCAAGCGAAACCAGATGGATTGCAAATAAAAATGGCGCCGCGACCGGCGCCATCTGTTTTTCCGATTGAGAAGGACCTAGGCGCGGCTCATATACGCGCCTTCGCTCGTATCCACGCGAATCTTTTCGCCCTCATTGATGAACGGCGGCACTTGCACGACGAGGCCGGTTTCGGTCTTTGCCGGCTTGGTGACGGACGAGGCGGTTGCCGATTTCAATCCCGGCTCGGTCTCCACCACTTCGAGCTCGACAAACGAAGGCAGCTCGATGCCCACCGGCTGGCCGTCGTGGTAGCTTACCTTGATCTTCAGATTGGCGGTTAGATACTCCACCGCATCGCCCAGCGTGGAGCCTTTGAGCACGGTCTGCTCATAGTCGACCGGGTTCATGAAGTAATAATCATCGCCGTCGGCGTAGAGAAACTCCATGTCCACCTCGTCCACCACAACCTTCTCAATGGCGTCGGCGGAGCGAAAGCGATGCTCGAACATGGCGCCCGACTTGAGGTTGCGCAGCTTGGCCTGGATGAAGGCGCGCAGGTTGCCGGGCGTGCGATGTTCAACCTTGAAGACCAGATGAAGCTGGTCATTGTGCTTGATGATCATGCCCGGACGCATTTGGGTGGCGGGAATCGCCATAGATAAGTTGCTCCTTCAATGTGCTTGCGTCAATCTACGCAAAAAGTTGGCTTTAGCCCAGATACGATTGTAGCTTAGGGACGGCGCCGCAGCCTCCGTCGCGGCCTTGGTTATGTTCTCATCAGAAGCATGAGCGCGGTTCTGCCAGGCCAGGCAAAGCGGCACATCGCACCCGTGGCGGCTCTTCTGCTGCTTTGCTTTCTCTGGTCCGTCCAATCGCTTCGATCCGACCTGTTCCCGGGCCTCATTCCAGCCGCCATGCCGCCGATCGAGCTCGATATTCTGTCGTTTGGGCTGCTGGCAATCGCCGCGTTCCTCGTCGGATGGAAGCGCAAGGCAAGATGGCCACGCAGCGGGCAAATCTGGGCGTCCATTCTCATCGGCCTGGGCCTCTTCGTCGTGCCGGCCATACTGCTCTCTCTCGCCGCAGATCGCGTCTCCTCCTTCACGCGCGTCGCGCTCTTTGGTTTGGCGCCCGTCTTTGCCGTTGTTCTTGAGCCGCACTTCGATTCGCCCTCCGGCGGACGTGAAAACTCCAACGGCCTTGCAGCCGCACTTGTAGCTCTCGTCGGAATGCTCTGCGTCTTTCCATTGGCGGCACCGGCCACATGGGAGGCTGCGCTGGCAGACTGCGCCGTTGTGGTGGCCGCAGCATCGGTAGCCGCCGCCAACCACTGGGCCGTGTATCTCGCGGGGCAAGGAGAACCGTTCGCGCCCATGGCCGCTCTCGCGGCCTCCGCTGCCGCTCTAGGGCTGGCGGCCTTTGCGATCAGCGAGAGAATCGCCTGGAATTGGGGCGCGTCGTCGGTCTCACTTGCATGGGTATCCTTTGTGGACTTGCCCGCACTGGCGCTGCTCTTCTGGCTGATGGGGCGTATCTCCGCCGCACGCATGATGACGCGCTTTGTGATTGCGCCGCTGATGACCATTTTGATGGGCATTGCCCTGGAGCAACCCGCTCTTGGGCTTCGCACATGGATCGGCCTGGCGCTGATGGCGGCAGGCGCGTGCTGGCTGTTGTCGGGGCGCGGGCATCAAGCTACCGGGATTACACTGCCCCTCAATCTCGACCGCGGATGAGAAAATGCCCACACCGACCAGCCGACTCAGCGCTGGCTCGCCTCTCCCGCTCCGACCTTGCGATTGAACTCCGCCGACTTGTTCCTAGGCACGCTCAGCGATTGCCATTGTCCGCTGGCGTGGTGCTTGGCCAGCAGCACAATTTGGCCCACGTGCTGCGCGTAATGGGCGATCTGCCGGTTGATGGCCTGCATCACGGAGTGCGCCTCGCCGCGGATCAGCACCGTGCGGCCGAGATCGGAGTCGGTCAGCGGTTCCAGCGCTCGGAACAGCAGGCCCCAGCCGTCTTCCCACTGATCCTGCAGCGCGCCGCGGGTCGCCGGCGGATCGACGAACTCGCTGTCCCGGTCGCGGCCGGGCTTCTCGCCGTCGGTGGTCAGGAAGTCCGTCCATCGGGAGCGCATGTTGCCGGTCATGTGCTTCACGATGATCGCAATCGAGTTCGATTCGCCGTCCAGCGCGGAAAAGAGCTTATCCTCGGTCACCTGCGCCATGGCACGATCCCCGAGGCTCTTGTACTGGCGGAAAATCGCAACGGAATCTTCAAGATAGGAGGTGGTGAACTGGAGCGCCATGCACTCAGTCTAAAACTTTTTACGGCTTGAGGATGCCCTGCTCCCGGCCTGGGACCGGTTCCAGGCAGCTCCGGGTCGAACCGCGTACGAAGGGCAAACATGGGCAAACATATCGAGGTGATTTCGATCACATCCAGCCAAGAACCATTCGAAGCATACTGCTAACACTAAAGGGGTCCCAATGACCGTTAATATTGTGCTCGAAAAGCTGATTGAGATCGAACGCTCCATTGGCGTGGAGACTGACACCAACCTTCGCAAGCAGGTGCTTGACGCGCAGGACTACATCCTCGAGATACAAAAAGAAATCGTCGAAAAACTTCGCCGCGAGCCACGGATCTTCATGGAGCCGTTTCCTTCCTCCCGTTTTTCAGCCTGAACTCACGAGCGGACTATGATGAAGGATCTCACGCAGAAGACGATACTCCTCTTGAAGAAAGCCTCTGATTTTGCCGCCGTCGCCTATGACCATGATCTGACCGAGGTAGAGATCGATGGGGCAAAGATGAGCACGATTTCTCTCGAATTACAACTCAGGACTCTTGCCGGGAAGCTTGAGCGGGCAGCCCGAGTCGATCAGGCTGAGAAGCTCGCCGACGCCTAGCAGCTTTGATTGAGCTTTCCTGCGGGATTGCGAACCAAGATCAGGCCGGACACTCAACCTGAATACCCGTAGCGGCCGAGGCATTCGCGAAAGCTGCCTGCAGCCATCGAGGCGGGCGGCCATAACGCTTTGGTAATCTCTCCCGCCCGCCCTAATTCGTTTGCCTGCATAGATATCGGCATTCCATTTCGGGTTCCCCAGGGCGTACACTGTAACTAAGAGCCAGTTCACTTCCCCTTATTCCGCTCCTCTCCCCTCCCTCCTTTTGGTACTCTTCATGCACCTCCATCTATCTGCAAAAGCTGGCAAGAGGAGCCGGGCGGAAGCCCGGCTTCTGCATAGCAGCCGAGGAAGCTTCCGCCGCCCAAATGGAAGGACGATCCATCAAGCCTGGAAACAAGTCCGGAGACAAGCCTAGAAATGAAATGGGGACGAGTATGGTGGGCGCTGCAGGATTCGAACCTGCGACTTCCACCGTGTGAAGGTGGCACTCTACCGCTGAGTTAAGCGCCCGGAAAGGGATCAGAAAAGACCGCGCCAGCGGGTCATCCTGTAGGGTAGAGTAACACCAGCAGGGCTTTAGGGCCAACCCTTCGATCCACAGGGGAAGGCTTGGCTGTGTGCGACCCCGGGCATGTTCTGGAGCTTGAAATCAAACCGAAAGACTGGCGCGTCCGCTGCTCGGTGGAAGGCGGCTGTCTGCCATTTTTTTTCGCCTGCGGATGAGGCCGGCCGGGGCAGGCCTGCTCGGCCAGAACTCGCTTGGCCCAGCCTTGAATGGCCCAGACTCGAATGGCCCATGGGCGACCTGCCCGGATTGGACCGGCCGCGATTTGCCTGGGGAAGCGCCGGTGCACTGCAGGCCGCCGGCCCCTTGATGATCGCCGGCGGTGCAAAAGAATCCAGCTACCCGTCTCTCCATTTTCCAACTTTTTCGGTCAGGTCAGCGCGGCCTGAAGGCGGCTCCAACCGTCCTGTAAGTGCAGGCCCTGCAGAAGGAAATTCCACGCCGGAAACGCCTCAAGAGGCGCAACCTTTGCCCAGGGATGGGGTTCCAGAAGATATGGCGACCATGGTCCTGGACAATCCGACTCTGGTAGCGGGCTCGGCCCGGGGGGCGGGTCCGGAAATGAATCCGGGCACGAGTTCAGCGGGCGTGGGTGTACGTAGCGACGTGGATCCGGCCAGCGATGCGGCAGTGATGCTGCGCGTAGCGGCGGGGGACGAAGCGAGTTTCAACTACCTGGTCGGACGGTATCACCGGCCGATGACTCACTTCCTCTACCGGATGGTCCACAACCAGGCAGTCGCCGAGGAGTTGGCGCAGGAAGTATTTCTGCGCGTCTATAGAGCCAGGGACAGCTACCGGGCGGAAGCCAGGTTTACCACATGGCTTTACCGGATTGCGACCAACCTGGCGGTGAACCACGCGCGCGACACCCGGCACGAGCGGTCGGCGCAGACTGTGTATCTGGACGCTCCGGACGAGGAGACCGGCACGACGCCTGATCTGGCCGACAATGTGCCCACGGTGGAGCAGCGGCTGTTGTGGGATGAACGCATGGCCGCCATTCGCAGCCACGTGATGGCGCTGCCTGAGCGGCAGCGAATGGCTGTGCTGATGCACAAGTATCAGGGCATGGATTACCGCCAGATTGGCGAGGTGCTCAAGCTGAGCGAGTCGGCGACCAAGTCGCTGCTCTTCCGGGCCTACCAGACGCTGAGGGATAAATTGAAGGGCTTTGTTTAAGTGGAAAGAAGCCGGGCAACACGCGGAATCGACCGGCGGAGAGCGGGGTGGCAACCATGAAGACGAACTCGAATTGCGACGGAATGGAATCGAAGCTGGCTGATCTGCTGCTCGATCCCCAGGCCGTGCCTGCCAAGGTTCAAGTGCACGTTGCGGAGTGTGAGGGCTGCCGGGCCCAGCTCGATGAGCTGAAGGCCACCATGGCGCTGCTCGATACCTGGGAGGCTCCTGACCCGAACCCCTACTTCCTCACCCGGTTTGAGGCGCGGCTGCGCGAAGAACGCGCGGCTGCGCCGGCCGGTTGGCTGGCGCGCCGGTTCGCGCGGCTGCGCGCCGGGTTTGCCTATGGGCCCGGAATTCATGTGCGCCCCCTTGCCGCCATGGCGCTCACGGTCATGCTCCTCATCGGCGGTGGAACCTATCTCGATCTCACGGACTGGAACAAGCCGGCCCAGCCGGCGGGTCAGGCGGCGGTGGTCCACGATTTGCAGATTTTGGATAACAACGCCCAGCTGCTGGATCAGATGGAAGCTCTTTCCGCAGGCAATAACGGGGACTAGGGGACCGATCAGGGACTGGATCGACGATTTTGCGGCCAAATGGCCAGGGGAAAGACTGTGAACAGGAATGCGAGCGCGGAAAGGATGCGTCCGGTGATCTGGGGCGCGGCGATCTTGTTCCTGTGTCTGTCCGCGGTTTCGGCGCGCGGCCAGCATAGGGGGGCGCCGCGCTCTGCGCCGCCGCGTTTTTCCGCACCTCGTTCCCGTCCCGCTCGGCCCGAGGCGCAGCGGCGGATGGGACAGCAGGGAAGGTTCCAGCCCAACCAGGCAGCGCGGCCGGAATCCGGGTATCGGCCTGCTGCACCCGGTCAGTATCCCAATGCAAATTTCAATGGTGGTTATGCCCGGCCTGCTTACCCCGGCGCACGTCGCGCCGGGAACGGCTACGGCGGCTATGCGCCTCCGGGGCATCTGCAGTCGTGGCTCAACCAGCATCAGGGGCTTCCGGTGCAGGATCAGGAGCGTCTGCTGCGCAACGATCCCACCTTCGACCGCCTGCCGACCGGCCAGCAGCAGCGGCTGATGCAGCAGTTGCATCAGGTTGACCAGATGCCCGAACAGCAGCGGGAGCGCCGCCTGGCGCGCAATGAGCTGTTGGAGCGCCTGTCACCCCAGCAGCGTATGAGTCTCAACATGGCCAGCCGCCAATTCGCAACCCTGCCCCCGGAGCGCCGGCAGACCATGAAGCAGGCTTTCCAGGACTTGCGTTCCGTGCCGCCGGACCAGCGGCAGACAGTACTCAACTCCGCGCGGTTCCAGGGCCAGTTTTCGCCCGAGGAGCGCGACATCCTCACTAACTTTCTTCGCGTGGAGCCCTACCAGCCGCCCCGCTGAGGCCGCCCGGTCCGGCGTCTGACAGAGAGAGCGCGCCGGCTCAAACTGCGGCCGCCACGGCCGCTTCAGCTGATCTGTTTGCCTGAGACGCGTTCAGTTGCGCTTCAATCCACGGATACGTCTTTGCCAACCCCGTGAAGAGGCTCTGCGTCGGCTCCCAATGGACTTGCTCGCGCAGCAGTTGGTTATCGGAGTTCCTGCCGCGCACGCCGGTCGGGCCGGGGACATGCCTGATCCTGACTCTCTTGCCGGCGATCTTCATAATCATGCCGGCCATCTCGTTGATGCTGACCCTCTCTTCCGAGCCGATGTTGACCGGACCGGCGAACGAACTCTCCATCAGCCTGCGCACCGCTTCGATGCACTCATCGATATAGAGGAACGAGCGCGTCTGGCGACCGTCGCCCCACACTTCGATTGTGCCGCCATCTTCCTGTTCGGCAATCTTGCGGATGAGCGCCGCGGGCGCCTTCTCCTTGCCGCCCTGCCACGTGCCCTCGGGGCCGAAGATGTTGTGGAAGCGCGCCACCCGAACGTCGAGGCCGAAGTTGCGCGCGAATGCGAGATAGAGCCGCTCGCTGAAGAGTTTCTCCCATCCATACTCGCTGTCCGGCGCTGCGGGGTACGCCGTCTCTTCGGCGCAATTCGGATGATCGGGGTCCTCCTGGTTATGCGCCGGATAGATACAGGCTGACGAGGAGTAAAAGATCTTTTTCACCCGGCGCCGCACCGCAAATTCGGCCGCGTGCAGATTGATCATGGCCGAGTTGTGCATCACGTGGGCGTCGTTTTCGCCGGTGAAGAGATAACCCGCGCCGCCCATATCGGCCGCGAACTGGTACACCTCGTCCGCTTCCTCGTTGAGCAACGCCTCCCAACTGGCCGGAAGGCGAAGATCGGCGACAACGAAATCGTCCGCAGCCGAGGCACTGAACTCAGGCTCCTTGAGATCCACTCCGCGTACGCGATAGCCCTCGGCCCGCAACCGCCGCACCATGTGGCTGCCGATGAACCCGCCGGCGCCGCACACCAACGCCTTTCTTGCTGTCATGATGCCTTACTCCCTGGCACCCCATCCTAGTAGGATTTCCCAGCAAGGTTGTTTGCAAATTGTCACTGCGATGCATTTGTTCTGCTTCGGCAAAAGCAGCCGATCCGCGGAAAGCCTTGTCCCCGCAGGCTTCGCTCCTCAATGCACGTTGCATGCATTCTCAAAATCCCAGTTGAGATAAACCGGATTGCCGAGCAGCCACAGCTTTCCATCTGCGCCGGTCGCTTCAGCGCGCAACCAGTGACGCCGGCCATCGCTGGCGAGGGTAAGCGGAAATGATGCGTCGTCCGAGGCAATCGCGGCACTCCCGGAGGGAGGAATTTCCCGGCCGTCTTCGATCCACCGGATCTTTCCGCCCGCCGTGTGCGTCACGTGCAACTGGAACTCGATGGATGCGCCGCGCGCTGCGTGGATCGCATCGCCGGCATGGGCCTGTCCCGATCCCGTCTGCGCCGTCAGTTCAAGCAGCCGGTCTCTCGTTCCTTGCGCATCGATAAAGACGTGGCCTGCGCGAATGCCGGCGAGGATCGCGGGCACGGAAAGCTCGGTTGCATAGATGACCGTCGTCGGACTTCCTACCGAGCTAGGCTGATCGAGCGGAGTGAACGGCCGGTGATTGTCGCTGCCGCCGATCCCGGTGAGCCGGCAGCCATCGTTCAATTGCCGGTTCCAGAACGGAACGCCGGATAGGCCGCTCAACTCGCTGCCCCCGTTCACCGCTTCCACCGCGGTCAGCAGATGCATATCCACCTTCGTCGCCGGCGTCCATCCGCAGCCCAGGCAGATCTCGCCGCTTGGCGCTGAAGGATGGTTGATGGATGTAATCCCGCCGGCCTGATCGGCATTCCGCAGCAGCGTATTCATATCGGGGATCTCGCGGCTGCCGAGCCGGAAGTCGACAAAGTCCGTGGTGCCGAGAAAGTTGATGTGCCCCTGAAACGTGGTGATCTCGCGGCCCGGAATCAGCAGCACCTTGTCGAAGTAAGGTTGCAGCTCGCGCATCGCATCGTAATGCGAGGTGGCATTGTGGTCGGTGATTGCGATGAAGTCGAGCCCGCGGCGCGCCGCCGCATCCACGGTGAAGAAAACCGGGCAGGGAACCATCTTGCCCGTCTGGCTGGGGCACTGGCCGTCGCTGTGCGCGGTGTGCATGTGCAGATCGCCGCGGAACCAGCCCGGAGCCCCCACGGCCGGTTTTTCGTCCGAGGGGTGGGCGTCTGGACCGATGCGAAGCGGCTCGCGCAAGAGCGCCGGTTGCTGCGCGACCACTCCGGTCTTCGAAAGGTACACGTGAATGGTGTAATGCGATTCCACTTGTGGGCGAATATTTGGTACGCCGATGAGCACGTTCCATGTGCCGGGGGCAATGGCGCCAGGCAGGCAGGATGGCGTCGCATCGGAGAGCCCAACGGTCAACATAGACTTGTTGCCGCCACTCCAGCAGCGCAGCCCTGCCGGATCGAGCATTCCGAGGTCGAGATTGGTGTGCTGCTCCTTGGCCGTGTAAGCGAAGGTGATGGTTACGCGCTCAGTGCCCGCGGGCACGGCAAACGGCACCTTTACGTAGCTTTGATTTTGCGAGCCGTGCACCACGCCATTGAGAACCTGGTCTGTAAAAGCGGGCGCCAGAGGCGCCGGCTGCGCGACCCCAATAGGAACGCCGAGCAACAGGAGGCAGAAGAGACAGAATTCGATCGTGGCGCAGACGAAGGCGATTGCAGATTGGCGTTTTCTGTTCATGGGCTCTAGATGGCTGGCCGCACAGGCAGGCGCAGAGCTGAATTGTAATTGCCGCAGTTCCGGGCGATCAGTTTGAGTCGATCGCAGCAAGAAACAAACCCCACGCGTGCGGAACACGCATGGGGTTTGCACGATTCCTGCCAACTTAGAACGAGTAAATCAATCCCGCCTGCAATTGACGGGGGTTGCTGGTGGCTTTCGTGGTCACTTCACCAAATGCACCGGACGTCGGGTTCAAGCTCGACGTAGCCATGGACCAGTTGGGGTGATTGATGAAGTTATAGGCATCCACCTTGAACTCGAAACGATTCTTCTCATTCACCGGGAAGGTCTTCTTCATATTGAGGTTCCAATTCTGGAATCCCGGCTGATAGACGGAATCGCGAACACCGGGCTCATGAACGAAGGTGTTTGCAGTTGGCGCTGTGAAGATGGCCGAGCCATCCGGATTAGTGGTTCTGAACCACTTGCCGGTTTGGCCTGGGTATCCGGCAAAGTGCTTCAGCAGTTGGGGAGTTCCATTCATGGTGTAAAATTCGCCCTCACTGCCGCAGCCGAAGCTTCCCACCTCGCCAACGCCGGCGGAGTCATTGCCGGTTCCAATTCCGCACGGCACGCCGCTCTGGAATTGAACGTTCCCGCTCAACTGCCAGCCGCCCAGAAGCTTGCCGGCTACGTCGCTCTGGCTCCTGAAGAACGGCAATGCATAGAGGAAGTTGATTACGAAAGCGTTGCGGGTATCGTATTCCGAAGGACCCCACAGCCCGGTGGTGTCATAGGAATCGGGAAGAATGTCGCGATAGTTGGAGCTGTTGTCCATGCTTTTCGACAGCGTATACGCCACGCCGATCAGAAAGCCATTGACGAACGGACGGTTCCACGCCAGTTGGAACGAGTTGTACCGCGAGCTTCCATTGCTCTGCTCTTGCTGGATGGCTGCGTATCCAAGATACGGACGCAGGTAGTTCACGTTCTTTCCGGCATTCTGAGGCTGAGCCTGGGCTCCGACCGGCGGCTGATTGATGTCAACGACCCGCCAGTTATAAAGACCGCGGCCGCCGACATAGGCAACCGACAGCATCGACTTCCAGAAGATCTGTTGTTCGATCGTGCCGTTCCAATTCCAGCGTTGCGGGGACTTCAAATTCTTATTCAGCGTGGTGATCTGGAGAGGAGCATAAATACCCGCAGTCAGGCTGGCTCCCGGATTGTCGACCATGTCGTTTACGCCAGCCGTAGGAGTCACTGTAACGGTCGGCTGAAAGGGCGAGTTGCCGCCCGGGAAGACGTTGTCCAGCAGGCCCATGCGCGTTGCAAAGTTGCCGATGGCCGCGCGAACCACGGTCCTCGGTGTGATCTGATACGCGATACCAAGGCGCGGCTGGTAGTTGTGAGACGTGTTGTAGTAGCCCTTCTTCATGCTGGGAGCAAACAGAGTCGCGCACGACGCGCCGTCGCAATCCGTAGGGTTGGATTCGGAACCCAGCACGCCGTGCTTGGCCGCTGAACTCGGGAAGGAAGAGTAGCCTGGGATGACCATCCCGTTATAGGGATTACCGGTACCAACCGTCACGTTTCCTGTCGTTGGGTTCTCGGCGGGAGCATTCGCTGGGTTATACGACGCGGGATCGAAATAGTCTGCGTTTCCCCACGCCGGAGTGTAGGGATTCAAGATCGAGATGCGGATACCGTAGTCGATGTGCAGCTTGCCGTTGATCTTCCACGCATCCTGCACGAAAAACTCGTCCATCATGCCGCGCCAGTAGGTTTGGGACTTCTGTCCGATTTCGTTATAGCTGTCGGCGATACCCATCGCCAGATTGGCCATACTCATGCCGGTGGTAGCGCCCAAATTGTTGTGGTTATCCGTGAAGTAAAACGTGCCGTTCTGGTTGCTGGCGCCTCCGGGAACGGTAGAGACATTGATTTGATCGTTATCGTTCTCTCCGGAAAGGTTCAGGTAGTAGCCGCCCTTGAGCGTGTGATTGCCCCATACCTTCGTCAAGCTATCCGACGCCGTCAAGATGGGACCGTCCGAGTGCGAGGGGTAAGGACCGCCGGCCAGGCTGTAGAAGCTGTCTTGAACGGAAGCAGTCGGTATCTTCCCAGGCGCGGCCTTTTGTGAGGCCGGGAAGATATAGGGGAAGTTGATCCCCAGCGTGGACCGGTTGAACCCGGCCAGGGCCGTATTCACCGGGATATAGACGTTATCGAGGCTGAGCGTTGCGCGAGCCTCGTTAATCATCGTCGGCGAGATCGTCCAGGTCCATGCCAGAACGTTGGTCTGGTTGGGACGGATGAAGTATTTTCCGGTCAGACCTGAGCCCTGATCGAAGGGTTGAAACTCGTTGTAGGTCGCATTGGTACGGATGTACTCCAGCTTGTGGCTGTCGTTGATGATCCAATCGACGTTGACGGACTGCTTCCGCTGGTTGATGGGGTGGGCAGCCTGGGCAATCCAGTTCTGGGTTGACGAAAGATAGCCGGGCGTGGGCAGCGGGTACGCATTCAAGATGGCCATGCCGTTTGCGCTCAGCCGGGTCTTGGGAATGACGTTGCCGGTAAACGCCTGGCAACTTGCAGCTCCAACCTTCGGGCACGTGGCCGGATCGTAAATTGTGTGGCCAGGGAACCAGGGGTTGATAGTCGGATCTGTGCTCAGGAATTCACTGAAGTCGCCCGTACGCATTTTTAAGGTCGGAACAGCCTGCTGTTGTGAATCTGTGAAGCGGTAGCGAATCCAGTCTTCATTCACGAAGAAAAAGAACTTGTTTCGCATCCTATCCGGCATGATCCTCGGAATCCAGACCGGTCCGCTAAAGGTGAATCCGAAGTTGTTGTAGCGGTAAGGCGATGCGAACCGCGTTGAAGCGGACTGATTGCGCACCCAGGTGTTGGCATTCATGGCCGAGTTGCGCAGATATTCATACGCAGAACCGTGAAAATCCTTGGTCCCGCTCTTCGTCACCATGCGAATCTGGCCGCCTGCTGCGTCGCCATACTCGGCCTGATAATCCGTGGCGATGACCTGCATTTCCTGGGTCGCATCGACGCTCGCGACGCCAATGATGGCGCCGTTGCCGCGGGTACGGACGGCCGGAGCGCCATCGAAGAACACCATCGTATCCTGTGCGCGGGAACCATTGATCTGGAAGGGATTACCGCCGCCGACCGAGAAGTTAAAATCGCCCAGCGTCGAGCCGCTGCGCAACCCTGGGACCAGCGAGCCCATATAGAGCGGATTGCGCCCATTGAGTTCCTGATCGCTGACCTGCTTGCCCGTAATCTCAGCCTGCACCGCGGCTGATTCCGTTTGCAATGTCTGGGCCGTTGCCGAGACAGTGACCTCTTCCGTCATTTCGCCCACGGACAAGGGCGCATCCAGGTCCAGGGTCGTATTCGCACCCAGCGTATTGTGGTTGCTGACAAAGGTCTTGAAGCCTTTAACTTCCGCCGTCAGGGAGTAGTCGCCCGCGGTCAAATTGGTGACGGTGTAATGGCCCTGTGCGTCCGTGGTCGCCTGATAGGTCTCACCCGTTGCCTCATCGGTCAGGCGAATCTTCGCACCGGGCACCACGGCTCCAGACGCGTCTCTGACAAACCCGCCGATCGTACCCTTGTCGGACTGGGCAAAAGCCCCCGCTGAGAGCAGGATCAGGACACAGACCGCACCGAAGACACTAGATACTATCCTTTGCATCCACTGATGTTTCAACATTTGGCACTCCTCACTTTGACATCTTCCTTTGTTGGCCATCCCGTTGCAGATGAACTCTGACGGGAGACTCGGACTTGCTGCGTCGCGATCGCCCTGGGATGCGGCTAATCGGGCGCAGTATACTCACGTTTTTTCGTTAACGTCAACAGATATTGGGCACGTCTTAGCGAGCCGCAACGACGCTGTGAACCAAGAGGGTGCGTCTCTTAACTCTTCCTCTCGTATCCACTCCGTCCTGCGAACCCTTCCGCTTGAGATTTCCACTTGGGTAATGGCCGCACTTCGGGGGACCGCGCCACAGTAGTGCACTTGAAGACCGCTTGGGAGTGTTTACCCTAGGTGGAGGTCAGTGTATACACTAGTGGGCGGATGCGTTATTGGTTGAAAACAGTAGAGTTGATCTTTGATTGAAATGTTTGTGAACTCTTGGAGTGCGCGGTTTATCCGAGCCCAAAAGGGAATTCATCCTGTTAGGTGGCAGGTATGATTTCGCTGGATTAGAATCGGGGCTGCCAGCTTTTGGATTGCAGGCAAAAGACGTAACCCGAGTTGAACGCGCTGCATGACAAAGGCGAAATGCCGGCTTCTGAAGCGATGTCGCCATGGAAATAAGGTTGGCGATTGAAGACCAATTGAGCGAGATCGTGGGCCATTGCAAGTTTCTGGCTTGGTCCGACAGTAGTTTCCGCAGCCGGAACGTTGCCTGGAGATAACCGTCATGGACCGCTTGGCCACCGTGCAGCACAAAAAGGCACCCGCCCCCCAGGAGCGTCCTTCGTTCCTGCCCGATGATCCCCACTGGGAGCTGGCGCAGCGCGTGGTAGCGGGACCGCATTTTGCCCGTTCGCCGCTGTTGTCGAAGTTTCTACTCTTCGTGGTCGCGGAGACTCTCGAGGGCCGGGCCGATGAGATCACCGAGCACCAGATCGGTGTGCAGGTATTTGACCGCCCCGCGGATTACCGGACGCTCGAAGACAACATCGTTCGCAACTACGCACGCCAGTTGCGCAAGCGCCTGGCCGAGCACTTCGCCGATGGGGGCAGCGCAGAGCCGCTGCGGATCGACATCCCCCTGGGCGGCTACGTTCCGGTGTTTGTGCGTGCCGCGGAGGAGCGCGCGGTCGATCCGGAGCATGAGGGACCGATCGCGGTAGCCGGTTCCATGCACACGGCATCGGAAGAGCCGGGCGCCCCCACGCGCTCAACCTGGAAGAGCAGGTTATGGACCGGATTGGCCGCGGCAGCCTACAGCGGCGTGCTCATCGGGATCACCTGGGAGGCAGCAACGCGCAGCCGTCTATCGCAGCCGCCGGCCGAGCCTGCGCAAGCGCTGTGGGCGGCTCTCTTCAGCGGTCCGGGCAACAGCTATATTGTCCCTTCCGACGCGGGATTCAACCTGCTCGAAGATATCGCCCGGCAGCCGGTGCCGCTCGCCGAATATATTGAGGGCAGTTACCAGGAGATGCCGCTTAGCGGCGTGGACGCGCACAGCGCCTCCGATCTGCGCTCGCAGCAGCTGGTGCCATTCGTCGACCTTCAGATCGCGGCCGCCCTCGCCCGTCTGAAGGAAGACAATCCGCAGCGTGTTTTCATCCGCTTTCCGCGCGACCTGCGCCTCGACGATCTCAAGAGCGCCAATGCGGTAATCATCGGCTCAGTAGGCAGCAATCCCTGGGCTGCGATTGCCGAAACCAACGCCAACTTCCGCATCGTCGATCGCCCCGGCATGGAGGGCGCAACCATCATCAACGTGAAGCCCCAGCCCGGAGAAGCCACCTCGTATGCGAGCCACTGGAACGAGCCGGCGCACGAGACGTTTGCGCTGATCGCCTTTCTTCCCAACCTGAGCGGCAACGGGCATCTGTTGGTGCTGGAGGGCCTGGATGTGGCCGGGACCCAGGCCGCTGCCGAGATGCTGCTTCACCCCTCCGCCATTGCGCCGATCCTGAAGCAGGCCGCGCGCGCTGACGGCTCGCTGCGCTATTTTGAAGTCTTGCTGCGTTCGACGAGCATCGAGTCCAACGCCACCGGCACCGAGGTGATCGCCAGCAGAATTTATTGAGGACCGCCCGCGTGAGGCTCCGGCACCTGGATGATCTATATTGACCAAGGGAGCATCGGAGCGGCCCCGGGGCGCTTCGAGCGATTTTGCGCGCCGGCAGAAACTCAGGCGCCGGCAGGTGGGCATCGCCCGATGAAGAGGATACCTGTGAAACGATTGGCTGGGTTTGCTGCAGCAATATTTGCTATCGCAATGGCGCTGACTGCCGTTGCGCAAGGAGAGGTGAAGATGTCGATATGGGGTCATACTGCGGATGGAACGCCCGTCCCGATCTACACGCTGAAGAGCGCGCAGATCGAGGTTCGGGTGATGGCGTACGGCGCCAAGATTGTGAGCATCAGGACCCCCGATCGCAACGGCAAGATGGAGGATGTCGTGCTCGGGTACGATTCATTGCAGGATTATCTCAACGACTCGAAGACGCATTTTGGCTCCGTTGTCGGCCGCTACGGCAATCGCATTGCGCGCGGCAAGTTCACGCTGGATGGGAAGACGTATCAGATCCCGATCAACAACGGCGCCAACGCGCTGCACGGCGGCACCATAGGCTTCGACCTCCACGTCTGGAAATCGCGTGAGGTGCCCGACGGAGTTGAGTTCACGCTGGTCAGCCCCGACGGCGATATGGGATTTCCCGGCACGCTGACGGCGCATGTGAAGTACACGCTCGCGGGCAACACGCTGCGCCTCGATTACTCGGCGACCACCGATAAAGACACGGTGCTGAACCTGACAAATCATTCCTATTTCAATTTGCACGGCGATGACAAGGGCAACATTCTCGACCAAAAGATCCAGATCGACGCCGAGAAGTACACGCCCGTCGATTCAGGCCTCATTCCCACCGGCGAGCTCGCGCCTGTGGCGGGCACGCCGCTCGACTTCCGCCAGCCCGAAGCCATCGGCGCGCGGATCAACGACAACAACGAGCAGCTCAAGCTCGCCGGCGGATACGACTTCAATTTTGTCGTCGACGGGAAGATGGGAACGCTGCGGCCCGCGGCGACAGTTGTGGATCCGCAGAGCGGACGGACGCTGACGGTGGAAACCACCGAACCGGGAGTCCAATTTTACTCCGGCAATTTTCTCGACGGAACCTTCACCGGCCGTCACGGCGTGAAGTATGAACGGAACACCGGCTTGTGCCTGGAGACGCAGCATTTTCCCGATTCGCCCAATCACCCCGACTTTCCCAGCACCGAGTTGCGTCCGGGCCAGACCTTCCACTCCACCACGACCTTGACCTTCGGCGCCGTCAAGTAAGCCGAAAATCGAAATGTAGATTGACCCATAACCCCGTGCCCCATCCTTGTTTGGCCGCAAGGATGGGAAAGTGCGCATGGCCGTCGCTTTTTCGAGGCCTGCTATCCTGAGCCACGCTACCTGGCGTCCAACTGCTGCTCGTGGAACCACCCCAGCTCTTGGGATGTGCCCGCGCGCCCGGGAAGTCGACCGGCCGTGCCTGATCGCGCGATCGAGAAAAAGATCATTTGACGCGCGAGTTCAGTTCGTTGAGCACGCGTTTCAGGTCGTCGAGCTTCTGGCCGGCATCCGCGAGCTTGCCCTCTGAGGTCAGCCGCTGGTAGTCGGCAAAATCGCGACCTGCTTGCGCCACCAGCGCAGGCAGGGCAGGGGCAGTTTGCGTTGCACCGGTGGTGGTCTCAGGCGATGGCGTCGAGGGCGCTGCTTCAGTGGCCGTCAAAGACGATCCGCCGGAGCCAAAGAGCGAGGCCAGCGCCGTCTCGAAGCTAGGCCCATACGCGAGCCGGTCCTGCAGTGCAAGCACAACAAGACGCAACTCCGGCATCGGACTGCGCTCCGCCTGCAGATAAATGGGCTCCGCATAGAGCAGCGCCCGGCCGCACGGAATCACCAGCAGGCTGCCGCGCCGCACATGCGAACCCTGCTGGTTCCAGAGCGTGAGCTGCCCGGAGAGCTGCGCATTCTGGTCAATGCGCGCCTCAATCTGCTGCGGCCCATCTACCAGCCGCGTCTTCGGAAAGTCGTAAACCACCGCGGTGCCATAGTGCTCACCGTCGCTGCGCGCCGCGATCCAGCCGATCATGTTGTTGCGGTTGATGGGCGTGAAGGGAAGAATTTCGACAAACTCCAGGGCGCTTTCACCGGAAAGCTTCATCAAAACGAAGTTCGGCACCATGGGCCGTGCGGTCTGCTCCCCCTGATCGCCGAGCCCTGTCTGGGTGGCGACGGTCCATTGGTCTTCCCGGTTATAGAAAACCTCGGGATCGGTCATGTGGTAGAGGCCGTAGACCTCCGCCTGCAGGCTGAGCAGCAACTCGGGATAGCGGACATGCCTGCGCATCCACGCGGGCATCGCCGCAGCATCATGGAAGAGGTCAGGATAAATACCGCGCCAGGCTGCCAGGATCGGGTCCGTGGGATCGAACACATAGAAGGTGACACCGCCGTTATAGGCATCCACCACGGCTTTCACGCTGTTGCGCATGTAGTTCAACGATGCGCCGTCGACACTGGTGTGGGTGGCGTACGGGTAGGTGTCGGAAGAGGTGAAGGCGTCGATCATCCAGTAGAGACGGCCATCTTCGCCCACCACGAGATAGGGGTCCTGGTCGAAGGTGAGGAACGGCGCCAGCGCGGCCACTCGATCACGCACGTTGCGCCGCATCAGCAGCCGGCTCTCCGGCGTGATGTCGTCGCTGAAGGGGACCTTCGCAATGTCGCCCCGATCGAATGCGATCAACGCACGGTGCAGCAGGCCACCCAGCACAATGCCGCCCGTGCCGTCGTACGAGTTCAAATTGTTCGACTGGCCTTCAGGATAGTTGAACTCCTGCTGGTGCGTCTTCACATACACATCGTCGTCAGTCAGCTCGCCGAAATAGATCTCCGGCCGGGTCACGGCGAGTCCGGGCACGGAACTCTGCACCGGCATATTGCTCAGATAGAAGGTCGGCAGTCCCTCCGGCGTAAACCCATTCACGGGATTCATGGTGGCGCCATAGCCGTGCGTATAAATCAGCCGGTCGTTGATCCAATTGCGGCTGCTCTCGGGAAGCTTGTCCACGTTGAACTCGCGGGCGGCGAGCATCACCTCATGCTGACTGCCATCGATCGTATATCGGTCGATATCGATATCGGGAAAATCATAGTAAGTGCGAATCTCCTGCACCTGACGCAATGTGTCCTGCAGGGCTTGCACGTCCCACAGGCGAATGTTGGCGAGCGTGGGCTGGTTGTTCGCCGGGTCCGCCGCGCCCGGCGTGATCTCGGCCGGGAACTCGCTCTGCGAGAAGCGGTCGAGTCCATACGCCTGCCGCGTGAAGGCGATGTTGTCGATGATGTACGGCCGCTCCCGGTCCAGCTGGTTCGGCTTGACCAGAAATGTGGTCACGTACCAGCCGCAGACTCCAGTCACCGCATAGCACACGATAGCCGGAATGATCGCTGCAAGCAGCCAGGTTCCGCGCGGGCGCAGGATGCCGCCGGCGACGGCGATGCCCGCTCCGCACAAGAGCGCCGCAGCTATGAACAGCATGCCGACGAGGCTCACATGGGCGTCGGTATAGGTGATGCCGTCAAAGATGGTGTGGTGTTCGAACAGCAGTTCGTAGCGGCCGATATACTGGCGCAGCGCGAGCGTCAACAGCAGAAACCCGAAGGCCACCGACGCGCCGCGCCAGGGCAATAACGCCGCCCGGCTGGAAGCATCGAATGCCCGCGTGCCGCCGGAGAGAAGCAGAAAAACCGCGGCGGCGATGCAGAGCAAAATCGCCAAAGTCATGAGCCAGCCGGCGATGAGCTGCCAGGCGGGCAACGTGAACAGGTAAAAATTCAGCGGCTTGCCGAAGATCGGATCCGCAATGCTGCCGGTTGAGCTGGGCGCGTGCCAGTAGAGAGCGAGTGACGGCCATTGTGCGCCCATTGCCGCGCCCGTCGCGAGTGCGATGATCAGCGAGAGGGCAATGCCGGCCCAGTGCAGCACCTGGCCTACGGGAAGGCTGATCGGCTGGCCGCCGAGGAAAATCGTGTGGGTCTCCGGCAGGTCAGCGGCATGCGCATGCCTCAGAGCGGCAATCCCTCCATAAAGCAGGATGAAGGTGAGGGCTCCGAAGAGCGCAATCGTTCCCCATTCCAGGCTCCAGGTCTTCCAGAAGACAGCTTCGTAAGAGAGCGAACGGTACCACAGCAGGTCGACCCACCAGGAGATGGCTGCGCGGCCGCCGAAGACCAGCAGGGCCGCAAGCGCCGCAAGGACCAGCAAAACGCGGCGCGGGCCACGCGGCTTGGCGCGCGGCGGCCACTCGATCGTATCGGGCATTTCCCACCCCGCTCAGGCAAAGGGAAGGGCCTGAGCTACGCAAGAATTGTACAGCGCATGGGAGGAAGCCTCATTGCCGGTCTGCGCTGGGCAGGCGAATCCTGGAATCGCTGCAATTTCTCAGATCAGCTCACTCCGTCCGGTGAGGCCGAGCTCTTTCACGATCTTGCCCACGTCCTGCGAGTGGTCGCGGTGCGCGATCAGCAGCGCATCTTCGGTATCGATGACCACGAGATTCTCTACGCCGACAAGAGCCACGAACTTCTTCGGGCTGAAGATGTAATTGTCATTGGCTTCGATGGCCATGTGTCCGCCTGCATCGGCCACGTTGCCTTCAGCATCGCCGCGCAGCCGCGTATCGAGCTGGTACTCGTAGAGCGACGCCCAGGAGCCGAGATCGTTCCAGCTGAACTCCGCCGGCAGGCAGTAGAGATGCGAAAGATGTTCGCCCTTGGCCGAGCGCGGCTCCAGCACCGCGTAGTCCACTGAGATGTTTTCGCACCGCGGATAAAGAGCGCGAAAGGTCTCGTCGAACTGTGGTGTGCCCCATGTCGAAGCAATGCTCTCAAGCAGCGGAGCCGTCTCCGGAAGGTGCTCGCGCACCGCATTGGCCAGCGTGCGCGCCGACCACAGAAACATGCCCGAGTTCCAATAGTAGTTGCCTGCGGAAACAAACTCTTTCGCGCGGTTCAGGTTCGGCTTTTCCGTGAAACGGCGCACATGCAGGGCAGAGTCGTCATGCGTGTAGTCGCCGGTCTCGATGTAGCCGTAGCCGGTTTCCGGCCGAGCCGGCTCAATGCCGAGCACCACAATGTTGTCGCCGGTTGCAGCCAACGCGATGCCTTTTTGCAGCGCTTTGAGAAAGCGCGGCTCGTCGCCGATCACGTGGTCGGAGGGAAACACGCCCAGCACCGCGTCGGGGTGCTCGCGTTCGATCAGGAACGCCGCCAGCCCGCAGGCCGGCGCGGTATTCCGCGCCACCGGCTCCTGGACGATGTGGGTGGGGGGCAATCCCGGCAACTGGTCGGCGATCTCCTGGGCCAGGAATTCGTTGGTGATGATCCAGGTTTTATCCAGTCCTGCCAGCGGCTTGAGCCGCTCCACTGTTTGCTGAATCATGGAGCGCTCGCCGTCGAGCGCCAGCACTTGCTTTGCGCGGGCGCGTCGGGAACGGGGCCAGAAGCGGGTGCCGCTGCCGCCGGCAAGAATCACGGGACGAAAATCGATCGCGTTCGACATTGAAGGAATATCCTACTCGACTCACGCCTTCTTTGCACAGGGACCAAAGGTCCCAAGCGATTCGCCAGTTGGAGCGGAGGGAAGCCGGAATCGTTCGGCAATCGGAATGAGATAAGCTATCCCCACATGCCAGGCTTTCGCCAAGGTTCTATCCATCTCTTCCGCTTTGCGGGAATCGACGTATTTTTGCACTGGTCCTGGTTCCTCGTGGCCGTCTTCGAGATTGAGACGGGCCTCGGCCGATACAGTTCCCCGGCCTGGAATGTTCTGGAATACCTGGCGCTATTCCTGATCGTTTTGTTGCACGAATTCGGCCACGCGCTGGCCTGCCGCCAGGTGGGCGGAACAGCCAACCGGATCATGCTGTGGCCGCTGGGCGGCGTGGCGTATGTGAATCCGCCGCAAAGGCCCGGCGCCATGCTGTGGAGCATCGCTGCCGGGCCGCTGGTGAATATTGCGCTTCTGCCGGTTTTCGCCGGAGCCTACCTGGCGGCGCGTTCCATGGGCTGGGCGCAGACAATGCACGACCCCTACCGCTTGCTCTTCGCGGTGCTTTGGATTGACGGCGCCCTGCTGCTCTTTAACATTCTGCCTGTCTATCCGCTGGACGGCGGGCAGATTCTCCGCTCGCTGTTGTGGTTTGTCCTGGGCCGCGGCCGCAGCCTGGCCGCCGCCACCGTGATCGGCTTTATCGGAATCGCCGGGTTCATCTGCCTGGCCGCATGGATGCGCTCCGCCTGGTTCTTCATCATGGCGGGTTATCTGCTATTGAACTGCTGGAGCGGCCTCCAGGCCGCGCGCGTGCTCATCCGCAATGAGAAATTGCCGCGCCGCCAGGGATTCGCCTGCCCCCGATGCCAGACCCCGCCGCCGCTCGGCGATCATTGGCGATGCGAACAGTGCGGCCAGCCATTTGACGCATTTGAAACCGGAGCCGAATGCCCGCGCTGCGGTGCGCGGTTTGACTCAACCACGTGCGGATATTGCCTGGAGCGCTCGCCCATGGCGCAATGGAAGGTGGGGAAGAACGCGAGCCCTACACCGGCACACTCCGGACCAGCGAGCGCAGGAAAGGTGGGCCCTGAGATTCAGGCGAAGTAGCCGGATCTCTCCGCCGCGTGTTCTCTCTCTCGATACAACCTAGGCCAGGCCGGTCAGAAATTCCTTCATCCGCCGCGTGCCCTCGTCGATGTTCTGCTTGGTGACCGGATAGGAGATCCGCACATGCTGGCTGGTGCCGAAGGCTTCGCCGGGCACCGTTACCACGTGCGCCTCATGCAGCAGCCGCGTGGCCAGCTCGGTGGCCGTGCGAATGCCGCCCTTGCCGATATAGGCGCCGATGTTGGGATACACATAGAACGCGCCCTCGGGCCTGGTGCACGTGACACCGGGAATCTCCTTGAGCCGCGCGAGCATGTGGTCGCGCAGGTCGATGAACTCCGCGCGGAATTCGGCGACGCACTGCTGCGAGCCGGCAAGCGCCGCAATGGCCGCCTTCTGCACCACGCTCGTCGCGTTCGAGGTCTGCTGCGACTGCAGCTTGCTCAGATTCGCAATCACCGGCTTCGATGCCAAGGCATAGCCGGCGCGCCATCCCGTCATCGCATAGGTCTTTGAGAGCGAGCCCAGAACGACGATGTGCTCCTTGGCCCATTGGAATGAGCCGCCCGAAACCGGCTTGGCGGCATAGTTGAGGTACACGTAGCACTCGTCCAGAAGCAGGAAGATCCCGCGCTCATGCGCCAGATGAACAATCCGCTCCAGATCCTCGGCCGAGACCACCGAGCCGGCCGGGTTGGACGGCGAGTTGAGAATGATCGCCTTGGTCCGCGGCGTAATCGCCGCCTCGATTGCGTCTGCGGTGATGCGGAAGTTCTCCGCCTCGCTGGTTTCGAGGTAGACCACCTTGCCGCCCGCGTACTGGATGATGTCCTTGAAGCTCACCCAATAGGGCACCGGCAGGATCACCTCGTCGCCATGATCGACAAGGATTTGAATGGCATTGAACAGCGCGTGCTTGCCCCCGGTGGTGAAGATCGCCTCGTCCACCGAGTAGTCTGAGCCGAAGTCGCATGCGTGCCGTTCGACAATGGCCTTGCGCACGTCGGGAATGCCCGGCACCACGGTGTAGCGGGTGAAGTTCGCGTCAATGGCCGCGATGGCCGCGTCCTTGATGTGGCGCGGAGTCGGGAAGTGAGGCTCGCCGGCGCCGAAATCCACCAGGTGGGCGCCCTGGGCACGTAGTTTGGCCGCCTCGGCGGCCACAGCCATGGTTGCGGAAACCTCAATGCGGCCGATACGCTCGGCAAAGACTTGCGAAGGCGTGGAAACTGTCATAACACTTCTATCTTGACAGATTTCGAGGCCGCCGCAAAGCATGACTACTCCGGATTTTCGCGTCCTGCGGCGGCTTTGCGGGCAGGCAGGAATTCTTCAGACAAGGCGCCCGGGCGATTTTCAGCTCTTGCTCATCCGCCCGCGCAGCCGCTTCAGCACATTGGCCGGCACAAGTCCCGAGACATCGCCCCCGAAGCTGACCACCTCTTTGACCATCCGCGAGCTTACGAACGAGTAACGTCCGGCGGGTTGCAGGAACACGGTTTCGATCTCCGGCGCCAGCCGCCGGTTCATCAGCGCCATCTGGAACTCGTGCTCATAGTCGGAGATCGCGCGGATGCCGCGCAGCACGGCCGATGCGCCCACGTGCTTGGCGAAGTCGACCATGAGGCCATCGAAGGTGGCAATCGACACGTTATCCAGCGAGCGCGTCGCCTCCTTGAGCATCACCACGCGTTCCTCCACCGTGAACAGCGGATTCTTCACCGGATTGATGAGGATGGCCACCGTGAGATGGTCGAAAATCTTCGCGCCGCGCTGGACCAGGTCCACGTGGCCGTTGGTCGGCGGATCGAAGGTGCCGGGATAGAGGGCTTTGACTGGCATGGCGGGCTCAAAGGGATTTTAGCAGTGGAAAGAATCCGAAAATCATACTGCGCGACACATCGTTCGTCAGAATACTCTTCCATCAAGATCCGCGACCTACTTCGATTTCTCCGCCGCGCATAAAGTTCCGGATCGATGAGTAGAGGTTTGATCTCTGTCCTTTTCGGCGTCACCAGGATCGCTCGGGACCAGGACCTCTCGGAACCAGGACCTCTCGGGACCAGGACCTCTCGGAACCAGTATCGCTCCGAGGGTGAAGACACGGGCGCAGATTCTGTCTTCGGCCTGCGCAGATGCCTCGTCTGCCGCGCGCGGGCGGCCCAAACTCCGCATTTCCCTCCAGGGTGTATGCGAAGAGCACGGTATCTCAGCAGACGCGGCTCATCGATAAAAAAAGCGGTTGCCAGAACAGCCGCTTTTCTTGCTATGAGCTATCCCTTGCGCGTGCGGACGGCTTCCTTGGCCTCGGCCGGACCGGCTGCGGGCACCTCGGGCACCTCGGCCTTGGAGGCGCCGATATTGAGCTTCCGGCGCAGTTCGGCGTCCATTTTCGCATAGACGTCCTTATTTTCTTTGAGGAAGCCGCGGGTATTTTCACGGCCCTGGCCGATGCGCTCCCCGGAGTAGCTGTACCACGCGCCGGACTTTTCAACGATATCGTTGCTCACCGCGAGGTCCAGCACATCGCCCTCGCGGCTAATGCCTTCGCCGTAAAGGATGTCGAACTCCGCCTCACGAAAAGGCGCGGCGACCTTGTTTTTGACGATCTTGACCTTGGTGCGCGAGCCGACCACCGTGTCGCCTTCCTTGACGGCAGCGATGCGCCGGATATCGATGCGCACCGAGGAGTAGAACTTGAGCGCGCGGCCACCGGTGGTGGTCTCCGGGTTGCCGAACATCACGCCGATCTTCTCGCGAATCTGGTTGATAAAAATCAATGCGGTGCGGGACTTTGAAACCGTTCCGGTCAGTTTGCGCAGCGCCTGGGACATGAGACGCGCCTGCAGACCCATGTGCGAGTCGCCCATTTCACCGTCGAGCTCGGCCTTGGGAACCAGCGCGGCGACCGAGTCAACCACCAGCACGTCGATGGCGCCGGAGCGAACCAGGGCCTCGGTGATTTCAAGCGCCTGCTCGCCGCTATCCGGCTGAGAAACCAGCAGGTTCTCTACATCCACGCCGAGCTTTTTCGCGTAGCTGGGGTCGAGCGCGTGCTCGGCGTCGACGAATGCAGCCAAGCCGCCATTCCGCTGCGCCTCCGCGATGATCTGGAGGGTGATGGTGGTTTTGCCGGAGGACTCCGGCCCGAAGACCTCGGTTACGCGGCCGCGGGGAACGCCTCCCACGCCGAGCGCGGCATCAAAGCTGATCGATCCGGTAGAGATAACCGCAATGGGAAGAAGAGCTTCCCTGGACCCGAGCCGCACGATCGATCCCTTTCCAAACTGCTTTTCGATCTGCGCCAGGGCAAGTTCTACGGCTTTTGCGCGGTCATCAACGATCGCCATGAAGACTCCTTGAGGTTCATTTCCGCTGCTCACCCTCATGCGTTTGCCGCATGAATCGGCGAGCGGCTTAGACGGGATTCGAAGGGGATTGTAGCAGGGCTGGAACCGCAATGACAGTGGAAAAGAGCGAAGAAATAGAGAAAGATGCGATGTGGATGAATGCAGGCATATCCGGTGAAAAATTGATGCTTAGAGAGCTTATACGGTATACGCGCCCACTCGCGTTTCGCGGCTGGTGAGCGAATCGCAGGCACGGTCGAGCACTTCGTATTCCTGGTCGTGGTCCTTGCGAAAGGCGCGAAAGTCGTTTTCGCTGGCCCAGCGGTCGATGGTCAGGTAGCTTCCGGGCACATAGGCATCGCGCAGAAGCTCGGTGCCCAGGTAGCTCGACGAATTGCCGAAAAGTTTGGCCCATGAGCCCTCAGGACCATAGGCGGCTTCGAAACCGGCGACCTTCTCCTCGACAATCTCGAACTGCCACACCACGACAAACATGGATATCCCCGATCTGCTTTTCCTTTTATCGTAGCGCAAGAACGGGGCGCGGCCGTCGGAAGTGGGCATCGCCCAGCGGGTGGCCCAAATCTCGAACTACCTCAAATGTTTGGGTGACCCAGGTCTCGGCAGGTAGCCCACTCATTGCCGTTATCCCGCCGGTTTAAGAATAGACGACTGGCTGTGCCCCATTCATCGCAGTTTCATCGCGATGAGTGGGCCGTGGAGCGACAAGCCAAGACCCGCCCATCGCAAAAGACGCGATGAATGGGGCACAGCGCAAAGGATGTATGGGCCGCCTGCCGCGAAGGTCGATGACAGCTTCTAGGAGGGCGAAGTCGGATACTTCTCGTCGAAGGGAAAGATCAACTCCGCCTCAGTGGGAACGGGACTTCCTTGAAGCATGGCGGGATGAAAACGCCAGGTCTTCACCGTGTCCACGACAATCTGGTCCAGGGCGTTGCCGATTCCTTTAACCAGCGTGGCTTCGAGCACCTCACCGGTCGCGCTCACCTTCACGTCCACCACCACCTGCTGTTGGGAAGCGGGGAGAAGCGACCGGTCTGCCACCGGCGGGTGGGGCGAGAAGACGGGAAATGCAGGATCGGCGCTCTCCGCGTCTGATCCGCTGCCGGCTGCCGGCTCATGCATCGCGGCAACAGGCTGGCCGGCAGCCGGCGCAGGTTTGGCGCTAAAGGCAAGATCCGAGGCTACCTTCCGCTTTGCGGCAACAGGATGCCGCTTGCGACCGGGCGGCTGCGGCGCCCACTTTGCGCGGGTTCCTCCGGGAAAATAGAGGGCCGCCGGATAGTATTTGATTTCGGCTCGCGCCGTTGAAACTTTGGTGCGCGCCGAGGATAGAAACGGAAGCGTCGAGAGCAGCAGATGCAATGCGAGCGACAGCGCAAGAAATTTCAGGCCGCTCTCTCGGATTGAGGCAGGATTCCACATCGTCCCTTCGCCTCCCGCGCGTTCCCCATCATTCGGAGGCGCATGGTCCGTGCGTCTCTAGTATAGCCCCAGAAATTTTCACCATGCTCGACCCTGAGGCGCGGGGGCTGCTTCTGTGCGCGTCCCGGACTGAATCCCCTCCCGGACTGAATCCTTAGACCCATCCCGCGTCCACCACATAGCTCTGGTTGGTGATCGCGCTCGAATCGTCAGCGGCAAGGAATAGCACCAGTCGTGCCACATCCGCCGGTTCGAGCTGGTGCTTGAGGGCCTGGTTGTCGAGAATCCGCTGTACTCCCTCCTCGGTATACCAGAGCCGCTGTTGCCGCTCCGTCGCAATCGCGCCCGGCAGCACGGCATTCACCCGGATGCCTGCGGGGCCAAGTTCATGGGCCAGGGTCCGCGTGAGCCCCACGATGGCCGCCTTAGCCGCCACATAGACCGGCAGCCCGGTCGTGGGGATGATCCAGGAGATCGAGCTCAGGTTGATAATCGACCCGCGCCCCGCAGCGCGCATCGCCGGCAGCACCGCCTGGATTGTGAAGAAATGCGGGCGCAGGTTGATGGCCATCGAGTGATCCCAGGAGTCGGGAGTGACCTCTTCGACGGTATGGCGCTGGTCATTGGCGGCATTGTTCACCAGAACATCGATCCCACCCAGCGTGACGCGGATGCGATCGATCGAAGCCGCAAGCGCTGAAACGTCGGTCAGGTCGCAGTGGTAGTAGAGCGGCGGCGGGCAGCCTTCGGCGGCGAGCCGGTCCGCAAGGGTGCGGGCCGGTTCCGATTGAATGTCTAGGAAGGCGACGCGGGAGGCCTGGCGTGCAAAGTGGGTGACGAGCGACTCGCCGATGCCGGTGGCGCCGCCGGTGATAACGACGGCGCGGCCTTCGAGGCTGGGATAATGCGCGAATTGAGAGGTTTGCGGTTGCATGCAAGCTAATCCAGTTGACCCGGACGGGGCCGGAGACGAGTGTATTCCACTCGTGGGATTGGGCGCCCATTTATCCCACTTTTCGAGACAGCGTCTCCCCTGCGAGGGTGCATACTTATGAATAGGGTGTGCCGGTAGAATGCGTCTTCCTCGTCCGTTTCGCGAATGGACGCAGGGCGGCCATGAAGTTCGGAGACATGGTCGGTAAACGCGCTTAGCGGCAAGAGTTGCAACAACATACGGCCTAAGGAACGAACGGAGACCTATCCGGCGCGGACTGAACGGGAAGGTGCGTTACGGCATCTCCCACGGTGAGCGTGATCACGGCTTGCGACGGCTTTGACACCGAATCTTAAGGGAATGGGCTCGACTGAGAGGGATTGAATGAAAGCTGCTGCTCGTTATCCAGGCATCCGGGTTACCGCCAACGGAAACCAGCTTGTCTCGTATCACACTGAAACGCGGATCGCCGACGCCGGCGTGTTCTATCCGATTACGCCTTCGACCGAAGGCGGCGAGCTCTTTCAGCAGGCCTACGCCGAAGGACATCTGAACGTCTTTGGCGGCAATACGATCGCGATCGAGACCGAAGGCGAGCATGCTGCCCAGGGCGGAGCCATCGCCCACTCGGTTTGCGGCAAACGCGTGGTGAATTTTACGTCCGGGCAGGGAGTGGTCTACGGCCTGGAGCAGTACTATCACGCGCCGGGCAAGGGATCGACCATGGTGCTCGAAGTGGGCGCGCGCGCGCTGACCAAGCACGCCCTGAACGTGCACTGCGGCCATGACGATGTGTACGGAGCCCTCGATACCGGCTGGATCATGCTCTTCGGCAAAGACGCGCAGCAGGCCGCCGACCAGGCGCTGATTCTGCGCCGCGTCACGGAGCTTTCGCTCACGCCGGGCATGAATATCATGGATGGCTTTCTCACCAGCCACCTGGAGCGCACCTTCTACAAGCACGAGTCCGAACTGATCCGCGAATACCTCGGCGCCCCCGACGACATCATCAACTGCCCCACCGAAGCGCAGCGCGTTCTCTTTGGACCCACGCGCCGCCGCGTGCCCAAGATGATGGATCTCACCAACCCAATCCTCCTGGGACCGGTGCAGAACCAGGAACACTACATGCAGGGCATTGTGGCTCGCCGCAACAATTTCGCTGAGCCCATTCTTGAATTTCTCGAGGCCGCCTATAAAGACTTCGGAGACCTCACTGGCCGCTATTATGGCCTGCTTTCGGAGCACAAGACGCAGGATGCGGAGACGGTCTTCGTCTCGCTTGGTTCGGCGGCGGAAAACATTGAGGCCGCGGTCGACTACCTTCGCGAGACGCGCGGCGCAAGCGTCGGCTCCATTCACGTCAACGTGATTCGCCCCTTCCCTGAGGCGGCCATCGTTGCGGCGCTCAAGGGCAAAAAGAATGTCATCATCCTGGAGCGCACCGATGAGGCTCTGTCCGGCGACAACCCGCTGGGCCGCGACATCCGCACCGCGATTTCCAAGGCGATTCACACCGAAGGGCGTCCCGCGGCCGAAGGGCTGCCCGCGCTTGAGCTCAGCGACGTGCCGAAGATCTTCGGCGGCACCTACGGACTGGGCTCGCGCGATTTCCGCCCCGAGCACATCATCGGCGCATTCGAGTATGCGACCGCAGGCCGTGTACGGAAAGACGGCAAAACCGCAGCCGACGGCGCAAACTTCATCGTGCTCGGCATCGATCATCCTTACTCTGTTGTTGCCGAAGAAACTCCGTCTCTGCTGCCCGAAGGCGCGGTCGCCGTGCGCTTCCACTCCATCGGCGGATGGGGCGCCATCACCACCGGCAAGAATCTCGGTGCAATCCTCGGCGATTTGAACGATCTGCTCTACGAGCGCGATGGTCTGAAAGACGATCTTGGCAACCCCAAGGAAGTCATCCACGTCAGCGCGAATCCCAAATACGGTTCTGAAAAGAAGGGCGCACCCACCAGCTACTTCATGGTTGCCGCCAAGGACCGCATTCGCGTGAACTGCGATCTGCGTCACGTCACCACGGTTCTCTGCTGCGATCCGAAAGCCTTCACGCACACCAACCCGCTCGACGGCATTCAGGAAGGCGGCAGCCTTCTGTGGGAGTCCGACGTCGACGGCGAGCGCGCCTGGCAGAACCTGCCCATCTGGGCTCGCAAGCAGATTATCGAGAAGAAGATTCGCGTCTACACTCTCCCCGGCTTTGACATCGCGCGCAAGGCCACGGACCGCGCCGACCTGCAGCTCCGCATGCAGGGCAACGCCTTCCTCGGCGGCTTCTTCGCGGTCAGCCCGCTGCTACAGGAGTTCGGCATCACCCAGGAGCAGTTCCGCGAGGTTGTCTATAAACAGTACGTCAAGAAGTTCGGCAAGCTGGGCGAAGCCGTCGTGCAGTCCAACATGGAAGTCATGACCCAGGGTTTCGAGCAGGTGAAGGAGATTGCTGTCGGTGAGCTCGCCGCGGTTGACCACTCCAGCCTGCGCGCCCCGGCACTGCTTCCCATCCTCGAAATCGAGCCCGAGTTCGCCACAGTTGGCGCTGAGAGCGGTTGCCGCACCGGCGGATGCCGGTCCATTCCCACGCCCCCCGAACAGGGAGCGCGCACGCCCATCTCGACTGTCTCCGCGTTCGACGCGGAGTTCCGTTCGCACTACGGCTACGACCAGCCGGCGACGCCGCTCTCCGCCATGGGCGTGATTGCCGCCGCTACCGGCGACACGGCTTCAAAATATGTGGCGCGCCGCGAAACACCGCTCTATATTCCGGAAAACTGCACGCAGTGCATGGAGTGCATCTCGGTGTGTCCGGATACTGCGCTGCCCAACACCTCGCAGGACCTGAGCACGCTGCTCGGCACGGCGGTTACGCGCTATATCGCCGACCCGGCCGAACGCCGCAAGATGATCGACAAGTTGCCGGAGATCGAAAAGCAGGCGCGCGTGCGCATGCTGGCCGGGATGAAGACTGGCACTCCGATGCAGACGATTCTGCGCGAAGTCACCGAATCCGTCGATGGCTTCTCGGCGGAAGCGAAGAAGCAGTTCTTTTCAATCATCGACAAGGTGCCGATGGCCTATCAGAAGGTCAACGCGATCTTCTCCTCGCCGGAGCGCAAGAGCCCGGGTTCGGGCGGCATCTTCTCCATCTTTGTTTCGGATCTGTGCAAGGGCTGCGCGGCCTGCGTGACGGCTTGCGGCGACCACATGGCGCTCAAGATGGTGCAAGAGACCGAAGAGGTGAACGCCGAGCACGAAACCGGCACGGCCTTCCTCAACCTGCTGCCGGACACATCGCAGAAGTATCTCGGCCTCTACAACGGCGCCAAACCCGCCGACTCAAAGACCGCCACGCTGCGCAACATGCTGATGGTGCGCACCAACTACGACGCGCTGGTCTCTGGCGATGGCGCCTGCGCGGGGTGCGGCGAAAAGTCGGTGCTGCGTTCTATCGCCGCGGTCACTGAGGCCTACATGCGCCCCGTGTACCACGCCAAGAGCGACCGGTTTGTTGCCAAGGCGGGTGAGCTCGAGAAGAACGGTGCGAAGCACCTGGCCGCGCTCAAGGAGAGCAATCCCGCGGAGTATGCGCTGCTGCGCCAGTCGATCCAGCACCTGATCATGGGCCTGGGCGGCGAAGACGCGAAGGACACCAAGGCGCGCATCGCGGCCTACGAAGCGGAGCACGGCGTAATCACCGACGCGCAGCTCGTCGAGGCGATTGCCGCGGTGCTGCTCACCGAAGCCTTCAACCACAAGAACCTGCAGCCGATCGATGGCCGCCTGGCCAACGGCATGTCCGTGATGGCCATGGCTGCGCACACCGGCTGCAACACGGTCTACGGATCGACGGCGCCGAACAACCCGCACCCGTATCCGTGGATGAACTCGCTCTTCCAGGACGGCGTCACGGTGGGCTGGCTGATGGGCGAGAGCTTCATCGTCGACCACGCGCGCCGCTCCGTGATCCCTGAGCGCCTGGCCGACATCGTGCTAACCCGTGAAGGGAAGGGCGTGAACGAGGAAGAGTATTACCGCTTTACGCACTTCACCGATGCGCTGATGACCGATCAGGAAATTGTCGAGCTGCCCAAGGTCTGGGTAGTCGGCGGCGACGGCGGCATGGGCGACATCGGCTACCAGAACATGTCCAAGGTGATCCTGCAGAACCGGCCTAACGTCAAGGCGCTGATGCTCGATACGCAGGTCTACTCGAACACCGGCGGACAGAACTCCGACTCGACTCCGATGCTGGGCGGCAACGACATGAACGTCTTCGGCACCGCCACGCAGGGCAAGAACACGGAGAAGAAGACGGTGGCGGAGACCTTCCTCGCCGGCCACGGTTCGCCCTTCGTCGCGCAGGTCTCGATGGCCAATGCGCCCAAGCTCTACCGCGCGATTCTCGACGGCCTTGAGTACCGCGGCACGATGTTCCTGCAGGCCTTCACTACCTGCCAGCCAGAGCACGGCGTGGCCGACGACATGGCTCTGCATCAGGCGCAGCGCGTACGCGACTCGCGCGGCGTGCCGGAGTTCGTCTTCGATCCGCGCAAGGGCGAGAGCTATCAGGAGGCGCTCGATGTGAAGGGCAATCCTTCGCTCGATCTCGACTGGTACGAGGCCAAGGCGAAGGATGGCACGGTCTCGCGCTATACCGTCGCCCACTGGTGCACCACGGAGGCCCGCTTCCGCAACCACCTGCGCAAGCTCAAGCCCGAGCAGGCCGCCAAGTTCACCTCGCTCGAAAACATGCTGGTGCGCATTACGCAGCAGGATGTGGTTTACCGCTACTACCTGCTGCCGGAGCATCGCAGCTTCATTCCCGACTTCGGTGTGTATATCCAGTGGGAAGAGAACGGCAAGACCGAGTACCGCGCCCTGTCGCGGCAACTGGTGATGTTCTGCGTGGAGCGCCGCAAGGCGTGGCGCATGCTGCAGTCGAAGGCGGGCATCAAGAACCGTGAGTATGAAGCGCAGAAGGCGATCCTCGCCGAGGTAGCCGCCGGTAAGATCTCGCAAGATGAGCTCTTCGCCCGCGGCCATGAGTTGGTGCAGGAGCGGCTCGGCAACCTCGTGCCCGCTAAGGCGTAAGCGAAGCTGAAGCCTCAAAGACACAAAAACGCGGACCCTCGGGTCCGCGTTTTTGCGTCTCGAACGAATCAACTGCGAATTCATGTAATTGGCGCCGGCCTTCGCCAGAGCCGGCATGGTGTTGGGCGCGAGCCCGAATGCCGGAGGGAGACTTCTCCTCCTGCCGATTCAGGCCGGACTCATCTGCAACCTGCACGCTGTCATCCTGAGCGACAACCCCGAGCAGTGGGTGCCCCAGGTCTCGCTTTTGAGACCTGGAAGAGCACAATGCGTTTTACCCGGAAGCTCTCACGCGATGCCCTATCGATTAAAGCGCACATAGGTCCGTCCCGCGTAGAGCCGGAACCCTCCCGCCGGATCGGCGATCACCTGCAGCGGCATCGGGCGCTTCATGGCCGCGTCGTCCGCGGTGCTCACGGTCAGCACATCGTGCGCGCCCACATCCGTCACGACAAATTTGTTGTCGGCCACAAAGCCGATGCCGTAGGCGCCCACAGGCAAACTCTGCCCGCCCACCTGCAGCGGAACCTCGGTGATCAGGTAGCCCTGATATTTCGCCGCTACGCCCGTCGAATAACCGCTCGTATCCACGAGCGTGGCCAGCACATAATGTCCGTCGGCAAACTTCACGCCACCGGAATTGCGCAACTGCGTGGTGGCCGACTGGCCGGCATAATACACGCTGGCCGGAAGCAGCTTTTGAACCTCTGCAGCTTTCAGTACCGCATCGCTGCCCTGCTGTGCTGCCGTGCGGGCCGGCGCAGCCATCATTGCGACAGCGAGCGCCGCCGCCGACGCAATCTTAGCCATTGAATGCCAATGCATTGCAAAAGTCCTCCATGGATTGATTCCGGTGGAGAGTATACCTCAATTTGGTCCGCTTGGTCGGTGATGCTACGGGACATACAAATCGACGTAGGCATGCACAGGAATCTGCTCCAGGCGCTCGCGTTCAAGTGACGCTTCGAGAATCCGCTTCTGCTGCGTTTCGGGGAATCGCCGGCGCAAGTTGATTTTGAATTTCTCGATGA
>DASXFB010000114.1:0-33543 GCA_036489815.1 Occallatibacter sp. | reverse complement strand
TCTTGGACGCGTTTTCCCTGCACAGGGTTTTTTCCCAGCTCACAATTTTCGCCGCTCACAATCCAATCGAACGCGCCTTTCCGTAGCGCCATTTTTCTATGCATGCTATACAGCCCGCCTTGCGATGCGGTATGGTTCATTCTTTACTGCACACTCACTGAGCATGGAGAAGGAAGAGCATGTTGCTTCCACACACGTATCAGGCCGCGCTGTGCCTGATGATTCTGAGCATGCTGTGCTGGGGCTCGTGGGCCAACACGTTGAAGCTTTGCCCGCGCTACCGCTTCCAGCTCTTCTATTGGGACTACGCCATCGGCATGGGCCTTGGCGCCATCGCGCTCGGACTCACGGCGGGCAGCCTCGGCCGCGCGGGCACACCGCTGATTCCGGATATGGCGCAGACCGCGCCGGTGCTCATCTTCTATGCGGCCCTGGGCGGCGCGATCTTCAACGTCGCTAATCTGCTTCTGGTGAATGCGATTGACGTGGCCGGGCTCGCCGTCGCCTTTCCGGTGGGCATCGGCCTGGCTCTGGTCATCGGCGCGGTTTCGAACTACGTCATCACGCCCGTCGGCAATCCTCTGTTGCTCTTCGGCGGCGTGGCGCTGGTTGCGGTGGCCATCATCCTCGATGCGGCGGCCTATCGCAGGCGCGATACCTCGGCGCGCACCACAACCACGCGCGGCATTCTTTTAAGCCTCCTCGCCGGCGTGCTCATGGGCTGCTTCTATCCGTTTGTCGCCCGCGCCTTGAACGGGGTGCCCGGCGAGCCCGCGCCTGGTCCTTATGCGGTGTCGCTGTTCTTCACCATCGGGCTCCTAATCTCCACGGTTCCCGCTAACTGGCTGCTGATGGCGAAGCCGCTCGACGGCAAACCCCGCGTGAACGGCGCGGATTACTGGCGCGCGCCGCTCGGCTGGCATGTCGCGGGCGTTTTGGGCGGGGCGATCTGGTGCCTCGGCGGCGTGGCCAACTTCGTCGCTTCCGGCGCACACTTGGTAGGTCCGGCCGTCTCTTACACCATCGGCCAGGGTGCGACCATGGTCTCAGCCTGTTGGGGCATCTTCGTATGGCGCGAATTCTCCGGCGCGCCCCGCGCCGCCAGGGTATTTTTATCTTTGATGTTCCTCTTCTTCCTGCTCGGGCTCGGTGCGGTCGCTCTGGCTCCGCTCCCGCAATTCACTCGTTGAGGCTATGCACTTGTCCCAAACCAGGAAAAATATTGTCGTTGTCGGCAGCGTCACTATGGATCTCGTGACCCGCACCCAGCGGATTCCCTCTATCGGCCAGACGTTGATCGGCACCGGCTTTGAAACCACGCCCGGCGGCAAAGGAGCCAACCAGGCCGTCGCCGCCGCGCGCCTCGGCTATCCGGTGGCCATGGTCGGCAAAGTCGGCAATGACGCCTACGGGCCCGCGCTGCTCGAAAACCTCTCCCGCGCCGGCGTCGACATTGCGGCCATGGAGCAGGCCGAAGGCTCTTCCGGCCTCGCCCCCATGTTCGTGGCCGAAAGCGGCGAGAACAGCATTGTGGTTGTGCCCGGCGCGAACGCCGCGGTCAATCGCGAAGCAGTCGACCGCCACGCCGCGCTGATCCGCTCCGCCGGCATGGTCCTTTGCCAGCTCGAACTGCCCATCGCGACGACCCGTTACACCATCGCGCTGTGCGCTGAGGCCGGCGTGCCCGTCATGCTCGATCCTGCTCCCGCCGGGCCCTTGCCCGATTCCGCATGGGCTGAGATCGCGTGGTTCACGCCCAACGAGACCGAAGCCGCTTTTTATGCCGGCGACGCCGTCCACACGGAAGACTGCGCAAAGCGCTTCCATGAAAAAGGCCTGCGCGGCGTGGTTCTGAAGCGCGGCGCGGAAGGGTCTTTTGTCTCCGTCGCAGGCGAGCGGGCGGGCTGGGTAAAGCCGTTCTCCGTGCAGGCCGTCGATACGGTGGCAGCCGGCGACTGCTTCAACGGCGCATTCGCCGTCGCCCTCCTTGAAGGGAACGATCCGTGGACGGCGGCGCGCTCCGCCAATGCCGCGGCGGCCATCTCCGTCACCCGCCGAGGTGCGCAGGCATCGATGCCCTCAAGAGCCGACGTGAACGATTTTCTCCGCAAGACCCCATGATGCTCCGTCCGGTTGTACGTCCTTCGTACACCGCCTGCACAATAAGCTTGTTGCTTCACGCTGCAGCCGCCGTGCGCGCCGGGTGGCCCAGATCCGGATTTCCAGCCCCAGGACAGCACGCGTTCCAATCCGCGGAAGAACCATCACGATCCGATCGGCGACAATGAAGACAATGGCTGAGCCGGCCCCCATCACTCGCCGCCATCTCCTGCGCACCGCAGCGCTTGCCGCCGGCGCAACCGCATCGCGCATGGCGTGGCCCCGAACCGCTGCACCCGACTACACCATCGAGATCGACGAAATCGCCTGGGAGCTCGCCCCCAAGAAAAATATCCGCACCGCGGCCTACAACAACCAGATCCCCGGCCCCGTCCTTCGCTTGACCGAAGGCAAGCCGGTAACCATCGAGATCGTCAACAAACTCGACCACCCCGAGATCGTGCACTGGCACGGCCAATGGATTCCCTCCGCAGTCGACGGCTCCCCGGAAGAAGGCTCTCCGATGATCCCCGCCGGGAGCCGTACGACAGTTCAGTTCACACCGCGGCCGGCGGGCCTGCACTGGTATCACACCCACGCCATGGCGAACCGTAACCTCAAGCGCGGCCTCTATAGCGGACAATTCGGCCTGCTGCAGGTAGCTCCGCCGGCCAATCCTGCGCCGTACGATCAGGAGCAGTTCATCGTGCTGCATGATTGGGAGCCGTATTACTCCGCAAGCGGGGACGGTTCCCTCATGGTCAATTATGTCTATGGCTCCATCAACGGCCGGATGCTCGGTCATGGCGATCCGATTACCGTACGCGAGGGCCAGCGCGTGCTCTTTCAGATTCTCAACGCCAGCGCAACGGAGGTGCATTGGCTGGCGCTGCCAGGACATCGCTTCCGAGTGCTCACGCTCGATGGCGCGCCGGTAGCCACGGAGGCGACCGTGGAGACGATGCGGCTGGGCCCCGCCGAGCGCATCACCGCGCTGGTCCAGATGGACGCGCCCGGCGTCTGGGTGCTGGGCGAGCCGCGCAAGGATTTTCGCGAAGCCGGCATGGGCGTGTTGATCGAATACGCCGGCCGTGCGGAGAAGCCGCAAGCGCCGGACAGCGGCAATCTGCAATGGAATTACAGCACCTTCGGAGATCGGGCGCCTACGGCGCGCAGGACCGATATAACAATTCCGCTCGTCTTCACATCTCGGTTCAAAGGCCACGGCGCATTGGATCAGTGGATGATCAACGGCAAATCCTACCCAGATTACGAACCCGTCATTTTGCACCAGGGGCTGCATCATCGGCTCATCTTTGAGAATCGCAGCACAGACCATCATCCGGTACACTTACATCGGCACAACTTTGAGTTAGTTTCGATTCGCGGCGCCGCTGTCAGCGGCGTATATAAAGATGTGGTTGTGGTAGAAGCCGGAACCACGGTGGAAGCCGATCTTCTTGCCGCGAATCCCGGCAACACGCTCTTTCATTGCCATCAGCAAGACCACATGGATTCCGGCTTCATGAGCCTGTTCCGCTACGCATGATCGACGAACCCACAGACTCACGAACACGTTAACTGGCTGACTTGCGGACTCGCACAAAGGATCACCCTTGAGGCTTCTGCCGGCATTCCTCGCTGCCACGTTCCTGCTTGGCACTGCCCACGCGCAGGGCAATTACGAGATCCAGGTCTATGGGGCAGACACCGTTCCGCCGAACAGCACCATGGTCGAGCTTCACTCCAACTTCACCGCCGACGGCGAGCCCCATTACATTGACGGCGCGGCGCCCACCAACCACGCCGAGCACGAGACCGTTGAGATCACGCAAGGAATCAATGACTGGTCCGAAGTGGGCTTCTACATCTTCACCAGCGAGCAGAGCGGATTGGGCATCGACTGGGTCGGCGATCACATAAGGCCGCGCGTGCGCGTTCCGGAAAAATGGCGCTGGCCGGTGGGCGTGAGCCTCTCGATGGAGTTTGGCTATCAGCGTCCACTCTTCTCGCCGGACACATGGACGTGGGAGGTTCGGCCGATCATCGATAAGACAACGGGCCGCTGGTACTTCGCCGTGAATCCCGCGCTCGAACGCACCTGGCACGGACCCGACGTGAATCTCGGCGTAGGCTTTTCTCCAGCCGCCAAAATCAGCTACGACTTCACCAAGCAGATCAGCGGCGGACTCGAGTACTACGCCGACTACGGCAGCATTACCCATGTCGCCAGCCTGCATAATCAGCAGCAGCAGTTTTTTCCCGCCGTCGATCTCAACGTATCACCGCAATGGGAGATCAACTTCGGAGTCGGCGTAGGCCCCACCGCCGCAACCGATCACTGGATCATCAAAGCGATTATCGGCCGGCACTTCAACTGGGGTCACAGCGCGCAGTAGCCGCCGGCTTCATGCCCATCCGTTTCCGCCGCCGTTGGACGAATACCTAGCCTACCAGCGCGAAGTCTCGAATCATCTCCTTGCGCGCGGTGAGCCGCTCGATGAGATCCGTGCGGACCTCATAGCCGCGGCCGGCGATATCGGGAATCGCGATCTCGCCCTCCGGAGAAACCGTGACCTCCGGCTCGATGATGTCGTCGCTGAAGTAGCGCGCGGAGGCCGAAACATCGCCGGGCAGCGAAAAGTTTTCCAGCGTCGAGAGCGCAATATTATGCGAGCGCCCGATGCCCGATTCGAGCATCCCGCCGCACCACACCGGAATGCCCCGCTCCTGCGCCACATTGTGCACCGCAATCGCTTCGGAGAAACCGCCCACGCGCCCCAGCTTGATGTTGATGATCTTGCACGATTCCATCTCGATCGCGGCCAGCGCGTCGCGCCGGTTGTGAATCGACTCATCCAGGCAGATCGGCGTCTCCAGCCGCTTCTGCAGCATGGAATGAAAATAGAAGTCGTCGTGCCAGAGAGGCTGCTCGATCATCAGCAGATCGAACCGCTCGAAAGAGACCACGTGGTCCAGGTCGTGCATCCGATACGCGGAGTTCGCATCGCAGCTGAGCGAGATCTCCGGCCAGCGATTGCGCACACTTTCAAACACCTCGGTATCCCATCCCGGTTTGCACTTGAGCTTGATGCGCTGATAACCGGCCGCCAGCTCCCGCTCGATCGTCGAGAGCAACACCGGAATCGAGGACTGGATGCCGAGCGAAACGCCGCAGGCAATCGAATCGCGCACGCCGCCCAGCAGCCGGGAGAGCGAGACGCCTTCGCGCTGCGCTTCGATATCCCAGATCGCGTTTTCAAGCGTCGCCTTGGCCATGTTATTGCCGCGCACCTGGCGAAAGATCCGCGGGCAGTCGCCGCCATGATCAGGCGCTTCCGCGGCCAGCATGGGTCCCAGTTCGCGGGTCAGAATCTGCCAGGCCGTATCCGTGGACTCGCTCGAAAACAATGGCCGCTCGCCGGCCGTGCACTCGCCCCAGCCGACCAGCCCTTCTGACTGCACTTCGGCTACAAGCATTCTTCGTTCACGGGTGACGCCAAAGCTGGTCTCGAAGGGGCGCACCAGCGGCATATGCAGTTCACGCAGAATAATTGCATCGATTCTCATAAATTTTCGCGGTCCTCAGAGCCTGCTTCGACCAGAGCGCCCAGTTCGAAGACTCCATTTCTCTCCGCATCCAGGGCAAAGCCTACAACGGTAAGTCCCCGGGAAAATGCCTGCTCAAACTTCCGGCGGTTCTCCAACTGAACGGCGATGGCTCGTTCCCGTCCCGCTTCGCTGGCCTTCCACTGGTAGATGGCGGCGGGAACCGGAATCCGTTCCTCGACGATGTATACCTCTGCCCCGCGCCCCTCCAGAATCGCCTTGACCCGGGCAGAATCGAGCTCCCACTCTGCGACAAGACGATCCGTGGGCAATCCACCCTGCAGACGAGAAGAGGATACACCATAAAAATCCGGGCGATAGGTGCGCGCCACCGCGCCCAGCCTGTGGATATTGAGGAAAGCGTTTTTGATCTCCAGGGGATCGAAGGTCCACTCCATGCGGCGAATTCCGCGCGCAAGAGCCTCATCCCGCTGAAAGCGCTTAAGTTGGGTTCCCAGGCCGCGGTTCCGGTAGCCCTCGCGAACGGCCAGCATGTGGGAATGGAGATAGGGCCGCGCGCGTCCCTCCACGGTCTTGATTCCCGGTAAAGACATCGCAAACCCCACCATGAAGTCGCGTTGGCTCGCCGCGGAATCGGAGTCGAACGCCCCAATCACCTGGCCGCCGATCTTCTGCGCCAGCAAAAATGATTTGCGTGGGATCAACTCCGTCTCATCGTAGCCCCAGGTCTCAATCTGAAGCTGGACGCAGGCCTCGAACTCGTCCAAGCCCTCGCAGCACCGAATCCGGATCATGGCTGTGTCTCACGCGCGGGTTCGGCCGGATCCGCCGACTCACGCTCGAAGTCCCGCTTCAAATCCCGCTCCGAGTCGGGCCCTCCCTCGGGGGCGAGCTTCCGCTTAGCCTGCGCCCAAAGGGCTTCCAGTTCCTCCGGAGCGAGATCCTCGAGCGGCCGCTCCGCCGCCCGCTCCATCTCCCGGAAGCGCCGGCGAAAACGGAGATTGCAGCCGCGCAGGGCCATCTCCGCATCGACACCCAGATGCCGCCCGAGATTCACAACCGTGAAAAGCAGATCGCCCAGCTCGGCTTCCATCGCCGGCTTCCGTGCAGGATCTTCAGAGGCGGCCTCGGCCTCCAGCTCTGCCGTCTCTTCCGCAATCTTCGGAAGCAGACCGCGCCAATCCGGCCAGTCGAAGCCGGCCTTCTGCGCCTTCGCGCCCAGCTTCGCCGCCTCGGCCAGCGCCGGCAGCGCGCGCTGCACGCCGTCCAGCCTTGAGGCCGGCTCCGACACATCGGCGCCGGAAGCCCCCTGCGGCGTCTTCTCGGCAGCCTTGATCTCTTCCCAGTTGTGCAGCACCGCTGCCGCCGAGCCTTCAACCGCGGCGTTCACCTCCGCGCGATTCCCCGCCGCCTTCGACGCCTCGTCGCCGAAGACATGCGGATGCCGGCGTATCAATTTTCGGTTCAGGTGATCGAGCACATCGGCAATCGTGAAATGGCCTTCGTTGGCGGCCATCTCCGCATAGAACAAGACTTGCAGCAGAAGATCCCCGAGCTCTTCAGTCAGGTGCGCAAAGTCGCGCCGTTCGATCGCGTCGAAGACCTCGTATGTCTCTTCGAGCGTATATTTTCGGATGGAGTCGAAGCTCTGCTCGCGATCCCACGGGCAGCCGCCGGGAGCGCGCAGCCGCGCCATGATGGCCGCCGACTGCTCAAAAAGCGCAGCGGCCCGCGCCGGGTCGGTTGCGATAGGCGGCGTGCCACCCCGACGACCAGGACCTGTCGTTGGGGACCCCGGCCTGTACGCCTCTGCTTGATGCCTCTTCGCCGGAAGGTCCATGCATCCCCAGTTTACCCTGCGCCGAACAAGCACGAAGAGCCCACGAATATGCGCAGAAATGTGCGCCGTCGTAGGCGGAGACACGCAGGCCGTATACTCAAGCTCTTCAATGATTCGCATTCTCGGAACCGTCTTCGCAGCGCTCGCCGGGCTGGCCTTCGGCAGCTTCCTCAACGTGTGCGTCACGCGCTGGCCGGAAGAAGAGAGCACGGTCACTCCGCGCTCGCACTGCCGCAACTGCAGCCACATACTGGCGTGGTGGGAGAATGTGCCGGTGGTCAGTTGGATCGCGCTGCGCGGCCGCTGCCGAAGCTGCCGCGCGTGGATCGGCTGGCGCTATCCGCTGGCAGAGCTGGCTGTGGCCGCTCTGTGGGCGGCGCTTACCTGGCGCTTTCTCGGCGTGGCTCTCGACCCCAGCGTTCCCGCCATCTCTCCTGCGCTCCATTGGAATCTCTACAACGAACTGGGCCGCACACTTACGCTGTTCATCTTCTTCTGGACCCTGATCGCCATCGCGATTCTCGACGCCGAGTATCTGTGGATTCCCGACTGGCTCACCGTTCCCGGAATCCTGCTCGGCATCGCCTCGGAGATCACTTATCGGATCGTCGGCGATCAGTACTCCGACGCGCTGCTGTCGTCGCCGCTTGAAACCGCGGGCAAAATCGCTCTGCGGTCCGTGGCCGGCGTGCTCGCCGCCGCCGCTCTCATTCTCCTCATCCGCTGGATCTATCGCCTCACACGCAAACGCGAAGGCATCGGCCTCGGCGATGCCAAGCTGATGGCCATGCTCGCGGCGTGGCTGGGATTCGGCGGCGCTTTGCTCGCCTTCGGCATCGGCGTCGTGCTGGGCGCGGCGGTGGGGCTCGCCGTTCTGGCCCTTCCCTCCTCGCGCGCCGCTGAACCCGGATCATGGGCGCTCAGAAAGTTGCCGCTGGGCGCCTTTCTCTGCGTCGGCGGCATCGTCAGCGGCCTATGGGGAGAGCCCCTCATCGCCGCCTATCTGCGCTGGGCGGGATTCTGACTGTCGTTCATTGCAGAGAATTTCTTGCATTCCGCTATCCTGGATGCGCGAAGGCCGCTTCCCTTCGCACCGCACGCGACACCCCCTCCCCCCAGGGCAAAACCGTACTTTCCCGCCCGCAGGGAAGCACAACTTCTCGGGAATCTGCAGCTTGGATTTTTGGGGAGCGTTTTCGTTCAGTCAAAAGAAGGCCGAAAATCGATAGAATCCGTGTGTTTTATGGCTGACTCTGCGCCGCAGACTGCTTGATATTCTCAAGCTCCGGCTCTTCGAGAGCCTTCTTCGCTTGTTTGGCGTGTTTGCTGTCCGGATCGTATTCAATGACCTTCAGATAATTCGCGCGCGCGTCAGAATACTTTTGGAGATGCAGATTGCTCTCCGCCAATCCCCAGTAGACGTCGGGATTGTCCGGGTCCAGCACCATGGCCGATTGGAAGCGCGACAGCGCCGCGCGCCAGTCCTTGTTGTCCAGATAATATTTGCCGACGTTCTCATCCTCGGCCGCGGATTCCTTGTGCTCGGGCTCGATCTGGTCCTGCTGGCGGCCGTGCTTACCCGGCTGCTCGTCGTCCGGGCCGGGCATCAGGGTATCGATTCCGCTCAGGCTCGAACTGGAACTCGAATCCGGGCCCGATCCGTTCGCCGCGGCGGACGGATCGTCTGGGCTCTCTACCGGATCAATATCCCCGGCAGGCAGAACGGCGCGGCCGTTCACGGACCCATCGAAGCTCCCGGGCGGCAGTTGCGGAGCATCCTTGGAAGGAAGTACCGGAACCGAGCTCTCATCTTCAGGAAAGGCATTGCTGTTCGAGGGCGGGGGCGTTGCCGCTGGAGGCGAAGCCGGCTTTTGCTGAGTCCCGGAGGGATTGGAGGGACTCGATCCCTTGCTCGCCGGAGCCTGCGCGCGCACACCCGCTCCGGCTGCGAGAAGAGAGCCCGCGACAAGCACAACGCCCAAGACCGTCTTCACCCCGATCTCCTCATCCCTTCCCTACCCTTTCAATGGTACGATGCGATTCGTGGAGTGTCGATTCCCCCTCCCCGGAAGGATTGCATCGAAGATTGATATGGCCCTGATGATCCGCTCGTCCGCCATTCATGCCGCCGGCTGCTACACCACAGCCGCGATTCGCAAAGGAACAAAGGTGGCCGAGTATACCGGGCACCTAATGACCAAGGAAGAAGCCGACCGGCGCTATGAGGACTCGCTCCTCACCTACCTCTTTGGACTCGGCGACGGCTCGATGGTCATCGACGGCCACGCCATGGCCATGTTCATCAATCACAGTTGCGCGGCCAACTGCGAGACCGAGGAGATCGACGGCCACGTGTGGATCAAGGCCATCCGCAACATCGCGCCCGGCGAGGAGATCACCTACGATTATTGCCTTTACGACGGCGGGGATGACGATGAGGCCATCTGCAACTGCGGCGCGAGAAGGTGCCGCGGCACCATGTACTCGCCGCAGGAGGTAAAAAGCCGCAAGGCCTCCGCGACGAAGAGTACCCGGAAACGCGTGACCCGAAGGCGCGATACCCAAAGGCGCGATAATAGCTCAGGAAGAAAAACCGGGCAACAAGCCCGGGCCGTGAAACTGCATTGAAGGAAGAATCGCAATTACCGTCGCTCACATTGGACCAGATGGAGGTCCTGCGGCGATTTGCCCTCTTTGAAGCCGATCTCCACGAGATGCGGCGTTCGCTGGGCGGCGTATTCGAATTCAACTTCGAACCCAGGCAGAAAGCTTTTGAAGGTGCTTCCCAGCGGCGCACAGCCATTGGAAACTTTCGCATGCCCGAACCGGGCATCGTCATCACGCGCGATCACATCGCCAATGCTCTCGAACGCAAACGCTTCGGCCTCATCACGGAGCGCGATCTGGTGGTATGGGCAACGGTGCTGCTGCTGAATGACGCATACGTATGGGACCCCGCCGACGAAGACCTGATCGCCGACTGGCTCAACGACATCAGCCTGAATCTCGACGCATCGTAGCCGGCCCACCGGCAGCGCGCTTTCCTGTTCCGGCGCCGGGTTTCCGGCACCGCGATTTTCGTTGCTTCGCGCCCCTGGCCCTGTTAGCATTCGCCACAATCCAAGATTCAAAAGCCAAGATCCGAAAATAGGCCCGTTGGAGTTGATATGGCGACTACTCATCCCACAGGTCTGCGCAGTCCGGTTCGCCGCTCCGCAGGGGTGCGGCTTCTCGATCGATACTTCTACTTCTTCATGTCGCTGCTCATTGCGGCGGTCGTGATCTACGGCTTCGGCCAAACAGTGAGCGGGAACCTGCTGAATGCTTCTCCGCCGCGCCCGCTGCTGCTCTACTTTCACGGCGCCTGCTTTTCGGCATGGGTTGCCTTCTTCATCTTTCAGTCCGCGCTGGTAAGGACGCACAACGTCCGCATCCATAAGCTGATGGGCTGGTTCGGCGCCGCGCTCGGCGCTGCGATGGTGGTGCTCGGCTACTCCATCGCCGTGATCATGGGGCGTTTCAACTTGCACGTCCTCCACCAGGCCTCAGCCGTCAAGTTTCTGATCGTCCCATTTTCTGACATCGGGATCTTCTTCGTAGTGTTCGCGCTGGCGATCTCCTGGCGCAAAAGGCCGGAATTGCATCGCCGCCTGATGCTGGTGGCCACCTGTGTACTCACCAGTGCGGCCTTCGGCCGCTTTCCCAATCATTTCCCGCCGCCACTCGATTTCTATTACGGCGTTGATCTGCTGATTTTTCTGGGCGTTCTGCGCGACCTGATCGTCAACCGGCATGTCCACAAGGTATATATCTATGCGCTGCCTGCGCTCTTTGCCTGCCAGGCTGCGATCATCCAAGTGATCACTCACCCGCCGGCGTTGTGGCTCAGGATCTCGGGAGCCATTCTCGGTTAACGCGCGTGGCTCTCCTGAGCCGCCCCGGAACGATACAATCTCCTCCAGGCCGTTGAATTTTCGCGGCAGCTTAGAGGAGTGCGATCTGCATGGGTTATCAGGTTCTGGCTAGAAAATACCGTCCGCAGCGCTTTGCCGACGTAGCCGGCCAGGACCATGTGACGCGCACGCTGATGAACGCGCTCGAGCAAAACCGAATCGCCCACGGCTACATTTTTTCCGGCCATCGCGGCATCGGCAAAACCACAATCGCCCGCATTCTGGCGCAGGCGCTGAATTGCCGCAACGCAGTCGGCTCGGAGGAGCGCCCCACGCCGGAGCCCTGCGGCATGTGCGAGTCGTGCATTGAAATCCGGCAAGGCAACGCCGTGGATGTGATCGAGATCGACGCGGCCACGAACCGCGGCATCGATGAAATTCGCGAGCTGCGCGATGCCGCGCGCTACTCGCCGGCCCGCGACCGACACAAGGTCTACATCCTCGACGAGGCGCATCAGATCACCGACGCAGCCTTCAACGCGCTTCTGAAGACGCTCGAAGAGCCACCCGCGCACGTCGTCTTCATGATGGCTACAACCGAGCCGGAGAACATTCCGCAGACCATCCGCTCGCGCTGCCAGCACTTCAGTTTTCATGCGGTCAAATTTGATGACATCCTCGCGCAGTTGAGGGCCATCGCCGCGCGCGAGCAGGTGGAAGCCGAAGAGACGGCGCTCGCGCTGCTCGCTGAAGCCGGCGACGGCTCGATGCGCGACGCGCTCTCCATCATGGACCAGGCCATTGCCTCGGCGCAGGTCGCCGATGGCCGTACCGTCCTCTCCGCGGCGCAAATTCGCGAGCTGATGGGCTCGGTGCCCAATACGATTTTTGAAAGGCTGCTCGAAGCTGTGGCCGCAGGCCAGAGCGCCGAACTGATGGAGCAGCTGAATGTGCTGGTGAATGCCGGCCACAGCCCCTCATCGCTGGCCCGGCAGTTGGTGCGCTATCTGCGCAACACATTGATGGCCAAACTGGGCGGCGAACAGACAGAGCTGCTGCAGATCTCCTCCGACGAGCGGGCGCGCGCCGCTCGTACGGCGCTGCTGTTCTCAGAGGAAGAGCTGACCCGGAACCTGCAGATCGTCCTGCGCACCTTCGACGATCTGAATTACCGCCAGGAGCAGCGGTTCCACTTGGAACTTGGCCTGCTGAAACTGATCCACGCGCAGCGCCTTCTGCCGATCGAGGAGCTGCTGAGCGGCGTAGCCGGCACTCCGGGGAGGCCGGCCGCGCGAAGCGCGGCGACGAGCACACCGCGCGCAACCGCAAGCGCGCCGCGGCCCACTGCTCCCAAGCCGCCTGTGCCGCCCAGCTCGCCGGCCTTCGCGCTGTCTATCTCGCCTTCAATCTCGCCGTTCGGAACTGCCGGTAGTGGAATGGACGCGAGCCCCAGAATTCAACAGAGCGCCGCCGTCGCGGTCTCCGCCGAGATGCCGCCTGCATCCGCCGGCCGCGCCAGCGTTGCTGATGTGTTGAATGACGCGCCTCGTGAAGCTTCGCCATTCCCGGCTGCCTCAGCCCCGGCGATAACTTCCGCACCCGAGATGCCGCTCACAGAGGGCTCCCTGGCTAAAGTGCCGCAGGCCGACGCCGGCGATGCGGGCCGCCCCTCCGGCGAGACCCTGCGCCAGTCGATCGTCTCCGCTCTGGCCGCCGGCGGGCATAGCACGGCCGCGCAACTGCTCGGCAGCGCCACCTGGGCCATCGACGGCTCGAATCTGCGCATTGAAGTTCCGGGAATCGGTAAGAAGATGCTCGGCCTCACGGTGAATGCCGCGGCTGAAAAAATTATCCGCCAGGAGCTGCAGCGGCTCGGCGGCCCGGCGCGCTTTCTCATGGTTCCCGGCGAGGGAACCGCCTCCGCGCCGAGCGCCGACCCCATCGCCGCCGGCAGCCTGCAGGAGGCGGCGCTCGCTAATCCTTTGGTCCAACGCGCGAAGGAAATTTTCAACGCGGAGATTCGCAGCGTGGTCGATCTCCGCCAGAAGCCCTAGAGAATTCGAACGAGGCATATCCACCATGTTTAACCCACTCAAGCTTTCTGAAATGCTTTCGCAGGCCGGCCAGATGCAAGAGGAGGTTCAGCGCAAGCTGAGCGAAACCGTCGTCGAGGCAACCAGCGGCGGAGGCGCCGTGACCGCCACGTTGAATGGAAAGAAAGAACTCCTCAAGCTGCGCATCGATCCCGCCGCCGCGTTAAGCCTCACGGGTGGACAGGCCGACGTGGAGATGCTGCAGGACCTCATCGTCGGCGCGGTGAATGAAGCCGGACGCAAGGCCGATGAAGTGATCAAGAGTAGCCTGCAAGGCATGCTCGGCGGGTTGAAGATTCCGGGGCTGAGCTGATCGCGCCACGGCGCCGGACTTCGCGCATCTTGGCCGCAGTCCGTTCCTGAGGAGGCCATATCTTGTCACGCTATGCCGAGCCGATGGCGCGGCTGATTGAAGAGCTGAAGAAACTGCCCGGCGTGGGCACCAAGAGCGCGCAGCGCTACGCTTTTCATATTCTGCGCTCGAGCGACGAGGATGCATCGGCGCTTGCCGATGCGGTGCGCGGCCTCAAGGCCAGCCTGCGCCTCTGCTCCATCTGTAACAACGTGACGGACGTGGATCCCTGCGCCTACTGCGCCAGCCCGACCCGCAACCAGCGCCTGGTATGCGTGGTGGAGGAGCCGACCAGCATTGCGGCTGTGGAGCGCACGCGCGGCTACCAGGGTGTGTATCACGTGCTGCACGGCACGCTATCGCCCCTGCACGGCATCGGCCCGGACCAGTTGCGCGCCGGAACGCTCCTTGCCCGCGTGGAGCGAGGCGAAGTGGATGAGGTGATCCTCGCCACCAGCCCCACGCTCGAAGGAGAAGCAACGGCCAACTGGCTCGCATCCGCGCTGCGCAACACCTCGGCCAAAATCACGCGCATAGCGACGGGCGTGCCAGCCGGCAGCGATATCGAATATGCCGACGAAGTGACCATGGCCCGCGCTCTCGAAGGCCGCCGGGATATCTAGTGCCGTTGAGATTCGTGCATTCCCCGGGTCTCAGGGTCGTTCTCCTGCTTTGCTCGGGGCAGGGCAAACTGCATTCTTCACCCGTTATTTCGATATCTCATCGAGATCGAGATTCACTTCCAGCACATTCACCCGCGGTTCGCCGAACAGGCCCAACTGGCGGTGCGCGGTGTGCTTCTCGATGAGCGTCCGCACAGCGTCTTCAGTAAGCCCGCGCGCCTTGGCTACGCGCGGCGCCTGAAAATATGCGTTGTCCGGCGTGATGTCCGGATCGAGGCCCGAGCCGGAAGTAGTCACCATGTCGATGGGAACCGGCTTGCCGGGATTCTCCTTCTCCAGCTCGTCGATGTCGCCCTGAATCCTGTGTGCGAGCTTGGCATTGGATTGCGCCAAGTTCGAACCGCCTGATGCTGTAGCGTCATATCCATTGCCGGCCGCCGAAGGCCGCGGGTGGAAGTAGCGATCGGAGGTGAAGCTCTGCGCGATCAGCGCGGAGCCGACGACGTGGCCGTTGCGCAGAATCAAACTTCCGTCAGCCTTGTGCGGAAAGATGAGCGCCGCAAGGCCGGTGAGCAGCAAGGGATAGCCCAGCCCCAGCAGCATGGTGGTCAGCAACGTGTAGCGGATCGAGGTTCTCCACACGGAATGCCCATTCGAGTTTCTTGGCGCAGCCGTCTGCGCCGTGGTCTGGCTCGTTTCTAGAACAGCGGTCGAATGCATGATCGATCTCCTTGCGGCCTTTTGCAACGCCCACAGTTTGGGGATGCTCAGGCCATGTGCAATGCCACCAGACACAGGTCAATGGCTTTGATGCCGATGAACGGCACGATAATTCCACCTACGCCGTAGACAAGCAGGTTCTGGCGCAGCAGTACATCGGCAGCCTTGGGCGCGTATTTGACGCCCCTCAGCGCCAGCGGAATCAGCGCCACAATGATGATCGCGTTGAAGATCACGGCGGAGAGAATGGCCGATTGCGGCGAATGCAGATACATGATGTTGAGTGCGTTGAGCACCGGAAAAGCGCCGGCGAACATCGCTGGAATGATAGCGAAATACTTGGCCACATCATTGGCGATGGAGAAGGTGGTCAACGCGCCGCGCGTCATGAGCAGTTGTTTCCCAATCTCAACGATCTCGATCAGCTTGGTCGGGTTCGAATCGAGATCGACCATGTTGCCCGCCTCTTTCGCAGCTTGTGTGCCGGAGTTCATGGCCACACCCACGTCGGCCTGCGCCAGCGCCGGTGCGTCATTGGTGCCGTCGCCGGTCATCGCGACGAGCTTGCCCTTGCCCTGCTCGCGCTTGATCAGGTCCATCTTGTCTTTCGGCTTGGCTTCAGCCAGAAAGTCGTCCACCCCCGCCTCGCGCGCAATCACAGCCGCGGTCAGCGGGTTATCGCCGGTGATCATGATGGTACGGATGCCCATGGCGCGCAGCCGGGCAAGGCGGTCCTTCAAGCCGCCCTTGACGATGTCCTTGAGATAGATCACGCCCAGCGCGGAAGAGTTTTCCGCCACAACCAACGGCGTGCCGCCGGAGCGGGCAATCTCTTCCACGCTCTCGCGAACCTTCTGCGGCAGCGACGAACCCTGTTCCTCGAGGAAGCGCGCGATGGCGTCGACGGAACCCTTGCGGATGCGCGTGCCCGGCAGGTTCACGCCGCTCATGCGGGTCTGCGCCGTAAAAGGTACGAAGTCGGCATCGATGCCGCCCAGATCGCGGCCGCGCAGGTTGTATCTCTCCTTCGCGAGAACCACAATGGAGCGGCCTTCCGGCGTTTCGTCAGAGAGCGAGGCTAGTTGCGCGGCATTCGCCAGCCGTTCGTGGCTCACGTCGGGCGCGGGGATGAACTCCGTGGCCTGCCGGTTGCCAAGCGTAATAGTTCCAGTCTTATCGAGCAACAGCGTGTTGACGTCGCCCGCCGCTTCCACAGCCCGGCCGCTCATCGCAAGCACGTTGTACTGCACCAGGCGGTCCATGCCGGCGATGCCAATGGCGGAGAGCAAGCCGCCAATCGTGGTAGGAATGAGGCAGACCAGCAGCGAGACCAGCACGAACACGGTCTGGGGCGCCTTGGAATACATCGCGAAGGGCTGCAGCGTAACCACGGCGAGCAGAAAGATGATGGTGAGGCCGGAAAGCAAGATGCTCAATGCGATCTCATTCGGCGTCTTTTGGCGGGTTGCGCCCTCGACCAGGGCAATCATGCGGTCAAGGAAGGTTTCGCCGGGATTGGAGGTGATGCGCACCTTGATCCAATCCGAAAGTACTTTGGTGCCGCCGGTCACGGCCGAACGGTCGCCGCCGGCTTCGCGGATGACGGGCGCCGATTCACCGGTGATCGCCGATTCATCCACGGAGGCAACGCCTTCGATGACCTCACCGTCACCGGCAATGTATCTGCCGGCCTCCACGTAGATCACGTCGCCCGCGCGGAGCAATCCGCTGGCGACCTGCTCAAATCCGCCGCTCGCGGTGTAGCGCTGTGCAATGGTTTCGCCCTTGGCCTTGCGCAGTGTGTCCGCCTGGGCCTTGCCGCGGCCCTCCGCCATCGCTTCAGCAAAGTTGGCGAACAGCACGGTGAACCAGAGCCATAATGTGATCTGCAGGTTGAATCCGAAACCCGCGGTGTGGTGCATTGTGTTTTCGACGAGCAGCACCGTTGTGAGCACGCTGCCCACCTCCACCACAAACATCACCGGGTTTTTGATCATCCAGCGCGGATCGAGCTTGCGCGCTGAATCGATCAGCGCCTGGCCCATGATCTCCGTATTCCAAAGATTCTTCTTTTCAGCCATGACAGTCCGTCTCGTCTCTTCCTGATCGGTATTCGGTTAGAAAAGCTGACCAGCCTTGAGCAGCAGGTGCTCCAGAATGGGGCCCAGGCTCAGCGCAGGAAAAAACGTGAGCGCGCCGAGGATGAGAACCGTGCCCACCAGCAGCACAGTGAACAGCGGCGTATTCACAGGGAATGTTCCCGGCGAAGGCGGCACGCTCTTCTTCTGCGCCAGGTTGCCGGCCAGAGCGATGACCGGAATCATCATGAGCATCCGGCCCGCCAGCATGTCCCAGCCCATCGCCACGTTGTACCACCAGGTGTTGGCGTTCAGGCCGGCAAATGCCGAGCCGTTATTGCCCGCCGCCGAAGTAAAGGCGTAGAGAATCTCGGTGAGCCCATGCGGGCCGGCATTGTTGAGGCTGGAGAGCCCGACGTTCGGCATCAGCACGAAGCCTGCGGTGAGACTGAGGATGATGAGCGGAAAGATGAGCGCGTAGAGCATCGACATCTTTACGTCATAGGCCTCGATCTTCTTGCCCAGGTATTCCGGAGTACGGCCCACCATGAGCCCTGCGATGAAGACCGCGAGCACGACGAAGATCAACATACCGTACAGGCCGGAGCCGACGCCGCCGAAGACCACTTCACCCAGCATGATGTTGGCCAGCGGCACCATGCCGCCGAGGGGAGTGAAACTGTCATGCATCGCGTTGACCGCGCCGCAGCTTGCATCGGTGGTGATGGTGGCGAACAGAGCTGAGTCGGCAACGCCGAAGCGAACTTCTTTTCCTTCCATATTTCCAGCCGGCGCGGTGACGCTGCCGGTTTGCGCGGCGCCGTGAATCGCGTTGTAGGGCTGAGACTCCGCCCAGTAGGCAACCCCGAAGCCGGCTGCGAAAAGCACGTACATTGCAGCCAAGACAGCCCATCCATGGCCCGGCGAGCCGGTCATGCGGCCCAGCGTGTACGTCAGGCCGGCGGGAATGATGAATATGGCAAGCATCTCAAGGAAATTCGAGAACGGCGTGGGGTTCTCGTACGGATGCGCACTGTTGGCGTTGAAAAATCCGCCGCCGTTGGTGCCCAGCATCTTGATGGCTTCCTGTGAAGCTACCGGCCCTTGCCCGATGGTCTGTATCTGGCTGGTTTGCTCCAGGGGATGGGCCAGCGTGTACGCATGCAGGTTCTGCGGCACGCCCTGCGCCACCAGCAGCAGCGCATAAACGATGCTGGCCGGCGCCAGAATGTAGAGCATGGTGCGGGTCGCATCCACCCAGAAGTTGCCGATGGTGGGGGAGTTGGTGCGCTTGATGCCGCGAATGAGCGCAACGGCTACAACGATACCGACGGCTGCGGAAAAGAAGTTGTGCGTCGCCAGGCCGGCCATCTCGGTGAGATAGCTCATGGTGCTCTCCGGCGTATACGACTGCCAGTTGGTATTGGTGGTGAAGCTGGCGGCGGTGTTCCAGGCCAGATCGGGACCGACAGCGGCGAGGTGCTGGGGATTGAAGGGCAGAATGGCCTGCAGGCGCTCGATTGCATAGGTGAGCAGCAAGCTGACCACGGAGAAGCCCAGAATGGCGAAGGCGTACTCGCGCCAGTTCATCTCGTGCCCGGCATCGACGCCGCCGAGCCTGTAGATAAGCCGTTCGAAAGGCCGCAACACAGGATTGAGCCAGGTGCGCTCGCCCTCGAATACGTGCGCCATATAAATGCCCACCGGGCGAACGGTAGCGAGCAGCACAAGGCTATAGATGGCAAATTGCAACCAGCCATTGGCGGTCATTTCAGAATTTCTCCGGGAAAAGCAGGCTGACAGCGAGATAGCCCAACAGCAAAACGGAAAGCAGCAGCGCTATGAATGTGACAGGATCGAGATGCACGGCGATCTACCTCAATTTCTGACAGGCCCTGACGTATAGAAATGCCAGGACAAAGAAGGCGGCGGTGAATAGCAGCATGACGAGATCTTGCATGGCGAACCTCCAGGACCGGTCGGGCGCGAAACCGGACGCCTCGCCTGACCTTGAACTGATTCTGGCTTGCAACAGATTTGAGTATCGAAAGGATTTCCTAAATAAAACGTAAGGATGCCTATGTCCCCGTCATGCGGAGCGCCTGAGGCTGAGGCTAGAGATTGTTTGGCGCGGTTTTGCGCGGAGCCGGGGCGCGATTACTCCTGGTCGCCGCTCCAGCCCTCTGGGACGAAGCGATAGCCGACCCATGGTTCGGTCTGGATGTATTGCATGCCGGTCTCGCTTTCGAGCTTCTTGCGCAACTGGCCCACGAAGACGCGCAGATACTCGGGTTGATGAGCCGATTGCCCGCCCCACACCGCGGTCAGAAGGGCCCGATGCGTAATCACTTTGCCGGCATGCCGCGTCAAATGGAGCAACAGATCAAACTCTTTGGGCGTGAGATGAACCAGTTTGCCCTGCAGGGTGACGCTGTGCGCATTCGAGTCGACGACAAATTCGCCCACCTTGATCGCCGCTGTCTCGCGCTCGGGGGCGCGGCGTAGATGCGCGCGCACGCGGGCCAGCAACTCCTGGATGCCGAACGGCTTGGTGACGTAGTCGTCAGCTCCGGCGTCGAGCGCTTCCACCTTGGAGCGTTCATGCTCGCGTACCGAGAGAACGAGGATGGGCGTATCGGCCTGGGCGCGGATGGCGCGACAGACCTCCACCCCGCTCATTTCGGGCATCATCAGATCGGTAATGACCAGATCGGGCGGCCAATCGCGAAAGACCCGCAGGGCCTCCTCGGGATCGTTGGCGATGCGCACGTCATAGCCCTGTCCGGAAAGAGCGGCGCGCAACACTCGCGTGATCTGCGGTTCATCGTCGATGACAAGAATTCGGCCGGGCATAACTTTCTTCTTCGGGAAGATTACATCATCTGGCCAGTTGAGTATGATTTCGCCTGAGAGACAATGAACGAGAGCCGGAGAGACAAGATCGACGAGGAGCCCTTTGCGCGCAGAGCGATCCGCTGGAGCGGGGTGACGGCCCTGCCGGTCGCCACGGTTCTTTTGCTCTCCTGGGCCCGCGCCAGTTCCACGACCGCGGGCATGGTGCTGTTGGTGCTGGTGGTATGGTCGGCGACCCGGGCCGGCATGCGCCTTTCTCTCTACATCGCGGCGCTCTGCGCTTTTTCATTCGATTATTTTTTCCTGCCTCCATATCACACTATCCGGCTGGCCGGCGCTGAGCAGTGGATCGATATGCTTTCCTTTGTCGCCAGCAGCATCGTGGTGGGGCGCGTGGCGGAGATGGCGAGGCGGCAAACGCGCCAGGCGGAGCAGCGGCAGGCGGATGTGGAACGCCTTTACGCTTTGAGCCAGGAGATGATGCTCTACGAAGATGCGGGCCGGCTGATTCGTGATCTGCCGCAGCTCATCGATCGCATTTTTTCTCTCCATGGCGTGGCGCTCTACATCTGCGATCACGACGAGTTCTACACCTCGCGGGCCGAGATGCCGATGGATTTGCATGCGAACCTGCAAGCCGTGGCGCGGGATCTGAATCCAACCATCCCCTCGTTCGCGGGCTTCCAGACCACGGCGCTGATGCTGGGCCTCACGCCGGTAGGAGCGCTGGCCTGGCGGCCAGACGAACTTTCACGCGAAGTGACCGCCGCTGTCGGCGCGCAGGTCTCGATCGCCGTGGCGCGCTCGATCGCCATTGAAAACTTTGCCCGCGTGGAGGCCGCGCGCGAGGCGGAACGACTGCGCACCGCGCTCATCGACTCTCTGACGCATGAGCTGCGAACGCCGCTCACTTCGATTCGTGCAGCCGCTACCACACTTCTTGGGGCGGGAGAGATGGATGAGGCAGGGCGGCATGACCTGGTATCGATCATCGACGAAGAATCCACGCGGCTCGACTTGCTCATCCGCGAAGCGGTGGAGATGGCGGAGATCGACGCCCAGGTTGTCCAAATTCATCCATCGCCGAATCATCCGCGCGCGCTGCTCGAACTCGCAGTGGAAGAGTCGCGGAAGAGTCTGGCCCGGCACAAGGTGAGCATTCAAGCCGACGACCAACCCATGCAGGACGAGAGCCCGCACGGCGCTGACCGGGACGAATCGATCTGGTTCGATGCTCACCTGCTCGGGCGCGTCCTACGCCACCTGCTCGAAAACGCGGCTCTCTATACGCCGCCGGGGAGCCGGGTGGTGCTGAGCAGCCGGCGCGGGGAAGCACGGCTGGAGTTCAGCGTGGAAGACAACGGCCCCGGCATCGATCCGGCCGACCTGCCGCTGATCTTCGACAAATTCTATCGAGGCAAGCGAAGCGAGCGCGCCCGCAAAGGATCCGGCATGGGGTTGGCGATTGTGCGTGCGATTCTTACGGTTCACGGAGGCGGGATTGAGGCCCTCAACAGCCCCGGCGGCGGCGCGCATTTCCGCTTCTGGGTGCCGCTGGTGGAGAAGGAGCCTGAACGCGAGGCGAGAGCGGGCCTCCGCGATTAGGATTGCTGCGATTCGTCCGGCTCCCCGCTCCAGTCGCAGGCGATCTCTCTGCGCTGCTCGGAACTCTCAGCGGCCCATTCCAACAACCGCGCTACGCGCCATGCATCGACCGCCGTCACCGGTGCGGGCGCCTTATGCAGCAGCGCGTCGCGGATTCCGGCGTAATAAAGCCGGTAGTCGCCGGGAACGGTTTCGATGGGACGGCTCACCGAACCTCCGTCGATTCCGACATGGAGCACACCCCAGTTCGCCGCTGGTTCGTGACCCCACGCCAGATCCTCGATACGGGTGACTTTATTCAGCGCGGCTTCTTGCGGGTCCACTTCCTGCTTCCAGTAGTTGCCCTTCGTGCCGCGAAGATGGAAGCGCGGCCCTGGCGGAAGGGACAGACTGTTTGCTCCCAGCGTGACAAGAAGGCCCGGATGAAGGAGCCCCGGATAGCGGAGACGCACCGTAAAGGAATCGTTCGCGCCCTGGCCGTCGCGCTCGCGCCTGACCTCGGCGCTTACCACCTCAGGCTTGCCGAAGAGCACCAGAGCCTGGTCGGCCAGATGGGTTCCCAGGTCCAGCAGCAGCCCTCCGCCGAGGGCAGAATCATTCTTCCAGACGCGGTCCGTCGGCACTACCGGACGCCAACGATCCATGCGGGATTCGAGCGAGACGAGCCGCCCCAGCGACCCTTCACGCAACACTCTCTGAATCGTCTGGAAGTCCCCGTCCCAACGCCGGTTATGAAACGGCGCCAGCAGAAGGGCTCGCTCCGCCGCCAGGGCCATCAGTTCTGCGATCTCGACCGATGTGACAGCCATCGGCTTATCGACGATCACGCTTTTTCCGGAGCGGAGAATCCGGCGCGCCAGATCGAAGTGGGTCCCGTTGGGAGTGGTGACCACGATCAGATCAAGCGAGGAATCAGCGAGCAAGTCCTCGAGCGAGCGGTAGGTGACGATGCCGGGATAGCGCTCGGCGGCCTTGTTGGCGGTGCGTTCGAAGACCGCGGCCAGCTCCAATCCTTCGACGGAAGAGATCAGCGGCGCATGAAAGACGCGCCCACCCAGGCCGAACCCGATCAGTCCAACTCGAATCATGAAACTCTCCCCAGCTGACGCCTCGACGGGTCAGCATATTCCGTCGCAATCAGGAGGATGCGGCAACTTGCTGCACCTTTTTCTTTAATTTGGCACGAAGCTCTTGGACGCGCTCCCCGGTTTCCTTGAGCTCTTTCTCCAGATCTGGGCAATAGAGACGAGGATCCATCGTCGCTCGAAACACGCTGACGGCCTCCTCGGAGCCTGAGGTATAGATTTTCTCTCGCAGAGCATGCATCGCAGCGATGTAGTCGTTTATGAGGGTCTGATCGCGATCCTCAAAATACAGCGAATGCGCGAGGAAGAACCTGTTGATCTCGCTTAACCTCTCAAAGAGCTTGGGATTACCGCCTCGCTGTTCACGCAGATCGAGGTTGATTTCCTCTAGCTTTTGCCAGAGGCTTTCATAGGCCTCGCGCCGGCCCGCTGCGTTGGCGGCCCGATTGGCATTCGAATACTGCTTCTTCCATTGGTAGAAGCCGAGGAGGGCAACGATCAGCGTTCCGCCAAGTGCAATTACGGGTGTCAATGATTGGAGTGACACAATGCCTGGAGTTTACGACATTTTCAGGTATGCCTTCCCACGGCAATCATCCGGATTCCATCCCCGCCTGATTTTCTGGGGACTTTAGGAAGGCACTCCTGCCTCTGGCGTGTTTCTTAGCCTTCGAGTTTAAACCGCGTCTCGGCGAGCCGGTACAGCCTTCGCCATACCAGCCGGTTCATCGTCACCACCATCAGCGAGATGAGGATGGTGGCCATCAGCAGCATCGGGAAACGGCCGCTGTCCGTGGCGGCATCAATCTGCGCGCCCAGGCCGATGGTTTCGAGCGTGTGGCCTTTGAGATGCGCGTATTCCGCGAAGACCGAGGCATTCCAGGCGCCGCCTGAGGCGGTGACCATGCCGGTGATGAGATAGGGAAAGATGCCGGGCAGGATGAGCCGCGTCCATCGCTGCCAGCGCGTGAAGCGGAAGAGCGACGCCACTTCGCGCAGATCGGAGGGAATGGACATGGCGCCTGCGATCACATTGAAGAGGATGTACCACTGCGTACCCAGCAGCATGAGCGCAACGGAGCCAACGCCGAGGCCGCCGCCGATCTTCACCAGGCCGATCAACAGCACCGGGAAGAAGGCAGTTGCCGGAACCGAGGCCATGATCTGCGCAAAGGGCTGAACCACGCGGGAGATCCGCGGATTCAATCCGATGGCCACGCCGACGGGAATTGTCCACGCCGCCGATATCAGCAGTGCGGCGTTCACGCGCAGGAATGTGGCTGCGGCGCCTTCCAGCAGCAATCGAAGATCGGGCCAGGTGATGGTGCTGAGCATGAAGATGCCCTGCGCGGCTGCCCAGCAGATCGCGGCAGCCCCTGCTACGGCCAGCGCCCAGTAGCCGGGAGTTTTTTTCCCGGCCGGCTTCTCGTCCAGCGGACGGACAACGCGGCATTCCCTGGTGCGCGCCAGACGACGGTAGATGGGTTCCTCGAAGCGGGTCAGAATGCGGGTCGGCGCGGAACTGAAGAGCGAGGACCTGCGCAGCAGTTCCAGGATGGGCGATTTGACCCGATCCGCGGATTCGACCTGCTCGAATTTGAATTTGTCGCTCCAGGCGATCAGCGGACGCCAGATCAGCTGATCGGTGGCGGCGACGATGAGGATGATGACGGCGAATCCGGCCAGCATGGCGCGGATGTTTCCAGACTCGGAGGCGGTCTCAAGATAGGAACCGAGGCCGGGAAGCTGAAAGCTGCGGTCGCCCATGGTAAACATCTCACAGGCGATCAGCGCGAACCATCCTCCGGCCACGGAGACAATGGAGTTCCACACCAGGCCGATGGCCGAGAAGGGCAGCTCGAGCTGCCAGAACCGCTGCCAGCCGGAGAACCGGTAGATGCGGGAGGCCTCAACCATCTCCCGCGGAATCGATTTCAGCGAAGAATAAAAGCTGAAGGCCAGATTCCAGACCTGGCCGGTGAAGATGAGCAGAATCACGCCCAGTTCGATGCCCAGTTGATGGCCGGGAATGAGCGCGACCATGGCCAAAACAACCGGCGGCAAAAAGCTGAGAACGGGAATGGATTGCAAGATGTCGAGAGCGGCCACCATCCACGGCTCCAGCCGCGGATTGTAGGCGGCGATGTAGCCGTAGCTGATGGCAAAGGTCAGGCTCAACATGTAGGCGATCGCCATGCGCGTGACGGAGTAAAAGGCGTAGAGCGGCAGCACGCCGATCGAATTCGAGATAGGGACGACGGGGACCGGCTTGCCCAGCCAATACACGCCGGTGCTGACGATGCCGAAGAAGATGGCGAGACCGCAGGCGGCGACGCCCGCATCGATGAAGAAGGGCCAGGTACGCGCAGTGATCAGCGTCCGGGCAAACGGATGCTGGATCTTCACTCCGCGTCCTCGTTCGCGGCAATCTCTTCTTCCTGTGTGTCGGGCAGCACAAAGCGGCGCCGGCCGGCGTCGAAGTCGAACAATTCGGCATAGCGGCCCCAGGCGATAGCGGTTTCCATCTGCCGCTGGCTTTCTTCCTCGCTGAACTGCTCATCGAGCATGTCGAGAAAGAACTCATCGGGCACGGTGTGGTCGGTCTTGGTCTCCAGTGCGCGGCGAATCTGGCGCAGCAGCAGCACATGTTGCACCGCGGCATCCCGAAAGAGCTCCTTCTGGCGGAGAATTTCGGAGTTCGCAAACTCCGTACCGCTGGCCGTGATGACGGTATCGCCTTCCTCAATGGTGAGAAAGCCAAGCAACTGCGCGGCATCCACGATCGGCAGCAGGTCGTCAATCTCAAAGGCCAGGTCATCGGCCAGCCGGTAGATGTCGTCTTTGCCGCCCTTGTCGAGCAGCAGTTCGAGCAGTCCGGCGATGCCGCCGGGCCGCGCATGCGGCAGCATCTGGTAGCGCATCTGGCGCTGATCGCGGACGCGCGACGCGCCGGGTTGACTGGGCACTTCGGCCGGAGCCACATCCGGCCGGGTGAGCACCTTATAGATGTAGTCCACGAGCTGCGTGAACCCTTCCGCCTTACGGTCCCGTGGCTGCGCCAGGGGCACGCGAAAATCGGTACGGATGTGGCCGGGATTGCGGCCCAGCACGATGATGCGATCGGCCAGCAGCACCGCCTCTTCGATGTTGTGGGTTACCAGGAAAACGGCCTTGGTGGGCATGGTCTTGTTCGACCAAAGCTCGAGAAGCTCGCTGCGAAGGTTTTCGGCCGTCAGCACGTCGAGCGCGGAAAAGGGCTCGTCCATGAAGAGCACCTCCGGCTCGACGACCAGGGCGCGGGCAAAGCCGACGCGCTGCCGCATGCCGCCCGACAACTCTTTGGGGTACGCTCCCTCGAAGCCGTCGAGTCCTACGGTATCGAGCATCTTGAGGCTGCGCGCGCGCCGCTCTTCCGGGGGCACGGCGCGGGCCTGCAATGGCGCCTCGACATTCTCAAGCACCGTGAGCCAGGGAAAGAGCGCAAAGCTCTGAAAGACGATCGATACATTGATCTCCGTCTCGGTGATGGGTTTCTCATGCCAGTAGACCCGGCCCGCCGAGGGCGTCGAAAGCCCGGTGAGCATGCGCAGCATGGTGGATTTGCCGGAGCCCGAAGGGCCGAGGAGAGCCAGAATCTCGCCCGGGACAATGCTCAGATCGGTTGCCGAGATCACCTGGATCCGGTTTTCGCTGGGTTGCGCGTAATATTTCTCGATCCGTTCGGCACGGATGATGGCCTCGGCAGCCGGAGCCACGGTCACAGGCTGGTTCGAGATCGCTGCCTCCTGCATACAAATCTCACAATGATCCGCTCAGCTTTCATCGGCGAAATGACATTTGGTGGGCCATGCAACTTGTTCGGTGATCGGAGCGTCTTTGCCATCATACGGTTCGCGCATTGCTGTCCGATGAATTGGCTACACTCGGCTCTTCCACGGGTCCGAATCGCAGGAATTTCTGCATTCGGTTGCTGGACGAAGAGAAATTCCTTTTGGCGAGGGTATCATTGGAAGTAGGCGAATAGCTAGGGAAGCGCCCGCGCAGATTGTGGCTCAAGGGGACCAGGGCTAAGCACCCAATCACCCCCCTTTAGCATCCAGGAGAGTATGCCCGATACGACATCTAAACCTAAGGTGTTGGTTGCCGATGACGAGCGTGTCATTGCCGATACACTTGCCATGATTTTGAACCAGAGCGGCTTTGACGCACGCGCAGTCTATTCCGGAGAACGAGCTCTGGAACTGGCCCCCACGTTTGCGCCCGATATGCTCATATCCGATGTGATCATGGCCGATTTGAACGGAATTGATGCGGCAATCCGCATCCGTACTTTGTTGCCGACGATCAAGATTCTGCTCTTTTCCGGCCAGGCCGCGACGGCCGATCTGCTGGAAAAGGCGCGCGCTCAAGGCTACGAGTTCGAGATTCTTGCCAAGCCCGTCCACCCCCAGGACCTGCTGAGCAGGCTCCGCCAAGCCTGAAGAGCGCCGGGTTGTCGGCGCTCGCGGTTTTCCATGCCAATCTGAGACGATGCAGCCCCGGCAGAGCCGAGATTCCATTCCTGCTCCGCTGGGGCACGCTTTCGCGGCCCTCCGGCCTCGGAAACTCCTCCATTGTGAAACTCTCCCATACGCTCGCTTGCTCTTCCCCTCCCCAAGCGGCGAAAGTAGACAACATATGGCACTCGCCTTCCGCTCGCGCCGTGTGCTGACGCCGGCGGGCCGCAACGCTTCAGTGCTGAGGCCCGCGGTCCTGCTCGTGGAGCAGGAACAGATAGCCCGCGTCTGCGATTGGGCGGAGATTCCTGCAGGAGCGGAGCTGCGCGACTATGGCGACCTCGTCCTGATGCCCGGCCTGGTGGATACGCACGTCCACATCAACGAGCCGGGGCGGACGGAGTGGGAAGGTTTTGCGACCGCAACACAAGCTGCGGCCGCGGGCGGCGTGACCACCCTCGTCGACATGCCGCTGAACTGCGTGCCGGAGACCGTCGACGCGAAAGCGCTGGAGGCCAAGCGGCGCGCCGCGCGGGAGAAAACCTGGGTCGACTGGGCCGCGTGGGGCGGCGTGGTGCGCGGCAACGCCGATGACCTGCCCGGCCTGATGCACGCCGGGGTTCCCGGCTTCAAATGCTTCCTCATCCACTCCGGCATTGACGGCTTCGCGTGGGTTGACGAGGCCGATCTGCGGCTCGCTCTCGAGCAACTGCGCGGAACGGGGTTGCCTCTGTTGGCACATGCGGAAGTGGCTGGACCGGTGGATGAGGCAACCAGAGCGCTGGGCGCTGATTCGTCCGGCTGGCGCCGATACACGAGATACCTGGCTTCCCGGCCCCACATCGCGGAGAGCGATGCGATTGCGTTACTCGTCCGCCTGGCGGATGAGTTTCAAACACCGATTCACGTTGTTCATCTGTCGAGCGCCGGCGCTGCATTAACGCTCCTGGAGTCGGCACGCAAGCGCGGCACGCCGATCACCGTGGAGACCTGTGCCCACTACCTCTGGTTTGCCGCCGAAGATATCCCAGACGGCGCCACCGAATACAAGTGCGCGCCGCCCCTTCGCGAAGCAGCAGACCGCGAAGCGCTCTGGCGGGGACTGGAAAGCGGCCTCATCGATATGATCGCTACCGACCACTCTCCCTGCCCACCGGCGATGAAACACAAAGAGGAGGGCCGCTTCGACCTGGCCTGGGGCGGAATCGCCTCGCTTGGCCTGGCGCTGCCCGTCGTCTGGACGGAGATGCGCCGGCGCGGGATTGGGATCGAGCGCATCGCGGAGTGGATGGCGGCCGCGCCGGCGCGCCTGGCCGGGCTGAGTGGCCGCAAAGGAGCGCTGGGGGCGGGCGCAGATGCTGATTGGGTGGTCTTCGATCCCGAAGCCGAATGGACCGTCACGCCCAATGATCTTCGTTTCCGCCACAAGATATCGCCCTATCTGGGCGCGCAATTGCGCGGGCGCGTGCAAGAAACGTGGCTGCGCGGCGAATGCCTCTTCGCAGACGGGCAGATCAAGGGACCGGCCCGCGGCAGAGAGCTGGTGCGGACATGAGGGAGCGCGCGCTGCGAGCCATGGACGAATGCCGCCGGATCGCCGCGATGAGCGAAGAGCCCGGCCGCATCACACGCCGGTTTCTTACCGAGCCGATGCACGAAGTGCACACCCTTCTGACCGCTCGCATGGAAGCGCTGGACATGACCGCGCGCGTGGACGCGGTGGGCAATCTGCACGGATTGTGGGAGCCTCCGAGTCACGGCAAAAAGCGGCTCATCGTGGCCTCGCATATCGATACCGTGCCGAACGCGGGCGCATTCGACGGCGTGCTGGGGGTGGCGTTGGCGCTCGAATGGGTCGAGCTGGCGCAGGAGCTCACTCTTCCGCTCCCGATCGAAGTGATTGCCTTCTCTGAGGAAGAAGGTGTGCGGTTCGGCGTGCCATTTATCGGCAGCCGCGCCGTGGGGGGCCGCTTCGATCCCGCGCTGCTTACGCTCAAGGATGCTACGGGGCTGACGGTTGAAGCCGCGATTCGCGCCTTCGGCCTCGATCCCGAAAATGTTGAAGAGGCTGTGGCCGATGCGGATGCCCTGGGCATGGTCGAAATGCATATCGAGCAGGGCCCGGTGCTCGAAGCGGAGGGCTTGAGTGTCGCCGCGGTTACGGCGATCGTCGGGCAGAGCCGCATGAGCCTCCAATTCATCGGCCACGCCAATCATGCCGGGACCACTCCCATGAGACTGCGCTGCGATGCTCTAGCCGGCGCAGCGGAGTGGATCACCGCGGTGGAAGCGCTGGCGCTCGAAACCGAGGGACTGGTAGCCACGGTGGGCAAAGTGGATGCCGCACCGAATGCGGGCAACGTGATTGCCGGCGCAGCGACCGTAGGCCTGGATGTGCGCCACGCCAACGACGGCACGCGGCATGCCGCCGTCGCCGCGCTGCTCGAGCAGGCAAATGCCATTGCGGGCCGCCGCGGTCTTACCCTCGACTGTAAGCGGCAGATGGACCAAGCCGCCGTGGCGATGGACGAGCGGCTGACGGCGTTCATGGCCGAGGCGATCGAAGCCGCAGGCCTGCCTTTGAAGCGAATGGCGAGCGGCGCAGGCCACGATGCCATGGTGATGGCGGGACGCATGCCTACGGCCATGCTGTTCCTGCGCAGTCCGGGCGGCATCAGTCACCATCCCGATGAGACCGTGCGCGAGGATGATGTGGAGGCTGCGCTGCGCGTGGGCCGCAAATTTCTGGAACGGCTGGCCGCGGACCTCGGTTAAAATTGACCAGCGCCATTCAAGAGATTTCCGCCGATCGAGGCCGCCTTTGCATCATCTGGGAGTAACACGAAGTAGCCTGAAACCGGATCATCTGCTGCAGACGCCGGACACGTTTATCCGCACACCGCTTCCGGGCGCGGAGAAGGTCGACTTCATCCTCCACGCGGCGCCCCGGCTGGGCGCAGGCTTTCTGCAGATGACCGCGGAGTTGGCGGCTGGCGGCTCTCTGGGACCGACAAAAGCGCAGCGGTTCGTCTATGTGCTCGAAGGAAAACTTAAGATCGAAGCGGGCGGGAAGCGCACCACGCTCGCTCCCGGAGGGTTCGCCTACCTGCCGCACGCCGCCCCGCACTCGGTGCAGGCTCAAGGTGCTGCGCGGGCTGTCGTGATCGAAAAGACCTTTCAACGGCAGTCCGGTGCGGTGCGGCCTGAAATCGTCATCGGCGACGAATCGAAGATCAAAGGCACACCGCTAATGGGGGATGCAGGCCTGCGTGTCCGCTCGCTGATGCCGGACGGACCTCCGTACGACTTTGCCGTCAACACCATGACGTACGATCCCGGCGCGGCATTGGGCATGGTGGAGATCCACGTGATGGAGCACGGACTGCTGATGCTCGAAGGCGGCGGCATCTACCGGCTTGGCGATTCGTGGTATCCGGTCGAGGCGGGTGATTTTATCTGGATGGCTCCCTACTGCCCACAGTGGTTCGGCGCGTTAGGCAAAAAGCCGGCGAAATATCTCATCTATAAAGACTGGCGCAGGCACCCTTTGTAGCATTTCTTCTTCGCACCGCCGGCTGGTGCGAAGTGAATCGGCTTGGAAGGCGGCAGAAGGAGAATGCGTGGGGAGCGCGATGCAATGACCATGATCCGTCCCGCACTCTCGATCGACCGGCTCATCGGCGAATTGAAAACGCTGGCGCAAATCTCCGAGGCGGAACCGCCGGTGGTCACCCGTGTCGTCTTTGGCGAGGCCGACCTGCGCGCCCGCGCGTACGTGAAAAGCCTCTGCCTGGATGCAGGACTTACGATGGAGACGGACGCGATCGGCAACACGTTCGCGCGCTGGGAAGGCAGCGATCCGACGCTTGCGGCCATTGGAACCGGCTCGCATATCGACGCCATTCCAAATGCCGGCTTGTATGACGGCTGCGTCGGCGTGCTGGGCGGATTAGAAGCCATTCGCGTGCTCCAACAGCTTGGATTAAAGCCGCGCCGCTCGATCGAGCTGGTGATTTTCACGGCCGAGGAGCCGACCCGCTTCGGCATCGGGTGCCTCGGCAGCCGCATGTTGGCCGATGTGCTCACGCCGGTGAAGGCGTTGGCTTTGCGCGATAAGGAAGGCCGCGGGCTAGAGGAGTTGCGTGCGCAGGCCGGCTTCACGGGCCCGCTTGAATCCATCGCACAGGCCAGGGGACGGTGGCACCAGTTTATTGAGCTGCACATTGAGCAAGGCCCGCATCTGGAGGCGGAAGGCCTCGATCTTGGCTTGGTTACGCACATCGCCGCGCCGGCCAGCCAGCGCATCGTGATCGAAGGCGAGGGCGGGCACGCGGGCGGCAAGCTGATGCCGGGGCGCAAAGACGCATTGGCGACGGCGGCGGAAATGATCCTGGCGCTTGAAGCGGCCGCTCAATCTTCAGGAGCGGTGGATACGGTTGCGACCGTGGGCGTCTGCGAGGTGTTTCCGGGCGCGGTCAACAGCATTCCTTCGCGGGTGTTGATGACTACCGATGTGCGCGATATCGACAGGGCGCGCCGGGATCAGGTGCTCGACGCACTCGATAAGACAATCGCCGAGGTGAGTGCCCGGCGCGGCGTGACCATCGCTACCGAGGTGATCAACATCGATCCCCCCACGGTCTGCGACCCGGCCATTCTCGATGCGCTGGAGGCCTCGGCGCAGGCCGCCAGCAAGACTTACAAAAAAATGGTGGCGCGTGCGTATCACGATTCATCGTTCGTGGCGTGCATTGCGCCCGTGGCCATGCTGTTCATTCCCTGCCGCGGCGGCGTCAGCCATCGGCCGGACGAGTACGCCTCGCCAGAGTGGATCGGCAGCGGGGTGGATGTGCTGGCGCGCACATTGGCCGAATTGGCCTCCTAGAGTCATCGTCCCACACCGCTCAATGCTTCAGGCCCGGCACGCCGACAGGCGTGGTGCCTCGATAATCGGCCGCGTGGCTATTTGTGAGACCGGTTCTGGGCCGCCGCTTTCAAACTTTCGCGGCTGGATGTATTCTATGCGTCAACCCGTGCGGAATTTCCGGCATTCTCGACCATGAGCACCACTGCGACAAACCGCATCGTTGGCGCTCCCGTTCCCCGCAAAGAGGGGCTGGACAAGCTTGTGGGACGCGCACAATATGTGGATGACATCCAACGCGCGGGCATGTGGTATGGCGCTACTGTGCGCAGCACGATTCCCCGCGGCATCATCCGGTCCATCGAATTCGATCCGCGGATTGACTGGAGCCAGTTCACCATAGTGACCGCCGCGGATGTTCCCGGCAAAAACCACATCCAGCTCATCGTCGCGGATCAGCCCTGCCTTGCCGAGGGGCGCGTGAATCATTGCGACGAAGCCATCCTCCTTCTCGCTCATCCTGACCGGCACAAGCTGCTTGAGGCTGTGGGCGCGGTGCGCGTCGAATACGAGCCGCTCCCTGCCGTGCTGACCCTTGAAGAGAGCGAAACGCGGAACGAAGTTATTCTGGGTGAAGACAACGTCATCAAAAGTTTTCTTCTCGAAAAGGGCGATGTGGATTCCGCGTGGGCGAACGCGGCGCACATCGTCGACGGGGAGTACCGCACCGGCGCGCAGGAGCATCTTTACATCGAAAACAACGGCATGATCGCCGAGTGGAGCGCGGAAGACGGCATCACTGTGTGGGGCTCGCTGCAATGCCCTTACTACGTGCACAAGACGCTGCGCGCGGTCTTCGATTTGCCCGACGAAAAAGTGCGCGTGATCCAGACAGAGACCGGCGGCGCCTTCGGCGGCAAGGAAGATTTTCCCTCGACGCTCGGCGCGCATGCAGGGCTGCTGGCGATGAAGAGCGGCCATACGGTGAAGATGGTCTATGACCGCATGGAAGATCTTGCCGCCACGACGAAGCGCCATCCCTCTCGCGTACGGCACCGCACCGCGCTCGATAAGAATGGCAGGCTGCTGGCGATGGAGATCGATGTCGCGATCGACGGCGGAGCTTACTCCACGTTGTCGGCGACGGTGCTGTCGCGCGCAACGCTGCACGCCTGCGGGCCGTATGTGTGCCCGAATATACGCCTGAACGCGCGCGCGTGGGCCACGAATACCGTTCCTTACGGCGCGTTTCGGGGATTCGGCGCGCCCCAGGCCATCTTCGGCATGGAACGGCACATGGATGAGATCGCGGCTGCGATCGGCCTCGATCCCATCGAGTTGCGGCGCAGGAATTTTCTCCACGAAGGCGAC
>DASXFB010000102.1:0-2150 GCA_036489815.1 Occallatibacter sp. | reverse complement strand
GCATCGCTCCCGACTCCTTCATATACGCGAACATCGGCGCCAACCTCGCCACCGTGCAGACCGGCCGGGACATCATGTCGCCGGCGAGCATGATCGCCCTGGGATTGCTCGCCCTCTCCTGCCTGTCACCGCTGCTGATCCGTGAACTCCAGCGCCGCAAGATACTGCGTCCCGGCTGGCTGCCAGGTCGGGACTGAAGAATGTGTGGCACCGCACAGACGGATCGGCAAACGCTCCGTAGATTGCGGAGACTTCCACTCGCGCGACATCAAGGAAGAGCAGCCCATGGCCACCCAGGATGAACCCATCGGACGCAGCAGCCATGGCATGAGAAGCTGGATGTTGCGCGTGACACACGTGGCCTCCACCGGCAACACCGAGGCACGCCAGCCCGGCAAACGTCGCTACGGCCTCCAGGACCGGCGCCTGGCCGCCCGCACCGAGCCTTCGGACCGCCGCAACATGGAACGGCGGGAGATTTAAAGCTGCGCCCGGGCCGGAGCGGGTATTTACCATTTGCGATTGAGGGGATTACCCGAGCGACATAAGCCGGGAGCGAGGCTACCTTTCACTACATAAAGATGGAAGGAGCCTCAGGATGCATTACTCCGATCGGACCCTCAGGCAGCGCTGCTGGACCCTCAGCGGCCGGCACTTCGGTTACTGGGAAGGCGACGACTTGTGGTCCTACCACGGTTATCACGTGGGTCGGCTGCGCGGCGCTGACATCTTCGCGCCGGATGGACGCTACATCGGCGAGATGATGGGCAACGGCCGCCTGGCGGTGCGTTCGCGCAAGATTGGTACTTACGGCACCGCCTTCATCCCCTGGCCGCCGCGCTTCGGCGACGCCCTGCTGCCGGCCCAGGATCCGGGCACCCAGCGCATCGGCTTCGAGGACTTCCCTGGACCGAACGAGTTCCGCCCCCCTGTCATGCCCGCCGCGGTCTTCCCCGCTTCGATCCCCTGTTAAGAGTTAAGAAGCTGGCCGCACGCGGCCAGCTTCTTGTCTCCCTCGATCCTCACCCGCCGGTGTAACCGCCGAGGATGGACAGGATCTCTCCCGTGATGTAGCTGGAGCAGCAGGGCGCCGCCAGGAACACGTAGGCAGGCGCGATCTCTTCTGGTTGCGCGGCGCGCTTCATGGGCGTCGCCTGCCCGAAAGTCTCGATGTCCTTGCCGCCGCTATCCGCCGGATTCAGCGGCGACCATACCGGGCCCGGCGCCACCGCGTTGACGCGGATGCCGCGCTGGATCAGGTTCTCCGATAGCGAACGTGCCAGCATGTGCAGTCCGCCCTTGGTGGCGGCATAGGCCGGCAGGTCGGCGTTGCCGATGAGGCCGGTGACGGAACCGGTGATGACGATGGCACTGCCGTTCTGCATGTGTGGCACGGCAGCCTGCGCCATGAACACCGTCCCGTAGATGTTGGTTTTCATATGCATGTCGAGGGACTCTTCGGTCAGGTCCTCGAACTTCCCAGTATGTAGCTGGAAACCGGCATTGCTCACCAGGATGTCCACCGCGCCCAGTTCCGCGAGCGTCTTCTCCACCGCTTCCTTGCAGAACTCCTTGCTGCGCACGTCGCCGGAGATGAGGATGGCTTTGCGTCCCTCCTTCTCGACGGCCTGCCGGGTGAGTTTCGCATCCTCGTGTTCGTTGAGATACACGATGGCGACGTCTGCGCCCTCGCGCGCATACAGCACCGCGACCGCATGGCCAATGCCGGAATCGCCGCCGGTGACGATGGCGACCTTGTCTTTGAGTTTCTCGGACCCCTTGTAGCCAGGCGCGTCCCACATGGGCTGCGGATCGAGCTTGGCCTCATGGCCGGGCTTCGGATGGTGCTGGCGCGGGAAAGACGAGGGATATTCACGCATGCCCGTCTGGACCGCGTGCTGCTTCGGCTGCTTGCCTTCCCGGGCCTCATCCTTGCGGTCTATATCCGCCTGGATCCGGCGGTGCTGCTCCGCTACCTTGTCGGGATTGTGACTGTGAGTGCTGCTGTGTTCGGACATCGGACATCTCCTGAACGTTCTGATGACGACTGGAGATGCAGTGTGGGACGGCGCATCGAAACTTGCTGCGAATCAGTGCGCAGGAATCAGCATGTATCCTGTCGCTTGCATGACCGATGATTCAATGCCACC
>DASXFB010000061.1:0-6041 GCA_036489815.1 Occallatibacter sp. | reverse complement strand
TGCGCCGCACTGCGCCGGAAGGCCTTGAAGCCGCACTGCGTATCGGCAAAGGGCAGCCCCATCACGGCGCGAGTGACAGCGTTGAAACAGCGGCCGAAGAAGCGGCGATAGAACGGCTGGCGAATGGTCTGCCGGGTACGCTCCAGCCAGCGCGAGCCGATGGCGATATCGGCGCCGTCGGCGATTGCGGCAAACAGGTCCTCGGCTTCTTCGATGGGTGCGGACAAATCCGCATCCGTGAACATCACAATCTCGCCAAATGCCTGCAGGATCCCATTGCGCACGCTGTAGCCTTTGCCGCGGTTGCCAGGGTTCGGCAGGAGCCGCACCTCGGGAGCCGTGGCGGCGAAGGCGCGCACAACATCGGCCGTCCTATCGCGCGAACCGTCGTCGACGACAATGATCTCCGCCGACCAGTTGCGTGCCCGGACGCATTCGATCACCGCCTCAAGCGTGGCAGGAATGCGCGCGCTTTCATTGAAAGCCGGGATCACGATGCTGTAGCGCGGATAAGCCATTCCTTCAACGATTCCAGATTGCCCCGGCTCGTTCCATAGCACTTCTGTCCAGAGCAATTTTCGTTGGTTGTACCAACACATGATACCGCAAACGCGGGGAAACCCCCGCCGTTGGCCGGGGCGATTTGCCGCCGAACCGGCCCAAATCGCTGATCTGCAAAGGCTAAATTGTGCGGAGGACTTGCTTTTTCCACCCCTTCACGGGCAGAATCCCTTTATGCTGAGAGCGGAGGTCCTTCGAACATGACAAAGGCAGACCTGGTGGAGAAGGTAACCGGACTAGGCGACCTGACCCGCCGCGACGGCGAAGTGATCGTTGAAACCATCTTCGGCTCCGTCATTGGGGCGTTGCAGAGCGGCGACAAGATCGAGATTCGAGGCTTCGGCTCGTTTCGCATTCGCCAGCGCAATCCCCGCATCGGCCGCAACCCGAAGACCGGAGAGCGCGTGGAGGTTCCTGCCAAGAAGGTTCCCTACTTCAAGCCATCCAAGGAGCTTCGCGATCTCGTGAATCCCGGCGAAGCCGCCAGCGCGTCCTGAGCGCACGGCCGAGCTTTCCTTGCAAAACTGGCGCTTAGCCGCCTTAGAGCCTGTTCCTGACTTTCGCCCGCTCGGCTCGAATGCCGATCACGGCCATCATGCGCCCGGTGCGGCCGCGTGAGCCGCGATGCGAATAAAACAGCTCCGGGTGGCACTGCGTACAGCCGCCGGCCGCCTGAATCGCTTTTGCCGCGACCCCGCAGGCCAGCAACTGGCGGCGGTTGGCCTCGATCATGTCCACATGCAGGCTGGGGCCAATGGGCGAGTGCCCTGGGGCGCGCTGGGTAAGAAACAGCATCGGGTACTTCTTCCGCACCACGTCGGAATCGAAGACTTCGTGGAACAGCTCGCGCGCATAGACAAACTGCGACTCGAACTCCGAAAGCACTTCTTCGCCGACGGCGTAGCAGCACGGGCCGTTACCGGGGCCGATCGCAGCCACCAGATCTTCGGGCCGGCAGCCGAACTCGAGCCGCATGCGGCCCACGCCGGTCTCGACGATCCGCTTCACCGTGCCCCGCCATCCGGCATGAAATGCGCCGACGACACGGCGCTTGCGGTCCGCAACCAGGACGGGAATACAGTCGGCGGTCTGCGCTCCCAGCAGAATTCCCGGCTCATCGGTGATGAGCCCGTCGCCTTTGAGTGGACGCGCGCGGAGAGCGTCGGCCGCGGTTGCATGCACCAGCAGGTTGGAATGAAACTGGCGCAGGATGACAAGCGGCGTGGCTGCGTCGCCGGTGACCGCTTCCGCCAGCAGGCGGCGATTCGCGATAACCGCTTCCCCGCTGTCTTCAGCCGTAAAGCCCAGGTTCAGCTCTCCCGGCGCATCGTCGGCGCAGTATGCCCGGCTCTCGCCGCCCAGGCGCGTGCTAAAGCCGCTCCAAAGCCAGGGAAAGGCCTTCCAGCCGGTAACGGGAAGCCAGTGCACGCCATTGGCGGCAATGCGTGGTGACGGCACAGGGCGGCGGAGTTCCTCCGGGTTGACCTGATCCGGCTTGTCCGCGCGCACGCGCTCCCCCGGCTTTCTGCGCCCGCTGCGCACCAGGCCTGCGGCTGCGAAGAGCTCGTCCATGGCTTGGATATTCGCCCTGACGCGATCCGGATGTTGATCTGAAATGGATTTGGTGCTGGACCGGGGCGGCATCTCAAGATTGATTCTAACGAGATTGATCCTGCGGGCGTTGATTCTATCGGCGGGGATGCGGGGTTCACACCGAATCGACTGACACGCGGCCGAAATTAAGGTCGAAAAATTACATGGGCCTACCTTCCGGTAGGCCCGATCGAGAGGCAGTTAAGGGAGGGGAATCCAGGGGGGGTTTTGGGAAGAGGTCCACGAATGGACCCTCAAAAAGGAGTTGAAACCTTTCTTCGGTAGGACATCTTGGGGAAGCCTCTGCTAATTACCTATTCAGATGCGAGGGTGGGGAAAAGGTTGCACCGGGGCTGCCCGAGTTCCATAAAATAGTTTTCCACAGGGGTTCGGAGGGTTTCCCAGATGGTGCCGCGGCCTATCCGACAGATTCCAAATGCCTCAATGGAACGATGCCGGAACGGCCGCCTGGGCCAGTCGACCGAAGAACGGGAAAGGCCTTATTCCAGCGGCCGGACCCAGATGTTTCTGAAGCTGATGGGCTCGCTTTTGTCGCCGTGCGCCTGCAGCTTGATGGGAGCCGCGTCGTACTGTTTATAGAACGGCTGGCCGTTATAGAGAGTCTGTCCCCTCAAAACAAAGTGGTTCTGCACCAGCACCCCGTTGAAGAAGACCGTCACAAACGCGGGCGTTTTGAGCGAGCCGTCCTCATTGAATCGGGGCGCGGTCCACACCACGTCATAGATCTGCCACTCGCCCGGTTTACGGCTGGGGTTCACCAACGGAGGGCTCTGCTTGTAGATGCTGCCGGCCTGCCCATTGACGTAGGTGGTGTTGTTGTAGGAGTCCAGAACCTGCAGCTCGTAGCCGTCATCGCCGGGCCCGGTGGAGGCGAGGAAGACGCCGCTGTTTCCGCGCGCCTGCCCGCTGCCGGTGATGTTCTCAGGGACCCGCCATTCGACGTGAAGCTGATAGTCCTTGAAGCGCCGCTTGGTTTCGATATTGCCGATGCCGGATCCTTTGACGACGGTGAGAATGCCGTCCTGCACCTGCCATCGGGCCGGCGTGTGATCCTGGGCCGAGACCCACTCGTCCAGATTCTTGCCGTCGAAGAGGGGGATGGCATCGGAGGGAGGGTCGGCATCGGTCGCACCCGGTGTGACGATTTTCGGGACGGGCTGCCAGATCTCCGTGTCTTCGGGCTTGGTGTGGGCAGGCTGCTGAGCGAGAGCATAGCCGGCGAGAGAAAAAAAGAGTGCTGCTGCGAGTAAGTCTCGAATCTGAAGGGACCCCGGTTTCATTGGACGAATTCCTCCCGACCTTTGTACATCAAGCGGGGCCGAGGCTGGCAAGGACCTCCGGCTCAGGCCCTTCCAGGGTGAGATCCGGGCCGGGCCGCCTTCTCGATGAGGCGCGTGACCAGGCCGACCGGCGCGAAGCGCACCAGGAATGACGTGAACTTGCCGCGCAAATTGGGGATGATGAGGCGCCGGCCGCGCGCGAGGGCGATGACGGCGAGCCGCGCGACAACGTCCGTAGCCTGCACGCCGCGAGCGCTGAACCGCTGCGCGCGCGCAACCTCGAAGAACTCGCTCTCCGTCGAGCCGGGACAGAGCGCGGTGACCTTTACGCCATGCCGCGCCACCTCGGCCGCAAGCCCAAGGGCGAAGAAGCGGTCGAAGGCCTTGGTGGCTGCGTAGGTGCTGAGGTACGGGATGGGCTGAAAGCTCGCCGTGGAGGCGACGATAAGCAGCCATCCGCGACGGCGCTCGATCATGCGCGGCACGAAGAGGTGCGATAGGCGCAGTACCGCTTCGCAGTTAACCCGCACCTGGCTCACCTCCTGCTCCTCCCCGCTCAAGTGGAATGCGCCGTATTGGCCCAGGCCGGCGTTGTTCACCAGGATGTCGACAACCAGGCCCGCGCCTTCCGTAGCCTCGAAGATCTGCCGCGGCGCCGCGGGATCATTCAGGTCGGCGGCGAGGACGCGCGTCTCAGTTCCTCTGGCTGCCAGTTCGGCAGCGAGGGATTCGAGCCGGTCCCGACGCCGCGCAGTGAGGATGAGTTTCGCGCCGTGGGCCGCCAGCTCCCGCGCCAGAGCAGCCCCGATACCCGCACTGGCCCCGGTCACAAGCGCCCATCTGCCCTGAAAATCAGTCATATCCGCCATCGATTCCTGGTGTCGTGCCTTTGAATTTCACACCCCTCATTCCCCTGTCGTCTTGAGCGGAGATCAGGGCTTTTGCGGACCAGGGTCGAAAGCTCCAGGGTCGCTCTTTGCCGCCGGTACAACGGATTTCCGAGACACAGCCCTTCAACGCCCCGTAGCCGGAAGCTGCCCCTCAAATTCTTCATTCAACCACTTGGAAAAGGCCGAGAATTCTTCGTCGCGTCCGAGGAAATCACGCACCAGCTGGCGGCCGGGCTTGGAGCCGCCCTGCTCCAGCACGGCTTTTCTGTAGCGCGTGCCGGCTTCACAACCCAGCAAATCCTCGGGATCGAACTGGCCGAAGAAATCGAGGGCGATCACCTTGTCGAAGGCGTAGGTGTAGTAGTTCGAGGAGTAGCCGGTGAGATGGCCGAAGCTCGCGTACATGTGGTTGCCGTCGACCCACGTCCAAGGCTGCAAGGTCTCGTAGAGCTGTTTCGTGATCGAGTCGAGATTGATCTTCGCGGGGTCCTGGTCATGCAGGTCAAGCGAGAGAGTGGTGTAGTAAAGCTGCGCACGCACCCAGTCCGCGCGCCCGAACGAGCCCGCGCGCTTCATCTTCTTGATGATCTCGGAGGGGAGAACTTCTCCGGTCTCATAGTGCCGTGCGAAGGACTGGAGCAGCTTTTCGTCGCGAAAGAACTCCTCCAGCATCTGGGAAGGAACTTCGATGAAATCGCCCTCGGTGGCAAATCCTGAGAGCCCCGCCCACTCGGTGTGACCGCCGAGGATAGCGTGCATCAAATGGCCGAACTCGTGGAAGAACGTGACCACGTCGGAGAACTGCAGAAGTCCTGGATCGCGAACCGCCGCTTCCTCAGACTGCCGGCGCTCCACTTGGGCGGCCCGGGCTTCGAGTTCATGCTGCTGCTGCGGAATGTGCGCCGGCTCGCCGGAAAGTGTCTCCAGTTGCTGAGGAGTGGGAGGCGCGGGTTCATCGTCGCCGCCCGGAAAATTGCAGATCAGCGCCGCCTCAGGCATCGCCCGGCCGCGGACTCCGGTCACCACGGGAGCTGCGGAGAACCATTTGTCTTTCCCTTCGCGGGGATGCATGTCGAGATAAAAGCGGCCCACGTGCTGGCCTTTATCGAAGACATCGAAGACCGAAACCGATCTGTGCCAGGCCGTTCCCTCCGAGCGCCGGAACTCTACCTTGAAGAGCCGGGCGGCAGTATCGAGCACGCCGGCTTCGACGCGTGCGTAGGCAAAGTAGGGGCGCACGGATTGCGAATCGAAGTCGAAAGCCGAGCGGCGGAACTGCTCATACCAGTACCCGCGGCTGGTGATGTCGATTGATTCGAGACCGGAGTGCCGCTCGCGTGCGAAATCCAATACCAGCTTGTGCTCATGCTGCGCGCCGTCACGGCTCGAATCGTTGAGCTTCTTCAAAAAGGTGCGCACGTTGGCCGCAGAGCCCATCATCTGGTCGGCCGTGGCCAGATTAGCCCAGCTTTGAAAGCCGAGGATGCTCGCGATCTCCTGCCGCGTGGCCAGCAGATCAAGAAGAATCTGCTGGTTCGCGGGGTAAGCGCGGGTGTTATAAGCCAGAAACATCCGCTCGCGCAGGTCGGCATTGGCGGCGAAGGTCATCACCGGCTGCATGTCGGGCGGATCAGTGGAGATCACCACGCTGCCGTCCGCATCGAAAGGATGGCGCGCGAGATAGTCGGCGGGAAGG
>DASXFB010000049.1:0-3304 GCA_036489815.1 Occallatibacter sp. | reverse complement strand
TCCTATTTTCATCGCACGATGCCCGAGGTGGCGACGCACATGCCCATCCCGGAGGAGTATTCGGCGATGGGCGTGCGGCGGTTCGGGGCGCACGGCCTCTCCTATGAATCGATCGTTCACGAGCTCGAGCCGCATGTGCCGAAGAGATTGATTGCGGCGCACCTGGGTAATGGCGCCTCGATCTCGGCGATCCGCGACGGGGCGTGCCTGGATACGTCGATGGGGCTGACACCGACGGGCGGCCTGATCAGCGGAAGCCGAACGGGCGATATCGATCCGGGCGTGTTGCTATTCATTTTGCGCAAGATCGCGGAGAAGACGAGTTCAGCGGTTCAGGCAGCGGATCAACTGGAGATCGTCGCGAACAAAAAAGCGGGTCTGCTGGGCGTGAGCGGGCTCTCGAATGACATGCGCAATTTGCGCGAGGCGATCAGGGAAGAGAACGCGATGGCGCGGCTGGCCGTGGACAAATTTACCTGGACCGTCGCGAAGTGGATTGGCAGCTTTGTGGCGGAATTAGGCGGCCTCGACATGCTCGTGTTTACCGGCGGAATCGGCGAGAACGATGTCGACTCGCGCGCGGAGATCTGCGCGGGCTTGGGCGCGCTTGGTATCGTGCTCGACCTGGAGCGCAACAAGACCCGTGGCCCGGCGGTGATCTCAGCCGATGGCTCGCCGGTGACGGTGCGCGTGATTCCACCTGCCGAAGATCTGATGATCGTGAATCACGTGGTGCGTCTCCTGGGCAAAGAGTAGCCGCAGGTTCACGGCGAGACCTGCACGAGCCGCGTCAGATCCCATTGGGGTTTGATAAAAATGGGCAGCGTGGGTTTGCGCGCATGCGCGGACGCAATGCACGCTGCTGCTTTACACTGGTAAGTTCGGGATGGAGTGGTCTCGGGTGTCGACCGCAGCGATCAAAGCCAATATTCAACCTCTGCCGTCACAGGCGTTGCGGCGCTTCTCATGGGGCGTGCTGGTCTACTTCATTGCGGTCATCCTGTGGGGTGCCCTTACACGCGCCACCGGCTCAGGAGACGGTTGCGGCAACCACTGGCCGCTGTGCAATGGCACCGTCATCCAGCACTCGCCCCACATTGATACGCTGATCGAGTTCACGCACCGGATTACCAGCGGCATCTCGTTTTTCTCCCTGGTCGGGTTGCTGGCCTGGATCTTTGCCCGCACAGAACGCGGCCACCTGGCCCGTGTTGCCGGGACGGCGGCGCTCTTCTTCACAATGGTCGAAGCGGTTCTCGGGGCGCTGCTGGTAAAGCTTGGTTTGACCGCGCAAAGCCATTCGCCCCTGCGGCCCGGCTACCTGGCTCTGCATTTTGCCAATACGCTGCTGTTGATGGCGGCGCTGGCGCTGACTGCTCACATGCTTAGCCGCCGCGAAGGCTTTGTGCGCAGCCGCGTTCGGCTGGTGGCGTCCGCTGGCGTAACGGCCGTTCTTCTGGCGGTGCTGGTTGTGGGCGTTACGGGGTCACTGGCGGCGCTGGGCGACACGCTCTTTCCCGCAACCTCATTGGCCGCGGCGCTGCAGCAGGACTTCTCTGCGGGGAGCGGCTGGCTTCTGCGCTGGCGCTGGACGCACCCGACGATGGCGGTTCTCGCCGGTATCTTTGTGACCTGGCTTTTGATGCGCGCGGCGCGACGCTCGTCGCATTGGAACAATCGCGGCCTCTGCGCGCTGGTGTTGATCTTGCTGGCAGCGCAATATCTTCTCGGTGTGCTGGATGTGCTGCTGCTGGCGCCGCTCTGGTTGCAGATGCTCCATCTGCTCGGTGCCGATGCGCTCTGGACCGCTCTGGTTATCCTGGCGGCGCGCCTTACACTCGAACCCATTGCGGCGTAGAGTGATCGCGCCCGGATTCAATCCCGGCGCGATCGCGCAGTTCGTCTTTTCGCATTAGTCTTCGAGGGCAGGGTGGTAATGGCTCTCCCAGCCTAGATAACGCACAGCAGCTTCATGCACCGCCTTCGATACGCTGCTGAAATTGGCGGCGACGTGGTGTTCGAAGCCCTCACGGCAAATGTACCTCAGCAGCTTTTGGAGCTGCGGAATCTCGGCCACACCGGCCCCGCCAAAGGTTTCGAGCGGATCATCAGTAAACTGGCCGGCACCCGTATAGCCGCGGATCGTGCCACGGCGATCGTCGGTGGAGTAGCGCGCGAAGCTCATTGCGCCTGATTTGACGCGGCCGACGCAGGTCCCGAAGGTATTCAGCTTTCCGACGGTGCCGGCGATGATCTCCTGATAGTCCATCTTCACGTCCTGGAAGAAGTGCTTAGGCAGGTTGGAGCAGTGGAAGCAGACGCACTTGTCAGGATGATGGCCATAATTGTTGTTCCAATCGAGCAGGGCGCTGGGCGTTTGGCTGGCGAGAGCCATCACGTACATGCTCAGCACGCCGGGAACGTCGACCTCGCATGCTGAGGGGATGAGGCTGTTGCTCATCATGCTCATGATGGTGCATGGGACGACGCCAAAGTATTCTTCCATGGAGGTCCAGCATTGGACCGCACTGATGGTTACCGACTTTTCCTGCATCCAGCCGTCAATCACCGCGCCCAGCTTGGCCATCTTGAGCAACGCTTCCTCGGGAATGCCCGCGGTGGTAACGTACTGCTTGATGGCGGCGAGCTTGTTCTGGGCCGCATCGTCGGAATCTTTCATCTTGTGGATGCGGCCGAAAATCTCAGACAGATCGATAGGTTCGACGGAGATTCCGTGGGTTTCGAGAATACGCTCGGAATAGCGGACGGTGTTGAAGGCCGCAGGCCGCGCGCCGATCGAGCCGATGCGGAGATTCTTGAGCCCCTTCACAATGCGGCAGACCTGTGCGAACCACTCAAGATCGGCTTTGAATTCTGCCGATGCGGGGCTCTCGGTGTGCAGCGTGGTGAGCGAGTACGCAATGCCGTATTGCATGAGGTTATTGCAGGCGCTCATCTTGCCGCAGAAGCTGTCGCGGCGCGTGGCAATCGTCATGGCTTCTGCGCGATCGGGGGTGGCCTGGATGAGCACGGGGACTTTGAGGCCCGATAGGCGCAATGCGTCGGCCACGCCGCGCTCGTCGCCGAAGTTGGGCAAGGTGACGATGATGCCGTCGATTTGTTCGGCATGCTTCTTGAACAGCTCTGCGCAGCGCGTGGCTTCGGCGTAGGTTTCCACCGCGCCGAACTTCGAATCCTCCGGCCCGAGCACCAGGGCCTTTGCACCCGCCGATTCAACCGCGGCGATCATTTCCTCACGGCCGGTCTTGGCCAGATGATCGGGGAAAAAGCCGCGATTCCCGAC
>DASXFB010000041.1:0-6762 GCA_036489815.1 Occallatibacter sp. | reverse complement strand
CCGAGCAGGCGCATGCGGTAGACGTTGGGCTCCTGACGCTGCATGTCTTCCTGGCCCATGTAGATGCAGCACTCGAGGCCGAGCAGGGCGCAGACGGTGGCGGTGGCCACGCCGTGCTGTCCGGCGCCGGTCTCGGCGATGATGCGCTGCTTGCCCATGCGCTTGGCCAACAGGCCCTGACCGAGGGCGTTGTTGATCTTGTGGGCGCCGGTGTGGAGGAGGTCTTCGCGTTTGAGGTAGATCTTCGCGCCGCCGAGGTGGGCGGAGAGGCGCTTGGCGAAGTAGAGCGGGGTGGGGCGGCCACAGTAGTCGTGCAGCAGGGTGTCGAGCTCGGCGTGGAAGGCGGGATCGGCCTGGGCGACGGCGTAGGCCTCTTCAAGCTCTTCGAGGGCCGCCATGAGGGTCTCGGGGACGTAGCGGCCACCGTAGGCGCCGAAGCGGCCGGCGATGGCTGCGGCGTTGGGTGCTGCGCTGGTGAGGGTTTCCGCTGCGCTCATAAGGATCAAGGTCTCCTGTGCTGCGTGTGTGTTCTTCTTTTACATCGGTGAGGCGACGACGCTTGGAGAAAGCAAAAGCCGCGACTGGAAGGTCGCGGCTCGGGTGGTGATCGGTTCAACTGAAGCTTGTTTGGGATTCAGGATTCACAAGGGTTCAGATGAAGCTACTCCGCCGCGGCCGCTATTGTGTGCCAATAGCGGAACGTAAAGGTAAATCGGCTGGAGGTGAAATTCATCTTGTTGTCGACGATACACGGCTCCGGGAAGCGCCGCAACCGGGTTTGTCAACTTGTGTAAAAGATTCAGGAAAAAACCGCAAAAACGTGGATATTTAGGCAACAAAAACCTGAATCCGAGCGTCGCGGTGCAGCGTCCTATAAGGGAAGCATGGAGGAAGTATGAAACTGAAGATCGCATTTGCAATTGCGCTCGTTTCGACTATAAGCCCTGTGCTGGCCCAGCCGAATCCGCAGCCGAATCCGAATCCGACGACCAGCCATTTACACGCAACCCCGGGGATCCACGACCGCTCACCGCGGCCGCATATCCACGAATCACAGCCCCACCACTAAGACCCGTCACGACGCCAAACCGGAGGAACATTGATCCGGTGGGCGCCAGTGGGTTCCCCCAACAACCTAGAAGACCTGCCAGGTAGTTCAGGATGGCGTGCGTGCGTTCTCAAGGAAGCGCTTGAGTTTGAGGGAATCCTTGCGCCCCGGCGCGGCTTCGACGCCGCTCGCGACATCCACCCCCCAGGGCCGAAGCGCACGCATGGCTTCGGTTACATTTTCAGGGCGCAGGCCGCCGGCGACGATCAGATGGATCGGTTTGCCTGCGGCCTGGCTTGCTGCGGCGACGGTCTCGCGGGCGGCGTTCCAGTCGAAGCTGCGGCCGGTGCCGCCGCCGGCGTTGCCGACCTTGGCGTCGAGCAACACGGCCGCAATGGCGGGCTCGGCTGCGACCTCGCGGAGCTGCGCGGCGACGAGCGCGGCGCTGTCGGCGTTGGTGTTGTTTACACCGTTCCCATCCTCTGTATCGACGGTATCGACCACCCAATGCAGGGTCTGGAAGATCGAGACGCTGGGCCCGAGTTCGGCGCGGAGAGCGCGGACCAGCGGAAGATCGAGGCCGGCGTGGAGCTGCACGCCGGTGAGGCCGGTGGCGCGGACGAGCGCGGCGATCTCAGGCGCGCTGCGCGTTTCGACGACGGCGATGGTGGCGACGGAGGACGGAAGATGGGGCGTGATCGCGGCGACCTGCTCGACGGTGACCTGGCGCTTGCTGGGCGCGAAGACGAAGCCGAGCGCGTCGGCGCCGAGGTCAGCGGCAAGCTGGGCGTCGGCGAGATTGGTGTTGGCGCAGATCTTGATCCACATGCCGGCTACTTTGCGGTGCGATGGAGCAGCTGGGTGAGAGCGGCGGCGGGATCGGGCTGGCGCATGAGCGTCTCGCCGATGAGGAAGGCGTCGTAGCCGGCGGCAGTGAGGCGGGCGATGTCCTCGTGGGTGCGAATGCCGCTCTCGGCGATGCGAACCACGCCGTCGGGAATGCGCGGGGCGAGATCGAACTGAACCTGCGGATCGACGGCGAAGGTGTGCAGGTCGCGGCTGTTGACGCCGATCATCTGGATGGGAATCTGGCGGTGGAGACTGAGGGCGCGATCGAGCTCTTCGGCGCTGTGCACCTCGCAGAGGATGTCGAGCTGGAGGCTGGCGGCGGCCTGGCTGAGGGTCAGGAGCTGCTCGTCGGAGAGGGCGGCGACGATGAGCAGGATGGCGTCGGCAGCGGAGGCGCGGGCCTCGAGCATCTGGAAGGGGTCGATCATGAAGTCCTTGCGCAGGCAGGGAATCTTGACCGTGGCGGAGGCGATCTCGAGGTTGGCGAGGGAGCCCTGAAAGAACTGCTCGTCGGTGAGGACGGAGAGCGTGGCGGCGCCGGCGGCCTCGAGCGCGCGGGCCAGCGCGGCGGGCTCGAAGGACTCGCGGATGAGGCCCTTCGAGGGCGAGGCCTTCTTGAGCTCGGCGATGACCGCGGGCCAGGTGCCCGCCGTCCGCTGCTGCTTGAGGGCAGCGGCAAAGCCACGCGGAGTGTGAGCCAGGGCCTGGCGCTCCAGAGCGGCGAGATCGGCCGCGGCTTTGCGCTGCGCGACGATGAGGGCGGTGTGCGCGAGAATCTTCTGGAGATGCGTGGAGAGCGTGCTGCCGGTGCTGGCACTGCTGCTCGTGCTACTCATCGACGGGGTGGACATGAGGCTATTTTAGAGGAGATGCTGCGGGAGTTTGGAAGCGACACAGCGAGGGCCGGGGAACTGCGGGCTGGATGCTGGTATGTCTGGATGTTTTCTGGAAGGACTCAGCCCGTCGTGAAGACCGGGTCTGAAAGAAGTAGATGGTGCCGAAGGGGGGACTCGAACCCCCACACCCTTGCGAGTACATGGACCTGAACCATGCGCGTCTGCCAATTCCGCCACTACGGCACGCCCGAGAGCGTCGCAGCAAAGATGCTGGATACCTCAACCGTCTCCATTGAGTGTTACAAACGTCGGCGCTGCTGTCAATTCGGCGCTTCTCCTACACAGGGCAGGGGTTACTGCTCTACACTGGGAGACGCTCCAGGACGATCGTGCGCAAAGCCTTTCAGGCTGCACGTAACCTAATGAAAGCAAACGACAAATGACAGATATTCCGAATTCCAGCAACCTGCCGTCGCCGGGAGAGAAGATTCCGGAAGAACTCGCGCTTGAGGTTCGCAAGCTGGCGCATGACCTGAGCAACGCGCTGGAAATCATCGTGCAAACGAGCTATCTGCTGAGCACGGTGGAGTTGAAGGAGCCAGCGAGCGACTGGCTGCGGATGCTCGACAGCGGCGTGCAGAAGGCGCTGAACATCAACCTGGCGCTGCGGACCTACATCAAAGACCACACGAGCGAGTAGGCCGCAGCAGGCTAACGGCACGGCTCTGCGCCGGGGCGGAGCAGCGCGGAGATTATCGCTTTGCCGAGGCTCTCTTCGCGGCTGCTTTCGCGCTCTTCTTGGCCACTTTGACGGGCGCCGCAGCCGTAGCGACCGGTTTGCGCGCGGCGGCCTTGGCGGGGAGCTTCTTCGCGGCGGCTTTCTTGGTGGCGGCCTTTTTGACCGGGGCAGCGGCTCCGTTGCTGCGCGCGGCGGCGGCGGTGGGCGCGGCGGGCTTGACGGCGGCGAGAGCAGCGTCTGCGGCGGCGCGCTTGGCCTGGTGAGAGACGAAGAGCTGCTCGATCTGCTGGAGCAGGACGCGGGTCTGCATGGGTTTGACCAGCAGCTTGTCGGCACCGCACTCCTGCCAGCTTTCGTCGTTGACCGGAAAGGCAGTCAAGAGGGCGATGGCGGGCTGATAGGCGGCGGCGCGGGCGGCGGCGATGACCTCTTCGCCGGCAGATTCGCTCTCCATGCGCATGTCGGTGATGACCATGTCGTACTCGTGGGTGCGGAGTTTCGATTTACCTTCGCGCGCCGAGGCGGCGGTATCGACATCGAAGCCGCTGATCTCGAGCACCGCCTTCAGGGTAAGCAGTACCGCAACCTCATCGTCGACAAGCAGAATCCGGCGTTTCATGCGTGCCCCTCTTTCTTTGTTTTCTCGGTGCAAAACCTGGGGAACAAAGCGCAGCGTGTCTCATCTTGCCCGTCTCGAGCGAGGTTGTCCAATTACGGGCTCCCTTGGGGTGCCCCGGAAGGGTACTGGAGGTGTGGCGCTGCGGAGTGGTAAGGCACTGAAACTAGGACGGCGGGAAAACGAAATCAGATGGCCGAGGCCAGGGTGTTATACTGCTCGTTGCGGTGCAACCTAAGCAAGGTGCATCTAAATCCAACAACGCATGGCGAGCCAAGGGCGCGCTGTGGAGGCGACCCATTCCACCGATTGATAAGCGTTCCGCTAAATCTTTTATCCGTACCAATGAACGTATACGTGCCCGCGAGGTTCGTGTCATCGATGAGAATGGCGAGCAGCTCGGCGTCATGGCTCCCTTCGACGCCTTGAAGATGGCGCGCGAGCGCTCGCTCGACTTGGTCGAGATCTCGCCCAATGCCGTTCCTCCGGTGTGCAAGATCCAGGACTACGGCAAGTTCCTGTACGAGAAGGATAAGAGCGACCGCGCGGCGCGCAAGAAGCAGAAGATTATTACCATCAAGGAAGTGAAGTTCTCGGTCACGGTGGATGAGCACGACTACCAGACCAAGAAGAATCAGGCTGTGCGCTTCCTCGGCGAGGGCGACAAGGTGAAGGCGTCGCTGCGCTTCAAGGGACGCCAGATGGCGCACCGTGACCTGGGCTACAAGATTATCAATCGGCTGATTCTCGATATTGGCGATGCGGGTCTGGTGGAGTTCATGCCGCGCATGGAAGGCACCACGCTGCATGCGATCATCGCGCCCTCGAAGAAGGCAGAACAGCCGGCACCGAAGAAGCCGACGCCGCCGCCAGTGACGCCTGCGGGATCGGCCGAGAAGGCCGCGCTCGAAGTGTAAGGCTGTCGCGGAGTTGCTGAAGATTCGTAAGACATAGAAACCGCCCGGATTGTCCGGGCGGTTTTTTGTGTCTGCACGCTCCGGTGGGATCGGAGCGCAGCCCGCGGATGCATGGAAAACACTGCCGGGCTTTGATTTATCGGCAGATTCGCAGTGAAATTACAGCCTTGGCTGAGCGTGGCATCGCGGCAAAATCCAATTACCTCAGTAATTCCACATATTTTATATATTCATATGTTATTGATTCTACTGGACTTACCGGCTAGACAATCTTATGGTTACTTCATCTGGTGTGTCCAGAGAAATCTTTTAGAAACACCGATCAATAAAGGAGTAACACCATGAAGAACATCATCCGCGCTTTCGTCGTCGTGCTCGCCCTCACCGGTGCCGCTGCCGCCACCCGTCCCGCCGCCCCCGCGACCGCCAAGACGATTGCCGCGTCGGGTCATTCGAACCTGTTGCCGCTGCCGGTCTGCGATCCCAATGACGCTGCCCCCTGCGCGCTCCGGTAGGGAAAAAAGTCGGCTAGATTCTTTTCAATGTTGGGATCCTCTCGCGTAAGCTAGGTAGCGACGCGAACGGAGGATCCCACATTGACGACTGTAGAGCTCACTCAGGTCTTGGAGTATGCAGAGCCTCTGTCCTGCCTCGTTGCCTTGGCTTTTCTCCTCCGCTCATCCACTGCCAAGCAGTTCCGCTTTCTCGTCGCTTTGCTCGCCACGAGGTCCTTTGCTTCAGGAGTTGGGCTTCTCATCCTCAAATTTGGCCGCCATCTGTTCGGGGCTCTGTTTGGCTACGAGATCTACTTCTATTTCTACTGGTCAATGTTTGCGGTTGAGGCTATCTTGATGTTGGCCGTGATCTGCAGCATGTATCGTTTGGCCATGGCCCCCCTCAAAGGGCTTCAAAATCTCGGGATGCTCATCTTCTCCTGGGTTGGCGGCATCTCGGTTCTCCTTGCCCTTGGGTTGTCGGCCGCCCCGCACGTCACAGCCACCCACTACATTCTTAATTTTGTCTCCCAGATGCAACGGACGCAAAGCATTTTGATCCTATGCCTGTTGCTCTTTGTATGCTTTGCGATTCGGCCCATGGGCCTCTCCTACCGGAGCCGCATTTTTGGTGTGAGTCTCGGGCTTGGCATGATGGCGACCGCGAGTTTGGTTCAGTCGGCCTGGATCGGGCACGTTAAGTGGATGCGTGGAAGCATGACCACGATCAATGACGCGGTGTGCTGCCTAGCCCTTGCCGTGTGGGCGGTTTACTTTGCGTTGCCGGAGCCGAAGCGGCGGATTATTACGCTGCCGACGACGTCGCCATTCCTGCGCTGGAACCAGATCTCCGAGGTGCTTGGAGATAGCCCGGGCCACGTCGCCATCGCTGGGCTGCCGCCCGAGATGCTGGCTCCGGCGGAGATCGAGGTCATGCGCCGGGCATCGCTGAAGATGCAGTTCACGTGGGATAAGGAATCCCATGCCGTTCAATCCAACTAATGCGGCCTGGAGGTATTGATCAGGCAGATCTTCCGCTCCAGTTCCTCTGTTTATAGAAACCCTCTCGAAGCTTCGGGAGGGTTTTCTGTTTTGTGCGGCTAGGGTTGGCGTAGGCGGGGTGGGAGCAGGATCTGGTTGAGATCGCGGGCGGCGTCGGCGGGCAGGCCGATGATGGCAGCTCGGCGGATGCCGGGGGCGGCGTTGGGGACGATGTTCGGGGGCCAGAGGGGGTCGGCGGCGGCGACAGGCCCGAGGGCCACG
>DASXFB010000014.1:0-11080 GCA_036489815.1 Occallatibacter sp. | reverse complement strand
CGACGACCACACGCTGTTCTTCCGTATCGGCCATCGGGTTCTCACCAGCCGCAAGCTGACCGGGCAGTTCCCGAACTACGAAGCCGTAATGCCGCGCGAGAACAACAAGTTCGTCATCGTACGCAGCGAAGACCTGATGGCATCCATCCAGCGCGTTGCGCAGTTCGCCGACGAGCGCTCGGGCGCAGTCAAGATGCGCCTGGAGCAGAACGAGCTGAAGATTTCGTCGTCCTCGACGGACTCGGGCGAATCGGAAGACACCATCGAGACGCCGTACAGCTTCGATCCCCTGGTAGTCGGCTTCAACTCCGCCTATCTGATCGATTTCCTGAAGGCCATCGGCAACTCCGGCGAAGTGCGGCTTGAGTTCAAGGACGCGCAATCCGCCGGGCAGGTTCGGCCTGAGGATCCCGACGGCGAGTACAAGTACCGCTACATCATCATGCCCATGCGCATCTGACCGCGTCGCGGCCTCTTGGAAGGAGCGCTGGATACGAAAAGGCCAGGGCTGAATGCCCGGGCCTTTTCTTCTCACAATCGCTTACTGAGGTTTCTTCTCTTGTTCGGGTTTTGACTGCGGGGCCGGGCGGGATTCAGGTCTGGCCTGAGGACGCTGCTGCTGAGCCGGCCTGGCCTCGGGACGCGCCGCAGCCGGGCGTGGAGTTGGCGCAGGCCTGCTTTCAGGCCGAGCCGCAGGACGCGGAGTTGGAGCAGGTCTGGCTGCAGGTCTTGCCGCTGACTGCGGCGTCGGCCTTGTCTCATGTCTCGCAGCCGGCCTTGTCTCAGGTCGCGCGGCCGGTCTGGTCTCGGGCCTGGTCTCGGGCCTTGCTGCCGGCCTGGACTCGGACCTGGATGCGGGTCTAGCCTCAGGCCTGGTCGTTGGCCGGGCTGCAGGCGTCGCAGGTCGGGTTGCGGGGCGCGTCTCCCCGGCTGGCCGGTTACCCGGAGTCGGCCTCGTTCCTGGCCGTGTATTCTCTGTGGGGCGTGTTCCCGGTCTTGTTCCGGCCGCGGGCCGCGTTTCGCTTCCCGGCTTATATCCGTGGGCCGGAACAGCGCGGTTGAACTCCGCCGTGGAGGTTGCCGGTCGCTGCAGCGCGGCATAGCGTGGGTTGCCGTGATTCTCCGAAGCCCAGTTCGCCTTGTTGTCGCGGGCAAAGCGCTCCTGATTATTCTGCGCCGTCACCGGGCCCATGCGCCGCTGCCGCTCTGCCTGCATCTGTACAGCGGTCGGCCGAGCCTGGATGCCGCCGCGCCCGCCGTTGAAGCTCACCCGGTTTGCGTTATTGTTCACGATGACCCTGCGATCGATATAAGTATTACGGATGATCGTGGTGTTTACCCGCATGACCGCGGTGTTGTAGCTGAAGTAGCCGCCGTTCCACCGGCCGCCGTAAAAGCCGTTGCCGCCGTATCCATATCCATAGTTCACGCCGCCGTAGAAGCCCACCGTGGGTCCCCAATATCCGGCGTGCCAGAGATAGGCGCTGCTACCCCAGCCCCAGTATCCCGGGGTCCAGAGCAGGCCTACCGCGGGAGCAAGTACCCAGGTGCCTGGCACCCAGTAATAGCCGCCAGGCCCCCACGCCCAGTATCCGGGCGTCCAGATGTAATTAGCCGCCGGGCAAATCGGCTGTTCGTAAATCGGAAGCTCAGGAGGAGCCGTGGTGATGGAGATGCCGACGGAAATCTGCGCAAACGAAGCGCAGGGAACCACTCCCAGAATTGCGATCAACGTGAGGTTGCGAAACCAGCGTAATGCTTTCATCTTTCCGTGTACCTTGCCTGTCGTCCTTCGCTTATCCCGCTTCCATCTCGACTGCGTGGGCTTCGAGGAGTGACCGGCGATCTTTATGTCTTACGCTCGTCCGCTAGCCCACCCTGCAGCCAGGTTCGTCGGACAGCGGAATTCCAGCGCGACTTAATCGGAACCCATTGCAGTCGAGGGAGTTGCCTGAAAGCCGCAAATTTCTCAATATTCCTATACTTCCCGGTTACTTCCCGGTGCGGCATTCACGACGTATTGCAAGTTCAATAAATGCTTGACGCACTCCACATACCTGTTTAGTCTAGGCCTGTTTGGATAAGGTCTTATGTCACCCAAGAAGAATGCCCCCCGCGATCTCTTCCCCGGCGCGCTCGAGATGATGATCCTGGAATCCCTCCGCCGCCAGCCCGCCCACGGATACGCTCTGGTGCAGCACATCCAGCAGCGCTCCAACAACCTGCTCCAGGTAGAGGAAGGTTCGCTGTATCCGGCCCTCCAGCGCCTGCTGAAGGAAAAGATGGTCAAAGCCGAGTGGGGAATCTCCTCCACCAACCGCCGCGTTCGCACCTATCAGATCACGACCGCAGGCCTGCGCCATCTGGAGCGCGAGATATCCAGCTTCGAGCGCATGTTCGAAGGCATCGCGCTGGTTCTCGGACCAGCCGGTCAGACCGCAAACTCCTGAGGAGCATTCCGCATGAGCTGGCTTCCGGGCATCTTTCGCCGCCGCATCCTCTACAACGATCTTTCCGAAGAGCTGCGTCAGCACCTCGACGAGAAGACCGAGCAGCTCATGCGCGATGAAGGCCTGAGCCGGAATGACGCCGAACTAGCAGCGCGTCGCGCCTTCGGCAACGTCACTTTGATGGAAGAGCGCAGCCGCGAAGTCTGGCAGTGGCCGAAGCTGGAAAGCATCTGGGCGGACCTGAAATATGCCGTGCGGCAGCTGCGCAAATCTCCCGGATTCGCATGCACCGTCATCGCCACGCTGGCCCTCGGCATCGGCGCGAACACCGCGGTGTTCAGCGTGATGAATGCGGTTCTGCTGCGTCCATTGTCCTTTCCGCAGCCCGACCGGCTCTTTCAGATCGAGAAGATTGCCGGAACCGGCGAAAGTTATTCGGCGTCCCTTCCGCTCTTCCTCGATTGGCGGAACCACAACCGAGTCTTTGAGCACATCGCTGCCTACTCGGTGCTGCCGGTCGGGTTCAATCTCGCCGGGCAGGACCACCCCGAGCGCGTCCTCGGCCTGCGTGTCAGTGCTGATTTTTTTCGCGTGCTCGGAGTCGCTCCGGAACTGGGACGCAACTTTACCTACGGAGAGGATCGAATCGGGTCGCCGCGCATCGTCATCCTCGGTGACAGCCTCTGGCGCCGACGATACAACGGCGATCCAGGACTGATCGGCAGATCGATCAGTGTGGATGGCGAGCTCTACACGGTTGTCGGCATTCTGCCGCCGGGATTTCAATTTCTCGCGACCGGCAGCGCCACCACCACCAGCGCGATCGAGGTCTGGACGCCGCTCCAGCTGCCGTTGGCAAGTCGCGATCCCTCGAGCACGCTGGAATGCATCGCCAGGCTGAAGAGCGGCGTGACCCGTCAGCGGGCGGGTTCGGAAATGACCGCCCTCAGCCGTCAGCTTGCGCGCGAACTCCCGGCCGTCTTTCCAGCGAAAGGAAGCGTGAATCTTCTTCCCTTCCGGGAGCGCATCACGGGAGACACGCGTCCGACCCTGTTGTTGCTGCTCGGCGCCGTAAGCTTCATTCTGCTCATCGCCTGCGCCAACGTCGCCAACCTGTTGCTTGCCCGCATGGGCGTGCGTGCGCGCGAGATCGCCGTGCGCAGCGCCCTGGGTGCAGGCAGGCTTCGCATCGTGCGGCAGATATTGACGGAGAGCCTGCTGCTCGCGCTCCTCGGAGGAGGCCTGGGCCTGCTGCTGGCGTGGTTATGCGACCGCATCCTGGTTGCCGTTGCGCCGACGGCGATTGTGCGGGCCGGAGAAGCCCATCTCGATTGGCGTGTGATGCTGTTTGCCTTGGCCGTTTCGCTGGCCACCGGCCTTGTCTTCGGATTGCTGCCGGCGTTGCGCATGCCAGGCCTCGGCGCGGCCGCAGCGCTGCACGAGGGATCATTCCGCAGCGCGACTTCGGGAAGGAGCCACCAGCGCCTTTCCGGAGCGCTGGTGATCGCGGAGACCGCTCTTTCGTTAATGCTCCTCATCGCCGCCGGATTGCTGATGGAGAGCTTCGTCAAGCTGCAGCAGTTGAATCCAGGATTCGATTACAACCAGCTCCTGACGTTTGAGGCGACGCTGCCACTCTCACGGTATGGCACGCCGGCCGACCTCCAACATTTTCTAAAGCAAGTGCAAGAGCGCATCGAGGCCATCCCCGGAGTTGAGAGCGCAGCCGGCGCCAGCAGCCTGCCGACTGAACCCATCCTCGAGTTTCCCTTCACCGATGAAGGTGCTCCCGCGCTTCAGCCGGGACAGGCGTCGGGATATGGTGACTACGTCATCGTGAGTCCCGATTATTTCCGGACGATGCGCATCGCCATCCTCCAAGGCCGCGCGCCCGCGGAAGCAGATACTGCCGACGCGCCTGGCGTGGTGGTGATTAACGAGGCCATGGCGCGCAAGTACTGGCCCAATCAGGACCCCATCGGTAAGCGCATCGTCATCGCGAAGAATCTGGGCCCCGATTGGGTAGACCGTCCCCGCGAGATCATCGGAGTCGCCGGCAACGCGCGCGCCGATTCGCTCGATGAGCCCGCGCCGCCTGAAATGTACACGCCATTCGCGCAGTTGTCGCCGCATTTCGTCTCGGTGCTGTTGGGCGCGATTCCGGTACGCTGGGCGGTTCGCGGCAAAGCTGACCCTTCGACGCTCACCAGCGAAATCGGCAATGCCGTGCTCAGTGTCGATAGCCAGGAGCCGATAGCGGAGATCCGGACCATGCGCGAGCTTCTCTCCGGCTCGCTCCTCCGCTGGCGCTTCAACATGCTGTTGCTTGGAGCATTCGCGGTTATCGCGTTGCTGCTCGCCGCCATTGGCCTTTACGGTGTCATCTCCTACGCGGTTACGCAGCGCACCCGCGAGATCGGTATCCGCATGGCGCTCGGAGCGGGGCGCGTGTCGGTATTGGGCATGGTGCTCCGGCAGGCCTCGCTGCTGCTTGCCGCCGGCACGTTGAGCGGACTGGCGGGAGTCGCAATGTTGAGCCGTGTTCTCAAAGCATTCATCTACGGCGTAACGCCCGGCAACGCAGGCGTGCTGGTCTCGGTAGCAGCTTTGATGTTTGCAACCGGAGTCGTCGCGGCCTGGAAGCCCGCGCGCCGCGCAGCTTCCGTCGATCCCATGCGGGCGCTGCGCGCGGAATAGGAGCAACCAACGTATGGGCTGGTTTCAACGGGTCTTTCGCCGCCGCGGCATCTATACAGATATCTCCGACGAGGTGCGCCAGCATCTGGACGAGAAGGCCCGGCAACTCATGCGCAGCGAAGGCCTGACCCGCAAAGACGCCGAAGAGGCTGCCCGTCGGGCCTTCGGCAATGTGACGCTGATGGAAGAACGAAGCCGCGAGGTGTGGCAGTGGCCTACGTTGGAATCCCTGTGGGCCGATGCGAAGTATGCCGCGCGGCAGTTGGTGAAATCCCCAGGTATTACGCTGGTCGCCATCGTCACGCTCGCTCTCGGCATCGGAGCCAGCACCGCGATCTTCACCCTCACCTGGAACATCATCCTTAAGAGCCTGCCCGTGCCGCACCCGGAGCGGCTGGTGGAATATGAGCTCCGCAATGGCGATACCATGCACGGACTCAGCGGACCGCTGTACCGGCTGATGCGCCAGCGCCAGACCACGAGCACCGATCTGCTGGCGTGGGCCAGCGACGAGAAGATTCCGGTCCGCCATGGCGACCAGGTTTCGCTTGAAACCATTCAGCTCCTCACCGGCAACAGCTTCCGCATCCTCGAGATGCAACCCTATCTCGGACGCCTGTTTTCCGAGCAGGATGAACAGAGCCTGCCCGCCGTACTCAGCTACGATTTCTGGCAAAGCCGCTTCGCCGGGAACCGCGATGCGATTGGCCAGACGCTCACTATCGCCAATCATTCCGCAACCATTATCGGCGTGATGCCTCGCGCCTTCGAGGGACTTACTGCGAATCTGCATCCCTCTGTCTACCTGCCGTTCTCCTTCGCCAACCTGCTTTATGAAAAGGACTACACCACCGCCATCTGGCCCAGTCATTTCGGCTTTTATGTGCTCGGCCGGCTCAAGCCCGGAGCATCGCTGGCCCAGGCTTCAGCCGAAATCCGCACCCTCGAACCATCCCTGCGCAAAGACGCGGACCCCTCCGGCATCTATCTCAACCAGTTCTTCAAGACGCTCCGTCTCAGCGTGCATGACGGGAGCAGCGGCGTCTCATGGTTGAAAGTCACGTACGAACGCCCGCTGCTGGTGCTCGAGCTTTTGGTCGCTCTGCTCCTGCTGCTCTGCTCGATCAATACCGCGTTGGTAATGCTGGCGCGCGTCAGCGGCCGCCAGCACGAGTACGCCCTGCGTGTGGCGCTGGGAGCGCGCCGCACCCGCATCGTCCGCCAGGTGCTGGTAGAAGCGGTCATGCTGGTGGTGCCCGGCCTCGCGCTCGGGATATTCCTTGGATGGTTCGGCGCGCATACGCTGACCGCCATGCTGGCCAGTGACGGCCCTCCCCAACAGTTCAACCTGCGTCCCAATGCGATCATCCTGGCTGTGAACGCCGGAGCTGCGCTGCTGGTTGCGATGGGAGCGGGAGTTATACCGGCGTTCCGCGCCGCGCGAACCGCCCCTGCGCTCGATCTCAAGGCGGCAGCCAGGAGCGTCGCAGCCCGTCATCTTGGAGGATGGGCCGTCATCCTTCAGGTCGCCGTCAGCATCTGCCTTCTCAGCACTGCAATTTTGCTTGGCGGCACACTCGCGCGTTTGCTGACTGCGCATTCCGGCTTCGATTTCGATAACGCCGCCGCGGCAAGCATCGACCTCGATCCTCTCAAGTTGAGCGACGCGCAAGGCAATCTTCTCTTCAACCGCTTCGCCGCCGCGCTCGAATCCAAGCCCGGCGTTCAGTCCGTCGGCTTTACCGGGTTGCTGCCGCTTTCCCATCACTACACGGTCAGCAGGACCTTCTCCATCGATCGCCATGGCGTGGTCCACAGCAATCCCAGCATGTTCTTCGCCAGCGTTACGCCGGGATACTTCTCCGCCACAGGCACGCGCATTCTCGAAGGCGATTCCGCGCCGCAAGCGACACGCGCCAGCTCAGGCATGGCGAACTGCGTGCTCGGCCAGTCGCTCGCCCGGCTCTTCTTTCCCGGCGAGGACCCCACCGGGCGGATCGTCTACTTCGCCACGAGCGGCAAGCCGGACGGGACGATTCTCGACCCCAAGGCTGCCTGTCGTGTGGTGGGGATCGCGGAAGACGTGAAATACATTTCGCTGCGCCGGCCGGAGATACCCGTCCTCTACCAACTCTTCCGACTGAACGTTCTCTCGGACTACGCGCCGACGAACGAAGCGGAATTGATCGTGCGCGGTGCATCCGGCTCCCTGGCGCTTGCCGCCATCCGCAATGCAGCGGCCGAAACCATTCCCTCCGCGGCCATTGTCAAAAGCCAGTTATTTATCGAGCGCGCCGATGAAGACCTCAGCCGCGAACGGATGCTGATGGGGCTGTCTTCCACCTTCGCGGTACTTGCTCTTCTGCTGACAGCATTGGGGTTATATGGGCTGGTCATGCGGTCGGTAACGCTGCGTACTCGCGAAATCGGCATCCGCGTGGCGCTTGGCGCGCGACGCGGATCGATCCTCATCAACCTCGGACGCCGCACGCTGCTTGAAATCGTCCTCGGCGTGCTCGCCGGCACGGTTATCGCCATGTTGATCGGCAATGCGATTCGCCGTCTTCTGGATATGCACGCGGGGGCGGGAGCCGAAGGCTATCTGCTGGCGATTGCGCTCATCCTGCTGGTCGCAATGCTCGCCGTCGTCGCACCGGCGCGCAGAGCGACAAGCGTGGATCCCATGCAGGCGCTGCGCGCTGAATAACGGGAGGAAGAATCTCGACGATGTGTCCACGCCCACATCGTCGAGATTCTTCGCAATGCTCGGAGTGACCGGGCCTTACACCATCTTTGCTTTTGCGATCGAGGAAGAACGCGGAATTCCCTACGTTGCCCGCTCGCCGGCCGGTTGATTCGCTGCCAACAAATCATCCAGTGACTCGACCCACAGCACCTGATGCTCGAAGACCCGCCCGAAATGCCGGGCCACGGAGTTGATGGTGTTCTCCATCGTGGCCGCTGGCTGCGCGCCCGCATCTGCCTCAAGCTCCAGGCTGGTGACGCTGCGATCGGAGATGCCGCACGGCACGATGAGATCGAAGTCGCGCAGGTCGGTAGTGACGTTGAGCGCGAAGCCATGCGAAGTGATGCCCCGCGAGATGTGAACGCCGATCGCGGCAACCTTCTTCTCGGGGATAGTCCCGCCGGCGATGGTCCAGACGCCGGTGCGTCCCGAGATGCGCTGCGCCCGTACGCCGAAGTCGGCGCAGGCCCGGATCAAGACCTCTTCGAGCAGCCGCACATAATCGACCGCACCCATACGAGGCATGAAGCTGCGCAGGTCGATGATGGGATAACCAACAAGCTGCCCCGGACCGTGGTAAGTGACATCCCCGCCCCGGTTGATCTCATGAATCTCTACGCCGCGATAGGCGAGGAATTCGTCGCTGGCCAGAATATTCTGCCGGTGGGAGTTGCGTCCCAGCGTGAGGACGGGCGGGTGTTCCAGCAGCAGGAGCGTGTTGCCGATCTGTCCCGAGTGGCGCGCCTCCACCAACTGCTTCTGCACAGCCAGGCCCGAAGCGTACTCGATGCGGCCGAGATGGATGAGGTTGAGGATCATACGGAGACAGCGAAGCCCGGCCTGGTCGCCGGGCTTTCTCTCAATGCCGTTAAACGTTGATGGCCATACCCTCGACGCTGCCGAAGCCGTCGAGCATAGCTTCCGCCAGCGTCGGATGGGCGTGGATGGTGAACATCATCTCTTCGACCGTCGCTTCAAGCTCGAGCGCCGTCACTGCTTCGGCAATCAGCTCGGTGGCCTGCGGACCGATGATGTGCACGCCGAGAATCTCGCCATACTTCGCATCGGCGACCACCTTCACAAAGCCCTCGTGCGAGCCGACGATCGATGCCTTGGAGTTCGCCGAGAAGGGGAACTTGCCGACCTTGATCTGCAGACCTTTTTCCTTGGCCTGCGCCTCGGTCAGCCCCACGCTGCCGATCTGCGGCTCGGTGTAGGTGCAGCCCGGAATGCGGTTGCGCTTGACGGGCCGCGCATACTTGCCGGCGATCTTCGCCGCAACTACCATTCCCGCCATTGCGCCCACGTGGGCCAGCTGCGGCAGACCGGCAACGATATCGCCAATGGCGTAAATGCCCGGCTCCTCGGTCTGCATGTACTCGTCGGTCTTGATGAATCCGCGATCCGGCTTGATCTTGGTCTTCTCCAGGCCCACTTCGCCGGTACGCGGCGCGCGGCCGACTGCCACCAGCACCTTCTCCGCTTCCTTCACCACCTGCTTGCCGTCGGAGCCGGTAAAGGTCACCTTCACGCCGGACTTGGTGGCCTCCACCTTCTCTACTTTCGCGCCCACGCTAATATCGATGCCGCGCTTCTTGAAGCTGCGCGCCAGCTCCTTGCTCACTTCCTCATCCTCGGCTGGAACCACCCGGGGCAGATACTCGACGATGGAAACCTCCGAGCCGAAGCTGCGGAAGATGGAGCCGAACTCGACGCCGACCGCGCCCGCGCCGATAACCACCAGCGACTTGGGAATGGCATCGATGGACAGGATCTCGATGTTCGTAAGGATCGGGCCGCCGGCTTCGATGCCCGGCAACATGCGCGCGTCCGATCCCGTCGCCAGAACGACATTCTTCGCTTTGACCGTCTCCGTCTTGCCTTTGCTCGAAACCTCGACCGAGTGCACGCCGTCTTTTGCCGGACCGGTGAGCTTGCCGAAGCCCGGGACGACCGTCACCTTGTTCTTCCTCATCAGGAAGTCCAGGCCCTTCACGTGCTTTGCGACAATCCCATTCTTGCGGTCGAGAATGGTCTTCCAGTTCAGCGTACCCTCGCCCAGGCCGTCGATGCCGTACTCCTTGGCATGCTTCAGATGGTCGTAAACCTCGGCATTGAAGAGCAAAGACTTGGTGGGGATGCATCCCACGTGCAGGCAGGTGCCGCCCAGCTTGCTTTCCTTCTCAATCAAAGCGACTTTCAGGCCATATTGCCCGGCGCGAATGGCTGCGGTGTATCCGGCGGGGCCTCCGCCGATGATGGCTACGTCGTAAGTGGTCTCTGCCAAAGGAAAAACTCCGATCTGGAAATGACATGCGCGGGGTAAAAGGCAGCCCGAGCTGTCTCCACCCAAACAGTTTATTGTACGCAAGAGTTCCGAAGTGGAAGATGCGGCGCCTGCCGGAAAGATGCAGGTGGGGCTTCTGCCGCGGCCAGGGCAGAAGGTTGTTAGAGCCCGAGATCGCTTAGCCCGGGATGGTCGTCAGGCCGGACGCCGAGTGTCCAATGAAACAATCGCTCGGAGTTCTGAATCGCAAGATCGTTGATGCTGGCGTGGCGCCGTTTCATCAGGCCTGTCTCGTCGAACTCCCAATTCTCATTGCCGTAGGAGCGATACCACTGTCCCGAGGCATCGTGGCACTCATAAGCGAAACGCACGGCGATTCGGTTTCCGTCGAACGCCCACAACTCTTTGATAAGGCGATACTCCAGCTCTTTCGACCACTTGCGGCTAAGGAACCCAATGATCTCCGCCCGGCCCGTCACGAACTCAGAGCGGTTACGCCAAACACTATCGACGGTATAGGCAAGAGCGACCTTCTCCGGGTTACGCGAATTCCAGCCGTTCTCGGCGGCGCGCACCTTCAAGGCTGCGGTCTCTCGACTGAAGGGCGGCGTTAACACGAGCGGCTGGCTGGACGGCATCTGCTCACTCCCATGTAGCAAGAGATGCCCTCCGGGCGCTTCGGTATCTGGAATCTTTGCGGAGAACGGTAACCGGTGCCTGCGGCTTTTCCTTGGTGATGTTTGCGTAGGTGCGAGATACTGAAGGCATGAGTGCGATCCCTCATCCCGTAAAGATGACGGTGGCTGAGTATCTCGAAACCAGCTATCGGCCTGATTGCGACTATGTCGACGGGGAGATCGAGGAGCGCAACTTGGGCGAGAAAGACCACGCGATTCTGCA
>DASXFB010000123.1:0-22983 GCA_036489815.1 Occallatibacter sp. | reverse complement strand
GGCTTGGCTCGAGTGACCGCAAGCGGATCCGGTGGCGCACCATCGCCTGGGGACTTGGCCTGCAGATCACGTTTGCGTTTCTGGTGCTGCGCTTCAGCTTCGGCCAGCGCGCGATGAACTGGGCCGGTGCCGTGGTAACCAACATGCTTTCGGCCACCTTCGCCGGAACGCAGGTTCTGTTCGGCGAACTCGGCCTGCCCAACGCCGGCCGGTTCGGCATGTTGATTACGGACAAAACGCATCCTGCCGCGGGCGCCATCTTTGCATTCCAGGTGCTGCCCACGATCATCTTCATCTCGGCGTTTTTCGCCGTGCTCTATCACATCGGCGTGATGCAGATCATCATCCGCGCCATGGCATGGGTGATGCTCAAAACGATGCGCATCTCCGGCGCGGAGAGCATGAATGTGGCGGCTTCGATTTTCATGGGGCAGACCGAAGCGCCGCTCACCATCCGGCCGTTTCTTTCCCGCGCAACGCGCAGCGAGCTGATGACGATCATGACCAGCGGCATGGCCCACGTTTCAGGCGGCATCATGGCCATGTACATCGCGCAGGGTGTGGAAGCGCGGCACCTGCTCTCAGCCGTCATCATGACCTCGCCGGGCACAATTCTGATGGCCAAGATGCTGGTGCCCGAGACCGGCGTGCCGCAGACGGAAGGCCAGGTCGTCATCCCCAAAGATGAGCTGCACAAGGATGAGAACCTGATTGGCGCGATTGCGCGCGGCACCATCGACGGCGGCAAGCTGGCAATGAATGTGGCGATCATGCTCATCAGCTTTCTCGCGCTGGTGGCGCTGCTCGACATGCTGCTCACCTGGGCGCACGGCGGGTTGCCGTGGGTGCCAAGCAGCCTGGGACAGATTCTCGGCTTTGTGGGCGCGCCGGTGGCGTGGCTCCTCGGCGTGCCGTGGCATGACTGCGGAGCGATCGGCAATCTGCTGGGCACGCGCATGGCGCTCAACGAGGTAGTGGCGTACATCCAACTGGGCGCAGAGAAGGCTACGCTGGCGCCGCGCTCGTTCACCATCGCCACATTCGCGCTGTGCGGGTTTGCGAATCTCGGCTCAATCGGCATGCAGATCGGCGGGATCGGGGCCCTGGTGCCCGAGCGGCGCAACGATCTGGCCAAGCTCGGCGTTCGCGCCATGCTGGCGGGGACGATGGCGAATCTAATCTCGGCCTCGATTGCAGGGATTTTTTTGGGTTAAGACGACGCCCAACGCATCGATGGATGGATGGTTCCCGATATTCTGCGCCGGTCACACTCTCTCAAGGGTTTTCCGGAGGGCTATCTATGAAACTCGTGAGGTCAGGCGTCGCATCCTGTAGAAGATCGTCAGCGCGATCACTGTGCCGCAGGTGAGAAAGCTGGCGCCCAGGCCGACGATAAGCGAGTTGTCATGCTCATAGAAGCCGTGAATGATGCCAAGAATCTGCAGCACGCCGAAACCACCGAAGGTGAGCAGCGAGACGCCTTCGTCTGACTTCTTGCGCCAGACGGCCAGGGCTTGAGGTACGAAGAGCAGCGCGTTGCCGAATAAGCCAATGCCGAAGACGATGGCCACAAACTGTCGCATGCGTCTCTTTTCTTCGCTTCAGAATAAGGTCGCTGGCTCTATCGTCTCATCCCGCAGCGGGTGGCGACGGCTTCTCCCGGCAAATCCGCGATTTACGCCTCCCCCTGAAGAGACGCGCAGCAGAGCAAAACCAATATGCCCCGGAAGAGGCGAACGCGACCGCAGAAATAGGCATCTGATGCAACAGCGCGGAGTTTGCGCCGGGTGTCGGGGGTCGATTGCCGAAGGTAGTCTGGATTGTGGTGTGCGCGGCGCTCGGGACGCCGTTCGTGTGCAGCGGACAGGCGCAGCCGCAGAGCTCCCCGCCCGTGCAGCCGCAGGGTGCCGCTTCGCCGCAGCCCGATGGCGCTGCCAACCCGCCGCAGCCCGCATTGAAACCCGCTCCGCCGACCCCGATCGCCATCGAGAAGGCCGAACTGGGGGACGATCACGCCTGGAACCCGCAATGGGATAAGTGGATTGAGGAGGCTCTACCGGCCGATCTGCTTGCGCCCCAGCGCGAGCGCGAGGTGAAAGCTCTCTGTCCGCGCTTCAAGGATCTCTCCGAAGCGGATAAGCGCGCTTTCTGGGCGTATTTCTTTCAAGCCCTGGCCGGCGCCGAAGCGGGGCTGAAGCCGACGGCCGATGTGCGCCACAAAGATCCCGAGGTCGCGGTGCTCGACCCGGTAACCAAGCGCATCGCGCGCCAGGAAGGTCTGCTGCAACTGGCCTATATGGATAGCACGCGCTACGGGTGTGACTTCGATTGGGAGAAAGATAAAGACCTGCCCGAGCACGATCCGGCCAAGACGATCCTGCAGCCCAAGAACAACCTGCTATGCGGGATCAGCATTCTGGACAATCAATTGGTCGCGCAGCACAAGCCGGTCCTGAGCGGGTCGAGCTACTGGGTAACACTGCGGCCAAAGACGGTCAGCTTTCAACATTTCATTCGGCAGATGGCCAATGAGCCGGAGGCCTGCGGCGCTCCGCGTATCCGCCGGCGGTGGCCGTGGCGGCACAGCGTCCACCCGGCATCTGAAGCCGCCAATCCGCCTGCGGCCAAACCGGCAGCCGGCGTTTCCGCAGACGATGCAGACGGTGTTATTGCCGCGCCGTCCGCGGCTCCCGCCGCCGCCCATTGATCAATCGGCAAAACGCGCCGCGCCGCGGGCTTTGGCCTTGGCCGCCTCTTCTTCGCGGTTGCGCGGCGGGGCGTTGGTCTCCAGCCGGCTCAGCAGCCGCAGCGAGGCCTCGGCAACTTCATCCACCGCCGCCGCGAAAGCGGCCTCGTTGGCCTTCGAAGGTTTGTTGAACCCGCTCACTTTGCGCACGTATTGCAGAGAAGCAGCGCGCACTTCTTCGCCGGTGACCGGCGGATCGAAATTGAAGAGCATTTTTATATTGCGGCACATCGAAAACGAGCTCCTCTCACCAAAGTTTGCCGCGGGGCGATTCATTGCTTCACCAATGTACCGTTCCCATGTAGAATCGGCAATGCGAAATGGCAAGGAAACGAGCAACGCGCCTGATTGTTCCGCTGCTCTGGGCCAGCGCGTGCGCGGGCATGGCGCAGCAGTCTTATCTCGGCTTCGATCGGAATGATTATCCGGGAGACAAACTGCTGCCGGCTTTGCATAGGCATTTTCGCTACACGTCGTATTGGCTCAATAACCCTCCCGGGGAATCGGCCAACGGCTGGTTGGGCAAGCGCCAAATCCTGAAGAAGAACGGATTCGGCTTTCTGGTGCTCTTCAATGGCAGGCTCGATCGACAGCTCAAAGGCGCGAACGCGACGCAGCTTGGCGCCGCGGATGGAAAGGCAGCCGTTGCGGCCGCGCGGCGCGAGGGCTTCGCGCCCGATGTGCTCATCTTCCTCGATCAGGAAGAGGGCGGGCGGCTGCTCCCGGAACAAACCGCGTATCTATTCGCATGGATTGACGCGGTGCGCGCGGCCGGCGCGCGGCCCGGCGTCTATTGCTCGGGAATCGAGGTGTCTGACGACGGGGGAACGATCAGCACAGCGCAACAGATCGCAATCATGGCAGCGGCCCGCGCGGCCCCTTCGCCTAACCGGAAGGACACGGGCGCCCGGCTGCCGGTCTGGATCGCACTCGATCAATGTCCGCCGGCGCCGGGTTGTACGCTGGCACAGCCTGGACGGATCATACTTAAACCCGAAGAGGCTGCATTCATCGACGTCTGGCAGTACGCGCTATCGCCGCGGCGGCCGCAGTTCAGCGCCCAATGCCCGGCCAACGCCGCGCAGGACGGCAACTGCTACGTTCCAGATCTTCCCCACAAGGCTAAGCTTTTTGTCGATCTCGACACGACGCAATCGCCCGACCCCTCCGAAGACCACTGAAACCCAGTTCAAACCTTGCGCCAGGCAAGCCGCGGCCCCGCGCCCGGCTTATAGAATGACAGCAACGCAGCGCAGGGATCACTATGAGCTATTATGACCACGTCGCCGAGGCGGCGGCTTATTTAGAACGCAGGATGGAGCCGCTTGCTCCGCGGATAGGCATTGTGCTGGGCTCGGGCCTGGGCGCGGCGGCTGATGCGGTTGCTGCTGGCGTAGCAATTCCCTACGGCGAGATTCCGCACTTTCCGCAATCGACCGTCGAAGGCCATTCGGGGCGCATCGTGGCCGGCATGCTCGGCGGAGTTCCGGTCGCGATCATGCAGGGGCGCGTGCATTACTACGAGGGCTACTCGGCTGCGCAGGTCACGTTTCCGCTGCGCGTGCTGGGCGCGCTGGGATTGCGCGCAGTGGTGCTCACCAATGCCGCCGGAGGCATCGCGGAAAGCTATCGCGTGGGCCAGCTTGTGGCTCTCGCCGATCACATCAACTTCATGGGCTGGAATCCGCTGACCGGGCCGAATGAGGCGCGGTTCGGCTTTGCGCCGGGCACCGGGCTGCGCTTCTTCGACATGACCGAGGCCTACAGCAAGCGACTCCGCGCGCTGGCGCGCGAGGCTGCCCGCGAGGAGGGATTTGCGCTCGAAGAAGGCGTGTACCTGGCCACGCCGGGGCCGAGCTTCGAAACGCCGGCGGAGATTCGCGCCTTTCGCACGCTGGGCGCCACGCTGGTGGGCATGTCGACGGTGCCGGAGACGATTGTGGCGCGGCACATGGGCATCGAGGTCCTCGGCCTCTCCTGCGTGACGAACCTCGCGGCGGGCCTGGGGGACACACAGCTCAGCCACCAGGAGGTGTACGAGGCCGGCCGGCTGGTGGAGGCGCGGTTGGCTGCACTGCTCACCCGGTTGGCGCCGCGCATTGCGGCGATGGTGGACGATCCAGCATAATTCGCACTGAGCGGCAAGCAAGTAGCTCACGAATTACGATTTATTAAAGGATTCCATCGAAAGAACTCATCACCATTCAATGAATGGTCTTTGAGAATCAAGCAGTTTATCCAAATTTCGATAAGTAATAAGGACTTGAAGTCCAGCCTGTTGTACAGGATTAACGGGAAGATCAATTCCTTCAAAGTAACGAAATATTTTGCGATTCCTACTCTCGTTTTCTGTCTTTTCCCATATCTGATTAAGCGGAATTGTAATGAACAAATCCCTTTTGTCGATTTGCACAGTCACAAGATTCAAAGTATAAGAATAATTCGACGACTGCAGCCCATCTTCGATAAGTTCTCTGGAATGCCTTTTCCCAATAACGTGTACAGATGCACCTACACCTAAAGAACCCATCACTAACGTGAGGAAGGTGTATTTCTTCTTCAAATTTCCATTTTTCGTCTTTGAATCTCCAACCATCCACCCAATGGGTGGAGAGTCGAATTTGACTATCTAAACGGTCTCGTCCGTTTAAGAAGCGGCCATCGAGATGGGGCATGCATAAAGCTTACCCCAGATGAAGTAATACCCTTTAGTATTCGGCGATTAACTCTTGACCGATTTACTTCCCTGCCGTCAATGCCGCAATTGGCACCAGCATATCGTCCTTGCGCATCACCAGGTTGGTCGCATTCAGCGTGGCCAGCTCAAAGCCGTGACCATGGGTGATGGCGTCTGTGGGGCAGGCTTCGACGCAGTAGCCGCAGAAGATGCAGCGGTTGTAGTCGATGTTGTAGACCTTCGCGTAGCGCTCAGAGGAAGAGATGCGCTGCTCGGCGGTATTCTCAGCGGCTTCAATGTAAATGCAATTTGAAGGACATGCAGCCGCGCAGAGGAAGCAGGCCACACACTTCTCCAGGCCATTCTCGTCGCGCTGCAGCACGTGGGCGCCGCGGAAGCGTTGCTCAAAGACCGCGCCGCGCAATGGGCCGTCGCCGTCAGGGTAATTCTCGACCTGCGTGGGCTCGAGCATCTCGCGGAAGGTGATGCTCATGCCCTTGGCGATGCCGGCGACATTGCGGACGATCGACATAACCCTAGTATACGATGATCGGCGGGAGGGTTTGAGGATGCGCAGGGCAATCTGGATAGCGCTGGTGCTATCAGCTTTGATCACGCGAACGGCGGGTGCGCGGCAAGAGACGCTGGCGGCCCAGATGGGAGAGATGCACAAGTCTACGGCGCCCGCAGGTCGGCTGAAGATCAGCTTCGGCGGGCAATCCTCGGAATGGACATCGGCCACGCTGGCGGCGCTGCCGCACATGACCATCACTGTCTACAACGAGCATGCGAAGGCCAATCAGACCTATGCCGGCGTGCCTCTGATCGATCTGCTGGCGAAACTCGGTGTGCCGGACAAACCGCGCGGCCAGCAGTTCCGGCTCTATCTGCTCGCCGAAGGGTCTGACGGCTACGCCGTGGTCTACTCCCTGGGCGAAGTAACACCGGACGTTCACGACGGGACGGTGCTGGTGGCCGACCGCGAAGACGGCAAGCCGATCGCCGACGACGGCCCGCTGAAGCTGGTGGCGACGGGAGAGAAGCGGCCGGCGCGGTGGGTGCGCAACCTAGTTGCCGTCCGCGTGCTGACAGCAGAGTGACACGCGTATCTCAGGTGGAAAACCGCATAGCTTGAAACGCGCGCCAGCCTTCACAACGATTCATTGAGGATGCTCATTTTTGTTGTCTCTGTGCTCCGGAGGAGCTTGCCGGTGCTCCGGGGCCGCATGGCTCGGCGCGGCGTGCTGTTCAGGAGCCGCGTGCTGCGCCGGCGCGTGTTGCTCAGGCATAGCGCGCTGTGGCGGCATTGCGTGCTGCTCGGGCATGGGACGATTCGGCCGCGGCTGGTGCGGGGGCATGGGCTGGGTGCGGGCCGGTTCGTTCGGCCGGGCTTGCTGGCCTGGAGGAGCTTCGCGGCGTTCCGGCATGGTGTGCGCCGGTTCCGGCTGAGCGGGCCCGGCGTGGCTGGGCGCGGGAGGCGCGGAGAACCGATGATTCGGCTCTGGATGGTCATTCGCCTCCGGCTGGTGCTGCTCCGGCCGGTTGGATTCCCCGCGATTCGGTTCGGTCCGGTTGGGCTGCGGGCTGCCGGGCTGCACGTGATTGGGCCCTCGTCCCTCCGGTTCTGGCCGGTTCGGTTCTGGCCGGTTTGCTCCGGGCCTGTTCGCCTCCCCACGGTTCGCCGGAGACTGATTCAATGGCCCATGGGGCTGCATTTGAGGCGCGGCGGCCGGCAGGTTGCGGAGGCCGCGCACCGGCACAGGCCTTACGTTGGGCTCGGCAGCGACCGGCCGAGATGCCACGAACTGCTGGGGACGCCCATGGTTGACGGAGGCAAATTGCCCCCGGTTCGCGCCCGCGGATTGCCGGATCTCGATCTGGGTGCGCATGGGCGGCGCATGGGGTTCGCGCAGGGCGGCCAGTTCCTGGGGTCGGGGGCGCAGCCGAAGGCCGCCGGAGCCGCCGTTATAGCTGACGCGGGTCACGCTGCGGTTTTCGATGCGGTAGTTGTAAACATAGTGCACCTGGTTGACGTTGATGTTGTTCACGGAACGGTTGTAATCAAAATGGCCCCGGTTCCAATAACCGCCCTGGTATCCGAGGCCGATGTACCCAAACCCATAGTTAATGCCCCCATAGAACCCGACGTGCGGCCCCCAATAGCCGTGATAAAAGGCGTAGTGGTTATGGGAATAGGCCCAGTAGCCGGGAGTCCAGAGCGCGCCCTGATAGGGAGCCTGGACCCACGCGCCCGGCACCCAGTAGTAGCCGGCGGATGCGTAGTCCCAATAGCCAGGCGTCCAGATGTAGCCGTCGCCAGGGCACTGCGGCTGGTCGTAGTCGGGCAGCGGCGGCGGCGGATCGGGCGCAGTCTGGTCCGGCTGGATGCCGTAATCGGACTCATCGGCGCTGTCGTCATAAGGCTGTGCGCTCACATTGCCGTCGTAGCTGGTGGGAGCATTGGGCGGAACGCTGGTGTTGTCCTCCTGCGCGTTGGCAGGCGCGGTTCCCGGGCCGTAAGCGGCGGGCACCAGGTTCACCGATGCCGGGTCAGAAGATGCCTGCTCCTGCTGCGCCTGTTGCTGCGCCTGGCCGGAGGAATTGGCCGCAGCAGCCGGCTGGTTCCCATGGCAGCCTGCAATGGAAAATGCGGCCGCCAAGCCGATGATTTTGAGGAGCTTATATCCAGACGTGGAGCCCATGCTCACCTCACTGAGAAGTAGATGCCTTCCCCGGCGGTCACGTCTATCTACCGTGAGCGAAATCCCCCCGCGCGGCGGCGGGAAAGCGGCTGCGGCGGGAAAGCGGCGTCAGCGGGAGCCGGGCGGCGCCGACCGGCCGCGGTTATTGGCCGGCGGCGTGGTCACCGGATGGCGCTCCGGCCGCGGGTTGGCAAGCGACTGGCAGAGCTGTGAATCCTGACCGCGAGCGAGGCCCTCGACGGCATCCTGGCCGCGGCAGAGGCGCAGCTTCATCTCGTCCGCTTGCCGGCCGCTGACCAGGGCTACGCGATCGAGGCCGCTGAAGGGGTCGCGGTCATAGCGGTAAAGCACGTCGGTGGGCGACTTCTGCTTGCCATAATCGAAGTGGTTCCAGGTACAGAGTTCCACGTGGCCGTCGCCCTCGGCCATCACTGCGTAGACCTGCGTCCACGCATGATCGGGAGAGGAATCCGCCGAAGCTGCATTTGCATTCCATACCGGCGCGCCTTGGCCGCCGTTCATCCAGCGCGAGCCCCATGCGTGGTGCGCGGGATCGTAGTAGAAGGCGGTGAAGTAAGTGCCGGCCGCGCAGTTGCGGCAGTTGTCGTAGAGAGCGGCCAGTTCTTGCTGGGCGCCGTCGGCAAACCGCTCCCAATCGAAGAGCCGAAGATGGACACCGGTCACGAGCGGCGCCGCAACGTGGCTGGTGAGCGAAACGCTCCACGCGGTGAAGGTGTCGTCTTCAGGCAAAGATTGCGGCGTGGCGCGGAAGGTGGTGATGACCAGCGCCGCGTCGTATTGAACGCCGATCTCCCGGATGGCCGTCCATTGGTCTACCTGCAGAGCGCGCGTCACCCAGGCGACGATATCCTGGTCCTGACTCTGGGTTTGATTCTGACCTTGCCGTGCATGGAAATTGATCCAGCGGAATCCGTCTTGAGAGTTCTGTGCATCGGCGGGAACCACGAGGGCCAGCGCGAGGACGATCGAGCAGAGACCGCGCCGCGCCATAAGGCAATGCATGGCCGAATTATAGTGGAACGAGAGGAGCGCCAGATTGAATCGGATCATTCGAGCTGCCTCGAAGCGCCTGGGAATCATCCACGTGGGAAGGCGCAGGGTTCGCGACCTGATTGACTTCGTGGAAAATCGCAAAATCGGCGCGGTGATCGATGTGGGCGCGAATGCGGGCCAGTTCGGTGAATCGCTACGGGCGGGCGGATACCGGGGCAAGATCGTATCGTTCGAGCCCACCGCATCGGCATTTCAGGTTCTCGCGAGGAAAGCGGCCGCCGACCGCCATTGGGAAGCTCATCGTTGCGGGCTGGGCGCGGCTCCCGGAACAGCTATTCTGCATGCGTCCGAGCTCTCGGTCTTCAATTCCATACTCGAGCTGAGCGATACAGCGCGGCTCCACGACCAACGCATGGCCGTGGATCATACAGAGGAAGTCGAGGTTCGCACTCTCGACCAGGTGGCCGAGCGGATCGCTGGAAACATCCTGCTGAAGATCGACACTCAAGGCTACGAGAGACAGGTTGTGGAGGGCGGCCGCGAAACCATCGCGCGCTCTGCCGGGATTCTCATGGAGCTGCCGGTGATTCATACGTACAAAGGCGAATGGCATCTCGATGAAGCACTGAAATATATGTTCGAGATCGGTTTCGTTCCGGCGCAAATTCAAGCGGTGGGTTATCACGGCCTGGATCCAGTAGCGGCTGTCGATTTCGATTGCCTGTTCCGGCCGCGCGGCGAGATTGACGGCTGCGCAGATCCGAGATGAAAACAGAGAGCCGGGTTTGAAACCTATGGATGCAGGTTCCGCAAGCCGGATAGCCGCTCTCTGCCAGGATGCCTGCCGCGCGGCAGATGCGGGCAATTGGAAGCTGGCGATTCAATCGTACGAAAAGGCGATCGCGCTCGATCCGCAAAACGTTTCCTTCCTCCTGGAGATGGGAAATGCGTATGCCCAAGGAGGCGAGGCATCGCTCGCCGTTCAAACCTACAACCGGGCTCTTCAGATCGATCCTGATTCCGCGTTTGTCTGGAACAATCTGGGAAGCGTTCTGCTCGGTCTTGGAAAGATGCAACTCGCGCTCGAGTGCTTCGCCAATGCGGTGCGCCTGCTCCCGAATGAGTGGACGATTCGTTACAGCCTCGGCCGAGCTCTCGGGCAGATCGGCAAGGCGCGTGAAGCTGTTGAGCATTTAGCCTCAGCCTGCGCGCTCAATCCGGCTTTCGAAGACGCGTGGATCGTCTTAGGCAATGCCTGGCAGCATGCAGGAGATTGGGACAAAGCAATGGAGTGCTTTGACCGCGTGCTGGCCATCTCTCCCGGTCGCGCCGAGGTCCACGTCAACCGCGCCATGGTGCTGTTGAACCAGGGGAATTTCGACGATGGCTGGTGCGAGTATGAGTATCGCTGGGAGACGCCCGCATTTCGGGCTTACAAAAGCCGGAAGTTGGACAAGCCTCGCTGGCAGGGAGAGCCGCTCGAGGGCAGGCGGATTCTGCTTCACGCCGAACAGGGGTTTGGCGATGCGATCCAATTCGCCCGGTTCATTCCGGAGTTGTCAGCCCGGGGCGCAGAGGTTTTTGTCGAAGCCAAAGCTCCACTCAAAGAGTTGTTGAGCGCGTTTGTAACCCCGGATCACATCATCGAGCTGGGCAACCCTCTCCCGGAGTTTGACTACTACTGCCCCATGATGAGCCTTCCCATCCCGCTCGGGTTGCGGCTATCCTCGATCCCGAACTCTCCGTATCTGAAGGTCCCCCTCGGAAGGTTGAACGACGCGCGCAGCCTGCTGGAGAGGATCTCGCCCGGTCCGCGACTGCGCGTGGGGATTGTATGGACTGGGAATTCATCCCACCCCTGGAATGCGATGCGTAGCGTGCCTCTCGGTCAGCTCGCGCCCCTCGGGCGGATCAAAGGAATTCAACTCTATTCGCTGCAGAGGGAAGCAGCGGCTGCGGAGGCCGATGCGTGGTCAGAGGGCGCTCCTCTCTGCTTGCCCGCCGAGTCTCTGGAGGGGTTTCACCGCATGGCGGCTGTCATTCAGGCGATGGACCTGGTGATTTCAATCGATACGGCGCAGGCGCATCTGGCCGGCGCGCTGGGCAAACCGGTATGGGTGATGCTGCCGCCTTTTTATGAGTGGCGCTGGCACTCCCATCTCGAAGATTCGCCTTGGTATCGGTCTGCCCGGTTGTTCCGCCAGCAAACACCCGGCGAGTGGACTCAAGTCATTGAAAAGGTAGCGGAGGAGTTGCAGCGGTTTTCCAGTGACCGCGGAGCCTGCAACGTGCCTGATTCCCAATAGGCTCTGACTAAAGCCCCAGCTTAGCCCACAGCGCATCGACCTTGGCTTTGGTTACGCGGTCCATCTCGATCATGGTGGGCCACGGGCGTTCGAAGCCTTCGGCCTTCCATTTGCGTGTGGCGTCGATACCCATCTTCGATCCATAGTTCGGCAGGCGCGAGGAGTGATCGAGCGAGTCGATGGGACCGAGGGTGAACTGAATGTCGCGCTCAGGGTCGATGTTGTTGGCTACGCGCAGCACCACTTCCGGGATGTTCTGGACGTCGCAATCTTCATCGACAACGAGGATGCACTTGGTGAACATGGCCTGGCCCAGCGACCAGATGGCGTGCATCACTTTGCGTGCCTGGCCGGGATAACTCTTCCTGATCGACACGATCATGAGGTTGTGGAAGACGGCTTCAACGGGCAGGTGAATGTCGACGAGCTCGGGGATGGTCATCTTCATCGCAGGCAGAAAGATGCGTTCGACGGCCTTGCCCATCCATGCGTCTTCCATGGGAGGCTTGCCGACGATCGTTGCCGCATAGATTGGATCTTTGCGATGCGTGATGCAGGTGAGATGGAAGACGGGATACTCGTCGGCCATGGTGTAGAAGCCCGTATGGTCGCCGAAGGGGCCTTCGCTGCGCAGTTCGCCAAGTTCGACGTAGCCTTCAAGAATAATCTCCGCATGCGCGGGGACTTCGAGGTCGACGGTCTCGCACTTCACGATCTCAACCGGTTTGCCGCGCAGGAAGCCGGCGATCAAGAACTCTTCCACTTCAGGCGGTGCGGGCACGATGGCCGAGAAGGTCGTCGCGGGCTCCGTGCCGATGGCGACGGCGACTTCAAAGCGCGAGCCCCTCAACTTGCCGAGCGACACCTGCGGCAGGCCGCCGACGGGGCCGCCGGGGATCGCGGTCGCGCCGCCGGCTGATTCAGCCATCATCGCTATGCGCGCGGATCGCGTTCCCGCCTCGTCTCCTGTCCAAGAGGCTGCCGCCCGCAGGGCCTCGCGATAATGCTCAGCGGCCACCTTCTGGCGCTGCCAGTGCATGCCGGTGGTCTGGCCGTCGTAGACCTGCATCCGGTACATGCCGATGTTGCGCCTGCCGGGACCCTCCGTCCCTGCAGGAGCGCGCGTGTGCACGCACGGTAGCGTGATGAACCGGCCGGCGTCGTGCGGCCAGCACTTCAAAATTGGAAACGCATTGAGGTCGAAACGGTCGCGGAGAATCACCTCTTTGCATGGGGCGTCTTTCGCACCGACAGTCTTGGGGAAAATGTTGGCCAGCTCAGCAAGCTGGGGAAGCATCTTGAGCTTGTCAAAGAAGCCGCCGGTGGGTGGCTTGAGATGCATGAGCGCGTGAATCCGGTCGGCGATCTCATCGAGCCGGTTGACGCCGAGCGCCATCACCATGCGGCGCTCGCTGCCGAACTGGTTGATGAAGACCTTGTGGCCGGGATGGCCTTTCACATTTTCAAACAGCAGCGCCGGGCCGCCGGGCGCATTGCCTTTCATCTTGCTTACGCGATCGGTGATCTCGGTGATTTCGAGCTCCGGCGACACTTCCTCCTTGATGCGTTTGAGCTCGCCGTTTTTTTCGAGAGTCCTGATCCAATCACGCAGATCGTCGTAAGCCAAGAATATGCTCCGTGCGGTGGTTACCGTGCCTCCACCCATACTACGTCTTTTGCTCGCTCCTTCACTGCCGTGCGCGGAGCGGTTTTGCCCTGCGGCGGGCGGTTGTGCGATGCTCACGTTGAAAAGGAGCCCCGCCATGAGCAAATCCCCCAAGTACGGATGCCACCCTTACTTCAAACTGCGCTCGCGCGTGAAACGGATCGACCGGCTGCGCCCGGAGGCTGCGGCGGCCACGCCGTGGATGGTGCCCAACCTGTGCAAGGCCTATAACTGGCCGAGCGGTCTGGCCGGAGGCGGCGTGATCGCCATCGTCGAGTTGGGCGGCGGATGGGTCATGTCGGACATGACCGCATTCTTCCAGTCCGTCAATCAGCCGGTGCCCTCGATCACCGATGTTTCCGTGGACGGCACAGTAAACACGCCCAACCAGAGCGGCTCGGCCGGCGAAGCCGATTACGAAGTTGCGCTCGACATCCAGGTCGCCGGCGCTTCTTATTACGCGGCCACCGGCAAGGCGGCGACGATCCGCATGTACTGGTCCCAGGACATTGCTTCGGCAGTGGCCAAGGCGGCTTCCGACGGCTGCGATGTGTGCACCATCTCGTGGGGCGCGGACGAAGCGGAGTGGGGCACGGCCGGGGCCGAACAGATGGAGTCCGCCGCTCAGTCCGCAACCGCGGGAGGCATGACCGTTTTTGCGGCTTCGGGCGATAACGACTCGGGCGATGGTGGCTCGACGCCCGCGAATGTGGATTGCCCATCCTCGTGTCCGCACATCGTGGGCTGCGGCGGCACCTACAAGACCACCACGGAAGAGACGGTGTGGAATGACAATCCGGGGCAGACGGACGGCGAAGGAACCGGCGGCGGCTACTCGACGATCTTTCCGGCGCAGAGCTTCCAGATCGGCGCGCCGCCCGCGCCGGCGAACAGCCAGTACGGCACGGGGCGCATGGTGCCGGACGTCGCCGGCGATGCGGACCCGAATACGGGCTATAACATCTTCGTTCATGGATCGAGCACCGTGGTCGGTGGAACCAGCGCGGTGGCGCCGCTCTACGCGGGACTCTTTGCGGCCTTCGGCACCAAGCTCGGCTTCCTGACGCCGACGTTGTGGAAGAATCAGAAGGCCTTCAACGACATCACGGTAGGCGGAAACGGTTATTACAATGCGGCGGCCGGACCCGATGCCTGTAGCGGGATTGGCTCGCCGATCGGCGCAAGCATCGCGGCGTTGTTTGCGAAGAGCCGTTCCTAGAATCCGTTAGGATTATTGCGCAGTCTGCACCGCAGCCGCCGGCTGGATCGTGGTGAGCGCAGGCGCGATGGGATCGAGCGGAAAGCCGAGGCGTTTCCATTCGTCGAAACCGCCGCGCAAGGGGCGCACGCGGTCGATCCCCAGCTTGTGCAACGTCATCGCGGTTTTGGCGGCCGTAGCCTCGCTGGGACAGGTGCAATAGAGAATAATGTCGCGGTCGCGGGGGATCTCCAGATGGCGTGAGGCGAGCGCATCGGGCGAGAGGTGCAACGCGCCGGGCAGCGTGAAGGGATCGGGCAGCAGCTCGAGGGGATGGCGCAGGTCGACGATGTAGACCGGCTCGCCGGCATCGAGCAGGCGTTTGAGCTCTGCGGGTTCGAGGCGCGCCGCAGCCAGACGCTTCAGCACGGCGCGGCGGCGATAGAGACGGCCGAGGAAGAAGCCGATGATGGCGAGCGCGAGCAGCGCTCCCGAGAATCGGGCCACCCATGAGAGCAAACTGGGATCCCGCTTGAGCAGGTCGCCGAAGAAGCGCCCGCAAGCGAGCAGCGCGCTTACCCAGATCGCCCCTCCGAGGCCGTCAAACAATAGAAAGGCGGCATAGTTCATGCCGTTTTCACCCGCCACAGGCGGAGCCAGGATGCCGAGGCCGGGAACGAATTTGGCAAACATCAGCATCACGCCGCGGCGGCGTCCAAAGGAGTCCTGCGTGCGGCGGACGCAGGTGGTGGGTTCAAGCGACAGCTTGCAGAGGATGCGCAGGACGTGATGGCCGTAGCGCCGGCCGATGAAGAACCAGCAGGAATCGGCGGCGAGCGCGGCACCCACGCCGGCCAGCAGGGCCAGGGGAAAGCTGAGCTGCCGCTCGGCCGAGAGCGCTCCTGCGGCAAGCAAGACGGGCGTGGCAGGCAGCGGAACGCCGAGTTGCTCGATCAGCACCCAGGCGAAGAGCAGCAGGTAGCCGTACATGACCAAGATGTGGGTAGGCAGAGCCATCGAACGCCCTATCTGCTGCAAAGTCTGGAACTAGGCCACCCGGCGCCGCGGAGCGAGGCAAATCGGAGCGGGTGAACTCATCATAGAAGATGTTCCGGCGCGCGATTCGTTGCAAATGGTTGCGCGCAGGCTGCCGGGCCGCAGGTTTTTACGCCTGCAGGTTTCGCGTGCGCACCGCCTGCTCGATGACCCAATCTACCCACTGGCCCTGCTCGCCGGGGCAGGCGAGGCTCGCGGGCGCATGCGCCAGCACGGCGCCCACGAAATTCAACACCAGGGGATAATGCACGTTGGCGTGCGCGGGGAGCATCTCGGCCTCAATGCCGCCCGCCACGCTGTGGACGCGCAGATCCGGACCATTGAGAGGCTCGAGATTCAGTTCGCCCTCCGTGCCGATGATGCGGAACTGGTCCCGGGGCAGGCGCGAGTTCCACCGTACGTCGACGATGCCATGCACTCCGCCCGCGAATTCGATCACCAGGGACGCGGAGTCCTCGACATCCATGGGATGGACGGCATTGGAGAGCAGACCGCATGCCTGTTCCGGCTCGCCGAAGAGAAAATTCAGCGCATCGATGCGATGCGAGCCAATGTCGAAGAGCGGGCCGCCGCCGGCCAGCGCCGGATCGCGCAGCCAGCCCCGGCCTTCCTCCGGCAGCCAGCTATGGCTGTTGGCCTCGGCAAGCACGGGCTGGCCGATTGCGCCTTCGGCGATAAGCTGTTTGGCGCGGATCAGTTTGGGGTAGAGCCGGCGGTAATAGGAGACGCCGAGCAGGCGCCCGGCCATGCGCGCCTCGGTGACCATGCGCTCGGCCTCCGCCTCGTTGATGGCCATGGGCTTCTCACAAAGAACATGTTTGCCGGCGCGCAGAGCGGCAACGGCGGCATCGGCATGCATGGCTACAGGCAGCGCGATGTAGACGGCGTCGACGGCGTCGTCCTCGAGCGCCTCCTCGATGCTGGACCAGACACACGCGGCGGGATAAGCCTCCGCCTTGGCGGGGGTGCGGGTGACCAGGCCGTAGAGCGAGCTGCGCCGCTCGGCGAGAATAGCGGGAATGACGCGCCGCTGTGCGATGTCGCCAATGCCGGCGACGACCCAGTTTACGTTGTCCATAGCTTGCTTAGAATATATCGCCGCGATTCAGAGAGCTCTTTCGGGATGCGCCTTCCCGGAGAATCGGAAGCGAGCTGAACGCGGCGATGCGGTCTTGCCAGCCCATGGACGAAACCCAAACTGGAGCCTTCGGCGGCTGCCAAAGGCCGGATGCAAGATGCGATGCAGGCGCTTGCCCGCATTCTCGGCGACAGCACAGCAAAAAAGCCGCCCGCAGGCGGCTCTTTCGCTCAAGAGAAGTTTGCGCGAGTTATCGCGTCGCGCCGACGGGAGTCGCCGTCACCGCGCCGGCATCGGACTGGGCTTCCTGGCTCCGGGTGCGGAAGTAGTCGCGGCTCCAGAGGTTCCGGTAAAACTCGCCGGTGAGCTCGGCAGCGCGCGGACCGAAGACGGCGCGGCCGCCTTCGAGGAAGAAGACCGTCACCAGGCTGCCCTGCGGCGAGCTGGAATAGGAGGCGAACCAGCCGTAGCGGGTTCCATCATTGGAGCATGTGCCGGTCTTGCCGAAGACGGGGAACTGTTGGAAGTTGACGCGCAGACTGCGCGCGGTGCCATATTCCACGGCGCCGGCCATGCCGTCGAGCATCTCCGGCGCATAGCGGGCGATGTCGAGCGTGCGCTTGACGCGGGGCTGGAAGTCGGCGGCCTCTTCCGGCGTGGTGGGGTGTTGCAGATAGTAGAGCGTCCCGCCGTTGGCGATAGCGGCAACGTAGGCTCCCAGTTGCAGAGGAGTGAGCGAGACACCCTGGCCAAAGCTGCACATGCGGCCTACGCCGCCGTCGGCCTGCGGGATCTCATGATCGGGATATTCGCCGAGCTGCTCGCCCGCAATGTGGTAGCCTGCCAGCTCGCCCAGCCCGAACTCGGTGGCGTAATGACGGACGCGCTCGAAGCCCAGTTCCCTGCCCAGCTCCTCGAAGTAGAGGTTATTGCTGTGGGCCAGCGCCTGGGTCATGTTCATGCGGAAGCCGGGCAGCTTCACCATGGTGTCGCGCGTGACGATCCCCTCAGAGAGCGCGGCCATGGCGACAGTGAGCTTGATGGTCGAGCATGGTTCGGCGCCCGGTGAAAGCGCAAGCTTCTGGTTGACCATGGCCAGAATGCGTCCGTTCGAGGGATCGATGACGACCGCGGTGCCGTTCACATCGCCCAAGGCGTCGATGGCCGCCTGGCGGATGACGGGGTCTTCGCCGGCGGTGATGTCTCCGTAGCCTACAGGGCCGTCCACAATGGAACTGGCCGTGAAGCGCTCGTAGTAACGATGGTGCACCGTGAGCGAGGCGCGGCGAAGATGCGCGCGGCTTCGAACGGCGACTCCGGTATGAATCCTATGCGCGCCGGTGTGCGAAGCGATGGACGCGGAGCGGACTCCATGATGGCTGGCCGTGCGATGAGTCTCGGTAAGATGGGGTTCGGTCGTCCTCGAATGATGAAGCTTTTGCGGCGCATCCAATCCGTGAGCGCTGCCAGCGCCCATGCTGGAAGCGGCAAGAGCCAGTCCGATGGTCCAAACGCAGGAGACTTTCATCCCAGTCAACATCCTCTCAACAATTGGAATTCATGCTGTGCGTTCGTTCCGTGGACAGCGCACTTCCTGGTTTATCGGCAGCCTTGAGAATCTCATACGTTCCATAGTGCGGAAACGATATTCCTGCGTTTCAATGCGGGCCTGCTGGACACCCCGATCGAGAAGGGTCTGCCATTGGCTCAGCGTGGAGCGATTCTGTGTGTGCCTGTTTCTACGATAACCGAAGATGTAGCCCCATGATGCCCTCGCATCGACTAAAAAGCTCTACAACTTTAGAGTGCGCGACGGTAACGAAAGCGCGCCTCTTGCGCTGCGGAGAACCATTCCTGGGTTGCGTGGCCTCCGTCGAAATCTGACCTTCCATTCAAGGGCGACAGCGAAGGAAGCCAACTGAGCCCAAGGTTGCGTAAAAACATACCCCGATGGTCGGATTCAGAACTGGAGGCGCCGCATGAACGCCGGGACGTCAAGATCGCGCTCCGCTTCGACTGAGTTCTGAGAGAAAAGAGGGGTGACCGAGGGAGCATTCGGCTCCTCGAGCTCCGAGGCGCTCCAGGTGCGAGAGGGAAATTCTTCGGCCTCATCACCGGATGAGGCAGCGGGTTGGGCTGGGGCATTCCGCTCGAACGACGTCGCGGCAGGCGCGGCCGCAGCCCCGGGCCTCGGTTCCGATCCGCTTTGAGCTTCGGACCTGGCCGGAGAGGCGCTTACCGTTACCGTTGTGGCCACGACGGGCGCGGCGGAGGAGAAAAAGAACGCGTTGCCGGAACCTTCGTCTTCATCCTGGCTCATGAAGCGGGGCGGGGCGGGAACGGCGGGAGCGGAAGCCTTCACGGGTTCCGGAGCCGGCTCGCGCATCCAGTGGTCGGGCGAGACCACCGGCACCGAAACAGGCACGGAAACCACGGGCGCCTCTTCCACGCTCAACATGCGGGCCCGGCGCTCGGGCATCTGGTCGCGGAAGCCGGTGGCGATGACGGTGATCTTCACCTCTTCGCCCATCTTCTCATCGAGCACGGCGCCGAAGATGATGTTGGCGTCTTCGTGGGCCGAGGTCTGGATGAGCGAGGAAGCCTCGTTGACTTCAGAAAGCTTGAGCGAACTCGAGCCGGTGATGTTGATGAGAATGCCGCGCGCGCCGTCGATAGCGCCGGCCTCGAGCATCGGCGACGCCATGGCTGCCTGCGCCGCTTCCACAGCGCGATCGGGGCCGGAGCGAACGGCGGTGCCCATCACGGCGTGGCCCATCCCGGCCATGGTGGTCTTCACATCGGCAAAGTCGCGGTTGATGATGCCGGGGATGGTAATGATGTCGGAGATGCCCTGCACGCCCTGGCGCAGCACGTCGTCGGCGATGCGAAAGCTCTCGAAGAAGCCGGCGTCCTTGGCTACGTCGAGCAGCTTTTCGTTGGGGATCACGATCATGGTGTCGACGCTCTCGAGCAGTTCCTTCAAACCGCGCTCGGCCTGCTGCAGGCGGCGCTTGCCTTCAAAGCCGAAAGGCCGCGTGATGACGGCGACGGTGAGGATGCCCATCTCGCTGGCCAGCGAGGCGATGACCGGCGCGGCGCCCGTGCCGGTGCCGCCGCCGAGGCCGGCGGTGACAAAGACCATGTCCGCGCCTTCGAGGGCCTCGATGATCTTCTCCGAGTCCTCGAGCGCGGCGCGGCGCCCCACGTCAGGATTTGCGCCCGCGCCCAGTCCGGAGGTGAGGCGCACGCCAAGCTGCAGCTTGACCGGAGCATGCGAGAGCTTGAGCGCCTGGACATCCGTGTTCGCGGCGATGAACTCCACCCCCTCCATGCGCGCCTGGATCATGCGGTTGACGGCGTTGCCGCCGCCGCCGCCCACGCCGATGACCTTGATCCGTGCTCCGCGCGGCGTCTCCTCGTGATATTGAATGCGCATCTCCCCGGCTTCCTTTTTAGGCTGTTCCATAAGCGCTCGACTCCTCCGATTCTAAAAACTGGTGGCAAACATGGCCCGCAGCTTGGCGCGCAAACTATGATCTTCCGCGGCCCGCATCATGCGGGTGCGGTGCGCGTAGAGCAGCATCCCGAGGGCTGCGGAAAAGCTGGGATGGGCCAGCTCGCCGGGCATGTGCGACAGGCGAACCGGAATCCCGGTGCGCGCCGGAACGCGCAACTGGCTCTCCGTCACGTCTAAAAGTCCGGGCAGCAGCGACCCCCCGCCGGTGAGCACGCAGCCTGCGCCGAGCGCTTCCAGCACACCGCCACGGCGCAGGCTCTCTCTCACAAAATACATCAGCTCGCGGGCGCGCGGCTCCAGAATTTCGGCCACCGTGCGCAGCCCCAGCCGGCGCGGCTGCGGATTGGCGATCTCGATTTCGGCATGCTGCGGCACGGCGGTCACGACGCAGTTGCCATACTGCCGCTTCAGCTCCTCCGCCTGCGCCACAGGCACTTGCAGCCCGATGGCGAGATCGTTGGTAAAGTGCGCGCCGCCGATGGGAACCGATGCGGTATGCGCCGTCGCGCCCTCAAAGAAGACGATCATGTCGGTGGAGTGCGCGCCGATATCGAGCAGGCAGACGCCCAACTCGCGCTCGTCGGCCGAAAGGGTGCATTCCGCCGCAGCGATGGCTTCAAGAACCGCTTCGGTCACTTCGAGCCCGGCGCGATTGGCACAGGTGACGGTGCTCTGCAGCGCCGAACCGGAGCAGGTGGCAATGTGCAGGTCCACCTCAAGCTGCGCGCCGACCATGCCCACGGGATCGAAGATGCCCGGCTGCTCATCGAGGATGAACTGGCGGGGCAAAAGGTGCAGGATCTCGCGATCGGCGGGCCGCTCGATGGCGCGCGCGCTTTCGACGGCGGTGCGGACATCTTCGCGGGTGATCTCGCGCATGCGGGTGCCCAGCCGGAAGCCGCCATTCGAATTCACGCCGCGCACGTGCGGACCGCCTATGCCGACCACGCAGTCCTCGATATTGATTCCTGCGATCCGCTCGCACTGCTCGTTGGCTGCACGCACGGCCTTGGCCGCGGGACTCAGCTCGGCAATCAAGCCTTTGCGCATGCCCGCCGATTCCACAACGCCATGGCCGCAATAGCGCAGCACGCCCTCATTCAGGTCAGCGGCCACCACGCGGGTGTGCGCGCTGCCGATGTCGAGAACCACGATCAGATTGTCCGGTGTCTGGTTCATCGGCTCACTCACCTTCCGCCGCAGCTCGATTTGCAGCGCTTGCGTGGATTGTTTGCAGCGCGGCGCGGCGGCCCTCCGCGCGCTTCTTTTTCTGCTCGGCCGCTCTTCTTCTGGCCGCAGTAGAACCGTTGCCGGTGGTTCTTGGTTTGGCGCTCACCGCCGGGTGGCCTGGCGGTGGCTTGCTCGCAGACGAACGGCTCGCCCCATTTGCGGCGGCATTCGTTCCGGCAGAGTTGTCCGATGCTTCTTTGCCTGAGGCCATCTGCAGCACAACCTGGTGATCGTAGCGCAGATCAACGGCAGCCAAATGGGGATACTGCTGGCGCCACTCGGCGATGTGGGCCCGGTAGCGTTGATAGCGCTCCAGGAAGTGGTCTTCGCCGAAGTGCGCGAGGATGTCGGCGCCCTGCTCCGGCATCAGGACGCGCGCGTCTTCGGGATCGGTGAGGTCGATCTCCGAGATCTGCTCGGAGTAACGTTGGCCGGTGGAGTCGAGATCGCTCATCATGCGCAGGTAAACTGCCATGCGCGCCTTGCGCGCGGCGGCGGGATCACCGCGATCGATGCCGGTGACCACGGGAAAAGAATAATGATGCTGCGCCATGGCCGATGCCGGCATGGACAGCAGGACGCCATCGGCGTCCACCAGGCCGACCTGCTGGGCTTGTCCGGCGCCAAGACGCGTGAAGGCCACCGGGTTGCGCTCGACAACAGCGATGCGAATCTGGTCTGGAAGCAGCCGCATCACAGTCGCACGCTGGACCCATGGGATGGCCTCAAGCTGCTTGCGCCGCAGATCGAGCGGCACGAAGAAGATGTTGCGTCCGATGTCTTCGCCGAAGACGGGCAGCATCTCCGCGCGGCTCACTTCCGTCAGCCCGGTGACCTGGATATCGGCCGCGCCGACGATGCGGAAGCGCGCATCGCGCTCAAGGAAGTTGCGAAACATCAGCGTAACCGCAATCAGGCCGCCGAGGACGGTCATCGCTCCCAGCGCGAGAAAGATGCGCCCCGCCGTGTTCGCCGGGCGCCACCAGCGCCCGCTGGGCACAGCAGAGGGGAACCGGCGCACTCCCCGTGGCTCGTCATCTTCAGGATCTTCCATGTCGACGGGCATGCTGGGAGGCATGCCGGGGCCGTTGCGGCGGATGCGTCCTGAAAGGGGCGCGTCCTGCTGCATCCGCCGCACGCGCGAGTCCGCGGGCGGTTCGTCTTCCCAAAGCATGGGGCGATTTGTGTAGTTGCCTTGATTCGTCACGCCGGAGCGAGGGTCGTGAGAGAGTCGCCAGGTTTCACTATAGCCCGGTCTTGGGTGCCTGTTTTCCGCAAGGGGCAGAGGGGAACCTGTCCCGTTACGTGGCGGAGCCAACCTTTGTTACCGAGAAGCTGGCTACTGGAGTCGGCGCACCGGGATTCTGCCGGTGCTCGCTCGCCGTGGAGGGTGTACGGAAACGAAGCGCATTATGCGGTTGCGAACTTCTTGGCCGGAGCTTTCTCCTCCGGCACAAGCCGGCGAATGGCGAGAAGATTAGCCGAAGCCGTAGCCTCGACAACCGGCAGCCACATGATGCGAAACCGGGCCGCGTCATTGCCCGTTGCCTTGGCCTTCAGCGCGGCCAGTTCGTAGTCTTTGAGCGCTTTGTCCGACAACATGTATTTTTCCTGGTACGCGAATCCGGGAGCCAGTTTGAAACCCTTCACAATTTCGGAGAAATGCTTGGCCAGCTCAACTTCGACGGCCGACTTCTCGTCGTCGATCCATCCAATCAAATCGAACGCGCTCCCGCTGTCGCAGCCGACGTTGGTTTGATAGATGAATCCTTTCAGATCCTCGCCCCCGCTGC
>DASXFB010000120.1:0-9716 GCA_036489815.1 Occallatibacter sp. | reverse complement strand
CCCGCATCCACCGGCTGAAAACGGCCCGGCACACGATTCAGACGCGGAACAGATTCGACCAGCGCATCAAAAGAAATGCCGCGCGCATGGGCGGCTGTAAACGCCGCAAGCAGGTTGAGAATATTCACCTCTCCGGCGAGTGGTGAGGTCACGCAAGCCGAACCTGCCGGCGTTTCAAGGTCGAGCACGGCGCCGGCCGGCGTGAGGGTGTAATGGGCGGCGCGCCATTCGCCGCCGCGAATGCCATACTTGCGAATCTCCACCCCTGCCGCGCTCGCCGCCGTAGCGAGCTCTTCGCTTCGCGGATCATCGGCGTTGATGACGGCTACGCGTGGCGCAGGATACACCGTGCCGTCGAAGAGTAAGCGCTTGGAGGCGAAATAGTTCTCCATCGTCCGGTGATAGTCGAGGTGGTCTCGCGTGAGATTGGTAAACACAGCCACATCAAAGTCGATGCCTGCCACGCGCCTCTGGTCAAGCGCATGACTTGAAATTTCGGTAATCAGCTCCGTTGCGCCGCGCGCCGCACCCTCGGCCATCAGTTCGAAAAGATCGCGCGACTCGGGCGTGGTGTGCGCGGAAGGCCGCACCTCGCCCGCCACGTGATATTCAATGGTCCCGATGAGGATCGTCTTGCGCGCGGCTGCGTTCAACAGCGATTCGAGCAGGAACGCGGTGGTCGTTTTGCCGTTGGTCCCGGTGATGCCGGTGGCCGCGAGCTTGCGCTCGGGGTGACCGAAAAACGCAGCCGACGCCTGTGCCAGCGCGCGGCGGCCGTGTTCCACTTCAAGCACCGGCAAGCCGGGCTGAAAGACGAGCAGATGGTCAAAGATCTGCGGGGAATCGGTAAGGATGCCCAGCGCGCCCGCGGCGGCCGCTTTCTCCACATAGCGATTGCCATCCGTCGAGCCGCCCTTCATGGCGACGAAGACGGAGCCGGGACGCACGCGGCGCGAGTCATATTCGATGCCGGTAATGGACGCGTCCGAGCCGCCGCCCGAGCCGATGGCGTCGACTTCCGCGATGAGGCCGTTCCAGTTCATGCTGTGCTCGATTGTAGATTGTCAGGAACCGGGACCCGGGTTGCGCCCGCTTAGGGCGTGCAGCGGACCACGAGTTTGGTTCCGGGAGAAACCATGGCGCCGGGAGCGGGCGCCTGCTGCCGCGCGATGCCGCGGCCGGTGATCTCGACCTCGAAGCCGGCGCCGCTGGATTGTTCGATTACCTGGCGCACCGGCAACCCGATGAGCGAAGGAACAGGCAGTTGTTTCGCATCGGGAAGCTGGATCGTCTTCGTCGCTGATCGCTCGGCGTCTCCTGAAGGCTGCGGAGCGGAGGCGGGTGCGCCGGTGACAGGCTGCGAAGCCGGGTCGGCGCTCTTCGCATCTGTGGCCGGAGCCGGGGCCAGCGCGGAAGCCGCTCTATTGGCGGCCGGCGTTGCGGCCTCTTGATGAGCTGCGCTCTGCGGGTCGTCGCTGGGCAGATCGTTGGCGGCGTCGTAGAGCGCCTGGATATCCTGATCTTGCGAACCAGAATCGTCTTCCGCGGGCGCTGGTTGATTCTTTGCTTCTTGAGTATCTGTTGCCGCCGGGCGTAAATCGATATCGTGCCGCACGCCGAGGTATTCGAGCACCTGCTGCGCCACATCAGCAAAGACCGGCGCGGCGACATCGGTGCCGTAATAGGCGCCCTTGGGATCATCGATGATCACGGCGACGGAGATGACAGGCGTATTGACCGGCGCAAAGCCCGCGAACGATGCGATGTGCATCGACTTGGAATAGAGGTGCGTGGCAGGGTCAATCTTTTGGGCGGTTCCGGTTTTTCCGGCCGAGGAATAGCCATCCAGCTGCGCGCGCTTTCCAGTGCCAAAGAGCACCACGCCTTCCATCATCTTGCGCATTTCGGCGGCGGCCATGGTGCTGATGACGCGATGCGCGTCGGCAGGCAGCGGATTGGGAAGGTCTTCGCCAGGCTTGAACGGTTGAGCTGTCTGGGCCGCCTGCGGCAAGGACGCTTTTTGGCTCGAGTCCGGGCTTAGCGCGGGTTGCGGCATCAAAATATGCGGTGCCAGATAAGTACCGCCGTTGGCGATGGTCGAGACCATCGAGACAAGCTGGAGTGGGGTCACCGCTTCTTCCTGGCCGATCGCGACATAGCCGATGGATGCCGGCTGCCAGCGCTTGACAGGCCGCAGCAGGCCGCGTGTTTCGCCGGGCAGCTCGATGCCGGAGCGCTGGCCAAAGCCGAAGGCGCGAATGTAGTCGTAGAGGCGCTCAGGCCCGAGCTTGAGGGCCAGTTTGACGACGCCGACATCGCTGGAGCGGGCGAGAGCGGTGGCAACAGAGACAGTTCCCATTCCACGATCGCTCCTGTCATCGTGGATGATCCGGCCGTAAAGATTGATCTGTCCGCCCTGGCAATCCACCATGTCGTCGGGCGTGGCAACTTTTGCGTCCATCGCCGCCGCGTAGGTGACCAGCTTGAATGTGGAACCTGGTTCGTAGACATCGCTCACCGCGTGATCGCGCAAGAGCGCCGGCGTGGTGTGGCGAAATTTGTTGGGATTGAAAGTGGGCCGGATGGCGAGCGCAAGAATCTGCCCCGTGTGCACGTCCTGCACCACCACGGTGCCGTTGAGAGCCTGCGTCTTCTGCATGGCGCGGTCCAGCGCCTGCTCGGCCATGAACTGGATGTTTTCGTCGATCGTGAGCACCAGGTTGCGGCCCGGCTCCGGCTCGCGCTCAGTCGAGCCGAGCACCTTGCGGCGCGCGTCCATGGCGGTGTACATCTCGCCCGGAACGCCGTGCAGGCCGCTATTGTATTTTTCTTCCAGGCCCCCCAGACCGTTATCGTCCACGCCCACATAACCCAGCACCTGCGCGGCGATCTGGTTGTCGGGATAGAAACGCTGGAACTCCTTCTGGAAGTAGATCCCCTTCATGTTCAGCGCGCGCACCCGTGATGCAACTTCCGGTGTCACGCGCCGCGCGATCCAGGCAAAATTATGGCCGTCATTGAGCCGCTGCGCAATCTCCTTCTCGGTGGTGCGCCCGTCCTCAGGGTCGGTGTGCGTGAGAGCGGAAAGAGTGCGTGCTGCGGCCTGCTTGTCGTCCATCTCGCTCGGATCGGCGTAGATGGAATCGGCGAGCACCGTCATGGCCAACTCGTGCAGATTGCGGTCGTAAAGGATGCCGCGGCGGGGAGCTACTTCAAAGGTGCGCTGCTGCTGCTTCTCCGCGCGTTCGACATAATCGCTGTGACGCACGACCTGCAGCCAGAAGAGCCGGGTCGCGATGGCGCCGGCCCAGAGAAGAAAGAAGAGGCAGATGATCCAGAACCGCGTCCGCCGGAGGGGAATAGCGCGCGGCATTGTGGGGCGAGTGCGAATGGCTCGGACGGCGGTTGCCATAAATGTGTTTCTAGCCTCTAGCTGTTTCGTTCCTTATGGCGCCGTATCGCGAGCTAAGGGCCTAAAAGCTGCCTTTCGGCGGTGCGATCTGCGCAAGCACGGGTGCTCCGTAGACGGGAGCAGCATTCGGGTGTACGACCTGGCCAGGTTGCGGCGCAGCCAGCCCGAACCGGCGAGCCAGTCCGTCGATCCTGCCGGGCTGCGTCAACTGGGCTTCGGTCAGGCGCAATTGGCGGTTTTCTTCGCGCAGCTGCTCCACGGCCTGCTTTTCGCTCTCCACGTGATAGCTGCTCTCAATGGCGTAGAAGTGTTGCAACCCGTAGATCATGATCAGTGAGAAGAGCACGGTCGCGGCGGCGGCGAAGCTGCGCATCTGGCGCACGCGGACCGGATCGGGGGCCTTCAAAAGCCGCGAATTGTCAAAATGCTTGGTGAAATAGAACTCCGGCGTGCGCACGCGCCGCCTGCGCAAAGCCTGCTGCGCCATTAGCTCGGTGTTGCGCTCGGCTACGCGCGTCTGCCAGCTTCGTCCGGCCTCGAAATACGTTGTCGTGCATGCCGCCATGGTGGTTCTCCTCAGTTCTCAGTTCGTAGTTCACAGTTCCCGTGCGCAGTCAAAGCGATTGCCCTCTGCGAGCTATGAACTGCGAACTGTTCCCTGTCTTACTGCCTTTCCGCCGCTCTCAGCTTCGCGCTCCGCGCGCGAGGATTGCGGTTTATCTCTTCTTCACCCGCCGTCACCGGCTTTTTGGTCAACACATCCCAGATTCCCTGCTGGGCGCCCGCCCGGATATTGTCTTTCGCGATGCGATCTTCAAGAGAATGAAAACTGATAACGACGAGCCGTGCGGAGGGCTTAAGCAATTGCGGTGCGGCCTCAAGCAGTGCCCGGATTTCTTCCAACTCGCGGTTGACGTAAATACGAAGAGCCTGAAAAGTTCGTGTAGCCGGGTGAATGTGTTTCATTGGCGGGACGGCTGAGGCTACAATCCGGGCCAACTGCCCCGTCGTTGCAACCGGCCGCCCCCGCACAATGGCTCTGGCGACTGTCCGCGACCTCCTTTCCTCACCGTATTCGTAAATAAGATTCGCAAGCTCGCGCTCGTCCATCTCATTCACCACCTGCTCGGCGGTGGGCTCTCGGCGCGTATCCATACGCATATCCAAAGGCCCGTCCGCCTGAAAACTAAATCCTCTGCGCGCTTCGTCGAAGTGCAGGCTGCTTACCCCAAAGTCGGCCAGCAAACCGTCCAGCGATTGCGGCTCAACATGCTGTGCAATGGAGCTGAACGCCTCGCCGATCAACTTCACCCGCGGAGCCTGTTCCCCCAACTCCGCGCAAACCCGATCGAGCCGCTCCTTTGCCAAGGCCAGCGCCTCGGGATCGCGGTCGAATCCGATCAGCAGTCCCGCGGGACCCAGGCGCCTCGCAATGCCTTCCGCATGACCGGCAAGGCCTAGCGTGCAGTCCGCATAGGTTCCGCCGGGGCGGATGCGAAGAAGATCCAATGCAACTTCGAAAAGAACGGGCACATGGCGGGCTTTTCGCTCAGTCATGCGCTCCCCCTGAGGGGCTTTTTCAACTCCGCCCGTTGAGAATCGCGGCTACCGAGCGGCGATCGTCAGCGGTGAGGGAGTTCGAGGGCAGATTCGCTTCAAACAACGCCTGGTTGTGGACTTCCAGATGGTCGATCTTGCCCATCACGACCACCTCCGCATCCAGCTTGGCCGCACTGCGCAGAATCTGCGGCAGCGTGACCCGCGTCTGGTTATCCATCTCTACCTGCTGGCCGTAGTAGCCAGTCAGACTCAGGTACTTCTCCACGGCGTCGTTCATCGTGCTGAATTCCGCCATCTTCGTTTCGAGCTTCTCCCACACCGGCAGCGGCCAGACCTCGGCCTTCGTGCCATCCGTCGAGGTGATGTAGAACTGGGTCACGTGCTGGGCGTCCAAAAGCTGCTTGAACGCAGCCGGAAGCTTCAGCCGTCCCTTCTCATCGACCTTGGCCGGGTGGTTGCCGCGGAACATCTCTTGCCTCTTTCGCCTTCCGCCGAGGATGCGCATCCTGAACCGCGGAATGGACTATCAGCTCTAAATCGTTATTCGGTTATTCAGGCTGATCCCCTTGTCGGGCCCACCAGCCTGAAAACCGGTTTGAGGGGAACAAAAAGGAGTAAACTCGGGCTGTAATTATCTGAGTGTGATTCCCCTGTACTCCACTCAGCTCCAATAATTACCACCCACGGTCGATAGTAGCGCCATTCTGGGGCTGCGCCAAGGGCAAAATCCGCCTGAAGCGGCGGAAATGCGACGCATCTGTGGGAAAATCCGCTAATAGGTGATCTTCCCTGATCGAGCCCAAGATGTAGTGTTTATGGATTTGGTTCGGCTACTGGACAGACCCTAAAGTTGTATGTTAGGGGAATAAAAAGCGAAACAGCCCGGATTGTTCCTCGACATACCCTTGGCTGCGGGATGAATTTTACCGCCGTCCGCGTACCTTGTGCCGTCCGCGATCGGTCACCACTTTGATCAGATAGAGGAAAACCAGGATATTGATGGCCAGCAGCGAGATGCGCGGCCAGGTAACGCGGCGGTAAACCTCGAAGATCTCCCAAGGCAGGAAAGACGCCGTGATGGCGAGGGTGAGAAACTCGCCCCACATCCTCTCGAGATACAGGCCGATCCCTTCGGCGATGCCGATACCCGCGTAGCAGAAGGCGACAAAGCCAATCTGCCGCAATTGCGCATCATGCACCAGCGTTGCTTTCTCGAGGATGAAGTTGACGAACCGCGATTCGGGATCGAACCGGAGATGATCGGCCAGCGCGTACAGCTCATCGCCGATATCTTTGTGGAGCAATCGCCGGGCGCCCACCCCGATGGCGACGAAAAGAAGCGCCTGCGCGAACTTGAACATCGCAATCAGGACAAGCCATTGATTGTGGCTGCGGATACCTTGAAGTGATTTCGAAGCGGAACCTGTCATGATCGCGGGCAAGAATAATTTCCTCTTCCTACGTTAAATGATGCGGCGGGGGTCCCCGAAATGCCGGCCCTGGGCGGGGCAGGAACTCTGTTCGAAGGCTACGGCTTTTAATCCGGGCATCAATGGCCTCAAAGTTCCCCAGGGCTTCGACCTGTGAGGGATGGCTTTTGGAGCGGATTGTTGGGGATTCAATTGGGTGAAGGCGAAAAGCTGGAGAGGAAGCAAGACCGCTGGGGGAAATGTGGTGGTCCCACGCGCGGCGCGGGCTCGGGCGCTGGGCGCCCCTAGGCGAGGATGCAGTTCTCGGCGCGGCGCCAGGCTGGACCCGGCCGGCCTGAAGATCGAGAGCGAAACGGATGAACCGGATGGCAGGCCGGTTCGGCGGCCCATGGAGCGCGCCTAATCCCCCTCCGGCAGCCGGGCGTGTTCGAACCGCTGCCGGCGCTTCTCCCACTCGCTCGACGCAAAGAAGTGCGGGCCCACCTCGATCAGTCGCGGGATCATCTTAAACACCGCCACCCGGTTCCACGGCCGTCCATTGCGCATGCGGAAACCCTTCTCGTTCAGGCTGCTCACAATCACCGAATAGGAGAAGTCCTGCGCCAGCATCTCCATCATCTCCATCAGCACCTGGTGTTCGACCCGGTCAACCTCGAGCCGCGCGCAATCATCGGAGATGCGCAGTCCATAAGGAATCTCCTCGTCGAAGACGGCCTCGGCGGGCGCCTCTCCATCGGGCAGCTCGCGCCGCCATTCAATGGAAACCATTTGCCAACCGGCCGCGGCTCTCTGCCGGATAATCTCGGGGCTGAATGGGCCCGAGATCACATCGCGCATCCGCTCAAAGTACGCCATCCCTCACACCCCCACACCTCTCTGCTCCGCGCAATTGGCCTGCCACTCTTCTGGTTGTTCCTTTCGTCCCCAAAAGCCTCAGCGGCAACATCATGGCCTGCCGGCGGAGCCCCGCGGGAATTTGGGCTTTGTTCGTTTTCGCAAACAGCCGTCCGCTTCCGGACAGCCCGCCACTCAATCCGACTTTGCCGCGGTAGCACACGAGAGAGCAAATGCCATCGGCACCAAGGTAACGCGCGCAACGCCCCATTGTGCTATTTCAATCGCCTGCAACCGAAAGCTACAATCTGCCAAAGCTTATAGATCAAAAAAGGATCTGCCCTTAGGAATGATCGATTATTATGAGTTTCTTCAAATCAGTCAGAACGCCGATGTAGAGACGATTCACCGCGTCTACCGATTTCTCGCCGCGCGCCTCCATCCGGATAATCCCGAATCAGGCGATGCTGAGACGTTTCATCTGCTGAAGACGGCCTATGACGTGCTTTCCCATCCCGAGCGCCGCGCGGACTACGATGCCCGGCGCCAAAGCCATCCGTGCGAGCCGGTGCCTCTTTCCACGTCCGTAGACTTCATGGACAATCTCGATGGCGAATTGAACCGCAGGCTGGCCGTGCTCGCCGTGCTTTACTACCGGCGCCGCATCAATCCTTCCATGCCCGAGGTACCTCTCGCCGAGATTGAACAGCGCATGGGCTTTCCCCGCGACTATCTCGATTTCACCACCTGGTATCTGGTCAAGAAAGGCTACGTCGCCCGCGCAGACAACGCCGAGTTTACTCTGACGGCCGAGGGCGTCGACTTCGTAGAAACCCAGCGCGCGCAGCTGCCGATCCTCAACAAAATGCTCACCGGCGGCTCCGCCGCGCCTGCTCCCGAAACGGTTCGTGCAGCCCGCGCCTCGTCTGGGCCGCCGATCCATCTGTCGTTGCCCGCGCGCCGCTCGGCCGACCGGCCGCCCGACAAGTGGAAAGACTCCGGAACGGCGCCCGAAGAGCACGGTAACGCTCCCACGGCGTGCGTGGACACAATCGACCGCCGGGGTGCGGGGCGCGATCGGCGATCCAGGGGAAAGGGACGGCGGTCCGACGATTAAAGCAGAACCAGAATAGCTGTACCCAATGGCACGCCACTAAAGTGGCTTTTTTTCAAGGAAAAGCCACCTTGCAGGCTTTTGGCGAGGGCACGCGAATTCTGGTTTCGCTCTAGCGGGCTGCCGGTTTACGTCTCGCGGACTGCGATGCCGAGGGCTTTCATCTTGCGGTAAAGATGGCTTCGCTCCAGCCCGAGCAGCTCTGCCGCGTGGCTGATGTTGTTGCGCGCCTCTTCAATCTTTTTCTGGATGTACTCGCGCTCATAGGCATCCCGCGCCTGCTGCAGCGTCGAGAACTCTTCGGTCGACCGTGTGCCGGCCTTGTGCGTGAGCGGCGGCAGATGCTTGCGCTCAATCCGCAGCACGCGCGGATTGAGGATGAGCACGCGTTCGACGACGTTCTTCAACTCGCGCACGTTGCCCGGCCAGTGGTAGGCGGCCAGCGCTCCCAGCGCCTCTTCCCCGATCTCCATGCGCGGCCGGCCGTATTGGCGGCCAAACTCGCCGAGGAACTCCCGCACCAGCGGCGGAATGTCCTGCTTGCGCTCGCGCAGCGGCGGCACGAAAAATGGAACCACGTTGAGCCGGTAGAACAGGTCTTCGCGGAAGTTGCCCTTGGCAATCTCCTCTTCAAGATCCTTGTTGGTGGAAGCGATGAGGCGCACATCCACGCGCAGCGGCTGTGTGCCGCCTACCGGCGTAAAGAGTTGCTCGTCGAGCGCGCTTAGAACCTTGGCCTGAGTCTTCAGGCTCATGTCGCCCACTTCATCCAGAAACAGCGTTCCCGAGTCGGCCCGCTCCAGCGTACCCCGCTGCTCGGCCGGTGCGCCGGGCTGCGCCCCATGGCGATACCCGAACAGTTCCGCTTCAATGTGCGCCTCGGGGATGGCCGCGCAGTTTAATTCGACGAAGACGCGGTCGCGCCGCAGGCTCTCGGCATGGATGGCCCGGGCGATCAGCTCCTTGCCGGTGCCCGATTCTCCATAAATCAGCACGCGGCCGTTGGTCGGCGCCATCAGGCGGATCTGCTGGCGCAGCGCCTTCATCGGCACGCTTTCGCCGGTCAGCACGGCTCCCAGGCCGAACTGCCGTTTGAATTCCTGGTTCTCGGCCCGCAGCCTGCGCGCTTCCACCGCGTTTTTGAGCACGATCAACGTGCGTTCCAGCGAAAGCGGTTTTTCGAGAAAGTCGTAGGCCCCCAGCTTGGTGGCCTTCACTGCCGCCTCAATGGTGCCGTGACCGCTCACGATCACCACTTCCGGCCGGGATTCGACCGGCTGCTGGCGTATATCGGCCAGCACATCCAGGCCGTCTCGGTCGGGCAGCCAGATATCGAGAAGCACCACGTCGTAAGGAGCATCCTGCA
>DASXFB010000015.1:0-5926 GCA_036489815.1 Occallatibacter sp. | reverse complement strand
TGACGGCGGTCGAGCAATTCGCATTCGAGAGTGGCAAAGAAACTCTCGCACATGGCGTTGTCGAAGCAATCGCCCACCGAACCCATCGACGGCCGCACACCTGCCGCCTTACAGCGTTGGCCAAAGGCCAGCGCAGTATATTGACTGGATTCAAACGGTCGTCGCAACATTACGTTCTAGCTCATCGAAGATACTGGTTTAAGGCTTCCGCCGGGGTTTTCCATCCAAGAGCTTTGCGTGGCCTTGAATTGAGGGTCATCGCTACTGCCGCAAGGTCCTTGGCACAATGTGCACTGAGATCGGTCCCCTTGGGAAAGTACTGGCGCAGCAGGCCATTGGTATTCTCGTTAGTGCCGCGCTGCCATGGGCTATGCGGGTCACAGAAGTAGACCTGCAGCCCCGTGGCGATCCGCAGGTCCGCATGCTGCGCCATCTCCGCTCCCTGATCCCAGGTGAGGGATTGCCGAATTTGTTCGGGCAAGCTGGTGATGGTGCGCGTGATGGCGTCGCGGACCGCCGCCGCCCCATGACCGGCGAGCGGGGGGCCGTTCTTGATCCGTGCTGCAGCGCCGTAGGCCGCCATGCGCGGCAGATGGAGCAGGATTGTGAAGCGCGTCGTTCGTTCCACCAGAGTGCCAATCGCCGAACTGCCTAGGCCGAGGATGAGATCGCCCTCCCAGTGACCGGGCACCGCCCGATCGGCAATCTCTGCGGGGCGCTCGCTGATCATGATTTCGGGGGAAACGAAGGATTTGCCTTTGCCATGAACCCGCGCCCGCGGCATGCGCAGCGCACGGCCGGTGCGGAGGCAGGCGGTCAGTTCGCGCCGCAGTGCGCCCCGGCCCTGGACGTAAAGGGCCTGGTAAATCGTCTCGTGACTGATACGCATCGAATCATCAGCGGGAAAGTCCAGCGGCAGGCGCCTGGCAATCTGTTCCGGGCTCCACGCCAGCGCCCACCGGCGGTGCTGCCTGGGCCCCGCACGCCGCCCCCTCCATGGCGCCTTCGGCCCCTTAAGCTTTACTCCATCGGGCGCGGTGACCGCACCTGCAAGCCGCTCTTGCGCATAACGGCGCAGGATTTCATTCTCCGCCAGCTTGGCTGGTTTCGGACGGCGCAACGATCGATCAGCATGCCATTGCGCGGTGGTGGCGCGATATTCCAGTCCGCCGCTGCGGGTCGCGGCGTTCCGGCGCAGTTCGCGTGAAATCGTCGAAGGGGCCCGCCCGAGCTTGCGGGCGATGGCGCGAACCCCATGCTCCTGAACTCGCAAGATGGCGATCTCTTCGCGCTCGGCAAACGCTAGATAGCGCCCCGACAGGGGCTTTGAAGACTGCGAAAAATGTAACGGTGGCATGCCGCCCGCCCTCCGGAACCACCGGCCACCCACCGGGGGCGACACGCCGGCGCCGAGAGCAGCGTCCTCGGTTGAAGCACCCGCCGCAATCGCTGCCCAAAACCGCTGATAGTTCTCCCGCTGTGCTGCCGAAGGCCGGCCCGGCGACCGCAATGGGGCTCTCCCGCATCGATCGGAACGGCGCTTTTGCGTAGTCATAGCAACTCTCCATTTCGAAGTGTTGCGACGACTGTTTGAATTCACCTTGGCTGCCCTGGTCGGAGTGATGGATCACGGCGGCAGGCCGGCGCTGGCCAAGGGCCATGTTGAGCGCTTCGAGGACTAATTCGGTACGCAGATGGGTAGCCATGGCCCAGCCCACGATGCGGCGGCTAAAAGTATCGAGCACCACTGCCAGGTAGAGAAAGCCCGCCCAGGTCGGAATGTAAGTGATATCGGCAACCCACACAAAGTTGGGTGTGGGGCCAACGAAATTGCGGTGGAGCAAGTCCGGCGCCGGGCGCACGTCATGATCACGCACCGTAGTAACCATCCAGGGGCGCCGGCTCGCGCCGCGCAGGCTGGCCGCCTTCATCAAGCGCGTGACCCGCTTACATGCGGCATGGATATCCGCCGCACGCAGTTCCTGATGAATCCGCGGCGCGCCATAGGTCTCATGCGAATATTGATGGATCGCGCGGATGCGCGCGGTGAGTTCCACATCCGCACGGGCTCGTGCTGAAGGCGGCCGCTTGAGCCACGCATAATAGCCGCTGGCGGAGACCGCCAGGACCCGGCACATGGTGGCGACCCCGTAAATGGCCTTGTATGACCTTCACTCGGTAACGGATGAGGGGGTAAAGGTTCAGCGACGAGATTCGGGGGAGGGTCGCCGGACTGGCCAAGAGGCAAAGTCCTCGCGAATCAGATTGGCGCCCTCGCCCGGTGTTCAGGAGGGCCCGAACGGTATCATGGGGCGCGTCGATGGGCGCAGTCCTCGCATGTACAAGGAAGGGCATGAACGCCGCGGCCGAGACCCCCGCGCGAGATCGTCGAAAGGATCAAAGATGTTGGTGGTTGGTATCGATATCGGCGCTGAGCTGCATCACGTTGCGGTCGTGGACGAAGCCGGAGCGATGGTGGTTAAGGCCACTCCCTTTGCGGAAAACGGGGCCGGCTATCAGCAGCTGTTCGCGTTGTTAACGCGAGCCGGCGCACGGGGTGGCGGAGACCTGCCCCGGGCGGCGGCGGGCGCGCCGCCGCAGCAACGCACTTTAGTGGTGATGGAAGCGACTGGCCATTACTGGCAGAACTTGTTCGCGGCGCTGATAGCGGAAGGTTACGCGGTGGCGGTGGTCAATCCGTTACGCACTCATCGTTTTGCCGGCGAGGAACTGGCACGGACCAAGACCGACAGCATTGATGGTCTGCTACTCGCGCGCTTCGGTGCGCAAAAACTTCCGGTGCCGACCGATCTGCCCGAGGCTGCAATCGAAGAACTGCGCGAGTTGGTACGGCTGCGCACACGGCTGATGCAAGAGACGGTCGATCACGTTAACCAGCTCCATCGCTTGGTTGACTTGGGATTCCCTGAGTTCACTCGCTGTCTCAAGCACCTTAACACCGGACTAGCCACCACCATCTTGCGCCGGTATCCGACGGCGCGAGCTTTCGAGGGCCTCTCGCACAAACGCCTGGCCAAGCTCAGCTATGATGGACGGCACGTGGTCGGAGAGGACCTCGCACGGCAGTTGATCGACGCCGCTAAGAACTCGGTCGGGAGTCAGCATAGCCCGGCGCATCAGATCGGCGTGCGTTACGCGTGCGAAGACCTCGAGACTCTGCGCCAGCGGCTGAAGCGGCTTGACGGCGATATCACCACCAAACTCGAGCAACACCAGGTCGGCAAACTCCTGACCACCATCGCTGGCATCGGCAACAATACTGCGGCCATGCTCATCGCCGAGCTTGGGGACCCTGCGCGCTTCCGAAGCGCCGGGTCGCTCTCTGCGTATGTTGGGCGGTGTCCGGGACACAAGCATTCAGGCAAGCATCGACCAAAGAGTTCGGCACTTACGCCGATCGGCAATCGGCGCATTAGGCGGGCCCTCTGGATGCCGACGCTCAGCGCGGCGACGAGCAAAAACCCTTGGATGGCCTTCTATCGACGACTCATCGAACGCGGCAAACCACACAAGGTCGCACTGGTTGCCGCCATGCGTAAACTGCTCCAAGCGATCTACTCAGTCGCCAAGCACCGCCGTCCTTTCGTCCCATTCCTTAATCTTCAAGGATCGCCCCAATGAAAAAGCTTGATCAACAACACGGTATCTGATTCGCGCTCACGAATTGGAACGCCGTGACGGGGCACCGTGCCGGTCTCCGTCGCGAACCAGGCCGCGGCTTTTGCCAAGATCTCGCGCTCTTCGCGCAACACCCGGTTCTCGCGCCGCAGCCGGTTAAGTTCGGCGCGTTCGTCGGTGGTCAAGCCGTCGCTGCGCAGGCCTTCATCGAGGCCGGCCTGCTTGCGCCAGTAGCCGATCGCGCTGGCCGAGGGCTCCAACTCACGCGCCAGCTCGTTGACGCTCCGTCCGGCCCGGGCCAGTTCCACGATCCTCCGCCGGTACTCCGGCGGATATGGCGGATGGGTTTGTGGCATGGGGGATTCTCCTTCTTGCTTTATCCCCAACACCGTCTACGAAAACGGGTCAAGTCCAGAGAGTGAGCAAGCCTGGCTGGACGCGGTGCGCGCCCTTGGCGCCTGCCATCTCGGTGCTCCGGTGCTGGCGGTGATCGATGGCAATCCCGGCCTGGCCGCGGCGTTGCGCATGCAATGGCAGCAGATCGCGTTGCAGCGCTGCACCAACCACAAGCTATGGAATCTGCTGGCCAAGGCGCCGACCCATCTGCGCGAGGAACTGGCGGAGGATTATCGGCGGATGATCTACGCCCCGAGCCGCGAGGCCGTGGAGCAGGCGCGCGTGGGCTTCCTGCGCAAGTGGAAGCTACGCTGCAAGGCCGTCAGTGGGAGCTTCGAGGAGGCCGGCGACGAGCTCTTCACCTTCACCGCGTTCCCCTCCTCCCAGTGGAAGGCGCTGCGGACCACCAACGCGTTGGAACGGATCAACGAAGAGTTTCGCCGGCGGACCAAAACCCAAGCCTCGCTCCCCAATGAAGAGGCGGTGCTGTTCCTGCTCTTCGGCCTCCTCCGCAGCGGTCAGGTGCGGCTGCGCCGTCTGGTCGGCTGGCAGGATTTGATTAGTCCACAAATGGAGGCGGCGTAAGTAACTACATAGTCAACTACTCACTCGCCGATGCTGATGCCAGCTACTTTTCTACCAATTGACCGACACCACCCTCTCAGGATGGCTACCTACTCACCAGATATTTCACAAATATTGCTGGGCAAGGAAAAGGATTTCAGCTGACCATACTGTCTATAGACGTTGATCGCATTTCAAGCGGGCGAAGGATCACCCGCACATGATGGGTGGCGCCATCATCGACTAGTGGGAGGCGCCTTCGATCACCCAATAGCGCAGTACCATCAAGGGTTACGTCGCATAACCCGCGGCTGACGCCGTGCGGATTATCCACGGATACGGAATACGTCGCGCTACGGTAGCGCACGACGACCTCGAAGCCTGGCCAAGCTTTGGGTATGCAAGGATCGATTACCATTGTGGCGCCGTGCAGCTGGATGCCCAGTATCTGCTCGAGGCCGGCACGGTACATCCATCCAGCTGAACCGGTATACCAGGTCCATCCGCCGCGGCCGACGTGTTGCGGATTGGAATATATGTCAGCGCTCATCACGTAGGGTTCCACCTTGTAACGCTGGATGTCGCTGCGTGTGCTCGAGTGATTAATCGGACTCAGCATGGAGAAAAGCGCGTGCGCCTGATCGCCTTCATCGAGCATTGCCAAGGCAAATACCGACCACGCCGCAGCATGCGTGTACTGGCCGCCATTTTCGCGCACGCCTGGAGGATAGGCCTTTATGTACCCGGGATCAGGCAGAGCCTGACTGAAGGGTGGATCAAAAAGGAGCGCTAGTTTATCGTTGGGGCGGACTAGGTATTTGTGCACGGCTGCCATTGCAGCCGTGGCTCGGCTTGGCTCTGCGACGTTCGCAATTACGGCCCATGACTGAGCGATCGAATCGATCCTGCATTCGGCGCTCGCGCTCGAACCTAGCGCCGTGCCGTCATCGAAATAGCCGCGGCGATACCATTCGCCGTCCCATCCGTTGCGCTCGAGGGCTTCGCGCAAATTCGCAGCGTGGGCCTGCCATGCGGAGGCGCGTAGCGGTTCTCCGCGGGCGATCGCCAGGTCAGCAAAACTAGATAATGCCGTCAGCAGGAACCATCCGAGCCAGATGCTTTCGCCCTTGCCAAGCTCGCCCACGCGATTCATGCCATCATCCCAGTCGCCCGTGCCGAACAGCGGCAGGCCGTGCGCTCCTACCCTGAGACTGCTATCCAGGGCTCGCGCGCAATGCTCGAACAGTGTGGCATGATCGTCAGAGCTCGCAGGTTGGAAGAAGGATTCATTTTCACCCGCATGCAGAACCGGACCCTCGAGAAAAGT
>DASXFB010000082.1:0-2066 GCA_036489815.1 Occallatibacter sp. | reverse complement strand
AGCTCAACAGCAGGCCGCCTATCACCAGCACGATGGGATAGGGCGTCTGAAAGCGCCGCGAAAGCGTAGTGAGTGCTCCCACCAGAAAGAGCAGCAACAACAGGATCAGTTCTGCATGATGGATGCCGCCTGCGCGCATGCTCTCTCCTCGCGGCTTCAGTCTAGCGTCTGTCCAGCAGGAGCGCGACCCGCATTCTGCGATGAAATCTCAGGGATAGAATCAGCAGAGATATGCAACTCGATGCGATCCAGGCAGCTCTGCGCGAAGCCCAGCTTGACGGCTGGCTCTTTTATGACCATCACCATCGCGACCCCATCGCCTACCGCATTCTCGGGCTGAGCGACGGCCTGCTCATCACGCGCCGCTGGTACTATTTCGTGCCTGCGGCCGGCGAGCCGCGAAAGCTGGTACACCGTATTGAGAGTGGCCGGCTTGAACCGCTTCCCGGCAGGGCACGCGTCTACAGCTCCTGGCAGGAACTGGAGGCTGGTCTGGAGCACATGCTGAGCGATGCAAAGCGCATCGCCATGCAGTACTCACCACGCAACGCCATTATGTATGTGTCCATGGTGGATGCAGGAACCATCGAAGTCCTTCGCGAGCTTGGCAAAACCATCGTGAGCTCCGCCGACCTGGTGAGCCGTTTCGAGGCTGTCCTGACTCCGGAGCAGGAGAAGAGCCACTACGAGGCGCAGGGCAAGATCGACGCGATCCTCGAGGCCGGCTTTCGCGAGATTGGCCGCCGCGTCCGCTCCGGGAGCGGCACAACCGAATACGAGATGGTCCAGTGGTTCCAGCACGCCATGGGCGATGCCGGCCTGGTCTGGGAACACGGTCCCAATGTCTCCGTAAATGCCAACAGTGCCGATTCACACTATGAGCCCACGGCGGAGGCGCATGCGTCCATTCGCTCCGGCGATTTTCTGCTGATCGACATCTGGGCACGCCCGAACCGCGAAGGCGTCACCTTCTACGACATCACATGGACCGGCGTCGTCGATCGCGATCCAAGGCCGCAGGAACAGGCGGTCTTCCACACCGTTCGCAATGCACGCGATGCAGCGGTGGAAAAGATCAAGCAGGCCTTTGCGGCAGGGAAGCCGATCGCCGGATGGGAAGCGGACGATGCCGCCCGCGCCGTCATCCGCGATGCCGGCTACGCGGAGTACTTCACCCACCGCACTGGGCACAACATCGGCACCGAACTGCACGGCAGCGGCGCCCACCTCGACAATCTCGAGACACACGACGAGCGTCTTCTGCTGCCGCACACCTGCTTTTCTGTCGAGCCGGGAATCTACCTCAAGGAATTCGGTGTTCGGAGCGAAGTCAACATGATGACCGGTGACCGCGAAGCCCGGGTCACCGGCCGCGTTCAAACGGAGTTGGTCACGGTATAGGCCGCCCACAGCGGCCTTACGAAGACCGGGTAGGCCCTGCGGTATATTTGGTGGAGACTCTCCATGGCAACCACCCCTCCGGCCAAGGCCGCGACCACCAGCAAAAAAATCGAGAAGGCATCGGAACCCAAGAGTCCGCTGTTTTCCACGGCTCTTCTCGTGGGCTGGCTGGTCCCCGGCGCGGGTCATCTGCTCAGCCGCCGCTGGGCGCGGGGTGGCCTGCTCTTTGCCGCCATCGGCCTGATGTTCATCCTCGGTCTCCTCATGCAGGGCAAGCTCTACGCAGCGAATCCCGCCGATCCGCTCGTTTTTCTGGGCTTTGTGGGCGATCTTGGTTCGGGCCTGATGTACATCGGCGGACGCCTTTTCGGCGTTGGGCAGACGCCGGTACAAGTGGTGACCGCGGACTATGGCACCAAGTTCATCGTCGTAGCCGGCTTGCTGAATGTTATCGCCGCGGTCGATGCGCATAACATCCGCATCGGGAGGAAATCGTGACTTTAGCTCCCTCCCACTTCACGGCGGTCCTGCTCTTCGCGCTCTTCGCATCCACCGTCTTCGGCATCACGCAGCGCAGCGAACCGCGCGCCATGATGCGCTACGGGATCTATTGCTTTGTGCTCTTCGCAGGCTCCGTGATCGTGGCAAGCTGGTTGATGTACTTC
>DASXFB010000081.1:0-4303 GCA_036489815.1 Occallatibacter sp. | reverse complement strand
AGCGTGAGCACGCCCGCGGCTACAGCGGAGATTTACCTGCACGGTGCGCATCTTACCTCCTGGCGCCCGGCGGGCTGCCAAGAGGTGATCTTCTTAAGCCAGCAATCCCAGTTTGAGCCGGGACGCGCGATCCGCGGGGGGATCCCCGTCTGCTTTCCCTGGTTCCGCAATAAGGTGGATGACCCCAAAGCGCCCTCGCATGGATTCGTGCGTACCAAGGACTGGCAACTGGACTCCGTAGCCCTGAACGGCGACGCGGTCACGGTGAGCCTGTCGACCGCGAGCGAGGAGGCGACGCGCGCTTGGTGGCCGCACGATTTCCGCCTTGTCCACCGGTTGAGCATCGGAGCCGTGCTGGTCCAGGAACTGATCGTGAGCAACACCGGCTCCGCGCCCCTGCGTTTTGAAGAAGCCCTGCACACCTACTACCGTGTGGGTAGCGCGGAGGCCGTTCGGATAAGCGGGCTCGATGGCGTGGACTACCTGGACAACACCGACGGCAACCGCCAGAAGCGGCAGGAAGGCGACATTGTTTTTACCGGGCCTACCGATCGCGCCTACGTAGACACTAACCACCCGGTTGGGATTCTGGACCCAACGTTGCGCCGGCGCATTCGGCTGGACAAGGAGAACTCCCGCACCACCGTGGTTTGGAATCCTTGGATCGAGGGCGCGCATGCCTTGCCGGACCTGGGAGACGATGAGTGGCGAGGGATGGCGTGTGCAGAGGCCAGCAATATTCGCGCCTTTGCCGTTGAGCTTGCGCCTGGGGAGCAGCACACCATGAAGACCACGATCCGTGTCGCTGCCGCGCCGGGTGGTAGCTTCTAAGAGGCGACGCAAGAACGTCGCCTTACCCTGGTCGATGAGCACGATGCGAAACATCCCGATACTCGCGGTCCTTCTCTGTTCTTGCCTGTTGCCTGCGTCCGCGCAGGCGACGGGTGATGCGCTCGATCCGCTATTGAAGCAGCCCCTGCAGAGCCCAGTAATGGTGTCTGAAGAGTTGCGGCAATTCATGCTCAAGCGGGTACCCAAGCTGCCGGCGCCAAGCAGTCCAGCCGATTGGCAGAAGGAGGCTGAGCGCCTGCGCGCGCACGAGCTATCGGTGATCTACCACGGCTGGCCGCGGGAATGGGTGGAGGCCAAGCCCAACTTTGAAAAGGTGGGGGAGATCGCGCGGCCGGGTTACCGCATTGTCAAGCTCCGCTATGAGATTGTCCCCGGGTTTCGCTCCACCGCGCTGCTGTATGAGCCCGAGCATATGACGGGGAAGATGCCCGCGATTCTGGATGTGAACGGTCATGGCGCCGGCGGCAAGGCCGTGGAACACAAGCAGAAGCGGTGCATCAACCAGGCGCGCCGCGGCATCCTGGCGCTCAGCCTGGAATGGATCGGGATGGGCGAGCTAAGCAGCCCAGATAACCAGCACGACCAGATCGGTTTGCTCGATCTGGCGGGAGCGAACGGCGTCGGCCTGTTTTACCTGGCGATGCGCCGCGGTCTCGATTATCTCTATGACGATCCGCAGGTGGACAGAACGCGCATCGGCATGACTGGCCTGTCGGGCGGCGGGTGGCAGACGATGTTGCTCAGCTCTCTCGATACCCGCATCGGTCCTTCCGTGCCGGTGGCGGGCTTTAGCTCGCTAACCACAGCCATCGAGCATCCGGAGTATGCCGGCGATGCGGAGCAGAATGCCCCTGACATGCGCTCCGTGGCCGACTACGCCCACTTGATGGCGTTGCGCGCGCCGCGGCCGACTCTGCTGATCTACAACGCGATGGACGACTGCTGCTTTCGAGCAGGTGTGGTCAAGCAGGGCGTCTACACCGATATCCAGCCCTTCTTTGCCTTGATGGGCAGCCCGGGAGATCTGGAGTGGTACGTGAACGAGAATCCCGGGACCCACAACTATCAGATTGATAGCCGTCAGCAGTCCTACCGCTTCTTCGATCGCGCCTTTCACCTCCAGGCCAGCGACCAGGAGGACGCGGATACGGATACCGAGGTGCAGACGGCCGCGGAGCTTGCCGTTGGCCTGCCGGGAACGAATCTCACCATCGTCGGCCTGGCCCGCCAGCTGGCCCAGTCGATCCATCATGATCCTCCGGCGCAGGCGGATGCTTCCTGGGTGGAGAAGCAGCGGCAGCAATTGCGCGAGGTGGTGCGATTTGAACCAGTCACGGTGACCCATGCGTGGCCGCTGACCGAGACGCACCAAAGAGGCCTGGAAAGCCGCGGGTACCGGTTTGAGTTCAGCAACGGTCTATCCGCTCCGGGTGTGCTTCTTCAGTCGGCGGTGAGGCCGCGGAACGGGGGCACGACTCTGCTGATCTCCGATTCAGGGCGAGCATCCATGCTGGCCGAGGCCGGCAACGATGTAAACCGGGGCCAGCGCGTGCTGGTCTTCGACCCGTTGTTGTTGGGCGAGAATGTTCCGGGCACGGGCGATGACTATTCGAGTCTGGCGCAGATGTTAAACACCGTGGGAGAAAGGCCGTTGGGGCTGGCGGCGGCGCAGGTCGCCGCGATTGCCCAGTGGCTGCAGGCGGACTCGATTGATGGCAGTAGCACGCCCGGCGCGCGAATCGCGAACCCAAATCCTGCCGCTGCGCCGCTGCGCGTGGTGACGAACGGCCCACGCGCGGAGACGGTCGCTATTGTCTCAGCGGCAATCGTGCCCCAGCTGTACTCCTCCATCGAGGCGCGCCACGCGATTGCCAGCTTGGGCGAGTTATTCACGCACCCGCTTGATGTTCATGACGCGCAAGAGGTGATGTGTCTCGATCTCTATCGCTACTTCGACTTCAACACCCTGAGTCCGATGGCTGCGCCGGTCAAAATCGACCTGGCCGGCAAAGATGCGCAGCCGATCTTCTGGTAATCCGCGGTTTCGCAATCGATCGCTCTAGAGCATTTTAGCTAATGGTGTAGACAGGAAACTGACCTCGACGCGGCCATTCCGCCAAAGAATGGCCGCACATAACCGATCTCACCGGATCACAGTATTAGCTAAAATGCGTTAGGGTTCGGCGCAAGTGAGATCGAGGGCCTCAATCAGAGGAGCTTCCCAGCGGCGGCTGGAAAACATGTACGGCTGCCGGCCGGTGGTAAGCCGCACGTCCGCGTTATCCAGCTCTTCGGCGGTGGCAAATCCAAAGAGCCGCAAATGGTCGCGAAGAAATTTCCAGGAAGCGAAGGTAAAGATCTGGTCTGAGTCGTCGACCGACGGAGGCTTCAGCACCAGGACAACCCCGGGTTGCGACCGTGAACTGCTGCGCGTGACTCTGGGCTTGATGATCGCCGTATAGTTGCCGGCGGGAATCTTGATGGCTGTGTGAGTCGCTGGGCGAGTCATGTGACGGGTCTCTTCACAGCTATCGGCGGCAGCGGCGATCGGAATGAATCCCGGCCGCAGCTGTCGTGAATTGAGACAGTCCGTTACTGGCGCTGCAGCTGGGAGACAATGGCGTCGACGTCGTAGACGCATCCGCCCCAGACACCTCCACTGGCCTGCACCAGCGCGGCCCACAGACGGGTGTCGTCGGGAAGCGCGGGATGCGGCCTGAGATCGGCACGCGAGGCGCGCGCTTCGAGCCGGCGTGCGCCTTCTTCCGGGCCGAAATTTCCCTGTGCATCGCCCACCAGGTTGACGGAGCCGGTCAGCTTCTGCCGATCGACGATGATTTCGATCTGGTCGCCATCCAGGACCTTACCGATCGCGCCGCCGGCCAGCGCTTCGGGTGAGATGTGGCCGATACAGGCGCCGGTGGAGACGCCGCTGAAGCGGGCGTCGGTGAGCAGCGCCACATGCTTGCCCGCGGGCAGCCACTTCAGGGCGGAGGTGATCTGGTAGATCTCCTCCATGCCCGCGCCGGCAGGGCCTCCGCACACCAGCACCATGACATCGTGCTCGCGTATCTCGCCGTTCTTGATGGCGTGGATGGCTGCTTCTTCCGAGACAAAGACGCGGGCGGGTCCGAGGTGACGAAAGACTCCATCGGCATCGATGAGCGAGGGATCGATGGCCGTGCTCTTGACCACGGATCCCTCAGGCGTGAGGTTGCCCACGGGGAAGCAGACGGTGGGGGTGAGGCCATTGGAACGGGCGCGATCCGGATCCATGATGACGTCATCGGGGTCGATGCCGTCGCGGGCGCGCAGGTTCTTGCGCAGCTCGTGGCGGCGCGCGGAATTCTCCCACCAGTCGAGACAGCTATCGAGTGTCTCTCCGGAGACGGTCTTCACCTGGGTATTGAGCAGGCCTGCGCGCCGCAGGTGGAGCATCACTTCGGGCAAT
>DASXFB010000045.1:0-5432 GCA_036489815.1 Occallatibacter sp. | reverse complement strand
ACCGGGAATGTCTTCTCTTCGGGAACGATTGCCGTCATCAGCGCGTGCGTAGGCCTCGAAGTGACGGCCGCATTTCTGCTGCTAGGCTACACCTATCTCGAAGAGATCATCTCGGATGCAGGTGAGGAGTCATGAACCATCTGCTGCAGATTTATCCCTATCTGGTCGCCGGCTGGATCTTTCTGTGCGGCCTTTACGGCATCGCGAGCAGCAAGCATCTGGTGCACATGGTGATCTCTCTGGCTGTTCTGCAGACGTCCACGTACGTGCTCCTGTTGAATATCGGTTTCAGAAAAAACGGCATTGCCCCGATCTTTGCCGACCTCTCTCCTGGAATTATCACGGTGGATGCGGTTGTGCAGGCGCTCATGCTGACCGACGTTGTTGTGGAAGCGACCGTCGTGGCGCTCCTACTGGCCATGGTGGTGAAGGTGCACGAAAAGGCGGGCACGCTTTCGCCCGATGATCTGCGCCTGATGCGTGGCTAGGTTTATGACTTCACTCCCCGCGCTTCCCATTGCTCTGCCGCTGCTTGCCGCCGCTTTCCTTGCCGGCGCGCGCAAGTGGTTGCGGCGATGGATGGTCGATCTGGCCGCCGTGCTGACGGCGGGCGCCAATCTTGCTTTGACCACGATGCTTCTTGAGCGGTCGTGGCACGGCAACATCGTCTACTGGTTCGGGAACTGGTTTCCGCGTGGACGCATGGTGCTCGGCATCGGATTCGAAGTAGATCCGGTGGGCGCGGGCCTCGCGGTGCTGGCATCGTTGCTCACCCTGCTTGCCCTCATCTACTCGTGGCGGGCGATCGAGAGCGGCCAAAACCTTTACCAGCCGCTGATGCTCATCTTTCTGGCGGCCATGTGCGGCTTTGTCATGACCGCCGATCTCTTCAATCTGTTTGTCTTTTTTGAGCTGATGAGCACGGCGGCCTTCGCGCTGTGTGGCCTTAAGGTGCAGGAGCCCGCGCCGTTGCAGGGGGCATTCAACTTCGCCGTCACCAACACCGTCGGTGCATTTCTCATTCTCACCGGAATCGCGCTTCTCTATGCGGTCACCGGCGCATTGAATATGGCGCAGATCGGCTGGCTGCTCGGCTCACGGCACGATTCGCTGGTGGTGGCCGCCTGCGCGTTTATCATCTCCGGCTTTCTGGTGAAGGCTGCCATCGCTCCGTTCCATTTCTGGCTGCCGGATGCGCATTCCGTCGCGCCCACGGCGGTCTGCGTGCTGTTCTCCGGCTTGATGGTCGAGCTGGGCGTTTTCGCGGTGCTGCGCCTCACCACGGTGATCTTTGGCGCCGGCATCGGTGCGGGGCATCCGGAGTTGCGCAACACCCTCCTGGTGCTGGGCAGCCTCACGGTTCTGTGGGGCGGGGTGATGTGCTTTTCCGAGCATCATCTCAAGCGCATCCTTGCGTTCTCCACCATCAGCCACAGTGGCGCGATGCTGCTGGGCGCGGCCCTCGGCACGCCGGTCGCCGTATGCGGATGGATAATCTATCTCTTCGCCCACGCAATGGCCAAGGCAGGACTTTTTTTCACGGCCGGCATCCTGCTGCACCGGTTGCGCACCATGAGCGAGCCGGCGTTGTTTGGGCGTGGCCGGCCGCTGCGCTTTACCGCGGTCCTGTGGCTGCTGGGCGGCATGGCGCTCGCGGGGTTGCCGCCCTTCGGCCTGGCGCAGGGCGCGGATCTGATGGAAGCGGCGGCTGGTTCGCCGCAGCTGGGGCGATGCCTCTCATTTCTCCTTCTGTTCACCGGAACAATGACTGCCGCCGCGGTGTTTCACGTTCTGTTGCGTGTCTTCGCCGGCGCAGGCGATGCCGGCCCTTCAGATCGCGCTTCGGAAGTGGGTGAGCTGCCGGAGAGTTCGGAAGAAACGAACCGGATTCCCGGGCGCATGTTCGTTCCGGCCGCGGTCTGCATCGCGCTGGCCGCCGCGCCTTCGTTCGTTCCTCATGCCGGGAAGTTCGCAATTCGGGCGGCGAGCCTCTTCCTCTCGCGCGATGCCTACATCCACCAGATCTATTCGATGCCCGGCTCGCCGCTGTCCGTGGCGCTGCCGCCTATTTCGCTCGTCTCCAGCTTGCTGCGCGGCCTGGCGGCGGTTGTCATCGCGGCGGCTCTCGCAGGGGCCGCAGTCGGCCACAAACATGTCCCGCGGCCCTACAGGTGGGCTACGCGGCTGGAGGGCCGTCTGTTTCCGCTTCGCCAGCTGCAGAGCGGCCATCCCGGCGACTACGTCGTATGGTGCATGGTCGGATTCGTTCTGGTGGGAGGGTGCCTCTTTGCCTTCCAGTAGGGCGCAGCTTCTCAGGCAGGGCAGCACAAAGGTGGTCGGCCGCATCTACTCGGGAATGATACGGAAGCTGAAGTCCGGCCAGTACCGGTTGTATTCGCGCAAGAGGGACGCCGCGACCGGCAAGCGCCGCAATCTGGGTACATTCAAGACGCTCGATCAGGCCAAGCAACATGAGCGCGAAGTGCAATACTTCAAGCGCCATTCCTAGATTCGCCGGGGCCCCCTTGCCGCCCGCGCGCGGAAGGCAAACGCGCAGCGGTATTTTGCATCGAAACACGGCAAGATGGCGCCTGGTGCGATTCCATTACGGCATTTCGGCAAGACCGATGCGCGTGTCTCCGTTCTTGGGTTGGGCGGTCATCACCTGGGTGCTGCCGCCGACGAGCAGACCGCGGTCGAGATCGTGCATCGTGCCATGGATGGCGGCGTGACCTTCTTCGATTGCTGCTGGGAGTACAACCGCGGCAAGTCCGAGGACTGGCTGGGCAAGGGACTCAAAGGCCGGCGCGACGAAGTCTTCCTCATGACCAAGGTCTGCACCCACGGCCGCGATGGAGCGCTTGCGCTCGAGATGCTCGAGCAGAGCCTGCGCCGGCTCCAGACGGATCATCTCGACCTGTGGCAGATTCACGGTGTGAGCTTCCCCAATGACCCGGAATTGTTCATACGCCCGGGCGGAGCAGCGGAGGCGCTGCTCAAGGCGAAGAAAGACGGCAAGGTGAACTGTCTCGGGTTCACCGGCCACAAGGATCCCGACCTTCATCTGGCGATGCTCGCCACGGGCTTTCCCTTTGACGCGGTGCAGATGCCGCTGAACCCGTTCGACGCCAACTTCATGAGCTTTGAGCAGAAGGTGCTGCCGGAGTTGAACAAGCGAGGTATCGCGCCCATCGGGATGAAGCCGATCGGCGGGCATGGCGAGCCCGTGCAGCAGGGCGTGTTCACGGCCGAAGAGCTCTTGCGTTACGCGATGTCATTACCCGTCGCCGTCACGATCACCGGCATCTCCGAGCCGACGATTCTGGAACAGAATCTGAAGGTCGCCCAGGGATTCACGCCGCTGAGCGAGAGCGCGATGCAAGTCTTGCGCGAACGCGCCAAACCATACGCCGGGGATGGGCACTTCGAGTTGTACAAAACCTCCATCAAGTTCGACAACCCTGAGGCGCGTCTGGCGCACGACTTTCCACTCGATATGCAGCAGGTGGAAGTGAAACAGATGATGTATGCCACGCAGAACTCGGGGCGGCCTTATCCGCAGGTGACCGATTCGCCCGGCGTTTGATCCCGGCAGGTCCAAACGATCGCGCAAAGGAAGGAACCGTCTCTATGCCGGCGCAACGCGGCTTCGATTGGCTTGACCCGAGCATCGCTCGCGCAGCCGCCCGCGCACGGTCCGATTTTTCGCGGCGGCAATTTCTGGAAGGCGCAGTCTTCACCGGAGCTTCCGCGCTGGCGCCCGCGGGCGCATTTGCCAAGCCGGCATCCGGCGGTGGCGTCGCGTCGCCGGCAGCGGATCCCGCGGCCGGGCAGGCAAGCGCGCCGAACCCTGTGGTGAAGAATTTCAGCGGTCAGTATGGCACAGATGCCGTTCCGGATTTCGAAGCGCCGAAGCGCCCCATGGGAAAGACTGGCGTGCAGGTCTCGATTCTGGGAGTGGGCGGCTATCATCTCGGCACCGCCTCAGGCCAGCAGGAAGCGAACAACATGGTGGCCAAGGCGCTGGATCACGGGATCAACTTCTTCGACAATGCGTGGGAGTATCACAAGGGCCTCAGCGAAGAACGGCTGGGAGCGGCCTTGAAGGGCAAGCGGGATCGCGCCATTGTGATGACCAAGGTCTGCACCCATGGGCGCAAAAAAGATCTGGCGATGAAGATGCTGGAAGAGTCGCTTACACGGCTGCAGGCCGATCACCTGGACGTGTGGCAGATTCATGAGGTCGTCTACTACAACGATCCCGAGCGCATCTACGCACCCGATGGCGCGATCGAGGCGCTGGCCGCGGCCAAGCAACAGGGCAAAGTAAGATTCGTCGGCTTCACCGGGCACAAGAATCCATCGATTCACCTGGAGATGATCGAGCGCGGCTTTCCATTCGATACGGTGCAGATGCCGATCAACCCGTTCGACGCGAACTTCCGCTCATTTCAGAGCCTGGTGGTGCCTGTGGCCGTGCAGAAGGGGATGGCGGTTCTCTCCATGAAGAGCATGAGCGGTTCCGGCGAGCCCATCGTGCATGGCGCGCTCACGCCGACAGAGGCGCTTTCCTATGCCATGAGCGTCCCCGGGGTATCGACCACGATCTCCGGCATGGATTCGATGGAGGTGCTTGACCAGAACCTGAAAATCCTGCACGAGTTTCAACCGCTCGATGAAAAACAGATGGCGGAACTCCGCGGACATGCCAAGCAATTCAGCGACGGACGCTACGAGCTGTTCAAGAGCACGGTCAAATACGATGGCGAGCTGGGCCGCGAGCAGCATCAATTCCCCACGGCAGAAAAGCTTCCAGCTTAGCGTGCAGCCTGAGCTAGGACAGGCGCTCGATGGCAACGGCGGTCGCCTCGCCGCCGCCGATGCAGAGCGAAGCGACGCCGCGCTTGAGGCCGTACTTTTTGAGCGCCGCGAGCAGCGTGACGAGAATGCGCGCACCCGAGGCGCCGATGGGATGGCCGAGCGCGCAAGCGCCCCCATGGATATTTACTTTCTCACGCGGCAGATTCAAATCGCGCATGGCGGCCATGGCCACCACGGCGAATGCCTCATTGATCTCGAAGAGATCGATATCGTCGAGCCGCCATCCGATCCGCTCAACGAGCCTGAGGATCGCCCCGACGGGCGCGGTGGTAAACAAGCTGGGCGCCTGCGCGTGCGTGGCATGGCCCACAACGACGGCGAGCGCTTTCACGGCGCGTCGCTCCGTTTCTGACTCGCGCATCAAAACCAGCGCCGCCGCCCCGTCAGAGATCGAACTCGAGTTGGCGGCCGTCACCGTTCCGCCTTCCTGGAATGCGGGCTTGAGCATAGGGATCTTTTCAGGCTTTGCCTTGAGCGGCAGTTCATCGTCCCGGACTTCGCGCTCGGTCTTGGCGGATTTCACGGTGACCGGAACAATCTCCTCCGCAAAG
>DASXFB010000040.1:0-2890 GCA_036489815.1 Occallatibacter sp. | reverse complement strand
CAGCAGATCGAAGATCGCCTTCGGTGTCGTGCCGCCGGAGAACGCAACGTTCACGTTCTTGGCAAGATCGATGCTGTTGCCGAACTCGGCCATCTTGTCGGCGTAATAGCTGGCTGCGCCCTCGGCAAAGGCGTCCCCGTTCTCGAACACCCGATATGTAACCGTCACTGGTTTCGGCACTCTCGCTACTCCTTGCGCCACTCGCGGCCATCGCGCCGCAGTAGTTCATCCGCCGCCTTCGGCCCCCAGGTACCGGCCGCATAGTTCGGAAAGCCGGTCGGCTTCCAGTCCGCCCACTGCTGCAGCAGCGGCGTCAGCAGCGACCACGTCGCCTCCACTCCCTCGCGGTGCGCGAACAGAGTGCCGTCGCCAATCATCGCATCCAGCAGCAGCCGCTCGTAGCCGTTCGCCGAATTCGTGCCGAACGCCTCCGCGTAGTTGAAGTTCATGATCACCGGACACACTTCCATATTCGGGCTCGGCACCTTCGCGCCAAAGCGCAGCGAAATGCCCTCGTCCGGCTGAATGCGCATGCTGATGATGTTCGGTTGTATGTCGCTGCAGCTACCGCTCAGGTCCTTGAAAAGCAACTGCGGCGGCTGCTTGAACTGGATCGCGATCTCCGTCGACCGCTTGGCCAACCGCTTGCCCGCCCGGATATAGAACGGCACGCCAGCCCAACGCCAGTTCTCGATCGTCAGGCGCAGCGCCGCATACGTCTCCGTGCTCGACTTTGGATCCACGCGATCTTCCTGCCGGTAGCCCTTTACCTCCTGACCCTTCACCTTGCCCGGACCGTACTGCCCGCGCACCGTGTCTTCCACGTTGATGGGCTGGATCGCCTTCCACACCTTGATCTTCTCCCGCCGCAGCGCATCCGCGCCAAAGGAGATCGGCGGCTCCATCGCCACAAACGACAGCAGCTCCATCACATGGTTCTGGATCACATCGCGCAGCGCGCCCGCGCTCTCGTAAAACGGCCAGCGGCCCTCGATGCCAATCTCTTCCGCCGCCGTGATCTGCACGTGATCGATATAGTTACGATTCCACACCGGCTCGAAGATCCCGTTGGCAAAGCGGAAGACCAGGATGTTCTGGACCGTCTCCTTGCCCAGATAGTGGTCGATGCGGAAGACCTGCTCCTCGCGGAAGACCGCGTTCACGTCGTCGTTCAGCTTGCGTGCCGATTCCAGGTCGTGGCCGAAGGGCTTCTCAATGATGCAGTGCACCGTACCCTGCTCCGGCTGCGCCATCTTGTGATTGCCGAGCTGCTCCATGATGTCGGCAAAATACTCCGGCGCCACCGCCAGATAGAACAGCCGGTTGCCCTTCGTGCCATGCTCCTGGTCAATCTGTTGGAGCGTTTGCTGCAGCGCACCGTAGCCTTCGCTCTTGTCAAAGTCCATCTGGTGGTAGCTCACCTTGCGCATGAACTCATCCAGCTTCGCATCAGCGTCTTTTACGCCGCCGAACTCCGTAATGCCCTCGCGCATGTCTTTGGCAAAACTGTCGCCCAGCGGCCGCCGCGCCACGCCCACCACGGCAAACTGCTGCGGCAACAGGCCCGCCTGTTCCAGATGGAACAGTGCAGGCAGCAGTTTGCGTTTCGTCAAATCGCCCGACGCACCAAAGATCACCACCACTGTCGGCTCCGGCGTGCGCTCCTTCGGCCGCCGCGCATTCAGACTCGTCAGATCTACCTGTGCCTGTGTCACTGCTGCTGCCATCGTGTCCTCCTTGCTACCGTTACCCAACCACGTTACCCCAACTACGCTGTCATCCCGGCCGCAGCGGCGCGATCTGCCGTTCCGCCACTTTTAACCCAGCCGCACGCCCAGCGCGCCCAGCGCCTTCGTCAATGGCTCTTCGCCCTTGTACTGAATCGCGTGCATCCCCACCTGCGCCGCCGACGCGCAATTGTTCTCTCGATCATCGACAAACGCGCACTCCTCCGGACTGAAGTGCAGCATCGCCGCTCCGGCGCGAAACATCCGCGGGTCCGGCTTGCGCATCGCGATATACGCCGAGCAGAAAAATCCGTCGAAATACTGCGCGAGGCCAAAGCTCTCGATGCGAAAGTCGTTCAATGGACCCGACTCGTTGTTCAGCATCGCCATCTTTAGTCCGCTGTGCTGGCGCGCTGCGGCGATCACATTCTTCGCCCCGCCCGGCAGCCACTTCGACTGCGCACGCACCGCCTGGATAAATTCCGCAGGGGTAAAGCTGCGCTCTTTGAAGAAAACGGTCTCTTTCAGAAAGGCGTCATCGCTGAGCTCGCCCTTCTCCCAGCGGTCATTCGGGTCTTCGTGCCTGGATTCGTACTCGTCGCGCGGAATCGCAAACTGATGGAGCACTCGCGAGCGCTCCTCGTGGTCCCATCCATTGGTCAGCAGCACGCCCCCAATGTCCCAGTAGATTGCGCGGATTTCCGTCTTTGCGGATGGCATAACGCTCGCGGTCGTTTTTGTGACTGCAGTTTCTGTCTGGTAGATGCCGCGAGGGCCGCCCGGGAAGCGGCCCTCCTGTCGTCGGAATCTAGCGCGTTCCCACCGGCTCCGGCGTGCCCTTCTTTGCCGCCGCCGTCTCTTTCTCGTACTTCTCCAGCAGCTTCTTCGCGCGCTTGTACACGCTATCCGGGTCGAAGCCCAGTTCCTTCAGCACTGTTGGTCCCGGCGCCGAGGCGCCAAAACGCTCCAGCCCAATCACGTCGCCATGCCGTCCCACCCACTTCCACCAGCCCAGCGGCGCTCCTGCTTCCACCGCCAGCTTCGGCAGATGATCCGGGAAGATCGACGCCTTGTACGCCTCATCCTGCTGCTCGAAGAGCCGCCAGCTCGGCATCGAGATCACACGCGTCGGCGTGCCCTCGGCACTCAGCCGCTTCGCTGCT
>DASXFB010000136.1:0-23042 GCA_036489815.1 Occallatibacter sp. | reverse complement strand
GCACGACCTCCATCTTCGTACAGTCTACAATTCGAAGCCCCCAACCCATTCGCGGAGCCGGCTCCCGTGACCCGCCGTATAGTACCCTGGATTTCCCAGCAGATCCCAAGTGTTAGAGCTCACGCGCCGCCAGCGCTCTGCGGAAAGTTGACCCGATATGCCGCCTCAATTGTATGGACGCGATCTTCGCAGCGGCGACATCCTGCTGCAAGTGAACACGGGAACCATGACCCATCAGGTCATTCGATTCGGCCAGAAGTTGATGCGCCGCGGCAATGAAGAGATCATCCACGCCGGCATCATGTTCGACAACCGGTTCATCATCGAATCCGCGGGCCATGGCATTGCGGCAAATGATATCTACCTTCAGGACAAGCCCTACGCCTTTCAGGTATATCGCTGCCAGAACGCCGATCTGGCCAGGGGCGCGGGAACCTGCGCAAAGATGTTCATGGACATGCACAAAAACACCGGCGCGATGAAATACAACGCCGAAGGCGCACTCGGTTCCATCTTCAGCAAGCCCGGAGCGCCCCGCACGCGCGAACAGATGGATCAGGCGTTTGACCGCATGATCAAGGGCCTGAGCCATCCTTTCTTTTGCTCTCAGTTCGTCGTCTTTGTCTATCAGTTCGCTGCCGAGCAGAGCGGCATCGTCGCCGGCAAGCTGTTTCCTTTTGCCGATGCCTACGTGCCCCCCTCTGCGCTTGCCACGAGCCTCAAGGTTCATCCCCAATTCAAGGAAGCCGGCTATCTGATGGAGAACCAGCGCTAGCGCCTCGCGCTCTGCTTCGCGCAATGGGCCCTCTTACCGCTGGATGCGGGCCGACCCTCCCTGCGCCATCGCGCGTACCTGCTCTAGCGTCGACATGGTCGTATCGCCGGGGAACGTGGTCAGCAAGGCGCCGTGCGCCCAGCCCAGCTTGAGGGACTCCTCAGGAGCTGCGCCGCTCAGCAGCCCATAAATAAAGCCGGCCGCAAAACCATCCCCGCCGCCTACCCGATCGATCACATCCAGCTCGGCCGTCGGCGCGGTGTAGCTCTTTCCGTTCACCCACGCCACGGCGCTCCAGCTATGACGGTTGGTGGAATGCACTTCGCGCAGCGTGGTGGCCACAACTTTCGCCTGCGGATGCTTCTTCACCACCTGATCGATCATGCCGAAGAAGATGCTGGGGTCGAGCTTCGATTTCGCCGCAACATCCGGTCCGGGAATGCCGAGCCCCTTCTGCAGGTCCTCTTCGTTCCCGATCAGCACGTCGACGTTCTTGACGATCTTGCCGATCGTCTCGACGGCGCGCTCATTGCCGCCCTGGATATTCCACAGCTTTTCGCGGTAGTTCAAGTCGAACGAAGTTATCGCCCCGGCGGCCTTCGCCTCCTTCATCATCTCCGCGGCCAGCGCCGCCGTGGTGGGCGAAAGCGCCGCAAACAATCCGCCGCAATGCACCCAGCGCACACCGCCGGCGAAGATCGCCTTCCAGTCGAAATCTCCCGGTTTCAGTTGCGCGCCCGCCTCGTTCGAACGGTTGTAGAACACCACCGGAGGCCTCACCCCGTAGCCGCGGTCGCTGTACACCGTGGCCATATTGGGGCCGGAAACGCCGTCATGCTGGAAATGCTTGTAGATCGGCTTCACGCCCATCGCGCGCACCCGTTCCGCAATCAGGTCGCCGACGGGGTAATCCACCATGGCCGAAGCAATCGCCGTCCTCATGCGGAAACAGTCGGAAAGATTGGCGGCCACGTTGAACTCGCCGCCGCTCACATGAATCTTGCACTCCGTTGCCTTGCGAAAAGGGATGATTCCCGGATCGAGCCGGTGGATCAAAGCCCCCAGCGCCAGAAAATCAAGCTCTCCCTCTTTGCGAATCGTCAATCCGTCACTCATCGTTTGCTCCTTGCCTCATATTTCAATTTGAACTGCAGCGAATCAACCGGCGTTTGCCGCGAAGCGCTTCACATCCGCCAGCACCTGGTCCGGCGTCCACTCGTTCCCCGGATAAAACTTTTCCACCTTCCCGTGTGGACCGATCAGCGTGGTCGAAAGCGTGTGATTGATGGTGCCGTCAGCGCCGGGCGTCAGCCCCACGTCAAAATACTGCGCCATCTTCATGAGCTCGGGCTTCGCGGGCGCCGCAAAGTCCCAGTGCGCAAAAGCGCTCCGGGCATCGCTGCCGATGTACTCGGCGCCATAGGCGCGCAGCCGCGTCGGCGTATCGTGATCCGGATCGAAGCTCACGCAGACCAGATGCGTCTTGGCATAGAGCGCTGGATTGGCCGCCAACTGGCTGTTGATGACCGCGAAATTGTGCGTCACCAGCGGGCAGAAGTTGGGCAGCGGACAACGCGTATAGATGAAGGTGAGCAACAGCATCTTGCCGCGGAACTGGTCAAGATGGATCGCGCGCCCGTCCTGGTTGCGCAGTTTGAAATCGGGAACTTCGTCTCCCGGCGCCGGCACATGATAAAGGACCGTGGGCCGGTAATCCGGCTTTCCCTGCGCAATCACGTCAATGTGATCCAGAAACACCGCCGCATCGGCGCCCTGCGAGACGAACAAATCCGCGTTGAGCACATCGCCTGGATGCAATTCGCCCAGGATGCCCGGATCCTTCAGCTTATAAGGCATGATCATCGCCTCCATAAAGCCTGGGATCGCCTCATTATCCAGCGTGACCTCGCCCGTGGCGGCATTCGTCGAGACCACCTTGCCGCGCAATTTGTACACCTTGAAGGAAGAACGCGACGCCGCCTGCTGATCGGCGTTCGTACCGGAGTGGCACCCGGCGAGGAAGATGAGCGCCAGCAACGGGGCCGCGAACAGTTTCCGCATCACGATCTCTAGTGTACAACCCGTGGACTGACCACGTGAGATGCGGCTCATCGGCGAGCCGCCCCGGCAGCCGGGCAGATCGTCAGCGCTCAGCGTGATCCTTGGTTGCATCCGCGGCTGCCGCCCGCGCAAAAGTTGATAACAGTCTCTAGCCGCGATATAACGCTGCCATGGGGTCCGAAACAGAAGCAGGTATCCATACCCTCGACGCGTGGCTGCTCGAAGGCGGATTCGTCGTTACGGCCAGCGAGCGGACGGCGCGGGCGATCGCGGCCGCCTATCATCGGGCCCGGCGCGTGCAAGGATTGACGGCCTGGGCGGCGCCGCAGATCCAGAACTGGGAGGAATTCGCCCGCCGCGCTTGGCAGCAGCGGTCGAGCGATCCGCGCCTGCTTTTAAATTCATTGCAGGAGCAGGCCGTGTGGGCGGAGATCGTCGCCGCCGACCGCAGGCGCCTCGCCCTGCTCGAAGGACCGCTCTATCGCGTGGCGAATCTGGCCATGGAGGCGCATCGGCTTCTCTGCCTGTATGCGCCTCAATTTCTGCCGAACAGCGCAAGGACCTCATGGCAGCAGGATGCGGGCGCATTCAGCGCCTGGCTCTCAGCCTTTCATGACACCTGCCGCGCAGCCGAACTCATCAGCCCAGCCCGATTGCCACTCGAGCTCGCCACGCTGCTTGAAGCGGACGCGGGCAGACGCCCGCCGCTGCTGCTTGCCGGCTTCGATCGCATTCTGCCCGTCCAGCGCCGGGTCTTCGACGCGTGGGGTGAATGCCGCGAGCCGAAGCGGCCCAGGCTCGCCGAGCGGATCTTCTTTCATCGGGCTGCCGATGAGAGTGCGGAGCTCGCCGCCTGCACGCTGTGGTCGAAAGAACAGCTCTCTGCCGCTCCGCAGGCGCGCCTGCTCATTGTCACCCAGGACGCGGCGCAGCGCCGCGGTGAAATCGAGCGTGCCTTCCTGAACCTCGCCGGCAGCCCTCATGCCGCGCATGGCGGCGCGCCGCTCTTTGAATTTTCGCTCGGCGTTCCGCTCAAGAATGTCCCCTTGGCGCGCGGAGCCCTGCTCGTGTTGCGCTGGCTCTCGGAACCCATCGCGGAGGCGGAACTCGACTGGCTGCTCTCCACCGGCCAGATCGCAGCCGATGAGGAGGAGACGCGATCCCTCGCCGCGTTCATGCGCACGCTGCGCCGCCGCGGATGGGAGCGGACACGCTGGAGGCTCGAAGACTTCCTCCGTCAAAAGCCTGGAAGCTTCCTGCCTGAAAACTGGATCGCGCGGATCTCCCAGGCCACGCGCCGCCTCGATGAGTTCGCACGCCGCCCCTCCTCAGCCTCTCAACCCGGGAGCGCGGCAACTCCCATGGCTTGGGCCGAGTTGGCTCCCCAACTGCTCCAACTCGCCGGATGGCCTGGCGGGCGCGGCCTCACCAGCGCCGAGTTCCAGGCCCTGCGTCGATGGCAGCAGACGCTCGACGAATGCGGCTCTCTTGCCTTCGACGGACGCCGCATCGAGTGGAATCATTTCCTGCAGGCGCTCGAGCGTGCCCTGCAACAAACGCTGTTTGCGCCCGAATCGCAGGATGCCCCCATCCTGATCGCCGGCCCCGCTGAGTCCGCCGGCCTGGCCGCGGATGCTGTCTGGTTTCTTGGCGCGAGCGAAGAGGCGTGGCCGAGCCGCGGCGCCGTCCATCCCCTGATTCCTCTCGAAGTGCAACGCGGCGCGGCCATGCCGCACTCCTCGGCGCAGCTCGATTGGGACCTGGCCCAGGCCGTAACGGAGCGGTTGCTGGCCGCCGCGCCGGCAGTGCATTTCAGCTATTCACGGCAAAAGGAAGGCGTGGAGGCGCGCGCTTCAAGGCTCGTCGTCAACGCCGCCGGCGCGCCCCGGAGTTTGCCCGCGGAACTCACCGTGCCGCGCGCCGCGGACGCTCTCACGGTCTCCTTTGAAGATCGCAGCCGGATTCCCTTCCCCGGCGGCGAAATCCGCGGCGGATCGAACCTGTTGACCGCGCAGTCCCAATGCGCCTTCAAGGCATTTGCCATCGCTCGCCTCGGCGCGCAATCCTGGCAGCCTGCCGAAGCCGGCCTCACGCCCGCGCAACGCGGGCAATTGCTGCACGCCGTGCTGCACTCGATATGGAGCGGCCCGCCCGACGGCCTTCGCGGCCACGCGGAGCTGATCGAGCTCGCCGATCCCGGCGCTTTCGTCGAAAAGCATGTGCACAGCCTCCTGCCCCGGAAAATCCCCGCCAGCGCGCGGGAGCAGATGCCGCGCCGCTATCTGGAATTGGAAGCGGTCCGGCTCACCGCTCTCATCACCGAGTGGCTCAAATTTGAAGCCACCCGGGCATCTTTTCTCGTGGAAGGCATCGAGGTGGAACGGGAGCGGACCATCGCAGGCCTGGCGCTCAAACTGCGCCTCGACCGGCTCGACCGGCTGGCGGACCGGACGTCTCTGGTCATCGACTACAAAACCGGCGACGTATCGCAGAAGTCGTGGGAGATGCCGCGCCCGGACGACGTGCAGCTTCCCCTCTATGCGGGCTTCGCGCTCGATCGCGATGCGGAGCCTCTGGGCGGACTTGTTTTTGCAAAGGTTCGCGCCGCTGGGCACTCGTTTGCCGGCCGCGCCTCCGATGCCGCGGGACAATTGCTGCCCGGCATAAGCGCTCGAAGCGATCTGGTCAAAAAACCGCTCGCCCTCGAAGATCTCGAGGCGTGGCGGCGCTATATCGAGACAATCGCGCGGGAGTTCGTTGAAGGCCGCGCCGACGTGAATCCGCGCGAATATCCGAAGACCTGCGAGCGATGCGGCCTTCAAACGCTCTGCCGCATCGCGGAAAGCCGAGCCCGGTTGGAATTGGATGTGGAAGAGGACGCGGAGGCAGAGAATGCCTGAAACGGTTCCGGTCCTGCTCTCCCCGCCCGATCAGAGAGAACGCGAGCGCGCACTCGATGCCGGCCGCTGCATCCTGGTGCGCGCGCCGGCCGGCTCCGGCAAAACCGATCTGCTCACGCGCAGGTTTCTGCGCCTGCTGGCTGAAGTGGACCAGCCGGACGAGATCGTCGCCATCACCTTCACCAAGGCCGCCGCCGCGGAGATGCAGCAAAGAATTCTTGGCGCGCTTGAAAAAGCCGCTGCCGGCGAAAGTGCAAACCGAGCAGACGATCCGTTCTCGATGGAAGCGCTGGCGCAGCGCGCTCTTTTGCGGTCCCGGCAGCGCGGCTGGAACCTGATCGAATTGCCGGCGCAACTGCGCATCTCCACCATCGATTCCTTTTGCCGCGAGCTCGCGATACAACAGCCGCTCCTCTCCGGCCTCGGCGGTGGCCTGGAGATCGATGAGCAGCCGGCCGCGCTCTACCGCCGTGCCGCGCGGCGCACGCTGGAGGCCATCGGCGGCAGCGATCCGGCATTGCGCGAAGCCATTGAAGCGCTTCTGCTCTGGCGCGATAACGGCTGGCAGGAGATCGAGAATCAGCTCGTCGAGATGCTCGCGTCGCGCGATCGCTGGATGCACGATTTTGTCGTCGGGCGCACCCCCGACTGGGACTCCTTGCGCGAGCGGCTTGAGCGGCCGTTTCGCCAGTGCGTCGGCGAGGCGCTGGCCCGCTTGAGCCGGCTTCTCGATCAGGTTCCCCATGCCCGCGAAGAGATTCTTGAGCTGGCGCGGTTCGCCTGCGTGCAGAGCGAGGGTATGCTGCATCAGGAGCTCGCGGAGCTGGCCGAGTTCCCCGCTGTATCCCGCGAAAACGCCGAGGAGCTCGATGCGGCGCGGCAGGCCTACGTGTGCCTGAGCGAACTGTTGCTGACCACCGAGGGCGCACTGCGCAAGCAGGTGGATAAGCGGCTCGGTTTCCCCGCCGAGCGCAAGGTCGAGAAGCAGCGGCTGCTGGCTTTGACCGCGGACCTGCGCAACGTGCCCGGGCTTGAGGCGGAGTTAGCGGCCATCCGCGAGTTGCCGCCCGCACGCTACACCGAAGAGGATTGGCGCATCGTGCGCGCCAGCTTCCTGCTGCTGCGGCGCGCCGCGGCTGAATTGAAGGTGGTCTTCGCCGAGACCGGAACCGCCGACTACATTGAAGTGGCCCAGATCGCGGAAGACATGCTCAAGGGTGAAAACGAAATCCCCAGCGAAGCGGCGCTCGCCATTGCTGACAAGGTACGCCATTTCTTGATAGATGAGTTTCAAGACACAAGCCGCAGGCAGCATAGGCTTCTGGGCCGCCTGATCGCCGCCTGGGCCGCGCGGGAGGGGCGAACCTGCTTCGTCGTCGGCGATCCGATGCAGTCCATCTACTTCTTCCGCGATGCCGATGCGGAGCTGTTTCCGCGGGTCGAAAGCGCGGGCCTGGAAATCCCTCAAGACCTGCCGCTTCCCTTCGATCCCGTGCGGCTGTTTGCCAACTTCCGTACCGCAGGCCCTCTGGTCATGCAATGCAACGAAATCTTTTCGAAGGTCTTTGCCGAGGACGACGGAAGCGGCATCTCTTTTTCGAGCGCAGAACCCGCCCGTAGCGAGAACGGTGCCGGGCATCGCGGCGAGCTTCGCTCAACAGAGCTGCCGATGGAGCGCGGGGAGCGAGCCCGGATGCAGTTGCATCTCGAGTTCATGCCGGAGAGGTTTCCCGGCAAGACGGCCGATTCCCCGGCAGCAGGCGTCGAGAACAACATCGCGAAGGAGCGAAGAGCGGCCGCTGAGAAACAGGCCGCGGAGATTGTCGATCTGATACGCAGCCACCTCCCGCGCATCGAGCAGGCGCGCGCCGAAGGAGTGAAGTATCGCATCGCCGTCCTGGGGCGCACCCGGCCTGCCCTCGCGCCGGTGGCCGAAGCGCTGCGCGCAGCTTCCATTCCCTTCCGAGCCATCGAACTGGAGAAGCTCAAGGACCGGCCGGAGATTCGGGATGCGTTAGCTTTGGCGCGCGCGCTGCTCAGCTACGAAGATCGCGTGGCTTGGCTTGGCGTGCTGCGCGCCCCGTGGTGCGGGCTTTCGCTCGACGATTTGCATAAGCTGGTGAGCGCCGATCGTCCCGACCTGCTGCAAACGCCCGTGCCGAACTTGCTTGCCGAACGGCGAGAGCTTTTGAGCGCGGAAGGACAGCCGGCTGCAGCCCGTGTGCTCGCTGCTGTGGAGGCTGCGCAGCGGTTGCGATTCGCTCAGCCCGCGGCCTCGGCGGGCACCTGGATCGAGCAGGTCTGGTTGCAGTTGGGCGGCGCGCTCTGCATGGACGCGGCAGGCCGGGCCAACGTAGACCTGCTGTGGCGCGCGTTGGATCGGCTGCCGAATGGCGAGCAGGACTTGCTCGGTCCAGCGCTGGACGCAGCTCTCGAAAAGCTCGCCGCTCTGCCTGATCCCGCCGCCGACCCTGACTGCGGCGTGCAGTTGATGACCATCCACAAGTCGAAAGGCCTTGAATTCGAGATCGTCATCGTCCCGGATCTGCAGTCGAGCGCCGCGCGTGGCAAAACAAAATTGCTTTCCTGGCTCGAGAGAGGCCTCGCGGAGGCCGATGCCGCCGATGAGGCCACCGAATTTCTTGTCGCGCCGCTGCAGGCCAAGGGGTCCGAACGGGGAACGGCGAAGGCCTGGGTGGATTGCGTGTACCGCTCGCGCGAATTGCAGGAAATGCGGCGCCTTCTCTATGTGGCGGCAACACGCGCGCGCGAAGAGCTGCACCTGTTTGCGCAGCCTGCCTACAAAAGAGAAAAAGATGGATCCTTCACTCTGGTCAAGCCGCGAGAGAACCTTCTTGCCACCGCATGGCCGGCTGTGGAGGCGGAGGTGCGGACACGCTTTGATGCCCTGCGCATCCGTGTAGAGCAGTCCGTGATTATCGAATCGCTTGCCGCTGCGGAAGAAATTCCGCTGGCACGGGAACGCGGCACGCCGCTGCGCCGATTGCCTCCCGGCTACGAGCCGCAGCAAGCCGCGGCCCCCGCTTCGGCGATGGCACAATCCATAACGGGCGCCGGCCGGCTTTACGATCGCCACGAAGGCGGCGTGCTTTCGCGCGCTTTGGGAACCGCCGTGCATGTTCTACTTGAGGAGCTGGCGCGCCTGCGTTTGACCGTCGATGGGGCCGCTGCGCGTTCAGCGCTCGCTCGCATGGAATCCCGTATGACCGCCCAGATACGGGCCGCAGGGGTTGAGCGGCCGCAAGCAATGCGCATCGCCAGAGACGCCCTCGCGATCACGCTGAAGGCCTCGGGCGAGCCCATCGGTGAATGGATCCTTTCACCGCACGCCGAAGCCGCCAGTGAGGTACGCTGGGCAGGCGTGGTCGCGGGGAACCTGCAAACCGTGCAGGTAGACCGCGTCTTTCGCGCGGGACCCGAGCCGTTGACCGAAGACGGCGATGCATGGTGGGTAATCGATTTCAAGACGGCGCATGCGGAGGGCGTGGGCCTCGAAGAGGCTCTTCCGAAACTGAGAACAATCTTTGCGCCGCAGGTCGAATCCTACGCCAAGGTTCTGCGCAATCTGCACGGCGCAGCCACAACCGTCCGTTGCGGGCTTTATTATCCGCGCATGCTCAAATTCGATTGGTGGGAGATCTAACGGCCGCCCGCTATCCCATCCTTTCGCCAGGAAAATGCAAAAGGATGGGCGCGGAATTCCGCCGGCTTTGAGACCGAAGCAGCTACTGCAGGCTCTTCATCAGGCTATCGAGCGCACTCTTCGGCGGCCGCGTCAGCGACTCTGGCAGCGTGGCAAGGGGCTCGTCCACTACATTCAGCTGATCGATGAAGCTGGGCTTCTTCGTGTCTATATAGAAGACGCCGGTAAGAATCTCGCCCTTTTCGTGCGCCTCCATCAGCGTACCCACGGCCTTGGCTCTGTCCGTAGGATCGTAGTCCTCGAGCAGTTTGCGCAGGCGCAGGCTCGACCCGTCGTGCATCTGCACATCGAAGACCTGCCCGGAATCGTAATCGACCTCGATGTCTTCGAAGCTGGGCACGAAGCCGATCTCGTTGATCGCCTCATCGTGCTCTTGCAGAAATTTGTAGCTCTTGGTCGATCCTTCGTGGTCGTTGAAGGTGACGCAAGGGCTGATCACGTCAAGCATCACCGTTCCCTTGTGCGCGATCGCCGCCTTCAGCATCGCCAGCAACTGCTTCTTGTCGCCGGAAAAGGAGCGGCCCACGAACGTCGCGCCCAGTTGGATCGCCAGCGCGCAGGTGTCGATGGCCGGCAGGTCGTTGATCACCCCGGTCTTCAGCTTGGAGCCGATATCGGCAGTCGCCGAGAACTGGCCCTTCGTCAATCCATAAACGCCGTTGTCTTCGATGATGTAGATCATCGGCAAATTGCGGCGCATCAGGTGAACGAACTGCCCCACACCGATCGAGGCCGTATCGCCGTCGCCCGAGACGCCCAGCGCCTGCACCGTGTGATTGCCGAGCAGCGCGCCGGTGGTGACCGAGGGCATGCGGCCGTGTACGCTGTTGAACGAAAACGACCGGCTCATGAAGTAGGCCGGGCTCTTCGACGAGCATCCGATGCCGCTCATCTTGATAACATGCTCCGGCTGGACGCCCATTTCGAACATGGCGTCGATAATGCGCTCGGAAATTGCGTTGTGCCCGCAGCCCGCGCACAGCGTCGACTTGCCGCCGCGATACTCCACAACCGGAAGGCCGATGTGATTCAGCTTGGGCCCGGATGCTGGACTGGATGGTGCGGTTGCCATTAGAGACCCTCCTTGGTGGCAAACTCTTCCGTGATGGTGCGCGCGTCCACCGGCAGGCCGTTGTAGTGCAGAATGCTGCGCAGCTTGACGACCTGCTCGCCGGGAAGGTCGAGCTTCAGCAGGCTGGCCAGTTGCGCGTCGCGGTTCTGCTCCACCACGTACACGCGCTCGTGCGAAACCACAAAGTCATGAATCTCATGCGTGAACGGATAAGCGCGGATGCGCATGTAGTCCACGCTCTTGCCGTACTCGTTCTTGATCTGGTCCAGGCTCTCGCGCAAAGCGAAATCGGTAGTTCCGAAAGCCAGAAAGCCGACCTTCGAGGCGCCGTCTTGGAAGGCAACCGGAGCGGGCACCAGCTTGCGCGCATTTTCAAACTTGCGGCCCAGCCGCTCCATCTGCGCAATGTACTCATCCGGCTTCTCGGTATAGCCCGCCGAATCGTTATGGCCGGAGCCGCGCGTGAAATACGCAGCCTTCGGATGCTCGGTGCCGGGCAAGGTGCGCCAGCCAATGCCGTCGCCATCCACGTCGCGGTAGCGCGCAAATCCACCCAGCCGCTTGAGATCCTCGGCGCTCAGCACCTTGCCGCGGTCCAGCGGCTTTTCAGGATAGGCAAACGGCTCGGACATCCAGTTGTTCATGCCCAGGTCAAGATCGGTGAGCACAAAGACCGGCGTCTGCAGCCGCTCGGACAGGTCGAAGGCAGCCTGCGCAAACTCGAAGCACTCCTTCACATTGGCGGGCAGCAGCACAACGTGCTTGGTGTCGCCATGCGAAAGGAACGCCGCGCTCAGCAGGTCGGCCTGCGAAGTGCGCGTCGGCATACCGGTAGCCGGGCCGGTGCGCTGCACATCGAAGATCACGCCCGGAATCTCCGCGAAGTAACCCAGCCCCGCGAACTCGGCCATCAGCGAGATGCCTGGCCCTGAAGTCGAGGTCATCGATCGCGCGCCCGCCCAGCCTGCGCCCAGCACCATGCCGATCGCGGCCAGCTCGTCCTCAGCCTGCACCACGGCAAAGGTCGCCTTGCCCTCCGGCGTGACGCGAAATTTCTTGAGCAGATCGGCCGTCGCTTCAATCAGTGAAGTCGAAGGCGTGATGGGATACCACGCCACCACGGTCACGCCGGCGAAGACGGCGCCCATGCCGCAGGCCGCGTTGCCGTCGATAATGATCTTGCCCGCCGTGCCGTCCATCCGCTCGATGTAGAACGGGTCCTGCTTGGTAAAGGTGGTCTGCGCATAGTCGTAGCCCGCCTTCACCGCCCCGAAGTTCAGGTCGAAGACCTTCTGCTTCTTGGCGAACTGCCGTTGCACGCTCTTTTCGATCACCGCCAGGTCGATATGGAGCAGCTGCGCCACAACGCCCACATACACCATGTTCTTCACTAGCTTGCGCAGCTTGGCTTCCGTGCAGGCGGCGGCAGTGAGCTTGTCGAAAGGCACCGGGTAGCAGATCACATTGTCGCGGTACTGCTTGAGATCCAGGCTCGTCTCGTAGATGGCGACGCCACCGGCGGGCATCGCTAGAATATCCTCGCGCGCCGTTTCGGGATTCAGCGCCACCAGCACTTCTGAGTCGCGTTTGCGGGCAACATAACCCTCTTTGCTAGCGCGAATCGTGTACCAAGTGGGAAGGCCGGCAATATTCGAGGGAAAGAGGTTCTTACCGCTGACGGGAACCCCCATTCCGAAGATGCTTTTCAGCAGCACGCTATTGGCGGATTGGGAGCCGGATCCGTTAACCGTTGCCACGTTGATGCTGAAGTCGTTGATTACGCGCTGGCGCGCGCCGGTCGAGCCCTGCTCTTGACCCAGGGCCAGGTCTCCTGTCGCCATTTGGCGGGATTCCCTTCGGGTAGGATTCTGATGGAGCGCCGACTTTCACGCTCTCCGTAAGTGATTATAGTCACTTGGCGGTACGCCCGTACCGCTTCCTGACCCGAAAGTACCACTTTGATACAGCCGGCCAGCACCCCGCCGGAAGACGGAAATCCCGCAACTCCGCAAAGGGGCCATCCCGCCGTTCTACGGCGCTATCGGACCGGGCTCTAAGCCCTGGTAGGACGTCTTTCCCGACGCAAGTTCATGCATGCAACCGCTTCTGGCGTACTGAACCGGCATTTCTCCTCCTCCAGTTCGCCTGCTCGCTTCGCTGCCGCCCTCAGCGAGTTTGCCGCGCATCTTGCAGAAAACGGGGGCGAAAAGCCTGCCCCTCAGCGAAGTCGAAGAATATCTGGGGCTGTGCCTCAAGAGGTTCAGACTTCCCCCTAAAGCGAGTTGAGAAAAGCGATCAGTTGCCGCTTCTCCTTCGCCGTCAGGTTCATCTGGAACCGCTGATTGTAAAAGTTCACCAGCTCCGTCAGGTTGGCGGCTGCGCCGTTGTGGAAGTAAGGTGCGCGGGCTGCGAGTCCGCGAAGAATCGGGCCCTTGCCGCGGTTTACATCCGCGCATAGCCCGCTAACCAGCCCCTTGCCGGGGTCGGAGGTGTAATAGTTCACCGTCTGCCCGGGATTGGCTGGATCAGGACAGCCGGTGATTGCGTAGACAGGCAGATCCGGCGCGCTCAGCTCGCGCAGCCCGGAGACAATGGCGCTATTGGTCTCATAGGCGGCCAGGCGGCTGGTGGCAATATCCAGGGGCAGGGCCACGGAGTGGTCGCCCACGTTGGGCGCATCATGGCACGTGGTGCAGGTGCCCGTAATCGAGGCCGGGCTTCCGAGCGTTGCGTTGTCGTTCAGTCCCCGCACCCCGGTGATCAGCACGGGCTTCGAGTTGAAAAGCGCTTCCCCGGCGGCGATGTCTTCGCGGGCCTGGTTCTTTTCCTTGTCGTCCCACGCGTCGCGCCCGTCGTAGCGGCGGCCATTGACGTCCGGCTTCTCCCAACCCGTGTAAAGCGAGAAGGCGTTCGGATTAAACGGCGCGCCCGAGGGATCGCCGCCCAAAGCATCATTGGCGCCCGGCTCATACGGCTGCTGCGAGAGTGCTAGCGCGCCGCCGGAAGCGCCGTGTGCGTGCAATGACCCCGCCTGGTCGTCGTGAACCTGCGCGGTCGAGAACCCCATCTCGAACTGGACGATTTCAGCAAGTTGCGCGGCGCTCGCCGCTGGCCCTTGCGCATGAGTCACGATGGCGGTGTTCGCCTGGTCGGTAAGGTCGAAGATAAGGTTGGCGTCTATCGTCAGCGCGTTGTTCAGCGGCTTCAGCGTCTCGCGGCCGTCGAACATCACGGCACTGAGGTAACGCAGGTTGGTCGACGGCAGCGGACGCCGGTATACCGAAATCAGCGGACGCCCCGTGGCCGGATCGGTGGTGATCGCACACCCATAAGGATCATGCACCACCGAGATCTCGAACTGCGGGCTCGCCGGCAGAACAACGCCGATGCGGATCAATCCGCGGTCGAGCAGGAGACTATGCGCGGCGCGATCCCGGGATATATCCGTCGGGCAGTTGGCCCCGTCGAAAGCCGCAAACAGGGGATCCGCGCCATGGGTGCGCGCGTACACGGCCTGCGCCCCAGCCGCGCTGATGCTGAAGGCTTGGTCAGGTTGATGACATGTGGCGCAGGTGCGCCCGTTGGTGCCGAGAGGCTGGAAGAACGCATTGTTCTCGTGGATCGCGCCGCCTGTGTTGAAGGTGGAAACCATCCCCGTCGGGTCCTGGAACGGCTCAAGGTTGGGAATCATGGCGGCAACCATGGCTACCGCACTGAGAGAAACCAAGGAAAAAGACGCCAAGGCGCCGTGACGATAATAGAAACGCTTCATGTTGACCTCGCCCTGCAAGATTGATCGCTCCGGCGACGCAATTCGTCTCAATGGCAATTGGCAGCGTTCGACCGTCGCGCAGGATCATCAGCTTCATAACTGGGTTAGTGCGAGGAGTCAATCGAATCGGTTCTGATATGTACTTGAACGAATAAGTTATGTTCCTGTAATTGGATACAAGAACTTATGAACTGCCTGAAGCGGCGACGCACGCCCAACGGATTGCACGCCCTCCGCGCGATCGGACAAAATCGCCCTTGCTACTGACCCCTATGGATCGCTTCCGCCTCGCTCCGGGCCTGGCGCAGAATCGGTATCCCCGCATCGGCATCCTTCCAGAGCTCCAGGAACTGGCGGTATGCGTCGCCGGCATGCGCGCTGTCTCCGGCAACGGAGTACGCCCGGGCGCGCTCCAGGCGAGCCAGCGCCCCAAGCAAAACTCCCTTCGTCTTTCCCGGCTCGTCGAGCAGCTTCTGAAACTCCTCGCCCGCACGTTGGCCGTCCCCGCGAGATAAATAGACCTGGCCGCGCAGGTAACTCGGATAGACGGTGCTCAGGGAGAGCTCATCGGCGGCGACCGGGATCAGCGATCCCGCAACCTGCGGCAGATCGGATGCTCTCGCCGTTCTGCCCCTCTCCAGTTCGACCTTGCTTCGGATAATCGGCAGCCAGTAATTCTGGATGGCAGTTCCGTGCGGAAATTGCTTGTCGAGAGTTCCAGCCACCCCCATCGCCTGTTTCGGCTCTCCGGATAAAGCGGAAATCACCGCTCCAAGAATCGCGACTTCCTGGTTATTGTCGATTTTCCGCGCCTCTCCCCAAAGTTCGCGGGCCTCGGCGATCGATCCGACCTCCGCCGCGTTGATGGCCTCTTCCGCAAGCCCATCCGCCGCAGACTCCTTATCGCCGTCGCGCAAGGCCTGGGCGGCTGCGGAACGAGTCAAATCCGCCGCCTTCTCCAGATGTCCGTAGTAGGCCTCCACGTTTGCCTCTTCAAAGAGCATGAGCGATTGCGCTCCCCGCACATCGGCAGCGTCGCGAACCAGCCGGTCCATCCCCGGCTGATCGCCCTTGAGAAACGCGAGCCGATACCCCACCTGAAGCAGATAGTCCGTGCGCAGGCCGCGTTTGTCCGCCGCTTCCAGCACGGGCGCGGCTTCTTGAAGCCGATTGAGCTCAATCAGCGATGCCGCCAGGTTGGCGTACGTGGTGGCCCGCGTCGCGTCGAGGGCGATTGCCTTGCGAAAGGCGTCCACGGCCTGATCGTCTCGTCCCAGTCTTTGATCGATCGTGCCCAGGTGGTTGAAAGAGCCGGCATTGTCCGGATAGTCCCTCGCCAGGTCTTCATACACTCGCGCAGCCTTGTCGAGCTCCTGGGTTACATAGAGGTAATAGCGCGCGTCGATCGAGCCGCGTTCCCACTCCGTCACCCGGTCTCTCAGGCTGTAGGCTTTCGCGCTGTCTTCTCTCGCAAGCTCATCCCTGCCCAGATTGCTGTAAACGGTCGCCAGCGCACCATAGGCCGCGGCAAACTTCGGGTCGAGATCGATGGCTTTCTGAAAGTACGGAACCGACGCCATATCCCCCTGCGCATCCCACGTGCTCAGGGCCTTTCCATACGCATTCAGCGCCTCCAGCGAGGGCGTAGTGGCCTGCTCCAGCGGTGCATTGTATTTCTGGATGGAAGGCAGCGATTCACCCAGCCGCCCGCGCAGCTGCGAAGTGGCCTTGCCCAGCGCGTCGATCACGTCCTCTCGCTGCGATGCCTCCACCTGCTCATTCGCAATCGGCTTCCCGGTGTCGCAACGAATCGCCGCCAGCCCCACAAGATAGGTGGTCCCAAGGCTCGAGATCGAGCCCTGGATCGCCACCTTGCCCCCGACCCGCCTGCAAAGCTCAAGAGCGGCGCGGCCCGTGATCCGATCGTCGGGCGGGTGCCCCATCTGCTTGAAGATCACCGCGGCGCTGCGGTCGGAGAGAACGTGGATCAGCGGCGATTGCGCCAGTCCGACCAGCAGGCCTTGCCGCAGCGTGTCGTTAAAGATGGTTTCGCCGGTCGTGTTTTCGAAATCGGCCAACACGATCGTGTCGCTTGACGCGAGGATGAACCGATGCCGGCTGAGATACTCATGCCTCCCGAGTACAGCCATTCCCACCACAAGCGCGAGTCCAGCAAAAGCGCCGGACCAGGCGATCATCCTCCGGCTGCGCAAACCTGGCTTCGTCTTCGCCTCTGCGGAAGATTGCCCCGGCTCCGGTCCAGCCGGCCGCTGCCCATCCCGGGGCCCATCTGAGTGCCCATTTTGTTCATAGCCCGCGCCGAGGACTGGACTTTCCGGACCGTTGACCGGGGTCACCGGCGCGATGAACCGATAGCCATGGCGGGGCCTGGTTTCAATAAAACGCGGGTTGTTGGCATCGTCGCCCAGAGCCTGTCGCAGCTTGGTTAGCGCCGTGCCCAGGCATTGGCCAAAGTCGACAAACGTGTCTTCCGGCCACAGGCGTTGCCGGATCTGCTCGCGATCGACGGTCGAGCCCGCGCTCTCAAGAAGCAGCAGAAGAAGCTGAAACGGCTGCTCCTGCAGCTTCACGCGATGCCCGCGGCGGAAAATCTCCCGGGACTCCACCGAGACTTCAAAAACTCCGAAGCGGTAAACCAGGCCGCGATGAGCAGGGGTCGCCATTCCAAATATTCGCTTATGGGGCAGCCTATCAGATCGGCGTCGCGCACCCATGCATAGCGGGTCCGCCGTTTCAATCTGCTTTTTCCTCTGTAAACATCCTGCTGCACGGTCCTCGAAAGTTCAATGTCTCTCCGAAAAACGCCGCAGCCCTTGAGGCCTCTGCGTTCCAATTGTCCCACTGCCGGCAAAGGGTCAAGCACTGCCCGAGCGCCAAAGCCTCTCAACACGCATCGGGATTCCCTCCCCCGGCAAGCCGGATGATCTGCGTCCCATCGCGAGCCTATCCCGCCCAAAATTTGAGCCGGGAAGGCAGCTTCCTCCCGTAAGATGGGTAGCGCTGGCCTGCGGAGGGCAAATGCAGATTGCGTGGCTGTTCGACGAGGGGGAGAGTGTCATGCGCGGGGTTCGAAGAGGGCGGCATTGCGTCCGGACATCTCTGGGGCTCGGACTGAGTTCTTTGCTTTTGGCATTATGGCTTGGCGGAGCAGCAAGAGCTCAAAGTGGCCCGCTGGTGCTTAAGCGCGATGGCCGCGTGATTTCGCTGGTTCCCTATGCTCCGAACATTGTGCGCGTGACGATAAGCACCGGCTCCGCTGCAGCGGCAAGCGATGCAGCCAATGAAAATCCAGGATATGGCTTTGTTGCCAAGCCTTCCGCGGCAGGATGGACCCACGAGCACGATGCGGAAGGCGACGTCCTTCGATCAGATCGCATGGTGGTTCGCGTCTCGCCGGAGAACCCGCCGATAGACACATTGCCGAAACCCATGCCGCTGGATGCTCTGAACAGCCAGTTGCGCGATATCTACTTCGGCGGCGGAGGTGGTCATCGTCCGCACAACGACTCCCTCTTGGTGACAACAACCGAAGGCAAAACCCTGCTGCACATGCGCGGTTGGACCCTGGCGCCGGAACGCCCGGAAGTGGCCCAGTTGGACGCCGACCAACACGGCTATCGTGTTGGGGCCGTCTTCGACTCGCGCGCCGACGAGCACTACTACGGATTGGGCCAGCAGCAGAAAGGCTGGATGGACCTGCGCGATCACGAGATCCGGTGCTGGCATGACTACAACGCGATCGGCGGCGAGGACGTCTGCGTGCCCTTCATGATCTCGACTCGGGGCTACGGGCTGGTCTGGGACAATCCATCGAAAACCACGGTGGACCTCGGCTTCAACGGACAAAATGTCTGGTCATCCGAGGTCGGAGACCGCGTGTCGTACTTTGTCATCGCCGGCAAAACCAGCGATGAAATCTATGAAGGCTACCGGCTGCTGACCGGCGTCTCGCACCTGCTGCCGCGCGCGGTCTACGGCTACATCCAGAGCAAGGCTATCTACCCCACGCAGCAGCAGATTCTGGATGTGGCGAAAGAATATCGCGACAAGAAGCTGCCGCTGGACGTGATAGTCGTGGACTTCCTCAACATGACGAAGCAGGGCGAACTGGATCTGGACCCCAAGCGATGGCCGGATCCAGCCGCGATGAATCGTGACCTGCATGCCATGGATGTCAACACGCTCTTGAGCGTGTGGCCGCACTTTTCCAAAGGCACCCAGTTCTACGACATGCTGCTCAACAAAGGATGGCTGGTGCACACGCGCGACGGACAGCCTGACCCTGGAGGCTTCAAAAGTGTGATCGGGCCGAATCTCGACACCACGAATCCCGAGGCGGCCCAGTGGTTCTGGGAAAAGATTCGCGACCGGTATGTGAAGCCGTACGGGTTCGACTACATCTGGCTGGACGAAACGGAGCCGGATATCGATCCGGCGAAGGACGTGTTCTTCATCGGTTCTGGAACGCGCTTTTACAACGTCTATCCGCTCTTTCATACAGCCTCGGTCTACGAAGGATTCCGGCGGGATTTCGGCGATAGCCGCAGGGTGATGATTCTGGCGCGAGCGGCCTACTTGGGCGCACAACGCAACGGCACGGTCTTCTGGTCGAGCGATATCGTTTCGACGTGGGACATGCTGAAGCGTTCCATTCCGGCGGGGCTGAACTTTACCGCGACCGGGCTCCCCTACTGGGACACGGATATCGCGGGCTTCTTCTCGCCCTCGCTTCCGGCGGACTACCACCCGGCCCACAAGCCGCTCATCGATGGGTCGGATGTCCGCGGCACCATCGGGAACTATGAGGACTATCCCGAGCTGTTTGTGCGGTGGTTTGAATGGGGCGCGTTTCAGCCCGTCATGCGCGCGCACGGAGAGCGAAATCACAACGAAGTGTGGTCCTACGGCAAGCAGGCGGAACCGATCCTGGCGAAGTATCTGAAGCTGCGCTACCAGCTTCTGCCCTACACCTATTCGATCGCGTATCGCAGCTACCAGACCGGCGCGCCGTATATGCGTGCTCTCTTCATGGATTTCCCCGAAGACCCCAAGGCCGCGAATATTCCGGACGAGTATATGTACGGACCCGCTTTCCTCGTCGCTCCGGTAACGGAACAAGGCGCGACGCACCGGACGGTCTATCTGCCCGCGGGATGCGACTGGTACAACTACTGGACCAACGAACGGCTGCACGGCGGGCAGACGATTGTGGCCGACGCTCCGATCGATACGCTGCCGCTCTTTGTAAAGGCTGGAAGCATTGTGCCCCTTGGATCGGAGGTCCAGAGCGCGCAGCAGCCGCAGTCAATCGCATCGGTCAATGTGTATCCCGGAGCAGACGGACAATTCACGCTCTTTCAGGATGACGGCAAGACGTACGGGTACGAGAACGGCGACGGCAAACTCACAAATCTCACCTGGGACGACGCTGCGCATCAACTCAAACACGAAGGCGCGTCCGCGTGGAGCGGGTCGGACTCGTCAGTTGTAAAGGTCGTGACCCAGTAGAGGCCATCCGGCTCGGCCGGCCAATGAGAAAGATTCCGTGGACAATCTCCATTGGCAGCCGAGTGACAATTCGCCCAGGCACTCCTTGAAAGAGTGTGATTCCTTCCGGCAACCCGACTTATGGTTACCAATCCTCGATGAGTGCATTAGCGATTTATCTCTCACCGAGCGATAACGGAGCTCCAAAACATTACCGTCACTGAAGCGAAGCCGTTGCCTGGTTACCTATCAGCAGCCTTTCAGCTTCACCTGCCCTTTGAAGTAGATATGTGCCCGGCCAACTAGATACTCGTCAGATTGGGTCGCCGGGTGTGCCATGCTGTTTCGCGCTCATAGGCATGCGCCAGCGCCAATACCGTGGTTTCCGCGAATGGAGCACCGCTGATCCGCAGACCAACCGGCGCCACTGACGCGGAAAAGCCTCCGGGCGCCGCGATTTTCCTTGGGTTGGAAACCAAACCATTCTACACTTAGGCGTTTCTCCCGCTAGGCCGATCTCCGGGCTGTAGAAATGGAATCTCGCCGCGGTTGATTTATGGCTTTTCAAGCAAAGGAGATTGCCAGTGAAGCGTCGTGATTTTGTCAAGAGCGCAGCATTCGTGCTTCCAGCAGGCTTTCCAGGGCCGGGGTCCGAGGCTTTCGCCCTCGGCCAGAGTGCTGCGCCTCCGCTATCTGACGGGATACATCCGGTGGAAGCGGGACAAGACCGTTTTGGAGAGACGCACACGCTGGGATACAGCACGATCTTGTTTAAGGCAGTGCCACGCGAGACCCATGGCGGCTTACTCATGATTGAACACAAGAACCTGATGAAGGGCGGTCCTCCACGGCACTTCCATTTCAACCAGGAAGAATGGTTCTACGTGATGGAGGGCGAGGTGCTGTTTCAGGTTGGCGATATCCGGACGACATTGCGTGCGGGGGAATCGATCCTCGGGCCGCGCGGGATTCCGCATGCTTTTTCAGGGGTGGGCGAGAAACCAGCGCACATGTTGATTGCGTTTACTCCCGCGGGGAAGATGGAGGAGTTCTTCCGCTACGTGGCGGTGCCGAACGGGCCGAGGATGGACGCGGAAGTTTTTGCGAGGTACGAGATGCAATATGTTGGGCCGCCGATAGTGGCATAGTTGCCCGCCTAAAATCGCGTTTCCACAAAGTCGCCGCCTTCAACCTGGAAACGCGCATCGGCGATCTGGCGTAAACCAAACGCTAAGAGCGCCAACTTTCGAATTGCCGACAACACGATCTCGGCCGTCAGCTCCAACCCAGAGTCCCCTATGAGTCCCTGTTTTGCGAGCCGCAGCGCGAGGTGTCCTTTATAATTCCAGCGTGTTTCAGAGGGGCGAAATGACGTTGCAACTGACACTGCACGAAAATGCGAAGGCATTCCCCGCCCGGATATGGTTTTGCTACGAAGGCGCGCAATGGAGCTATGCGGACGGCGATATCATCACCAGGCGGATCGCCGCCGGGCTCATTGAGCTTGGCATAAAGCCGGGCGACCGGGTCGCCTTCCTATTCACCAATTGCCCCGAGTTAGTGTTCGGCTTTTTCGCCTGCTTCAGCATCGGTGCTGTGGCGGTCCCCATCAATACCCGCTTTCAGACCGCCGAACTGATCTATGCGATCAATCATTCCGGCGCTGTGCTGCTGCTGGGTCAACAGGATCTTTGCGATCCATTGTTCGCGGCTTGCGGGGAACTGCCGCGTTTGGCCGAGATACTTGTTGCCGGCACCGAACGCTTCGCTGCATTGTCTCGCACCGAGCCCGTCGCCCTGCCCATGGTGGACGACAACCAGTTGGCCGTGCTGATGTACACGTCAGGCACCACGGCCAAGCCCAAAGGTGTCATGCACTCCCACGCCACACTCAAACGCCAGAGCGCGAACTATCTTGCCGTACTGGGCGCGGCCGTGTACGAGCAAACGCTGGTCTCTTTGCCCCTCTGTCACATTGCCGCTTTCAGTATTTTGCTGCTGTCCGCGACGTTGGCCGGTGGCACCGTCACCATTCTGCCTCGCTTTGAACCCGGGGCAGTGCTGCGCAGCATTGCTGAGAACCGCATCACCTATGCGGGTGGCCTGCCGGTCATGGTGAATGCGCTGGTCAACTATCCCGATGCCGGAACATACGATCTCAGTTCGCTCCGGCTGTTTGTCGCAGGCGGGGACTACGTACCGGTGGAACTGCAGAACCGCTTCCGCGACTTGTTCGGCATCCCGGTGGACGAGCTGTGCGGGATGACGGAGGTCATGTACTGCAACCAGCCGTTCAATCAGGGCCAGCGCCGCTCGGGGTCGATTGGCAAGCCCTTTGGTGATGTGCGCATTCGCCTGGAAGACCCCGACGGCAACGAGGTGCCGGCCGGCGAAGTGGGCGAAATTGTGGTCCACAGTGGAGCGGTGACACTGGGCTACTGGAACGATCCCGAAAACACGGCGCTGGCATTGAGAGGCGGCGGCATGCATACCGGTGACCTTGCACGGCGCGATGCAGACGGCTTCCTCTGGTTTACTGGCCGCAGTAAGGACATCATCATTCGTGGCGGCTCGAATATCTCTCCCGGCGAAGTGGAGGATGTGCTGTACACCCATCCCGCTGTCTACGAGGCTGGAGTGGTGGGAGTGCCGTGCCCGGAGATGGGCCAACGGGTGCGCGCGTATGTAGCGCTCAAGTCGGACGGGAAGACGACAGATAGAGACCTGATCGACTGGGTGGCCCGGAAAATCGCCGCCTACAAGGTACCCGAGAGCGTCGTTTTGCTCGCCACTCTGCCTAAGGGGCCCACGGGGAAGGTTCTCAGAAGGGATCTTCGGGACCTGGCTTCCAACGAGCAAAGTCAGAGCGGAACAGTTCTGCCCGAGTCTCGGGAGATCGATCCTGATTATTGAGGGCTGGCGATCGCCAATGCCTACCGTGACGACGGCTGTTGCCGGAAGTACCTCGTAGAGATAGATCTGCCAAGGACTGAATTTCCGGCAAACCGGAGGTCAGGTGTCGACTGTCGACTTCAGGCCAAATCACTCATCGAACCAGGCGAGCCTCGGATAGGTCCTCACAAATGCCCTTCTGAGAAGTAGACCGCCCGCGGTTGCCGGTTTGTGATAGCCGACTGATGGGCACTTCTCATGTCTCAGTTCACAAAACTCAGCAAACAGTCATCAGGAGTCGCAAAAGTTTCTGCTTGACTTTACACGATAATTCACTA
>DASXFB010000135.1:0-6488 GCA_036489815.1 Occallatibacter sp. | reverse complement strand
ATCGTGAATGCACGGCCGTTGATCTGGTATGTCGCTCCCACCACCGAAGGATCGGAGCCGTACTTCTCCTGCCACGCGTGAAAGCTCATCACCGCCACCGGAGGCGCGCCCTCTCGGTCGTCGACGTCGACAAGCAGTCTTCCGCGCCACGCCGATACACCCAGCGTCTGTAAAAAGTTTCCGGAAACAAACTCGCCATTCGCCGTCTCCGGCAGTCCCGCTGAGCCGGCGCGTCGCACTGCCAGCGTCTGGTTACCCGCCTGCAGCGCTGCCAGATCCTGGAATCCTGTGGTGTTTGCCCGGAATAGCTTGTATGCCTCATACGGGAACAGATTCCAATTGCCCGGCGCGTCGTAGTCTTGGTCCTCGCTGTATCCAGCCCATTCGCAGCAATGGGGCCGGAAGCCAATGCGCCAAAGCTGATCCGGTCTCTTGACCGGCAGCGATTGCAGCATCACCTGCTCGACCAGCGTGAAGATCGCCGTCGTTGCGCCGATGCCGAGGGCCAGAGTCAGGACCGCCGTCAGCGTAAAGCCCGGTGATTTGCGCAACTGACGTAGTGCATAGCGGAAGTCATACAGCAGACTTTCGAGTAGCGGCAGTCCTTCTTCCTCATGGTATTGCTCTCGAATCGCTTCGACAGCTCCCAGTGTGAGCACCGCATGACGGTGAGCTTCGATCGGAGTCATCCCACCTCGGACGTTCTCCTCCGCCTGCATCGCGACGTGCGCCTCCATCTCCTCACGCAGGCGTTCATCATCACGGATGCCGAAGCAGAAATTCCACAGACGCACGAAGAGCCGGTTCAGGATTCTCATGTCAAATCCTCTGCCTTCACTTCAAAAAAACGCGTAATGAGCGCCGCTGTCTGTTCCCAATCGCGCTTCTCCGTTTGGAGCCGTTTTTCCCCGGCGCGAGTGAGCCGGTAATAACGGGCACGCCGGTTGTTCTCTGAAGGACCCCACTCCGATGCGACCGCGCGTTCTTGCTCAAGTCTCAGCAGGACCGGATAGAGCGTTCCCTGGTTAACTGAGAGAAGTTCATTGCTGATCTGCGCGATGCGTCGTGCAATTGCGTATCCGTGCAGCGGGCCCAGAACCTGAAGCGTCTTCAGCACCATCAACGCCAATGTCCCCTGCTGTACATCCCTCTTCTGCTTCATTGGGCTACGCTCCACGCGTTCCATTTGGTTACCCAGCGAAGTATGGCACGGCTTCATTGGGAAAGCAAATGGAGGTGAAGCAGGACGGCATCGCACTCGCGAGTAAGCGGCCTGGTCGAGCCGCCTGTTTTCTCGGATAGCGCACAATCGCCAAAGCACCCGTTGAAATTCCGAAACCACGGTGGGCTAAATTACGGCTGAACCTTCAAATGGTGGTCGCCTAAACATCCGGATTGCCTGTACCCGCGGCCGCCGTCGATCGATCTTCTAAACTATCCCTTATGGAAGTTCTGTACGGCCTGCATCCGGTCGAAGAAGCTCTGCGCGCGGGCAAGCGCCGCTTTGACCATGTGCTGGTGGCCCGCGAGCGCCGCGATGACCGTCTGGAGCGGCTGGTCGCTGCCTGCCGTGCGGCCGGGGTCCGCGTCCGGCAGGAGGCGCGCGAGCAGTTGACGGCGGTTGCCCAGACTACGGCGCATCAAGGGGTGGTGGCGCTGGTGCGGCCGCAGGAGTTTCTGGCCATCGAGGACCTGTTTGCGCCCCATCCCGCCCGCAAAGACGCGGCAAGACTCGTGCTTGCGCTCGATGGCGTGGAGGACCCGCAGAACCTGGGCGCCTTGCTGCGCGTTGCCGATGGCGCCGGCGTGGACGGCGTGGTGCTCACCGAGCGGCGCGCGGCCCCACTCAGCGCCGTAGCCGTGAAGGCCAGCGCGGGCGCGGCCGAGCATCTGCGCATGGCGCGCGTGGTCAACCTGGTGCGCGCTCTCGAAGATCTCAAGCAGCAGAATTTATGGATCGTCGGCCTGGACGAACGCGGCCAGACCGACTACGACCAGTTCGACCTGACCGGCGATCTGGTGATTGTGCTGGGCCGCGAGGGCGCGGGACTGCACGATCTGGTCCGCCGCACCTGCGACCACCTGCTGCGCATTCCCATGGCCGGCGGCGTGAGCTCGCTGAACGTTTCCGCGGCTGGAGCCGTCGTGCTCTATGAGGCCGCGCGGCAGCGGCGCAGCACCAGGTTGCGTTCGGCTTCGGAGTCCGTCCAAAACTCTGCCGCACGCACCGCGAAACAGAAAGGCCTGGGTTCATGAAGTTTGTTTTGGCGCCGATTGCGGCGGTCGCCGCGGCGCTTGCATCCGGCGCGGCTATCGCTCCTTTGATGGCGCAGACGCCCGCCCCGCAGGCACCCGGCTCATCCCAGTCAGGAGAGCCGTCTCAGCAGCACGCTGGCCAGGTCATCTTCTCCCGCTCCACGGACGAAGAGGGCCGCACTGCCACCGTCCGAGGTCCCGCCGCGCCGCCCGCGGCCTCGGCGCCCGTCGCTAATAATGCCGAGCGGCAGGCCGTCACCTTCACCCGCTATGACCTGGATGCGCACCTCGAACCGGCCTCTCAGCACATTGCGGTGCGCGCGTTGCTCGCGGTGCGGAACGACGGCCACGCGCCGCTCGCGCACATTCCGCTGCAGATCTCCTCGTCGCTCGATTGGGAACGCATTCGCATCGGCGCGCGCGATGTGAGCTTCCAGGAGGCCACGCTGAACTCGGATGCAGATCATACCGGCCAGCTGCATGAGGCGGCCGTGCCGCTCGTCGCACCGCTTGCGCCGGGCGCGACGCTCGAACTGGACGTGACGTATTCCGGAACGATCGCGCCGAACGCGCAACGGCTCGTGGCTCTCGGCGCGCCGCAGGAGGTGGCTGCGCATTCCGATTGGGATGCGATCGGCGTGGAGTTCACCGGGCTGCGCGGCTTCGGCAACGTGGTCTGGTATCCGGTTTCGAGTGTGCCCGCGATATTGGGGATCTCGCAGGCCGCCGCAGCGCTTGCCTGGCAGAAGGCCGGCGCGGCCGATGTGGATAGCGCGCGCCTCTTCGACGAGATCGGCGAACAGAAGCTGCGCATGGAAGCGGCGCACTTCCGCCTGCGTCTCACAGAGGAGTTCCCGCCCGGCCAGGCGCCCACGGTGGCGCTGCTCAATGGCCGCTCCGTGCCGCTCGCCATCACCAAGGGCGGCGGCGAAGTGCCCGGCGTGGCGACGGCGGAGCTCGACGACTCAACGCTCGGCTTCGAAGCGCCCAGTCTCTTTGTCGCCATCCGCAAGCCGGTCGCCGCGGACCACGTGACGCTTTGGGCTCTCTCCGCGGATGAAGCCGCCGCGCACGATTGGCTCTCCGCCGCCGCAGCGGTGACGCCTTTCCTGGCAGGATGGCTCGGCCCGCAGCCTCGCTCGAACCTGGCGGTTCTCGACCTTCCCGATCCCGCCGACGTGCCCGCCGAGGCCGGCGCGCTGGTACTCTCGCCCATCCGCGAGGCTGCGGACGATGAACTGGACAGGATCGTGGTTCACGGCCTTGCCCGCGCCTGGATTCAGGCCGCGCAGCCGCCGCCTGCGTGGCTCGACCAAGGCCTGGCTTACTTCATGAGCACGGTGTGGCTGGAGAAGCAGAGCGGCCGCACCAGGGCGCTTGAATCGCTGGAAGCCGACCGCGCGGCATTGGCTCTGGCCGAGCCCTCCAGTCCGGGTGAAAGCGCGGGCCAGCCGCTGCGCCAGGCCATCTCCCCGGTCTACTACCGCACCAAGGCGGCGTACGTGTTCTGGATGCTGCGCGACCTCGCCGGCGACGCGGCGCTCTCCGCCGCGCTGCGTGCCTACGACCCCGCGCGGGACCCAAGCAGGAACGCCGCTCCCGGCGAGTTTGAAGCCCTGCTCGAGCGCAATTCCCACCGCGATCTGAGCTGGTTCTTCGCCGACTGGGTCGACGCCGACAAGGGCCTGCCCGACCTCACCATCGACAGCGTCTTTCCCGCCGCCGCGCAGAACGGCAACACACTCGTGGCCGTCAACCTGTCGAACGCGGGCTACGCCTCGGCCGAAATTCCCGTCACCGTCCGCAGCGCGGATGCATCGATCACCCGGCGCGTCCTCGTTCCCAGCCGCGGCAAGGTTGTGCAGCGGATCCTGATGCAGGAAGCGCCCACGGAAGTGCAGGCCAACGACGGCACCGTGCCTGAGACCGAGGCCAGCGTGCACGTGACCCGCTTGACCGATGCGGGTTTGTCCTCGGGAGGGGCGGCGCCGCCGCGGTAACCGGATCGTGGACTGACAGGTCCCCGCAGGCGCGATTCGCTTTTAAGCGGACGCGGCATCCCAGGTCTTTGGCATCCAGGTCTTCGGCATCCAGGCCTGGGGCGCGCCCGCCGCCGGTGCAAAGCGGCGGGGTCCGGGACCCGGCACTCCATTACAGCGTTTGCACGATCATGCTGTACGGACCGGTGAATTCCCACGGCTTGAGCTCGGTGTAGCTCGTGGTTGAGATGTTATAGATATCGACGGAATGGTCGGTCAGCAGATACATGTGGCTGCTCTTGTCCCAGGCGATACTCCGGATAAGATCGTTCGTCTTGATCACTCCGCTATATTGCATGACCGGGTTGGCGCCGTTGAAGTGGTAGAGCTGGAAGGCTCCAGTGCCGCCCACCGCGAGTAACCTGCCCGTCGGGTCGATGCTCATGACGTACGGATCAAAACCCGATGTCACGGGCATGTTCTCATAGTCGCTGGTTGTGCCCGGTGTGCCTGATGTGTTCACCGTGTAGGTCCCAAGCGCCATGCCCGGCTCGATATTATCGCCTGGCGGGTTGAAGATGGTGAAGCCCACCGCGACGTGGTCCGTGGAATCGCTGGCGTTGAGACCCGCGCAGTACTCATAAGGGCTCTGCGCAGTTGGCGTGTCGTTGCTGGTTCCTACATAGGTGAGAAAGCCGTTGCTCTCGTGCTTGTAAGTCACAATATCGTTCACATCATCTGAATCGGTAACGAAGGATGCCCCCGCGGCGGTGTTGTAACAGCCGTCTGTCAGCGCGTACTGGCCGCCTTGAACGAACCGAATTTGGTTCAGCGCGTTGGGGTCCGCATAGGACGATCCCAGAAACTGCAGATCGCCGTTTGATTCAATCTTGAATGACTCCAGGAACCAGTCGGTTTGACTGGAGCCGGTCAGGGTGTAGAGGGTGGTGCCGGTCTCATCGACCTGAATGATCGCGGCTGAGTACTGCGACGAAAAACCGGAAACATACTTACCCGCATGGGTGGTGGCAACCAGCTTCAGCGCACCGGTCGAGGAGATCGAGTAAGTGTAGATGTTCGAAAGATTGTCGATGCCGAAGAGAAAGTGCTTGGTCACCGACAGGTGATAAATCGCGGTCGGAGACGAGGCGGTCCCCACATGGGTGAACGAACCCGTGGGGGAAACGGCAAGAGTATAAACGTCGTTGGGGTTTGCGGTTGAAACAAAAGCATAAGCTGCGGGAGCCGTCGCTGCGCTGGCTGTCGAAGGCGAAACCAAGGCTGCCGTCACGCAGAGCGCGGCGGTAAGGCATACTGCAAATCGGTACATTGCGAATCTCCTTTGGAGAGAGGGCCAAGAGCCAGATTGTAAGTAAGGGAAAAGCGAACCCGATTTCCCTATCTCCCCTATCAACGATCAATAAGTTGGATGCGTGCTTGGGGTTGCCGCCGTTCCAGGCTAGTTTCACCGTGCTACAGGGGTTTGAATCTCAACCTTCCGCGGCCGGAAGAACGGGCGCATGATACGAGAGAAGGCTGAGTAATCGAGGCTCAACTGTCGAGTAAGTTGGATGTCTGGGCTGGGCCGCCGCTTGCGAGAGTGGCTTTCATTCAGTTGTAAGTGCTGTAAGAGTGCGGGCGCTTGCAGGCCTCTAGTATCGTGACAGCGTGAATGAGTAATCGTGACAATGAACCTGGGTGCTCCAGGTCTCGCGTTTGAGACCTGGGAGACCACCAATTTTCACTGTCACGTACTAGGCCCCGCCTTTTTCATTCCGCGCCTTCACCTTGAACCAGATCGGCGTGCCTTCGAAGCCGAAGGCTGCGCGGATCTGGTTTTCAAGGAAGCGCTCGAAGGCGAAGTGCAGCTTGACGTCGCGGTCGGTAAAGAGAACAAACGTCGGCGGGGCGACGGCGGCCTGCGTCATATAAAAGATGCGCACCCGCTTCGCCATGGGCACCGGCGCGCGTTGGAAGTCGATCTTGTCGAGGAAGCGGTTCATCTGGCCGGTGGTGACGCGCTTGCGGCGCTCAGCGGCCACCGCCTTCACCTCGCGCAGCACGCGGATCATGCTTTTATCGCCCGGGCCTTTCACTTCGAGCGCGGAGAGAAAGATCACCGGCGCGTAGCTCAGATATTTGAGCACGGAGCGCATCTGCCGCTCGAAGATGGCGCGGTCCGCCTGAGGTTTTCCGTCGCTGCGGCCCGTGGTCACCGCATCCCACTTGTTCACGACGAGAATCACGCTTCGG
>DASXFB010000100.1:0-12531 GCA_036489815.1 Occallatibacter sp. | reverse complement strand
CCGAAGGAGGTCGCGAAGGGCGCGCCGGTCTTCGGACTGGTGGGCAAGGGTATCACCTTCGACACCGGGGGAATTTCGCTGAAACCCGCCGACGGCATGGAGAAGATGAAGTACGACATGGCGGGCGGGGCGGCGATGCTGGGCGCGATGCGGGCGATTGCGCTGTTGAAGCCGAAGGTGCGGGTGATCGGGATTGTGTGCGCGGCGGAGAATATGCCGTCGGGCACGGCGCAGAAGCCGGGCGATGTGCAGACGGCCATGCCGCTCTCCCCCGACAGGCCGGGCAAGACCATCGAGATCATCAACACCGACGCGGAGGGCCGGCTGGTGCTGGCCGACGGGTTGACCTATGCGCGTCAGCTAGGCGCGACGCACCTGATCGACGCGGCCACGCTGACGGGCGCGTGCGTGGTGGCGCTGGGCATGGTGAATGCGGGCGCCTTCTCGAACGATGACGCGACCTTTGCGCAATTCGATGCGGCGCTGGGGGTTTCCGGAGAGAAGTTCTGGCGGCTGCCGCTGGGCGAGGAATATGCGGAGATGATCCGTTCCGATATTGGGGATATCAAGAATACCGGCGGGCGCCATGGCGGAGCGATCACGGCTGCGGAGTTTCTGCACGTGTTCGCCGAGGATGTGCCGTGGATTCATCTCGACATTGCCGGAGCGGCGTGGATCGAGGACTCGCGGCCGTATATCGCGAAGGGACCGAGCGGGATTGCGGTGCGGTCGATTCTGGAGTGGGTGAGGCGTTATTGAGTCTTCTCGGGGCTGAGAATCACGGAGGCGGTTGGGATTCGTGCTCTCCCACCCTTGCGACAGAGACAAGTGCGTCGCAAGGATGGGGTACCCGATCGTCGTGCTGGAACGCAGAGATGGGTTCGTGCTTTCCCAGGTCTCAAAAGCTAGACCTGGGGCACCCGGCAGCCGGGGTTCAACTCTCCTCAAGAGGGCGCGCGATTTAGCTCTGTTTACGGCGGTCTGTTGGACCCGTGACGCCGTGCCGATTGCACGATTCTTTCAGATCGCATCTGACTTAAGCAGGACGGGTCTGCGATTTGAGAGGTTTTCGCTTTCTGCTCTTCATTCTGCTTACGGGAACGGGATGGCGGCTTGCAGCCGGCCAGTCCGATGTACCGGCCCCGACCGCGGCGGGTACCCAGTCCGATGCATCCGCCGAGGCACCGGGCGCTGCGGAGATGGTTAGGCATCCGAATGGGGTGACGACGGCGTATGTGCAGCCGACGCGGCAGCAGAAGCTCCATAACTATTTATTCGAGACGTACGGGCCGTATCCGGTGATGTGGACGACGATGGTCGCCGGCTGGCATCAGGCGCGGCGTTCTCCGCCGGACTGGCGGGAAGGCTGGGCAGGATTTGGCCAGCGGTACGCGTCGGATTTCGGCAATTCGGTGGTGAATATTACGACGCGCTACGCGCTGGCGCGGGTATTCGACGAAGACACGCTTTATTACAGGTGCACCTGCAAAGGCGTGGGGCCACGGCTGAAACATGCGGTGATTGCGAGCTTGTTTGTGCACCAGGGCGCGGATGGGCACCGGGCTTTCGCGCTGCCGGTGATCGCGGCGCCGTACGCGGCGAACATGGTTGCGGACTATGGCTGGTTTCCATCGCGCTATGGGGCGAAAGATGCGTTCCGCAGCGGGAACTACGGGCTGCTGTCGTATTTCATTGGGAACATCAGCTTGGAGTTTTTATCACCCGTGCTGCATGCCAAGCGCAGCTCGTGGATGACCAAGTTTCACCTGGACAACCGGCATCTGGCGCCGGAGACGGAACAGGCGCCGTAGCTGTGCGGGCTGGCCGGGCCTAGTGGGCCTGCCTTCCATTCAAAACTTAAGTTCGAATCTTTTCATTGGCCTTAGCCGGCGATGAAGTTGCGCCGTTTTTCGCCGATTTACTTCCTCAGGCGCGCGGTGCGCCCAGAGTTGGACTGCCTGCTGCCATTCCGCCCACAAACAAGGGCTGCCTGGAGGCAGCTTCGAGGGAGACGCCGATGAGCGAACGCACGGAGCTGTTGGAGGCCACGCTCGAGGGTCTTCGAGAGGGCGTGGCGGTTTTTGACGCGCAGGACCGGGTTGCGTGGTGGAATCATGCCGCGGAGGCGATTACCGGGTATCCGGGGATGGATCTGCTGGCGCGGCCGGTTCCTGAAGTGCTGGAAGGATTGCTGCTCGAAGGGGCGCGGATGGTGGAACTGGGGCCTGGCGGGTGGGCGCGCGCGGGACACGGAACGCTGGCCCGGGTGAAGCACCGGCTGGGGCATGAAGTGGTGGTGATGGCCCGGACCGTGGTTTTGCGCGACGGGCTGGGCGGCCGCATTGGCACGACGGCGTTGTTTCGGCCCGCGGAGACTCTGGATGCGCTGCCGCGCGGCGATACGGGCGACGACGCGGACGTGGCGGCGAGCCAGATGGAGCTTGAGGACCGGCTGGATACGGAGTTTGGGGATTTCCGGCGCGGCGGGCCGCCGTTTGGGTTGTTATGGATCGGCGTGGACCAGGCTCACGAGTTGCGCAGAACGCATGGGACGGGCGCCTGCCACGCGATGCTCGAAAAATTGCACCGCGCGCTGTCAGGAGGGTTGCGGCCCTCAGAGCAGATCGGACGCTGGGGCGAGGATGAGTTTCTGGTGATTGCGCACGAGCGCACGGCGGAGATGCTGGCGTTACAGGCCCAGACGCTGGCGGGCATGGCGAGGACGACCGATTTCCGCTGGTGGGGCGACCGGCTTTCAATCACCGTGAGCATCGGCGCGGGCCAAGCCGACGCCGGCTGCGATGCAACGCTGGCTCAACTGCTGGAGCGCACACAGCAGGCGATGGTCGCGAGCCGGCGTGAAGGAGGCAACCGTATTGCATCCGCGGGAAGGGGAAAGAAATGTTTGCCATTATAGGAATCCTGGTTGTCTTTGGAGCGGTGATTGGCGGTTTCCTGATGGAAAAGGGCCATCTTGCGGTGCTGGTTCAGCCGGCGGAGCTGGTGATTCTGGCCGGTGCAGCCATGGGCACCCTGCTGGTGGCCAATCCGCTGCGCATTTTGAAAGCCGTGGTCGCAGGGCTGCTGGGAACACTCAAAGGTTCGCCGTTCACGAAGGAGCGTTATCTCAGCACGCTCAAGATGATGTACGAGTTCCTCAACAAGGTGCGCAAGGAGGGGTTGCTGGCCGTTGAGGCGGACGTGGAGAAGCCGAGCGAGAGCGCGCTCTTCAAGAACTATCCGGAGTTTCTCGCCGATCATCACGCCCTGCACTTTCTCTGTGACACGCTGCGGATGACGATCACGGGCGGAATAGAGCCGTTCGACATGGACCAGATGATGGAGCTGGATATGGAGGTGCATCACCACGCCGCGATTCAGCCGGTGGATGCGCTGACGACGGTGGCCGACGCGCTGCCCGGTTTGGGAATTGTAGCGGCGGTGCTGGGCGTGGTGATCACGATGGGTGCGCTGGGCGGGCCGCCGGAGGAGATCGGCGCGCACGTGGCGGCGGCGCTGGTGGGAACGTTTCTGGGCATCCTGCTTTGCTATGGGCTGGTGGGTCCATTGACTGCGAATATGCGCAAGACCGCGGATGAGCACAACGATTATCTGCATGTGCTGCGCGTATTGCTGCTGGCGTTTCTCAAGGGTGCGGCGCCGATCATCGCCATCGAAATGAGCCGGCGCGCGATCCCCGGTTATGCGCGGCCCAGCTTTGAGGAGATGGAGAAGAGCTGCAAGGGGCAAGGCGGGGCGCAGGAAGCGGCTGCCGCGTAAAGATTGGACGGAGAGAAGATGGCAGCGAAGGCGCAAACGATCGTCGTCGTCAAGAAGAAGGGCGGACACGGAGGGCACCACGGCGGCGCGTGGAAGGTGGCGTATGCCGATTTTGTCACCGCGATGATGGCGCTGTTTATCGTGCTGTGGCTGATGAGCTCAAGCGACAAGGTGAAGAAGGCGGTGGCCGGCTACTTCAACGACCCCAAAGGCACGGCCAACCTGCTGGGCACCAACATGTCCAGCAACGGCGTGGAGGTGGTTCAGAACGATGAGGCCATGAAGCGGCTGAAGCAAAAGCTCGAAGAGGAGATCAAAGCCAAGAAGGAGCTCGAGAAGCTTTCCAAGCAGATCGAGATCACCATCACCGCCGAAGGGTTGCGCATCGAGCTGATTGAAGGCAAGAACAGCACCTTCTATGAAAGCGGGAGCGCGCGGCTGAGCGACAGCGGGCAAGAGCTGCTGGCGCTGCTGGCCGGGGAGCTGAAGACGCTGCCGAACAATCTACTGATCGAGGGCCACACGGACGCCGCACAGTACTCGATGAACGGGGATTACAGCAACTGGGAGCTCTCGGCGGACCGCGCCAATTCAGCGCGGCGGCTGCTGCAGGAAGACGGGGTGCGCGCCGACCAGGTGACGCAGGTTCGCGGCTATGCCGACATGATGCTGCGCGTGAAAGACAATCCTTACGACCCGTCGAACCGCAGGATTTCGATTCTTGTCAAAAATCAAACCACCGGCGCGGTGCCGCAGATCGCGCAGGTGCAGGGCGGGAGCGGAGCCTCCGCTGGAGCGGGAGGCATAGCGGCCCCTGCGTCCAACGGAGCTGCGGCTGCGGCGGCGAAGCCGAGCGCGGCGGTTCCGTCGCCGGGAAGTCCGGCGACGGGAAAGACGGCGCCCGACAAAACGCAGGCGGGCAAGCCGGGCCTGCTGGGAAAATTGACGGCGATGCTGCCGCGAAAGAAAAAATAGCGGAGCGATGCCCGCCGCTTGGGGCTGTGATTGCGAAGGCCGGACCGAGCGTTCCCATTTACCGGCGCTTGCGCATTAGGTTCGCTTGCGCAGCGCGAGTTCCACTACGCGCGCCATCTCGGCCTCAGGCGCGGGCTTGCCGGTCCATATTTCGAACTGGCGCGCGCCTTGCTGCACGAACATTTCAAGACCGCTGATGATTGCCAGGCCGCGGGAGCGTGCCAGCTTGAGGAGAGGCGTATCGAGGGGGTTATAGACCATGTCAAAGATGAGCTTGGCGTTCAGCTCGTTCTCGGCGACGGGCAGCGATTGAATGGCGCCGTTCATGCCGCAGGGCGTGGTGTTGATGATCGCGTCGAACTGGTTTTTGGCGAGTTGATCGCGCTTGAGGGCCTTGGCTTTCGCTTTGCGTGCGAGGGCGACGGCGGCGTCATGGGTGCGGTTGGTGATGAAGACCTCGACGCCCTGCTCGACCAGGCCGAAGACCGCGGCCCGCGCGGCGCCTCCAGCGCCTAAAACGAGAATGCGCGCGCCTTTGAGGCGCATGCGCCGTTCGAGCGGGCGCACCACGCCGGCTACATCCGTATTGAAGCCGACGATGTTGCCGTCGCCACTGACGCGCAGGGTGTTGCAGGCGCCGATCCGCGCGGTGAGCGGGTCCATGTTGGCGAGGTGCGGCAGGATCTCCTGCTTGAGCGGCATGGTGACGGCGACGCCCGCTAACGGCAGCTCGCGGATGATCGTGAGCAGGTCGTCGAGCAGCTTGACCTTGAGCGGCAGCATGACGGCGTTGACGCTCTCCCGGCGAAAGGCGGTGTTGTGCATGAGCGGGGAGAGCGAGTGGCCGATGGGATTGCCGGCGACGCCGAAGATGCGCGTGGCCTGGTCAAGATGCTCCATGCGATAGAGATCGACCAGGGTGCGGACGGTGGCCTGGCCGGGCGCGGTTCCAGCGCCATCCGCAGACGAAGCGAAGGTGAAGGTTGCGCCGGCGCGCGGGCCGAGGACCCGGCTGAGCAGTCCCTCCTCGCCCATGGCGATGCCGACGACCTGGGCGTGCTGGGACTGGTCTTCGATGAGGCGCAGCACGGCGAGATTGTCCGCCAGGGTGCGGGCGGTGGAGACGATCTTTACAAAATCGGGACCGAAGGCGTGGATGCGCTGCGCCGCGCGGGCGAGACCCTTGGTCCGGGTGAAGTCATGAAAGCTGAGCAGCAGCGCGGCGCCGGCGGCGCGCAGGCCGCTGCGGAATTTGGCGAGCTGGGCTTTCGTGGCCTGCTCCGCCGAATCGACCTCAAGGTCGACGAGAGGGCAGCCGGCCTCCGCGGCGCGAAGCAGAATGTCCAGCTCCGCGGCCAAGGACCCGGCGAAGTGGCCGCCAAAGTCCTTGCGGCGGCAGGTGGCGATGGCGGTCACGTCGCGGTGCTGGGCGAGGAACTCCTTGAGCGGCGGCAGCCCGGTTGCGGGCTTGGCCAGCGTGTCCAGCCGGAACTCCAAGAACCGGGCATCTTTGAGCGTCTCTTCCGCGCGCGCGAACAGCTCGGCCGGCGTGCCGCCCTGCACGGCCACGCAGAGCTTGGCCAAGCGTAGCCGCGGTCCGGAAGGGCCGGGAGCGGGCGGGGGGGCAACGGCGATGGGCGCGGCGTGGGGCATGATGATCGATTGACGCATCTTAATGCCCCTGCGCCAAGGATGCAAATGAGCTTGCCAGGGGAGAGATAGGGAGCGGATGCGCCGGGACCGGCGCCCGCGGCCGGTGGACGGACGGGGAAGGATGGCCGGGCGGGATGGAAAAGAACGGGGGGAGGAGCGCAAAAGAGGGGTACAAAAATGGGGTAACAATGGGGTGATGGGGGGCTGGTCTAATAGCAAAGGGGCGAATTCCCTCGTTGAGGGCCCGCCCCTTGCATTCCGTGTTGTGAAGATCCGGTTCGGCTACCGGATCACAGCCTTTGGGACGCCGCGATCAGGCGGCAAATTCGAGCTCCGCCCGAGTTTCCCGTCCTCTCCCGCGATCACAATGGCTGTACGAGCTTCCTTGCTGCCATCTTTGAGTTTCGTTGCCGATTCTCTTGAAGGCCATAGGCTACTCTCTCCTTCTGGAAGATTTCTCTTCCGTTATCCACTTAGAGGCAAGGCCCCGCGGAGCGGTTGCCGGAGACGGGGCGATCCGGCATGGGAGCGAGCCGCCGTTGCGGGGAAAACTTGCGTGCAAGCGTAAAAGATTTGAGCGGATGGGAAGAGATCGAGCGGCAGCGGAAGGGTGCGGGTCCAGGGCCGTGCGCCGAGAGCTTGTGGTACAGTTGCGCCATGAACCGGAAGGGCTTAGTTCGATTTGCCCTGCTGCTGGCCATTGCTCAGGGAGCCGGGGCCGCCGTGGGTCATGCAGCGCAAAATCCCGGAGGCGCCGGCGAGATCACGCCATCGACTACCGCGCGTCCTTCAACCGCACCCAAGCCGCTTGCCAACCGCCCCGCCTCCGGCTTACCGAAAGCCGCGGGCGCCCCGGCTGCGGGGGTGGTGGAGACCGGTCCGCCGAATTACCCGGCGCCGCAGATTACCATTGCCACGCCGGCGCCGGCTCCCGCGCCGTGGCCCTGGCAGGACCGCATTGCGTGGGCGGCGAACCTGGTGCTGGTGGTGCTTGGCTATGCGGGGATTCTGCTGGCGCTCTCGATCCTCAAGAAGATCGAAGGACAGATGCAGTATGCGGAGTCGGCCGCGCTGGCGGCGCAGGAGAGCGCGCAGACCGCGCTCCACCATGCGCAGGCGATTGAACGCGCGGAGCGGCCGTGGATTCTGATCACGATCGAGCCATCGCGCCGGGTGGAGAACCGGTTCATGATCGCGGCCACCAATCGCGGGCGCGGCCCGGCACGGATTCTTTCGTCGGTGGACAAGCTTACGATCGAACCGGATCAGAGCGCGCTGCCGGAGGACCCCTCCTATGAGCGGGCGGAACCGAACCTCTCGTTGGCCTCGGTGATCTTGCTGCCCGGCGAATCGACGGCAATCAAGGTCTTCGGCCGCGAAGAGGTGAGGGAGCTTTGCCGCACAGAAGAGCGGCTCAAACGGGTGGAACGCTGGGAGGAAGTGATCCTGCTCTATGGCCGGATCGTCTACGAGGACCTGATCGGCGCCGGCGGGGCGCAGCACGAAACCTCATGGTGCTGCTGGTACATCCACGGGCAGCAGGAAAGCGGCATGGAGATGGCGGGATCGCCGAGCTACCACCGGCATACGTAGCGGGCGTTGCGGGGAGTGCTTTCCCACCCACGCGCCAGAAAGAAGGTGCGTGGATGGGGCACCCAGATTCGTGCCCAGATTCGTGCCCGGATTCGCAGCCCGAATCGTACCCCGATTTGCAGCCGGATTTGCATCCAGATTTGAACCCGGATTCGAAAAAGAGAGGCTAGGCGGTTGCGGTCTCGCGCAGTGGCTGGTCGACGAACGAAGGATCGGCCTCGGCGAGGCGGATCAAGCGGTGGAGGTAAGCGCGTGAGATGCACAGGCTGCGGGCGGCAAGCGTCTTATTGCCGTTGTTCTCGCGCACGGCTCCGACGGCGAGCTTGATCTTGTAATCGCGAAGCTGGCGTTCAAACGAGCCGGCCGGCTGGTAATCGCCGATATCGACGACGCCATCGAAGCTGGCGACATCCTCTTCATGCAGGTGAAGGTTGAGGTCCTCGGCGCGGATTGTGCGGCCGGGGGCGAGGATGATGGCGCGCTGCATCACGTTTTCGAGCTCGCGCACGTTGCCGGGCCAGGGATAACCCTGCAGCATCTCCATAGCCGAGGAGTCGATGCCTTCCATCGGCTTTTGGAAGATGTGCGCGTAGTGGCGCAGGAAGTGCTCGGCGATCAACGGAATGTCTTCCATGCGGTCCTGAAGCGGCGGCGCTTCAATGCGCATGACGTTGATGCGGTAGTAGAGGTCCTGGCGGAATTTGCCCTCGGCCACGAGCTTGGCCAGATCCTGGTGGGTCGCGAAGATCAGACGGGCACGCAAGGGGATGAGCCGGTTCGAGCCGAGACGGCTGAACTCCATCTGCTGCAGGACGCGCAACAGCTTGACCTGTGTGTAGAGGCTGAGGTCGCCGATTTCATCAAGGAAGAGTGTGCCATCGCCGGCCTGTTCGAAGTAGCCTTCGCGCGCGCCCACGGTGCCTGTGAAGGCGCCTTTCTCATGGCCGAAGAGCTCCGCCTCAATGAGGGATTCAGGAATGGCGCCGCAGGAGACCGCCACAAAGGGCTTGTTCGCGCGGGAGCCGAGATTGTGAATGGCGCGAGCGATGAGCTCCTTGCCGGTTCCGCTTTCGCCGGTGATGAGCACCGATGCGTTGAGGTTGGTCACGCTGCGGACGAGCTGAAAGACGCGCTGCATGCTGGGGCTCGAGCCAAGAATCTGATCGCAGCTTCCGGGCTCTTCCATCTGCCTCTGCGCGCTGTGCAACTGCTGCTTGAGCGAGGAGTTTTCATAGGCTCGGCTCAGCATGGTCTTCAGGTCGCGCACGGAGGGCGGACGGCGGCAGTAGCCGAAGGCTCCGGTGCGAACGAGCTCGAAGGCCGTGGAGCGGAGGGTGTCGTCGGCCATCAGAATGGCCGGAACATTGGAGGCAATCAGAAGCCGGGACCGCTCGATGCGCTCCTGCAGGGAGTCGCGATGCGAGAAAAGATCGAGGATCAGTACGTCGCATCCGCCCGACGAGACCAGGCTGTCGATGCCTTCGCCGCCGGACTCGAGAAGAACCTGGAAGTCCTTTCCGAGCGCGGACGAGAGCAGAGGTTGGAGAGTGCGGTCTTCCGAGTAAAGTCCGATCTTGATCATGTGCGCGAGCTTCCTTGGGCTGGACTACGCAAGCTATTCCGGGGGGCGATGTATACCTATCATGATGAATCGTCACAAGATTGCCAATCCCTGAATAGTGCTAAAGATTCGCACACTGGTAACTGACCGGGTTCGCGGGGGGCGCGGCGAATGCGGCAGGACGGGGAAACCGGTTGCGCATTCCGGTAAATGTATGAATTTGCATTGGTTAATGAAATAGGGCCGAGTGAGCAGAGCGCTCGATCTTCCAAAAATGAGGATTTTTGAGGGCGTATCGCCCTAAGCGGCTCATGGATAATCACTTCGCCACGGCGGAATCGAGAGAAGCGGGTGCGGGTGGGGGGTGGGTATGTGGGGCATTCCCGTGCGACTTGTGGCTCACCCCTAACACTTTCGTGTTACGCGGATCAGACAACGGTTATTACTTCCGATCCTATTTTTGCGGTTCGGGGAAAGAACGGGACAGAACGGCATGGGGATTGCTTTTTAGCCTTAGGCGCAGGGAAGCCTGAGAATGAGCCGATCGGGCGGGAGCCAGTTTCCGGCTGCGGCAAGGAGGGCGATGAGGGGTATCCGCCAAGTCACTGCGGAAGGGCGTTGAAGCGGCATTTTAGGATTGATATAAACCTTTTATTTATCTAAGTTTGAATGCAAACGAGCCAGGTTGATATTGGTGGAATGAGGGTGGGGGTTGAGGCAGGCGGACGGAGGCGGAGCTGCGCTCCAAGAAGATGCACTGCTAGACGGATTTGCCGCAGACCGGCTTGCCCGAATCCTGTATACGGCCCGTTCCACCGGCCCATGGCCCGCGTATACAGCCGTCTACACCTGGTTACCCTTACGCCGGTAACCGCTTGAAACCAAGGGGCTGAGAGGCTCGCGGGGTTTGGTTGGCCAATTGCTCCAACCTGACTGCTATCCGAATTACTGAGAGGGAAAAGGAGCATGGGGATGCATTCGTTCGCCTGGTGGCCGACGTTGATCGTTGTAGCGGTGGCGACCGTTACGGATCTCCGCAGCCGGCGCATCCCGAATTGGCTGGTGCTTCCTTTTCTGCCGGTGGGGGTTGCGGTTTCCGGCTGGCTTCATGGCTGGCACGGGGTTGAGCAGAGCCTCGCGGGGGCGGGGTTGGGAATCTTGATCTACGGAATTCTTTATTGGAAGTTCGGCATGGGGGCGGGCGACGTGAAGCTGTGCGCGGCAATCGGCGCCTGGATCGGTCCCAGCCAATTTCTGATCGCCGCGGTGCTGACAGCGCTGGCTGGGGGGCTGGTGATTCTGGTTTGGGCGTCCTGGCGAGGGATTCAGCGGCTGATGAATCCGCAGAGGCGCGAAGAGCTGGCATTGAGCAGACTTCTCGCGAGCAAGATGCCGTACGCACCGGCGATCGCTATCGGGACCATGATGTCGTTTTTTGCACGATAGATAAAGGAACGTGGAGCAGACATGGACAGCAGACATTCAGACGATCGGGGCTCAAACGACTCTCAGACGAGCCAGTATGAGACGAGGAGCGACCGCGCAGTCACCACCGATTCTTCCCCGTACTTCACTTCACAATATCCGGAGTCGATCGGCGGGACGACGCTCTCGATTGCGCTGATCGGACCGAATGAAGAGCGGCGCTCTGCCGCGAAGCGGGCCATGGCCGGATTGGGCGGCAACGATGTGCGCGAGTTCACCTCCTATCCTGCGAGCCTCGACGACGTACCCAAGGTGCTGTCCCACCGCTACGACATTGTGCTGATGGACCTGGATGCGGATCCGGAGTACGCGCTGGAGCTGGTGGAGAACATCAGCGCCGGCGGCACGGTCACCGTGATGGTGTACTCGGAAAAATCGGATCCCGAAGTGCTGGTGCGCTGCATGCGCGCCGGAGCCCGCGAGTTCATGACGCTGCCCATGGATTCGAATCAGGTGGCGGAGGCGCTGGTGCGTGCGGCGGCACGGCGGCCGGTGACGAAGTCCACCAAGAAGGCCGCGGGAAGGCTGTTGACGTTTATCGGGGCGAAGGGGGGATCGGGAGTCACGACGCTGGCCTGCAATTTTGCGGTCGCGCTGGCGCAGGATCCCAACCAGAAAACGCTGCTGATCGATCTGGATCTGCCGCTGGGCGATGCGGCGCTGAACCTGGGAATTGCGGCCGAGTATTCGACCATCAATGCATTGCAATCGACGAGCCGGCTGGATGCGAGCTTTCTTTCGCAGTTGCTGGTCAAGCACAGCTCCGGCGTTTCGGTGCTGGCGGCGCCGGGGAAGTTCATTCCCTTCGAGGCGTCCGACGAGGCGATCGACAGACTGTTCGAGGTCGCCCGGCAGGATTTCGACAACGTCGTGGTCGATTGGGGATCGAGACTGGACTTCTCGGGAACGAGCGTACTGAAGTCGTCGACGACGATCTATCTGGTCACGCAGGCGGGGATTCCCGAACTGCGCAATTCGAACCGGCTGATCTCGCAGTTCTTCACGGGACCTGGTCCGCGGCTCGAGATTGTGGTGAACCGGTTCGAACCGCGCTCTTTGGGCGTGGCCGAAGAGCACATCACGAAGGCGCTGACGCGGCCCGCGCAGTGGAAGATTCCGAACGATTACCCTTCAGTGCGCAAGATGCAGATCAACGCGACACCGCTGGTGCTGGCCGATTCGCCCATTGCGCGGCTGATCAAGCAGATGGCGCGGGCGGCGACGGGACAGGTGGAGACGCAGGCGAAGAAGAAGGGTTTCAGCCTCTTTGGCTAAGAAGGCGGAAGAACCGGGGCAATGCGTTAGCGATTTTTGGAATTGCGGGGACGGTACAACGTGGAATTGCTGAATTTGGAAAAGTACAAAGCGGAGATACACAGGACGCTGATCTCCAAGCTCGACTTGGAGAAATTGTCACGCGTCAATTCCAGCCAGGCGCGCCAGGCTGTATCGAGCATTGTGAAAGAGATCATCGCGGACCAGCG
>DASXFB010000099.1:0-1583 GCA_036489815.1 Occallatibacter sp. | reverse complement strand
CCGCACGCCGTGACGAGAAGACACACGGCGAGCACCGCAATCCTCAACATTGTTGACGCCTAATTGTATCCAGACGTGGTCGAGTTAGATGAAAATCGAGAGAGATGAGCTCTAAACCACCGCTCGATCCGGCAATTCAATGGCTGCTCGACGGAGACCCCGCCATTCGATGGCAAGCCTTACGCGACCTCGCCGGGGGTGCGGAACGGGCCATAGAGCGAGAGCGCAGAAAGATCTCGCGCGATGGCTGGGGAGCGGATCTGCTCGCCCGCCAAGATGCGGCCGGCACGTGGGCGGGAGGGCAGTCCGGGGATGGCGGTCTTTACTCTCCAAAGTGGACTTCGACGACATACACCATGTTGCTGCTGCGCGATTTCGGTCTGCCAGCCAGTAACAGGCAAGCGCGAAAGGCTTGCAAAGTGCCGCTTGACGAAGGGCTTCAGCCCGACGGCGGTATCAACTACGGCGCCTGGGCTAAATGGCTGCGCCGGAGCGAAACGTGCATTACCGGGATGGTTCTTTCGATCCTTTCGTACTTCGCGTATGACGATGCACGTCTCGACGGGATTGCGGATCATCTGCTTGAGCAACAGATGCCGGACGGTGGGTGGAATTGCCGGCGTGTGGCCGGCGCAACGCACGCTTCGGTCCATACCACCATCAGCGTACTCGACGGTTTGCGCCATTACGAACTTCACAGCGGCCGCAAACTTCGCGCGTTACGCGCCGCTCAGCAGCAAGGCCGCGAATTTCTTCTGGTGCACCGACTCTTCCGCTCGCATCGCACCGGCGAGATTATCAAGCCGGCGTTTCTCCGGTTCTCTTTCCCGCCGCGCTGGCACTATGACATTCTGCGCGCGCTCGATTACTTCCAAGCGGTTAATGCGCCTTACGACGAGCGCTTTGTTGAAGCGATCGATATCGTTCGTAGCGGCCGGCGCGCCGACGGCCGTTGGGTTTTGCAGAACCGCCACCGGGGCAAGACGTATTTTGAACTCGAGCAAGTGGGTTCGGCCAGCCACTGGAACACCCTGGCGCGCACTGCGGGTGCTCAAGTGGTGGAAACGCCGAGCCCGCTAGCCGATTTTTTCTTCTAGCTCCACCCAGCGCGCGTATAACGTATCCAGCTCCAACTGCGCTTCTTCGATGCGGCGGTAACTGTCCGCGAGACGCTGTGGGTCCCGGACCACTTGCGGGTCTTCGAGCAGAGCGCGCGCGGCAGCCAGGCGGCGCTCTGCTTCGGCGATGCGGCCTTCGATCGACGCGAATTCGCGGCTATCCAGATACGACAGTTTCTTCTTAACCACCGGCGGCGCGGTCTTCACTGCCGGAGCCGGTTTGGGCTTGGCTCTTTTTCGCTCTGCCTGCCAACTCTCCCATTGCGAATAGTCCGCAAAGCTTTCGGCGCCGCCAGCGCCGTCCAACCCCAGGACGATGGTCGAGACGCGGTCGAGCAAATAGCGATCGTGTGTCACAAGCACGAGCGCACCTCGGAATTCGAGCAGGCTCTCTTCCAAGATTTCGAGCGTCGGGATGTCCAAGTCATTAGTAGGTTCGTCAAGCAGCAGGACATCGGCAGCTTC
>DASXFB010000057.1:0-37193 GCA_036489815.1 Occallatibacter sp. | reverse complement strand
GCGGCGGTGAGCGTCAAGGCAGCAACAGCAAAGAGCCAGCAGATGAGCGTGGAGCCGAACCAATCCTCGATCTGACCGCGGTCAAGCAGAACTTCGAGTGCTCCGGACCCCACAGCGATCAGGGCAATGCCGACGGCGTCGACGTTGAGCTTGCCTGCGGCGTTGCGAACAGTCTTGCGCTCCTCGGCGAAGGATTCAGGATCGTGCACGAACTTGTTGGTGAAGTAAAGCGAGATGAAGCCGATGGGGATGTTGATGAAGAAGACCCAGCGCCAGTTGTAATTGTCGGTGATCCAGCCTCCGAGCACGGGGCCGATGGCCGGCGCCGTGACAATGGCCACCGTATAGAGAGCGAAGGCCGAGGCGCGCTTGGCCGGCGGAAATGCGTCGACGAGGATGGCCTGTTCGACCGGGGCAAGGCCGCCGCCGCCGACGCCCTGTAGGACGCGGGCGATGAGCATGATGCCTAGCGTGGGGGCGGTTCCGCAAAGCAGTGAGGTGATGGTGAAGAGCCCGACGCAGGCCATGTAGTAATTCTTGCGACCAAAGACGCGGGAGAGCCATGCGGACATGGGTAGAACGACGGCGTTCGCGACGAGATAGGTGGTGAGAATCCAGGTCACTTCGTCGTAGGAGCGGCCAAGGCCGCCGGCGATGTACGGCAGCGAGACGTTCGCGATGGAGGTATCGAGGAGTTCCATAAACGTCGCCAGCGTGACGGTGAGCGCAACGACCCATGGATTGATGATGAGGCGCGGGCGCGACACATTCGGTGCAGGCTTGAGGGCTACGGCGGTCGCCATGTGTCTCGTCCTTGTGGTCCGGTATAAAAAGAAACCAAATGGTCTCTTTTTGGATCAGATGAAATGAGAGAGAGATGGATTCGTCTTGTTTCGATTAGCCTGTGGATGCGAGGTACGAGGCGATGACAAAGGGCGAGGCAACGAAGCTGATGATTCTGGAGCATGCTGCGCCGATCTTCAATCGGCGAGGGTATGCGGCCTGCTCGATCCAGGAGCTGATGGACGCGACCGGACTGGAGAAAGGCGGGATCTACCGACACTTCACGAACAAGGAAGAGCTTGCAGCCGAGGCGCTGAAGTATTCGCTCTCGAAGATGGCGAAGATACGAACCGACCATTTGGACGAAATCCCCAACGCGGTTGACCGGCTGCGGAAGGCAGTAGCGGTCTTCGTAGATACACCGGCGATCATTCCCGGAGGCTGTGCGTTGATGAATGCGGCGATCGACTCGGACGACGGGAACGAGCGACTACGCAAAATCGCGGAAGAGGCCATGCGCTCCTGGCAGACACGGCTGGCGAAGATCGTGCTAATGGGTAGGCGCGCGGGAGAGATTCGGCCGGGAGTGAAGCCCAGGGCGCTGGCGAATACGATCATCGCGACGCTGGAGGGGGCCCAGATGATGAGCCGACTGCAGCGGACGTCAAAGCCTTTGAAAGATGCTCAGGAGATGTTGAACGGGGTGATTGAAGGCGTGCGGTGCCCGAGGTGATGCTAAACACGAAAAGGCCGTCAGCTCCATCCTCATGCTGACTCCTTTCGCGGCTTACCGGCCCGTTCCGATATGACTTTTTTGTGCGCAGCTCGAAGGGGCACACATCCCCGAACGATCCATCCGGGACGCCGCGCGAGATTCAGTTTGCGGCGAACGCGACGTTCTGATCGCTCAACAACTAGAGGAACCACTGCACTCATTCATCCGCAAGGGCGGAGCGCGGCTTTTCAGTACACGTCGCGATGGTATCGATGACTCTCCTTGAGCGCTCCAACGTATTCTTCCGCCGCCATAGCGGACATTGCGCCCTGCTCTTCTACGATACGGCGGAGAGTTGCATGCACATCTTTGGCCATACGCGATGCGTCGCCGCAGACGTAAACGCTGGCGCCGTCTTGAAGCCAGCTCCAGAACTGCGCTGCGTTCTGGTACATCCGGTCCTGGACATAGACCTTGCTGGCATGATCGCGTGAAAATGCCGTATCGAGCCGGGTCAGATGGCCATCGGCGTGCATCGCTTCCAGTTCTTCGCGGTAGAGGTAATCGGTAGCCGCACTGCGCTCCCCAAAGAAAAGCCAGTTGCGCCCCTTGTGTCCCAGAGCCCGGCGCTCGTGCAGAAAACCGCGGAACGGCGCGATTCCGGTGCCGGGGCCGATGAGAATGATGGGCGCATCCGGGTCCGGGGGCAGCCTGAACTTCTTGTTCGGCTGAATATAGATCGGGAGGCGGTCCGACACCGCCGAGCGATCCGCGAAGAGAGTGGAGCAAACGCCGCCGCGATCGCGATTGTGTGATGTGAACCGGACCACGGCAACCGTAGTGTGTATTTCTCCAACGTGCGCCGCAGGGCTGGATGAGATGGAGTAGAGGCGCGGCGTAAGCCTGCGCAGCATGGCAACCAAGTCGACGGGATCATCGATCACGCCTGGATATTCGAGAAGCAGATCGATGAGGCCGCGCCCGTGAATGTAATCGTCGAATGCGGCCTGGTGTTGGGGCTGCAGCAGATCAAGTAGCCGTGCGCAGCCGCCGCGCGTTGCGTAGCCCTGCACGATCTTGCGATTGAGCCGCGTGACCTGCAGATGGTGCGAGAGCGCGTCGTGAAGCGTAGTAGGCCCGGTCGTCGCGCCAGAGACCTGCTCGTTGCCGTTGAAACGCAGCTTTTGCAGAATCTCTGCGATGAGGTTCGGATCATTGTTGGGGACTACGCCGCATGCGTCCCCTGCTTCGTAGCAGAGCCCGCTGCCTTGAGTGGAAAACGCCAGGTGTAGCGTGGACTTGGTCGAAGTCTCCAGAGTCAGATTTCTTTTTTCCACCAACGGAGCCAGCAATGGACTCTCGCGCGTGAAAGGCCTCATTCCGGCCAGCTGCGTTGGAGCAGCGGCAGGCTCGGTTGCCACCGCAATCCTCGGCGAATCGGCTGCGCTCTGCCTGCGCGCCTGAAAGAGCGCGTCTTCTTTCAAACGTGGAAGCAGCATATCCTTCCACTGCGCGAAAGGCTCATCCACATCCAAATCGCAGTCCACGCGGCTCGCCAACCGGTTTGCGCCGAGCGACGCGAGCTTCACGTCCAGATCACAGCCAAATCTGCAGAAGTGCTCGTAGTGCTTGTCGCCCAGCGCTAGTACCGCATAGGAAAGTTTTTCCATGCAGGGAAAATGTTCAAGGCAGAGTTGCTCATAGAACGGCTGAACGCCGTCGGGAGCGTCGCCGTCGCCGTAGGTGCTGGCTAGAATCAACGCGCACGTTTCCGCAGCGAGTGCTGCCGGGGTGTAACCGGCCAGCGTAGTGAGCGCCGGTGCGTGCCCCTGCGCCTTCAATTCCTTGGCCAGCTTGCGCGCCAGCCCTTCGGCGGTTCCGGACTGCGAAGCATAAAGGACTGCGATACGCCGCGGCCGCTTTACTTCGGCAGCCGGCTGGGGCGCGGTTGAAAAAAGGCCGGCCAGCATGCCGTTGAGCCACGCACGCTGCTCAGCCGTGAAAGGAGCGTTCTCAGGAATGTAGGGAATGCTCGCGCTCATGCTTATGCCGGCTCCTTTAAGGCTAGAAGTGCATGCAGTTCATCGATGCTGTGACGGCGGCTGAATGCGAGAAAAGACTCGTTTGGGCCGCGCCGCTCCATATAGGCAGCAAAGAGAGACTCCATGAGCGGCGGCAGATCGCTGTAGGAGATCGAAGGGCTCAGCTCACGCGCCAGGCCCTTATCCAGGTCCGATCCACCGCCGATAACAATTTGATAGCCCTCGGCGCCTGCCACTTTCGTGCCCAGCAGTCCGATGTCCCCGACATAATGCTGCGCGCAGGAATGGGGGCAGCCGGTGACATGCAGATTCACCGGCTGATCGAGCTTGAAGCGCGAGTCGAGCAGATTGGCCAGTTCGACAGCGTGCGTCTTCGTATCGGTAGCCGCATAGCGGCAACCTTTGTTTCCCGTGCATGCCACGGTGCCTCGCAGCACCGTGCCTGCCGTGCAATCCAGACCGGCCGCCCGCAGGCATTCGACAGCGATCTCGACGCGATCCGCAGGAATATTGGGGATCAGCAGGTTCTGCCACACGGTCAGCCGCAGTTCGCCACTGCCGAACTCGCTGGCAATGTCAGCCAGTGCGCGCATCTGGCTCGCCGGAAGCCGGCCTACCGGCACCGCCACGCCGATGTAGTTCAGCCTAGGCTGGCTCTGCGGATGCACGCCGATGTGGCCGGCGCGGTCGATCGGCTGGCGCGGTTCACACCCCGCTTCAGGAAAGCGAAGCAGCGGAAAGGCTAACCGCTTCTCCGTCTCGGCTATGAACTTCTCTACGCCCCATTTGTCTAAGAGATATTTCAGTCGCGCTTTCTTGCGGTCAGCGCGATTGCCATTGTCGATGAAGACGCGGATCATGGCTGCGGCCACGGCCACGGCTTGTTCGGGTTTGAGCAGCCGGCCACAGTCTGACGCGAACTGCTTGTGCCCGGTGATGCCGCACAGCAGCACGCGGAAGTAGAAGCCCGGAGGAACGCCGCGCCCTTCGCCCACGCGCACGGCGACAAAGCCGATGTCGTTGGTATCGGCGACCACGCTGATGGAGCCGCCGCCATCGAACGCCACGTTGAACTTGCGCGGCAATGCATAGAGATCGCGCGAGTTCAGGATGTAGTGGTGCAACGCGATTGCGAAAGGCGATACATCGATCAGTTCAGCCGGATCGACGCCGCTCACCGGCGATGCCGTGATATTGCGGATATTGTCAGCGCCGGAGCCGCGGGCAGTGAGCCCAAGTTCCTGCACGCGGTTCAATACACGCACAATGTGCTTGGGAGGAAGCTCGCGAATCTGGATGTTGGCACGTGTGGTCAGGTCGGCGCGGCCCGCTCCCCACTCTTCAGCCATGGCGGCCAGGCCGTGCATCTGATGCGCGCTGAGTATGCCGCCGGGAACGCGCAGCCGCAGCATGAACGAGTCCTGTGCCGGCGCGACATGGAACAGTCCATGAAATTTGAAGCGGAAAACATCGTCGGCCGCCGGGGCCCGGTCTTCGTCAGCACATGCAACAAGCTTGTCCCAGATGTCGAGCGGGCTTTCTTCGTACTTCCACAACTCCTCGCGGCTCAGATCGGAGACCGCCGTGCCGTGATACATCTCCTCTTTCGGCTCAGCTTGATTGATGGAGCCCGACCGGGGATCGTCAGTCAACAATCCTTCTGCAGTTTCGCCCACAAACGGAGGCGTTCCGCGTTGCAGCACGCCGCCGAAGAAGCCCAGCAGGTATTCCTTCTGTTCCGTGCTGAAAGCTGCGAGTGGAGCGGGTGATTCCATGCCGAATACCCCCTTTGCGTCTGGATGCGCGAATGCCTGTGGGCTAAACCACATCTGGCCGCCATTGGAGCGTCCATGACGACGTGCGCGCACGCGCGAAATTTGATTTGGAAGTTGGAACACCCCGACACGGCATGGTGCAGGGCGATTAGGGCCGAGGGAGACAGCTGAGTCTCACCTCTGGGAATAATCTTACGTAAAATTGCACGCCGGCACAAGAGCTATTGCGAGTTGCTCGAAGTTCACGCTGCTGAGGAGGGATTTTTATCTTCTTCGGGTGGCCCAATGGCGAAGCAGCGGCTCTTGCGCAGGTCGTCGTTGAGCAAAATGGCTTCTGCAATCTCCCGCATCGATTTGCGTCTCTGCCGGCTCTCGCGCTGCATAGCCCGATACGCCGCCTCCTCATCGAGACCGAAGTCGCGCTGCAGCACGCCTTTGGCGCGTTCTATCAGCTTGCGCGATTCCAATCGATCTGAGAGCTCGAGATTTTCTGTTTCGAGCCTGGCGCGTTCCAGTTCCGCGCCCACCAGGTAACCGGCGGCTGTGAGCAAGCGCACCTCGTGGTCAGTGTAGTAGTAAGGCTTGCGATGCTGCAGATTGATGACTCCGATCAGCTTGCTGCGGCAAAGAATCGGCACGGAAAGAAACGCTTCGAAGGTGTCTTCCGGCAGGTTCTTGAAGCGCTGAAACCGTGGGTCCTTGAGCGCTTTCTCCGGGATAGCTACAGGCTCGCGGTGCCAGCCTACCCATCCGGTGATGCCCTGGCCAAGCCAGATGCCGAGACGGTCGACGAGATCGGAGTGCGGGTTCTTTGAGGCTCGAAGCACCAGCTGGTCGTCCTCAAGTACGTAAACAAAACAGGAGTCGCACTGGATGAGCGAGCAGGCGAAGTCCACGATGCGGTTGAGAACTGTGTGCAGCGGATCCGATGCTGCCATGCGGCTGCCGATTTCGTGCAGGAAGTCGACTCCCGAGATCTCGGAACGCGCGGACTGAGCACTTCCGGAATCGCCCGTCAGCAGTGGGCTTATCGGTCTTGCTGCGCTGCTCGACACATGCAGCGATGCGGCGGTTCGCTTCTGCTGGAGCAGCTTTTCCGAGGTCTCGGCGATCTCCTTAATGAGAAATCCCATCTTGGATTGCGATGGCTCGAAATCCGGCGCCAGCCGGTACATCGAGAGGCCCTCCGTAGTGCTGGGACCGATCGAGCCGATCACCGTGGAGCGGAAACCTTCGTAGAGTGCCTCTGTGTAGCCCATACGCTCAGCCATCAGGAACAGGTGCGCGACCTGCCCCGCATTCATGAACAGCACAAGATCCACATGCCCATGGGCGAGTGCGATGACCGCTTCGCGCAACGGTTGAGTATCTTCAGGCAGCGCCCACTGATAGACGAGCAGCCGCGTGATGGAGACACTTTTTTCTGCCAGCGCCGTCAACAGCTCGGGGTTAGAGGTACCGTACTCCTGCACGGCGATGTTCATTCCGGTCAGCGCAGCACCGAACTTCTCCTCCATGGCCTGCACCAGCGCGCGCCAGGTAAAAGGCTCCGGGGCAATCACGGTGATGGGAATGCTGAACTCGCGGAGCGCGCTGGAAGATTTGGGCCCGCGTGCCGCAATCTTCACTGTGCGCAATGCCGCTAGAAGCCGCTCGCGGTCCATGTGCTCGGCTACTGTTTTGATGAGCGTGCGTACGCCCACACCGGTGGTGAAGATCACCAGATCGAATGCGCCCGCGATCAACGCCTCGGCAAACTCCATCATCGGGCCGTCGCTGTTCATGGGAATTTCCCGCATCGCGGGAGCTGTCAGTGGCTCGCCACCATAGGTACGAATCAGCTTTGCGGTTTCCGGGGCGCGGCGCGACTCAAGACTGAGAACACGAATCCCCTGGAAGCTCGCCGTTGTCATTCTGATTTCTCCGTGAGCTGAAAAGCTTTAGGTGGCTCCCGAGATGAAGTCTCGCTCCTGACGAGATTTCCAAGGCGCGGGAATGCCGCTCCCTCATTGGAGTTGAAGATATATTAGCATCGCTGCAATAAGGACCTCTTTATGCCGACAAGCCCGCGACGCGTCGCGAGCGAGGGGCTCTCTGCCAACAGCCACTTTCGATTCCCACTTGCGCAGGATGCGATTTCCCGATATGCTCAAACGCAATCACCCCGAGCGGAGTGGGCTTCTTCAGCCTGCAATGCTTTTGGGCCGGCTCTGCATGCCGGCCACTTGCCTCAATCTTCGGGGGTGACCTTCAGTTGGCTCCGCGAAGAGCCCGGCCCCGCGGCCGCATCTTGCCAGCACAACCTGATTTGACACTCGGCATCCGCGCGCACGCATCCGCTTTGCATTCGCGAGCCTGCGCCCCTTTTCTCTTCGCACCCATGTCAGCATCCGCGAACGATTTCGCACGCCGGAGACTCGTTCGCGCACAAGGAGCCACACATTGGAATTACCCCTGCTCATCCGGGCACAGGAAGGCGGCAGCGTCTTCCACCTGAGCGCCGCGCCTGACACCGCGGAGATCACGTCTGGCTCGTTCTGTGGAGTGAGCGCGCCAGGCCGTGTGCCGCCCACGCCCGGGCCGGGCGAGCAATACCGCTTTCATTTCGATATGGGCAAGTGCATCGGATGCAAGTGCTGCGTTGTCGCCTGCAACGAACAGAATGGCAATCCCGCTGACATTCTCTGGCGGCGTGTAGGCGAGATCGAGGGCGGCTCGTATCCGCAGACGCACCGTCATTATCTTTCGATGGGCTGCAATCACTGCCTGGAGCCAACCTGCATGACCGGCTGCCCGGTGGACGCCTACAGCAAGGATGGCCTCACCGGAATCGTGCGCCACAGCGCGGATGCATGCATAGGCTGCCAGTACTGCACGTGGAACTGTTCCTACGGCGTGCCGCAATTCAACCCTGAGCGCGGCGTGGTGGGCAAATGTGACATGTGCTATGGCAGGCTCACGATCGGCCAGGAACCGGCCTGCGCGGCGGTCTGTCCTGAAGGCGCCATCGGCATTGAGGTAGTGAAGGTAGACGATTGGCGCAGGCAATATCAGGCTACAGCCAACTCTCCGGGTATGCCTTCCGCGGACGATAGCATCTCCACCACGCGCATTACGCTTCCTCGAAAACTGCCCAGCGATGTGCGCAAAGTCGATCTCACCCATCTTCGTCGCGAGCACGCGCACTGGCCGCTGGTGGTGATGACGGTGCTCACGCAGCTCTCCGTCGGCGCATTCACCTCCATTTGGATTCTCGAGGTCTTTGGAGCGCAACCGCATCGCGCGGCCGCGCTGATGGCGCTGGCAGTTGCAGCGCTCGCGCTGTCGGCCTCGACACTGCACCTCGGACGGCCCCTCTACGCGATCCGCGCGCTGAGAATGTGGCGCCGCTCCTGGCTGAGCCGCGAGGTGCTGCTTTTCACGCTGTTCGCTTTTACCGCCGCGATGTATTCGGCGTCTCTCTGGATCGCTCCGGGAAGCGCGGTCCCGTTCGGAGCACTCACTGCGACGCTCGGGATCTGCGGGGTGGGCGCGAGCGCGCGGCTCTATCTCGCGCCCGGCCGTCCTGCGTGGAACTCACCGCTTACGATCGCCGGCTTCTGGAGCACTGCTGCGCTGCTCGGAACTTGCGGAGCCGACATCCTGAACCGCGGCGTGATTGGAGCGCGATATGGAGTGCTCGGCGCTTTCGGTCTTATGGCCGCCACAGAAGCTATCCGGCTCACGTGGCTTGCCCGCTCGCGGGTGCATGAACTGCGTGGGTCGTGGCAGCTGCTTATCACGGTCTTTCCCAATCGCCTCCTCATCCGCTGCCTGCTGCCGTGCGCGGGCATCGCGCTGCTTCCTTTTGCGCAAGAAGAGTGGGCGGGCATCGCGATCCTTCTTGTGGTCCTTGCCGGCGAGTTCGTCAGCCGCTACCTCTTCTTCGTGAGCGTGGTCCCAACCAACATGGCCCGCGAGTATCTCATGCAGGAGGCTGCATGAAGATACTCCGCTGGCTGGCGCACGCGAGCGGTCTCGACATTCGCGCCGCCAAGTATAGCTACGGCATCGATCCCGTGCTCGGCTTTACATCCTCGCGCAAGCACGCCGAGCGCTGGGTGAACAGCACCTGCGGCTATTGCTCAGTGGGTTGCGGCATGCAACTGGGTGTGAGGGAGAACCGCGTTGTGAGCGTGCGCGGCAATGCACATCACCCGGCGAACCTGGGCAAACTCTGTCCCAAAGGCCTGGCCGAGCACTATGCAATTGAAGCCGAGGGGCGCGCCCGCTATCCGCTGCTGCGCAAGAATGAGCAACTGACGCGAGTCAGCTGGGATGAAGCTCTGGATACAATGGTCAGCCGCTTGCGCGCCGTACAACGAGGATATGGACCCGAGTCAGTGGGCGTAATCAGCACCGGCCAGCTGGTGACGGAGGAGTTCTACACGTTGGGCAAGCTGGTGCAGCTTGGCCTGGGCACACGCAACTACGACGGCAATACCACGCTGTGCATGTCGACCGCCGTATCTGGATACAAGCGCTCCTTCGGCAGTGATGGGCCGCCCGGCGCCTATGAAGATCTTGAACACGCCGACGTGATTCTGCTCATCGGCGCCAACATCGCGGAGAATCATCCCATCCTCTGCACGCGCCTTGAAGAGAACAAGGCCAGGACGCTCATCGTCGCGGATCCGCGGGTAACCAAGACGGCGATGATGGCCGATATCTATCTGCCGGTGAAACCGCGCTCCGACCTTGCGCTCATCAATGCGATGCTGCGCCTGGTGATCGACGAGGAACTCTATGATCGCGAGTTCGTCGCCGCGCACACAACCGGGTTTGAAGAGTTGCGCCGCTCGCTCGAGCCGTACACGCTTGAATACGCGGCGCAGATTACCGGGCTCGATCTCGCGCTGATCCGCAAGACCGCACTGCTCTACGCCCATGCAAAGGCCGCCTTCATTGGCTGGACCATGGGTGTGAACCACAGCACCAAGGGCACCGAGACCGTAAACGCAATCAACAACCTCGCATTGGTGACACGCAACATCGGGCGGCCCGGGGCTTCTCCATTCTCGATCACCGGCCAATGCAATGCCATGGGCACGCGGGAGGCCGGCTTTACATCCTCCATTCCTGGTTACCGCAAATTCGAAAGCCGCGACGACCGCGAGGAGATTGCGCGGCTATGGAATCTATCGCCCGAATGCATTCCCACCCAACGCGGCCTTGCCTACCCTGACATCATCGAAGGCGCAGTGGCAGGAAAGATTCGTGCGCTCTGGATCCTGGGCACGAACCCGCTTGTCTCGTTCCCCAACATCGACGTGCTTAAGCATGCGCTCGGCAAACTCGATTTTCTTGTCGTGCAAGATGGGTTTCATCCCACCCCCACAACCGAGCTGGCCGATCTCGTGCTGCCCGCCGCGATCTGGGGCGAAAAGGAAGGCACCTACACCAACTCGGAACGTCGTGTGAGCAAGGTGAATGCGGCCGTCGCTCCGCCGGGAGAAGCGCGCTCGGACTTTGACATCTTTCTCGCGGTTGCCGAGCGGCTGGAGTGCAAGGACGCGCTTTTCCCCGGATGGGAAAAGCCGCAGGATGCGTTTGACGAGTGGCGACGCGTGTCGGCGGGCCGGCTCTGCGACTACTCCGGGATGAGCTACGCACAACTTGAGGCTTACGGCGGGATTCAATGGCCATTTGCAGGACACGCGGCCGGTGATAGTACGGCTGCGTCTGTATCAGACACACGCAGGCTTTACTCCGACGGCTGCTTTCCAACCGAAGATGGCCGTGCGCGTTTACTTCCGACACAGTGGATGCCATTTCCCGAACAGCCGAACGCGGAGTTTCCTCTGATTCTCAACACGGGCCGAACGGTCGAGCATTGGCATACGCGCACCAAGACGGGCGGCATCTCCATTCTGCAGCGCATGTCACCGCGTGCGTGGCTGGAGATGAATCCCCAAGACGCGGACCGGCTCAACCTTCGGGCGCATGATCGTGTAGAAGTGGTTTCAGCCCGCGGATGCGTGAGCCGTGTCGAGTTGCGCGTCACGGAGATCGTAGCGCCCGGACAGGTTTTTCTCCCATTCCACTTTGCTGAAAGCAATGCCAACCAGATTACACAGAGCGCATTCGATCCAATTTCGCGCGAACCAAACTACAAACAATGCGCAGTACGCGTCGAAAAATCTCCGGCAAACGCGGCGCATCCGCGACCCTAATCCCTCGGCTATTCCACTCTTTGCCGGCAACAGGAAAGGAGCTTTGTCAAATGATGAAGAAATCGTTTCTTGCAAGCGGCCATCTGCCTACGCTTTTCTCCGCATTTCTCTATTTCGACGTTAGTTTCATGGTCTGGGTCCTCTTCGGGCCTATCACGCCGTTCATCGCGGATCAGATGCATCTCTCCGCTACACAGAAAGGCCTGCTCACCGCAATTCCGCTTCTCGGCGGCTCTTTCTTCCGCCCCATTCTCGGCCTGCTGGCGGACCGCATCGGCGGACGCCGTGCCGGGCTCGCGGGGTTGATCCTCACGCTGGTCCCTCTGGTTTTGGGCTGGCGGTTTGCCACTGAGCTGTGGCAGCTTTATCTGGTCGGATTTCTGCTTGGCATTGCGGGCGCCAGTTTCGCCGTAGCTCTGCCGCTGGCCGGGCGCTGGTACTCATCAGAGCATCAAGGTCTCGCAATGGGCATCGCCGGCGCGGGCAACACGGGCACTCTGATTGCCACATTCTTTGCGCCGCGACTGGCGCAACACTTCGGCTGGCACATGGCCTTTGCCGCGGCGCTGGTTCCACTTGGCATGGTGCTGGCTGTTTTCTTCGTCTGCGCCAGCAACAGCCCCTCGAAGTCCTCTCCCAAGCCCTGGCCGCAATACGCAAATCTGTTGAAGCAGGCCGATACGTGGCGTCTCTGTCTTCTCTATAGCCTCACCTTCGGCGGCTTTGTAGGGCTCTCCAGTTTTCTTTCTGTCTTCTTTCACGATCAATATCGCCTCACCAAGATACAGGCCGGGGACTACGCTACGGTGGTTATTGTTGCCGGCAGCCTGCTCCGCCCGGTGGGCGGCTGGATCGCGGACCGGATCGGTGGCTATCGCGTGTTGCTGTGGCTCTTTGCCTGCGTGGCCGTGTGCCTGATGCTGGTCAGCAGCCTTCCGTCCATCGCGCTCGCCGTGCCACTGCTTTTCCTGGCCATGGGCATGCTCGGCATGGGCAATGGCGCAGTGTTTCAAATTGCTCCGCAACGCTTTCCTGCCGATATCGAACTCACCACGGGGATTGTGGGCGCAGCGGGAGGACTGGGCGGCTTTTTTCTTCCCTCCGCCCTCGGAGCGCTGAAGGACCTCTTCGGAAGCTACGGATACGGCCTGCTTTGCTTTGCAATCGTCTTGCTGATTGGCGTATTTCTTCTGCTCGAGTTCGGCGTGCGGTGGAGCTTTACCTGGGCGCCGGTCGCACGGCAGCGCACCATGGTCTTCAGTTACAGAAGATCGCAAGCCATGCCCGCGCGAAAGCCTGAGATAACCGGGGCATTGCAGTCGGCTGAAGAATAGGCAAATCGAAATGCGACCGGAGCTGACTCGGGACACTGGAGAGAAGAGAGAATTGCGCCTGCTGTCCCGATTCTTCAGAGGGCAGCAGGCCAGTTCCGTTTCCGGATATATTTCATGGATGCAAGTTGGATGGTTCGCTTGATAGAGTATTTGTGCTCTCACCGCTAGTAAATTGATTGTCAGCGCCGTGTCGGTGCGGTAGGGCTATTTCCTTCCGAGGTACCGCTCCATGTCGTTTCGGTCGGTGTTCATCGCGGTGGTGATTTCGTTTGGGCTGATTGTAGCGGCTTTCCTTATCAACCGTGCTCGGCCGAAGGCGGAAACCGAGCAGCCCACAGCGGACTTCGTCCGAGCCTCTGGAAAGTGTGCCGAATGCCATGCGCGTCTTCAGTATTCAGTTGTTCACGAATATGAAATGTCGGCCCACGCGAAGAAAGGCGTGAACTGCCTGGATTGCCACCAGCCAGCGCCCGGCCAGAAAAAGCTCGATCATCACGGATTCGTCATCAGCGATCATTTGACCGCTGGTAACTGCCGCTCGTGTCACGAGAACGAGTACCAGGAATTTCTGCGAAGCCGTCACGCCGCTCCCAGTTGGGCCGCAGTTTACGGGGAAAAAGGGTTATCGCCGGAGCAAGTCTCGTTCAGCGAGCAGTTTCAACCCGGCGGAACAAAGCGTCCTCCCAATCCGTTGGCAATGCCCGAGGGGCATGTGGCGGTGAGCGGAGGATGCGAACAGTGCCACGCGGTCGGCAAGCCAAATGAGGATGGCACGATCGGCACCTGCACGGAGTGCCACTCGCGCCACACCAGTTCGGTCGAACTGGCGCGGCTGCCCACGACATGCGCCCAGTGCCACATGGGTCCCGACCACTCGCAGATTGAGATCTATAATGAATCCAAGCACGGCATCATGTTCGCTGCGCAGCGCAATCTTCTTCGCCTCGATGCGGATCCTCGCACCCTCACCACGCGCGATATGTTCGTGCCGACCTGCGCCACCTGTCATATGAGCGGCATCAACGGGCTGAAGGTGACACACAACCCGTCAGACCGTCTTAGCTGGTACCTTGCCGACGCGGTCAGCACGCATCGGCCCAACTATTTGCAAGCGCAGATCAACATGAAGCAGGTCTGCACCCAATGCCACACGCAGGCAAGCATCGATCGCGTCTACGCGCAGGCCGAACTGGTCATCGGCAACACGAATGCGCGAGTGCTTGCCGCAAAAAATATCATCGATGGGTTGCACAAAGACGGCACTCTGAGCGGTGCGCCGTTCTCGCATCCCATCGATTTTACCTATTTCAATCTGTGGCACTATGACGGCCGTACCAGTAAGCACGGCGCTTTTATGGGCGGCGCTGACTTTGTCCAGTGGCACGGCAATTATGAGATGCTCGCGAAGACCGTCGAACTGCAGCATGAAGCAGACGAGTTGCGGAGGGAACATGCCCGCAGGTGAATGGCTGGCCCGAGCTCAAAACATTGTCGTTCACCCGAGGATGCGCTGGGCGCACAGTCCGACACTATGGGTGGAGTTGTTCGTGACGATGAATCTCGCCATCCTGGGCGGAGATATCTTTATCGCACATTCAGTGAACCACTTCGCCAGACTAGCGGAGTATATTCCTCTGTACTTTTCGCTTGCGTCGCCGGTTCTGCTCGCCGCGGCGATCGCGTTACGCTGGCTCGGCGGTTTTCAGTCGGCGTGGCGCGATATCGGCTACCTGGTCGGATGGCTCTCAATTCTGGTTGGGCTTGGCGGAGTTCTCTATCACCTGGAGAGCCGGTTCTTCCTGGACCGGACGCTCGCGAGCCTCACCTATGCGGCACCGTTCGCTGCGCCGCTGGCCTATACGGGGTTGGGCTTTCTGCTGCTGGTGAACCGCATGGTTGCACCTCGCAGCGCTGACTGGGCGCGCTGGGTGACTTTGCTTGCGCTGGGCGGATTCTTGGGCAACTTTGTGCTCTCACTGACCGATCACGCTTCAAACGGCTTCTTTCTGCGCACGGAATGGATTCCGGTAATCTCCTCCGCGCTTGCCACGGGATTTCTCATTGTTCCTCTCATCCTGCAGGTCACTCGCCGGTTTCTTGATCTTTGCGTTTTGGTGATGGCCGGTCAGGCGTTGGTCGGCATATTGGGCTTCTGGTTTCATATTCAAGCCAACCTGATTGAACCCGGCCATAGCCTTTGGGAAAAGCTCGTCAATGGTGCGCCGCCTATGGCGCCGCTGTTGTTCCCCAATCTGGTTGGCCTGGCGCTCATCGGCCTCTGGGCACTGATTCCGCATTTGGAGGAATCAACACCGGGCGCATCCTGGCTCGGCTCCGCATATCGATGGGCGCATCCACCTGAACCGGAAGGCGCTCATGGATGAATCACTTCTCCGCGGCTGCCTGCTCTGCGCGTCGTGCGGCGGCGTACAGGTTCAGCCGCGAGTACACGCCAAACTCTGAACCATTGTCCAGAAATCCGCCGCCCGGCCCCTCTGTTTCAGTGAGAATCTTGTCGGCCTGCTGAAGGCTCAGGGCAGGAAAGGCCTGCGTGAGCAGATATCCAGCCTGCGGGGCGAGTTTCTCCACATCTTCGAGTGCCTCAGCAGTTTTTGGATACACGACGGCCAAGCTGTAGGTTTGCGTTGCATCATAGAAGGCCTCATCCGCGGCAGCATGGCTGAATCGCCCGATATCCTCGTGCGCGCACGCTTCCATCGTGCTGCCGCACCCGCTCTGCAATAGCGCCATCAGTTCGGAACGGGCGTTCTTCACAGCGGCTTGAAAATCTTTGATCGGCGGCACTTCGCGTATGGACAAACCCATGTACGCCGGATCGTTGGCCAGAAGATGCGCCATGTCATAAAGGGCGAGCGTGCGCCCGCCCATTACGTCCATCGCGTAGTGCGATCCCATGAGGATGCGATCGTTTCCATACTCAGCGCCTCGTGCGATCATCTGCGCATAGCGCTCGGGAACCAGAACGGCCAACAGCACCGAACCTGTGTAGCCATACGTCGTGTGGCCGCTCGGATACGAAGGGCTGTCGGTCAGGTTCATCAACGGTCCGTGGTTATAGACGAAGTTATCGGAAAGATTGTCCAGGTAGTCCAAGCCAATAAACCGTGCGACGCTCGGCTCCGTCTGGTAGGGGCGCGAATCGCCATACGCATCGGCCCCCGCCGTGCCCGCGGGGAGATGGTAGGCCTTGCCAAAGACGTCCTCAACACCGCCAAGTTCCTTCAGAATGGCGACTTCCTCCGACGATACGGGCACTTTGCCGTCGGTGGTCTCGTTGGCGAAAAGGTACTTGCCCGCATTCGAGTGAGAGCCGGAAACTGCTGTTGCATAGTGGATCAGATCACCGATGGATTGCGGAAGCCTGGAGGTTTGCTTTTGATCGATATAGTGAAAGCGCGCCACATAGGCTGAGCCAAGTGTTGTTCCCAACCCGTCGGCAAGCTGCGCAAGATTGCTGTCGGTGATGAAAGCATCCCGCAGCGCCTGTTGTTGCTGTTCGGGAAACGGCAGCAGCGTCGGCTGAGCGATTGCCCCGGTCTGGATTCCTCCTGTGACCGTATAGTTTGTTCCCAGCGCGGCTTTGCCGGCATCGGTCTTCAACAAGACGGTAACCGGAGCCAGTCCCTTCAGCGCCGCCATATCCGCGGCCGATTGCGCGGACGCATGAGAGGAAATCAGAACGCCGAGAGCGAGTGCGCCGAATATGTTCTTGAAAGTCATTTGAACTCCACCGTAACGAGATTACGCAAGATTGGGGCACCGGTCCATCGCGAGGCGGGCTCGGTCACCACGTAACCCGGCCCTCGACCTGTTGAAGTTTGCGCTCCTTCTGCAAATCAAGGCGAGGAGCAGGGTCGATTGCTTAGAAAATAAATGTATACTACCGAAAATAAATTGGACCGCGTCCGATGCTCACTGAACCCATCCAATCCAGTCACTTTAAGTCCCCGGCAAAGTCCCCGGCCGAGCGGGTGTGGCTGCTGGCGGACGATGTGACCGGGGCCTGCGACGCGAGCGCGGCCTTTCTAAGTGCCGGGCATGCTGTGCGGGTGTGGTTTGGCTCCAGGGCACTGTTTCCCGCTGCTGAGACGGCGCAGGCGTTCCACACGGCTTCGCGAGGCCTGGGGCCGGAGGCGGCAGCCGACGCCGTTTCGCAAGCGGCCGCGGGTCTGAGGTTGGATTCAGACACGCTCTTGTTCAAGAAAGTCGATTCGGCAGGACGCGGCCCGATTGGCGCGGAGGTGCTTGCCCTGCATCGCGCGCTCGGAACTCGGGCGGTTTTGCTTGCGCCCGCTTTTCCGGCGGCGGGACGCACGGTGCGCGGTGGAATCCTGGAGGTTCGGGATGAGTGCGGACTTGTCGCGCAGGTTGATCTGCGCGCATGGTTTGCGCCGGAGATAGGGCCCGCGATGGTGACGATCTCGGCTGCCGATGAAGTGGCCCCGGCGCTTGCCGGCGGCAAAACGGTGCTGGTGTGCAATAGCGCGGCCCAGAGCGACCTGGAGGCTCTGGCGCGAGCGGCGGGTTCTCTGCAAGGATTGTTGTATGCGGGATCGGCAGGGCTGGCGCGCGCAATCTCGAGTCTGCATACGGTTGCAGCACCGGCAGTCCCGGCGCCGGCGGCAGCGCGCACGTTGGTGATCACCGGAACGCTGCATCGAATAACAGCTCTTCAGCTTGCAGCTCTTCGGCAGAGAGCGATGGGACGAGAGGATGTGCAGATCTTGCGGATCGAGTGCAACCACGAAGATGGCCCCGAAGTGCGCGCGGCCTGTACGTCGTTTAATCCGGAGGCGCTGATCGTGACCGGAGGCGACACGGTGCAGTTCGTGGCGGAGGCGCTCGGCGCGCACTCCATTCTGCTCGATGGAGAGTTTGCGCCGGGCATTCCGTGGGGCAGGCTGCAAGGCGGAATGGCGGAGGGACGCATCGTGGTGACCAAGTCGGGAGGATTCGGATCGGCGACTGCGCTGAACGACATAGTCGCAGCACTATCGGGAGTGGCATGAAGAGATTGCCCCGCATCGCGATCAGCATTGGAGACCCCGCCGGCGTAGGCGCCGAGATTGCGCTCAAAGCGCTCACTGACGGGGAACTCGGCGCCATGGCGCAGTGGCTCGTCGTCGCGGACTCCGCGGCTCTGAACGCGGCGGGACGAGTGATCGGAGTCGATTCCTCCAGCCTGCCTTTCACTCTGGTGAAAACCGGAAGCCTGAGCAGCGATCACTCTCTCGCCTTTGGACAACTGCGCGGGGAATATGGCGCGGCGGCAATCAGCTACGTGCGCCGCGCGGCCGAGATGTGCCTGGGCGGCGAGGCCGATGCCATGGTGACCGCGCCGCTGAATAAAGAAGCTGTCACCCTCTCAGGGCGCGCCTTCTCAGGACACACGGAGTACATAGCCGAACTCGCCGGCGCTACGGAATCACGCATGCTGCTGGTGGCAGAGAATCTGGCGACGGTGCATGTGAGCACGCATATTCCGCTGGAACGCGCCTGCCAACTGGATCAGCGCCGCATCGTGCGTACGATTGAGCTTGGCAATAATGCCTTAACGCTGATGCGGCAGAAGCCGCCGCGAATCGCAGTCTGCGGGCTGAACCCCCATGCAGGCGAGCACGGACTGTTTGGCGGGCAGGATGCGGCAGTGATCGCTCCGGCGATCGCCGAGGCACGCGCATCCGGCATCGACTGCTCCGGCCCACATTCCGCTGATACAATTTTTGTCCGCGCGCTGCGCGGGGAATTCGATCTGATCGTCGCCATGTATCACGATCAAGGCCACATTCCCATGAAGCTGATTGACTTTGTGGGAACGGTGAATGTGTCGCTCGGCATGCCCATCATTCGCACGTCGGTCGATCATGGCACGGCCTTCGATATTGCCGGCCGCAATCTGGCTGATGCGACCAACATGAAGGCGGCTATGCGATTGGCCGTGCGCCTGGCTGCCGGCAGGATGGCGGTGAGCCCGGCACACGGCTTCGGCGAAGCAACGGCGCACGAGCCTCACGGAGCCTGAGCGTTTCCCTCGAGTGAGCATAGGGAAGATCGTCGCAAACGTGCTTGCTGCGCCTGTACTGCCGCTGCCGGGTAGATGGAGCTATCTTGCGGTGGATGACCTAGTGATCGCGGCCACCGGGCGGCGGCAGGCTGAGAGCAAGCCCTGAAAATAAGCAAGATTTATTTTCACTCAGACGCTTTGGCGCGTGAGGAAGCCCGGCGGATATCACCACCAACCGGGCCTTGCAGAATCTGCACAACCTCGTCGAGAGCGGTCTCCCATGCCGGCAACTGGACGGCAAACCGCTCTTGCAGTTTGGCGTTCGAGAGGACGGAGTTGCGTGGCCGCGCCGCCGGCGTGGGATACCCTGCCGTGGCGATGGGAACGAGTTCCGGCGCTTTCACGTCCAAGAGCGCGGCGCGGGCAAAGATGGCCTGCGCGAAGCCGAGCCATGAGGTCGAGCCGGAACAGGTCATGTGGAAGAGATCGGGCGACGTGGGCGCGCTGCCGAATCGGCCTGCCAGCAGCCCGGAGACAATTTCGCGCGTGGCCCGGGCCAGCGCCCGGGAGGTGGTGGGCGCGCCGATCTGATCGTCCACAACCGAGAGGCGCTCCCGTTCGCGTGCCAGCCGGAGCATCGTAAACAGAAAATTCTTGCCGTGCGCTCCATAGACCCAACTGGTGCGGAAGACCAGGGCACGGGCGCCGCTGCTGTGAATCGCCGCTTCGCCCGCAAGCTTTGAGGCTCCATAGACGTTCAGCGGATGGGTGGGATCGTCTTCGGTCCACGGGCCGGGCTTTGTGCCATCGAAGACGTAATCGGTGGAGTAGTGGATGAGCAACGCATCGAGCCGGCGGGCCTCCAGGGCCAGAATGCCGGGAGCCTCGGCGTTGATGGAGTAAGCGAGCTCGGGCTCGGATTCGGCGCGATCGACGGCCGTGTAGGCGGCAGCATTCAGAATGATGTCCGGCTGAATTTCGCGGACCAGCACCCGGATCTCATCCGGCTGCGCCAGGTTGACGGAGCTTCGATCCGCTGCGGTGATTTCGCCCAGATCAGCAAAGCTGCGCTGCAGCTCGAGGCCGAGTTGCCCCGCAGAGCCGAGGATAAGAATCCGCGGCCTGTGGACCTGCGTTGCGGCTTGCTTCTCGCTCATGTGGCGGACGCTCCGGTGCTTTCCCATTTTAGAGCGGAGCCCCAGCGACTGTGTCCCTGAGGTTCGGCGGCAGGGTGCCGCAGCCAGGTGAGCGCCGTCGACCTGAGACGTGCGCATTGAGGATTGATCCACGGTCATTCCGCTGCAAGTGGGCAGGTTCGCCCGGATCTTCGCGGAGAGCGTGCCGCTGGGCGCAAGTCGCTTGAAAGCATGATTCCCCGTACAATTTAGGAAGAGAGCTATACCCGTGCCCAGCGTGTATATGGACGCCAATGCCACCACGCCTCTGCTGCCGGAGGTGATGGAGGCCATGCGTCCCTATTGGATGGAGCATTTTGGAAACGCCTCGTCGATTCACCGCCAGGGGCAACAGGGGCGCACGGCGGTCGACCGAGCCCGCGAAACGCTCGCCGAGTTCTTTAACTGCCGCGAGGCAGAGGTGGTGTTCAACTCCGGCGGGACTGAGGGGGACAACGCGGCGATCTTTGGGCTTCTCCGCACGGGCGACCACTTCGTGACCACCTCCATTGAGCACTCAGCCGTTCTGCAGGCGGCCGAGCGCGTGGCGCAACGGGGGGTGCGGGTAACGTTTGTAGCGCCCCTGCCGAATGGCCTCATCGATCCCGAGGCTGTCCGCCGGGCGATCGAGGGGGAGACGCGCCCGACCCGGTTGATCAGCGTGATGCTGGCGAACAACGAGACCGGCGTGCTACAGCCGGTGGAAGAGATTGGCAAGATTGCCGCGGAGGCGGGGGCTTTCTTTCACATCGATGCCGTGCAGGGGGCGGGCAAGGTTCCGTTGGACGTTCGGCGGTTCGGGTGCCACCTGCTTTCCATCAGCGCGCACAAGATGTATGGGCCCAAGGGCGTAGGGGCGTTGTACGTGCGGCGTGGAACCCCCGTGGAACCGCTGCTGGTGGGCGGGAGCCACGAACGGCGGCAGCGCGCGGGAACCGAAAACGTACCCGGCGTCGTGGGACTGGGAAAGGCCGCTGAGCTGGCGCTGGAGAGCCTGGTGGATGGGACCCGGGAGCGCGTCGCCGGACTCCGGGACCAGCTCGAAGCGGGGATTCTCAAGCTTGCGGGAACCGGTGTGAACGGAGCCGGGGCGCCGCGCACGGCGAACACGACCAACATCCGTTTCGACCAGGTGGAGGGCGAGGCGCTTGTGATCGGACTCGATCTGAAGGGCGTCGCGGTCAGCGGCGGGTCGGCATGCCACTCGGGATCCACGGAGCCGAGCCATGTGCTGATGGCGATGGGGCTGGACAAGAATGCGGCGCGCGCCAGCCTGCGGTTCAGCTTGCTGAAGATGGTGACGGAAGCGGACGTGAATCACGCTTTACAGGTGGTTCCCCGGGCTGTGGAGCATCTGCGGGCGCTTTCACCCGTGGCGGCAGGCACGGCGGAGTAACTGGCTTTGCGTCTTCTCACGTGCCAGAATCGGGACATGGGGCACCCAAAGACTGGGTTTTGAGGTTTTGCAGTCTTCGTATGGAACAGCAGACGACCATTGCCGTAGCTATGTCCGGAGGGGTGGACTCCTCGACGGTAGCGGCGATGCTCGCCCATGAGGGCGGCAGCACGGTGGTTGGGCTCACGCTGCAGCTGTGGGACCAGATGCGGCTCGCGGGCAAGCATGGGATTCCGGATGCGCCTAAGGCGGGCCGGTGCTGTTCGATCGATGATGTCTACGACGCCCGGCGCGTGGCCGAGCATCTGGGCATCCCCTATTACGTAGTGAATCAGGAGGAGCGGTTCGAGCGAGACGTGGTGCGGCCATTTGTCGACGAGTATCTCGCCGGGCGCACGCCGATTCCCTGCTCCCTGTGCAATAACCACATCAAGTTCGACCAGTTGTTGAAGACGGCGCGGAGCATCGGGGCGGAGCGGATTGCGACCGGCCATTACGCGGTAAACGAGTACGACGCGCGGCGCGGCCGGTGGATTCTAAAGCGGCCCGCAGACCTGGCCAAGGACCAGACCTATTTTCTCTTCGGGCTGACGCAGGAGCAGCTGGCGCACACGCTGTTTCCTCTGGGAAGGCTGACTAAGCCCGCAGTGCGGGAGCTGGCGCGGCAGCGTGGGCTGAGGCTGGCCGAGAAGCCCGATTCGCAGGAGATCTGCTTCATTCCAGGCGGCGATTACAAGCAGTTTCTCGCCGCCTATCTCGAGGAGCAGAATGAGCAGGTTCCGGTGACCGCAGGCGAGCTGGTGGCAGCGAGCGGCGAGGTCATCGGCCGACATGACGGAATCTCCAACTTCACCGTGGGACAGCGCAAGGGGCTCGGCGTCGCTTCGCCGTCGCCGCTCTATGTGCTGAACATCGATCCGGCCAGCCATCGCGTCACGGTGGGCGCCGATGCCGACCTGGCGACGCAAACGCTGTGCGCACGGCGGTTGAACTGGATCAGCATTCCGGAGCTGACCGGACCGATGAGGGTGCGGGCAAAGATCCGGCACCGCCATGAACCCGCTTGGGCGACACTCGAACCGGCGGGCACGGATGAGGCGATCGCCACCTTCGACGAACCGCAGCGCGCGGTCACACCGGGGCAATCAGCGGTATTTTACGACGGAGATGAAGTGGTTGGCGGAGGATGGATCGTCTAAAGCCTCAGACGAACATTTCCGGGTCGGTAGGTGAGTGGTTGGTGCGCGGATGACGCACGGGCTCCGGCGTCCGCAAGGTGTCCACGACGGCCTTAACGGAGGCCAGGATACCGGAGACCTGGCGCATGGGCTTGTCGACGGCTTGGCTCATGAAGCCGCCGGCGCGATCTGCGGCGTCCATGATGCGGGTGACCATCGCGTCAAGACGGGCGGTCTGGCGGCGGGTGCGTTGAACCAAGTCCGTGGTGGTGGCCTGCAGTTCGGCCACCTGCCCTCGCAACGAATGGGTCAGCGCGGCAACGTCGTCGCAGGTCTCTTCGATCTTGGGAGCGACGCGAGCCAGAGATTCGCGGGTGTCTTTGAGTAAGGGCAGAACGGTGGCGCGCAGCTCTTCCACTTCATGGCGCGCGAGGACCATTGCCTTGCGCATCGCGAGGAAAATCGCCAACAGAACAACCGCCTGCAACAAGAGCGAGAGGGCAACGACTCCGGCAATCACGAACAGGAGCATCTGAGAATCGGCGTTGGATAGCATAAGCCTCTCGCGCAAATCTGTGGAGGTTGTGTCAGGCTCGACAAGGTGCGGTGCACGGCGGCGAAGCTGTGGCGGTGCGTTACCGGCTTACTTACATCTCCGGAGTCGCAACAGCCACAGCGTCAACATGCCGGAAGCAAGCATAGACCGTCGAGACGTGGGACCGTCGGGACTTGGGAACGTCGGCACTTCAGAAACTCAATCGTTTCCGGTGACGGACTTGTAAGCCTGACGGCCGGCATCGACGGCAGCATTTACGCGACCGGTCTGCTCGGACACGATGTTCTTACCCCGCTCGACAAACTCTTCCCACTGGGCGCGACCCCGATCGACAGCGTCGCGACCGCGATCGACGTATTCGCTTACCTGCTCCTTGCTCTTTTCAACCATCGCGCTTACTTGTTCTTTACTCTTGTCGACAAAGGCGCTGACCTCGTCGGCCGCCTGGCGAGTGCGGGCGCGAAGATACTCGCTGCCCTCACGGGCGCTGTTGGCAAGATCCTCGCGCGTTTCGCGGCCGCTCTTGGGAGCATAAAGAATACCCACCAGGGCGCCTACGCCTAAACCAGCCAGGAACCACGCCAGCCCGTAAGATTTGTTATCGTCTGCCATAAAATTTCTCCTTTCATTCTACTTGAAGGATGCCTGAGCCTATCAAAACTACCCAGTTTACCGCAAATTGCGCCGAGCGCGGATCCGGTAAATCCACTCGGTTCCTTGCAGAACAGAGCGATTTCTCCGTCGGCCTCTGGGCATTGGACGCGAGCGCGCTGCGGGGAGTTGTAAGCTCGAATGTTCCCTTGGGCCCCGGGATGCGTATCCCAAATTGGAACCGGTGGCAATTCCGAGCCGGCAAGTTGGCTATCCAGCGCCGGGGCAGGTGCGAGCGAGCGCTTCGACGAAGTGGATCGCACGGCGGTTGGAAAGCTGGGCGATCTGCTCCCGGCAACTGAACCCGTCCGCGACGATCAGGGTCGTCGCAGACGCGGATTCGACCGCAGGCATGAGATCCTGGCCGGCGATCGCCTTCGAAACCTGGAATTTGTCGGCTTCGAAACCGAACGGCCCGGCCATGCCGCAACAGCCAGCCTGGATGGGTTCAACCGTGGCGCCGGCCTGGCGGAGGAGCGAGACCTCGGTTCCCGCGCCGCCGAAGACTGCCTTGTGATGGCAATGGCCATGGACCAGAATGCGCGTGCCCTCGAGACGGCCGGAAGCGAACTCAGGAGCTTCGGCGGCGAGCCAATCCGCGAGGAGCCAGATATTTTCGCTCAACTTCTTCGCGCGCACATCGTTTGGAATCAGCTCGAGCATTTCGTCTTTGAAAACGCTGGCGCAGCTTGGTTCGAGAAAGAGGAAGGGGATACCAGCCTCGATCTGCGGGGCCATGCGGTCGAGAACACGCAGCAGGTACGAGCGCGCCGCGGAGAGGAAGCCGAAGTCGTAGAGAGGTCGGCCGCAGCAGAGGTGGCCCTGTGAGCTTTGCACCTCAAAGCCAGCCGCGGTGAGCACCGAGTCGGCAGCGGCAAGCACTTGCGGGTGATAGTAGTTGTTCCATGTGTCCGTCCAGAGGAGAACCTGGCGTCGGGTCTGATTCGATGAATCTCGGTTCGAGCGATTTTTCGAAAGCGAACCCGCGGATGCACGCGTTTTCTGATAATTTTGCGCGCCTAGCTGGGGCAGTTGCCGTTCGGGGGCAACGCCCATGAGGCGCTTGATGAGCGGACTGGTCAGAGACCCGGTGAGCAGAGCATTGGTCAGCTTTGGCGTGAGCGAGCCGTAGCGCGCCAGGCGATCGGCAAAGCCGAAGGCGTAATGCTGCGGGGGATGCAAGCGGCCTTTGTAGTGCTGGGCGAGAAACTCGGCCTTGTACCGGGCCATATCTACCTGGACCGGGCACTCGGACTTGCAAGCCTTGCAGCTCAGGCAGAGATCGAGCGCTTCATGGACTGCGCGGCTTTGGAAACCTTCCTGGCGGAGCGAGCCGGCGAGCATCTCCCAGAGCAGGCGGGCGCGTCCGCGGGTCGAATGCTGCTCGTCGCCGGTCGCGCGGTAGCTGGGGCACATCACGCCGCCGTGCATATTGCGGCAGGCGCCCACGCCCACGCAGCGCTCCGTAGCGCGCTCGAGAGAGCCATCATCCGCGGCAAAGGCGAAATGTTTTTGCGGCTCGGCTGGAGCCGGCTCGCCCGGTTTGGGCGGGGTGTAGCGAAGATTTTCGAGCGGATCGTAGACGCGCACCGCGTCGGAGACTTTGCCGGGATTCATGCGGTTGTCAGGATCCCAGAGCATTTTGAACTCGCGGAATGCCTCGACGAGCTCGGGACCGAACATCTTAGGCAGCAGCGCGGCACGCGATTGGCCGTCGCCATGTTCGCCGCTCAGCGATCCGCCAAAAGAGACCACGACGTCCGCAGCACGGCCGATAAACTCGCGGAAGCGGCGCTGGCCATCCACGGAACGGAAATCGAAGTTGATGCGGGTATGGACGCAGCCTTGACCGTAGTGGCCATAAAGCGGGCTGCGATACCCGTACTCGGCCATGAGCGCCTGGATGCGGCGAAGATAGTTGCCGAGCTGCGCAGGCGGCACCGCCGCGTCCTCCCAGCCCTCCCACCGGTCCGGTTCTCCGGGTACAAAGACCATGGCGCCCAACGCGGACTCGCGGACATGCCAGACGTGCGCGGCCTCTTCCGGCGCGCAGATATGGGCAACGGGCGGGGTGGGCCATGACTGCGATGCCCGCGCAACCTGCTCGGCCTTGGCGTGCGCTTCTTCCTGGGACCATGCGCCCATCTCGACCAGTAGAAATCCAACCCCGGCCGGGAGCTGATCGAGATCCTTCAGCGCGAGCCCTTTGCGGCGCATGAACTGAACCAGCAGGTGGTCAAATCCTTCCAGGCCGATGGGCTTATGCTCGAGGGCGAGCGGTACGGCATCGGCGGCGAGGAAAGGGTCGTTGAAACCCAGTACCGTGAGCACGCGAAAGGGCGGGCTTGCCGTGAGATTCAGCTCGGCGGAAACGACATTGACGCACGTGCCTTCAGTGCCGACCAGTGCGCGGGCTACATGAAAGTTGTTTTCGGGCAAAAGCTCGTCGAGGTTATAGCCGGAGACGCGGCGCGGGATGCGTGGAAATTTCTCGCGGACCAGATCGGCGTAGCGATCGCGGATGCGGGCGAGCCCCGCATAGAGCTGGCCAACCCGGCCGCCGGAGCGGCACAGCGATTCAAGCTGGTCAGGAGACGTCGCGCCTACGGTTAGGCGCGTGCCGTCATACAGAACCACGTCCAGAGATTCGACATTGTCGACAACTTTGCCACCCAGCAACCCATGGACGCCGCAACTGTTGTTGCCGATCATGCCACCCAGGGTGCAGCGGGAGTGGGTAGCCGGATCCGGCGCATAGGTGAGGTGATGCACCTCGGCGGCGTCGCGCAGGCGGTCCAAAACAATGCCCGGCTCAACGCGAGCCAGCCTGGCTTCTGGATCGAGCGCCGTGAGCGCATTCATGTGGCGCGAGTAATCGAAGACGACGGCAACATTGACGCATTGGCCGGCCAGGCTGGTGCCCGCTCCACGGGGAAGAACCGCGGCGCCCGTGGCACGACATGCAGCAAGCGCGGCCTCGACGTCGGCCGCATCGCGCGGGAAGACGACGCCAATGGGAAGCTGGCGGTAGTTCGAGGCATCCGCCGCGTAAAGAGCGCGGAAACCGGAATCGAAGCGCACTTCGCCGCGAAGATCTTTCTTGAGGAGCGCCTCGAGCTCGCGGCCGGCGGAAAAACTTTCATGGACTAAGGGGTTGGTAAGAATGGGGAACGGGAAATTGCTCACGAAAGAATGATAACGCGCTCACCGGTGCTGACTCTATCTGGCCGCTCAGCGCGACGGCCACTCTTCCACCACGATGCCGAGATCGTTGAGCTGCTGGATCGCCACTTCCACGTTACGTCGAACGTTGCGCCGATCCCGGGATGTGGCAAGCGGAGACTCTGCGATAGCGATCACGCGACCATAGGGCCATGCGCCGGAGGGAATGGCGGTGATGGCTTTGGCGAGATCGCCCGGGCGCAACTGGAGCTCCTGCCGGCGGGCCGCTTGCGGTCGGAGCAATGTGCCCTCGCCGACGGAGCTTGGATTGGCGTCAGGCATCAGCACGCGGAGGGTGACCGTGTCAGAGCCCACCGCAAGAAAAGGGTTGGCCCACTGGGAGGGCTCATGCACGTCGACATACAGGCTTTTGGTGGGCAGGGGAATCTGCGCCAGTTGCGCGCGCTCCTGGTCACGCTGGGTCGCGCTGGCCTGGACCTGCTTTTCCGCCTTCACGGCATTCTGCGCGACGCCTTCGACGGCCTGCTCTTCTTTGTGGCAGGCAACAAGCGCGAGAGGAAGAAGCAAGGCTATAGCTAGAAAACCTTTGTAACGCATGCGGAAAGGACCACTCCCTCCAGAATAACAGCAGATTGCGAAAATCGGGCTCCGCACGAGACACGACCGCGAGACGTGGGCCGCGAAGTTGGATTGAAGCGGGCAGCCCTTACGGAGAGATCGTGTTACTTGGAGATTAGGGTGCGTGCGATCGAATCGAGCACGCCGTTCAGGAAGTTGAGCGATTCGGGCGCCGAGTAGCGGCGGCCGATCTCGAGAGCTTCGTTGATCACGATAGGAAACGGGGTGCCCTTGAAGCCGAGCATTTCGCCCACAGCCATGCGCAGCAGATTCCGATCCACCGCGGGCATGCGTTCGAGCCGCCAGTGCTTGGAATGGCCGGCTATCAGCTCGTCGATCTTCTCCTGCTCGGCTACAGCGACCCGAAAAAGATCTTCGGCAAAACCACGGACCTCCGGCTCGACTTCGCCGGCGGATTCCCAGAACGTGGCGCGAACCTGATCGAGGGTCTGGCGGCCGATGTCGGCCTGAAAGAGCATTTGCATCGCCAGTTCGCGGGATTTGCGGCGCGTGCCGGCAGTCAAGCGGAACCGCCTTCGCTGAGCTTCCCGCGGAGGCTCACCATCTCGATGGCTGCCGCGGCGGCCTCGAAGCCCTTGTTGCCCGCCTTGATGCCGGCGCGGTTGAGCGCCTGCTCGAGGGTTTCACAGGTGAGCACGCCGAAGCTGTGCGGCACACCGGTCTCCTGTTGGGACTGACCAATCCCGCGTGCCACTTCGTTATAGATCGCTTCATAGTGCGCGGTTTCGCCGCGAAGCAGGCAGCCCAGGGTGACGATGGCGTCCACTCGGCCGGAGTCGGCGATGGTGCGTGCGGCCGCTGGAATCTCCCATGCGCCGGGAACGCGTACCACCTGAATATCGGCGCGGTCTGCGCCGCTGCGCAGAAGCGCGTCAAGAGCGCCCTCGAGAAGCCGGTCAGTGATGACAGCATTCCATCGCGCGACGACGATCGCGAACTTCATTCCGGCAGCGGAGAGATCACCTTCGAGCGCGACGGGCTTGCCTTTGAGCGGATTAATCCATGCCCAGAAACTGAAGGCGAAACCCGGCTCCGGCTCGACCGTGAAGAGCCGCGACTGCCAATGCGTGTCGGCCACGGGCGAGAGCCGGGCAACTGCGGCCTCGCCGCCATGCGCGCGGAGCCAGCCTTGAGCCGCCTGATGGACTGCATCGAGCGACGTGACCTCCACCAGAACATCGGCGGTCGAGGGCTTCTGGCCGTCAATGAATTCCAAATTGCCGAGTGGGGCCAGGAAAGACACGCCGCGGCTTCCATTCTCCTCCCATCCTTTGCCGCGCGCGAAGCCGAGCGCGGCGAAGAAGCCGGTCAGCTTTTCGTGGGACGCGGCGCTGCCGGCCGGACGCAGAAAGGAGATCCCCTTGATCATGATTCGATTCTATCGTGTGGAGGCAATCGGCGAGAGGGGGATAGGCCGGCGAAACGAGAAGACGCCGGTTATCCGAAAGCACCGAGACCGGCGCATGGCCGGCCTCGATCAATCAGTTCCTGTTGCAGGTACAGCCGCGGTTACGTTGTCGACCGCGGTTTCACGGTGATCACCGTGGCGGGCACAATGGTGCCTGTCCCGCTAAACGTGCAGCCCGCATCCACACCGCCACTGGCCACGGGTGTGCACGACGGAAGATTGGGGCTGATCTGCTGGGTGTCTGTGGGCGGCGTTGTGGTGCTCACCGATGGAGGGATGCTGATGTAGTGAATCTTGTTGTCGCCCGCGGTGGAGACAAAGAAGATCGTATTGTCAGGAGCAAAGGCGCCCACCAGCGGCGCAGTGACCGCCGAGCCCCCGCTCAAAGCCACAGTGCCGGATGCGCCTGCGCCGCTTGTGGCCGGAAGGTAATAGGGAAGCTGCGCGCCGCCGGTTGCCGAACTGGTGCTGTAGGTAAGGAAGGCGATGCCCGCCGCCGTGGTGGCAAACGTCGTAGTGGGCGCGGCGCCCGTCACCACCTGATCGACGGCGCTTACCGTTACGCCGGGCCCCCCGGTGAGCGTCACGGCCCCGTTCAGAGTGGGATTGGTCGAGAGCGCTGAGAGAGTCTGCACCTGGGTGGCGCCCGTGCCTGTGGTGGTCTCTGGACACGCAGTGGTGGGAACGGTGACGCCAATGTCGGAGAGTGTGATATTGACGCCATTCGCCGTGGCGCCCAGGATGTGCGCTCCATCCAGAGTGGAGTTCAACACGTCGGCCTGCACCGATACGTCGGCGGCCTTCGGATCTTGCGGATAGAACTGGATGGTGCTGTTATTACCGACCGTGCCAGTGGGGCACCAGGTGTGAGCCACGGTGGGATTGCCGCGCAGATAGGCGCCGATGCCCGGCGCGAGAATGGCCGGAGTCTGTGCGGTCAGGGGCAGAGCCGAATTAGGCGCGGTGGTGCAGGAGGGCCGCGCACTGTCTGGCAGCGGGCTGGGAGGCAGCGGCTCGGTTGTCCATCCGGTATTCACGTTGTAGACGTACAGCGTGTCGCTGTGCCCGCTAATCAAGGCCGTGGAACAGCTGGAAGGCGTGTTCAACTGCGCGTTGTCTACGATGTAAAGCGTCTCGGAATCGGGCGTCCATGCGGCAGCCGCGCCCATGCCGCCGAAGGTCGTGAAACCGCCGGCAGCGGCATTGTAGATGTAGAAGAGCTGGCGAGCCTGGTCATTGATGAGCAGCTGGGAGTCATTCGGCGCAACCGCCAGCACCACGCCCGGAGCGGAGGGGTCCTGCTTGGTCAAGCTGTTGCTCGCGGTGCTGTAGACCATCAGTTCGCGCGGCGAACCGAAGTAAAGACTGGTGCCGCCGCGGTCCATCATCATCGAATTCGGCACGTAGGGCAGGCGCACGTTGGAGCCCACGGTGCCAGTGAGCAACTCGACCGGCACAAAGTATTGCGACTGGCCGGGAGACGAGAACCAGGCAAAGTTGCTGGCCGTTCCGGGCACCGTGATGGTCACCGGATTCGAGGAGATGGAAAGTCCCGTACCGTTCAAGCCGAGTTCATTGATGGGCGCGGGATTGCAGACCGAAGGCTGACAGACGGCATTCACAGATGCAGTACCGGGGAAGCTGGTGGTGACCGCGCCGGCGGCGCCGGCGGAGATGTCGATGGGATTGGTGGACTGATAGGTCAGCGCGAGGCCGGTAATCGCATTCCCGTTGGTATCGCGCACCAGGGTGGCGAGGTTCTGAGGCGTGCCCTGGGCGATGGTGCCTGAAGTCGCGCCATTGGCCAGAGTGACACTGATGGATGCCGGCGGGCAGGTGGAGAAGTAGCCGGCCGAAGAACCGGATCCCGCGATGGACGCGGTGATGGCCGTGGTGCCGGGCTGCTCCGCCGTGATCTGGTTGGTGGCAGAGTTGATCGTGGCGACGGAGGACGTGCCGACACTGAAGCTCAGGTTGCCGATGGAGGCCAGGCAATCGGGCACCGAGGTGGAGTTCGGCGAGCAAAGCAGCGTCTGGGTACCGTTCAGGTCATAGTAGGAGGCAGCGTCAAGCTGCGAAACGGTTCCCTGCGACTGGCATTGGGATGGTCCTACGAGGCTAATGGAAGTGATGGGCGCGTGGATGTAGACGGCCACGGGATTGGATGTGATCGAATCCGCCGAGGCGGTGATATAGGCAATACCGTAGGGCAGCCCTTTGCTTGAGGGAAGCGGGTTCGGATAGTTGCAGTAGGTGTAATCCGCAATACCGCCGCCGGTGTTCCGGTTCCAGGTGCCGGCGCAGATTTCGCCCGAGGGCGAGATATCGACGAGCTGATTGTTGGTCGTACCGTAGGTATAACTCTTTGAGCCAATGGTGGCTGCTGCGCCGGTGCAGGTGATCGCCGAAGGCGCCTGGGCCTGGAGGGTCTGACCGTAGGCCAGCGAGATGCCGGCGATCTGGGGCTGCAACGTGATCGAGTTCACGTCGTTGATGGTTCTTCCGTAGGTAAATCCGGGGCAATACTTCGCCGCCGGGTTACGCACACAGCCGGAGATGGAAACCCCGGCCGGAATGGCCAGGCACGTCAGAAAAACAAGCGTCAAAAACCGCCGCATGAATCCTCCCCGTTCCGCCTTCACGAACCGCGGAACGGTCTGCTCAAAACACGTGAAGAAAGATTGAGTTAACGCCGTCCGCCCCCATGCGCGAGGAGGGCTTGCCGACGGCCAAATGCGCCCAGACAACCTGCTCCGGCGGCACGGCCCTGCGTGCAGCCAGGAGGGCGAAAGAGGCTCTCAAAGACTCCAAGAAAAAAGTGTATCAGGACGGGCTTACCTCTGCTGTGATTCTCTCCTCCATAGACTCCGCGGCGCGGAGATGGCGAGCAGGTTTCGTGCCTCAGGAGCCCGGCGGCATGTACTCAAGAAACCAGCCCGCGGCGCGCTCGAGAACATCGCGGCGATGGGCGGGGTCGGCAAAGCCGTGCCCCTCGTTGGGATAGACCACGAACTCGGTGGGAACGCCGAGGGCGCGCAGCGCGTGCCAGAACTCGAACGACTGGGGTGCCGGGCACTCCCCGTCCCGGTCGCCGACCACGATCAGCGTGGGAGTATGCGCCTGCTTGATGAAGCCGATCGGCGAGCTCTTGGCATAAACCGACGGATCATCGTAGACGGATGCGCCGAAGTAAGGGATCATCCATTGGTCGATCGAGTTTTCGCCGTAATAGCTGAGCCAGTCGGAGATACCCGCGCCGGCAACTGCGGCCTTGAACCGGTGTGTCTGCGTGATGGCGAACATAGTCATAAAGCCGCCGTAGCTCCAGCCATCCACGCCGATGCGGTTCGGATCGACCGCATACCTGGCTTCAACGGCGTCGACTCCGGCGAGGATGTCGCGCAGATCTCCGTATCCGAAGTCCTTGCGGTTGGCCTCGGTGAACTCTTCTCCCTGGCCATAGCTGCCGCGGGGATTGGGCATGAAGACAAAGTAGCCGAGAGCGGAAAAGACTTGTGGACTGAGCGAGCTGCCGGCGCCCCAGTGCGGAATAACCGCCGCAGCCGGACCGCCGTGAACCTGGACGATCATCGGGTATTTCCGAGCCGGGTCATAGTTCTTCGGCAGCATCAGCCAGCCCTGCGCGCGGAAGTTGTCGCTCGTCCAATCCACGGAGACGGACTTGCCCCACGACGGCTCCACTCCGTCGTTAAAATGCGTGATCTGCCGCGATTTGCCGCCGCGATCGATCCAGATCTCCGGAGGCTTGGAGAAGGAGCTGAAGACAAATGCCTCCGTACCATCGCGGGCCACAGATTCAGAGGACGTCAGCTCTCCACTGAAGATCGTGCCATCGAGGATCTCGTCATTGGCCTGGGCTTCTCCGGTTGCGCCCGGCGATAGCTTAAGCGCGGAGACCAAGTGGAGGGCACCATCTCGAATCTCAATCAAGCGGATCGCATAACTTCCACTCGACGCCGCAGCCTGGTTCACGGGGTCCCAATGAAACCAGGCCACGCTCGCCTTTCTTGCAGTCATCCTCTGGGGCCGGCCGCCGCTGGCCGGGATCAGATAGAGGTCGCCGCCGGTTACGCCCTGGTCGCTCATCAGCCCGCCGATAAAGGCGATCGCTTTGCCATCCGGCGACCAGCGGGGGACCGCAATTTGCAAGCCGTGCAGAGGGCCGGGAACTTCAGCGGGAGCCAGAACGGCGAACGGCGAGCTGCCGAGCGGCTGGGCATACAGCTTGGCCACCCACCAGTTGTTCTCGCCGGGTGGAGCGGCCGCGATATACGCGAGAGAGAGCGAATCGGGAGACCAATCGAACTCATAGACATGAAGATTCGCTGGGGAGACGAAAGCCGGCTCCACGGGCGCAGGCGCGTCCACCTGGGCAACGGCGATGCGTTGGATTTCGATGCCGTCTTCGCCGATCACCCCCGACGGAGGTTTCATCGCGGCGAGAGCACCGGCCGGGCGCGTGGCGCCTTCGACGTACAGGAATGCGATCTGCCGCCCGTCGGGTGAAAAGATCGGCGCATGCACATAGCCGTGCAGACTGGTGAGGGGTTTGGCGGGACTCCCATCCAGACTGGCGAGAAAGAGATTGTCCTGCGATCCGCTGCTTGCGGCCCCAGAGGAGCAATCGGAGAAGAACGCCAGCGCCGAGGAATCCGGTGACCAGGCCAGCTCGCGCTCTGTGCAGCCGGTATAGACCAAATCCGAGACACCCGCCGTGACACGGCGCCGCTTATCAAGATCGTCAAGCGGAGCTACGGAGATGGTGCCATTCTCAATCCACGCCAGGCGCTTGCCATTGGGAGAGATCGCCACTGACTCGATGAAATGGCTGTGATGGAAGCCGCGAAGAACCTCTTCCACGCGAGCCGCCGACGATTTAGCCACCGACGATCCAGCCGCCGCCTCTTGCGCAACCGCGGGCAAAGGCAGTACGCCCCAGACCAGGAGAGCGGCAAGGGACACCCTGCGGAGGAATAGGAATTGCATGCGGAGATGGTAGCAGGAGCCTGAGGCCCATTCCCGCTGAGGCGCGATTTCCGCTGATCGCGTCGTTTACAGATAATTTCCCGGGTTCGCGGTAGGATCGATTTTGTTGAGCGGCAGAGACGGGCCGTACCAGAGACGGACGACCAGGCACTGAAAAAGAGGCGTGGCCCACGCGGGCTGTGCCTCTTCTTTTTTGAGAGCTGCCAACAAGGAAGGTGCGCGTGAAGCTGGGTGAGCACATAAAACAGATGTGGCGGCAAACTCGCCTTGGCGGCCAAGCTCTTCCTGGGCAGTTGCGGCAAACCGACGGGGCTGCGACAGCAGAATCCGAGCGCAAGACGTTGGCGCTGCCGTCCATCCTGAGTCCGGTGCAGTTTCCGGGCCGGCATCTGCCCAAGCCGACGCCCGTCCATTTGCGCCGATTCGCGGAGACGCCGGTGGTGCGGCGCGCGATCAACGTGATCAAGGACCGCATCGCAGCCATGGACTGGCAGGTACGGGTGCGGCGCGGGGCTACGCCGGAGGATGTGTCATTCTTGCCCAGGAAACTGCGGGCGCTGCGTAGAGTCCTCGAAGAGCCGAATCCGGCGGACAGCTTTCGCACGTTAATCGAACAGGCGATCGAAGATGCACTGACGGGCGGGTTCGGCGCCATCGAGATGGAGCCGACCGGCGACCCCGAACGGCCCGCTATGCTGTGGCCGGTCGACGGCGCGTCAATCCGAATCAACGCAAGGTGGGATGGGCAGGAAGATTCGCCGCGTTACGCGCAGGCCGTTCCGGGACAGCTCGAGTCGAGCGCCGTAGAGTTACGCGACGACCAGCTGATGTATATCCGGATGAACCCGCGGAGCTTTACGCCGTTCGGCCTGGGACCGCTGGAAGTGGCCTTCGAGACCGTCAACCAGTTCCTGAGCGCGCACCGGTTCGCCGGCAAACTAGCAGCCAACTCTGTCGCGCAATATGCGCTTTGGCTCAACGAGGCGACGCCTGCGCAGCACGATCGGCTGATTCGCTGGTGGCAGGACGAGATTGAAGGAACCGGCCGCGTGCCGCTGCTCTCATCTCCGCAGAAACCGGAGGTGCTGCGGTTCGCGCAGGGCACCGATGCAGACCTGCGGCTGGCGTGGCAGGAGTTCCTGATCCGCATGGTGGCGAATGCCTTCGGGCTGCCGCCGTTGATGCTTGGCCTTGAGGCCGACGTGAACCGATCCACGGCATCGGAGATGGCCGATGAGGCATTTCGCGGAGCTATTTCGCCGCTCGCGATCCTGCTGGCCGGGCATATTACGCGGGATCTGTTCGCGAAGTGCATCGGATGGCGCGAGTTCGAATTTGTCTTCAACGAGCTCAGCGCGCGCGATGAAACTACGGAGCTCGCGGTGCAGGTGCAGTTGCTGCAAGCGGGCGTACTGACGGTGAACGAAGTGCGGGCTATGCGGGGCCTTGCGCCGTTCGACACAGGGACGGGCGACATCGGAACTGGGACATAGGGCTTAAGAACTCAGACGCACGACTGAGTGTCATGCTGTCCCACGTTTGAGAACCGCTGCGACGAGGAATACCTGTCGCCGGGGACTCTGGCATCCGGACATCGGGCACCCCATGTCGATAGAAGAACAAGCGGTCGAAGAACTAGTCCCCTTTTCCCGTAATGCGGAGCGTGTATGCGACTGGAAGCAATGGCAGTAAAGATTCCACACGTGGAGGGGCATCCGAACCGGCTGCCTTTTGAAGGCGTTTTGACTGTGGTGAACGCAGCCAGCGATAAGGCTCCGGCCGGGGCGCGCGGTCATCGAGTGATTTTGACACACGGCGCCGCAGAAAAGGCGCTGCCCTCGCTGCTCGGCATGGCGGTGGATTACCGGCCTGGCTGGGACGGCCATGATGCGCGGCGCAAGATCGGTCTGCTGACCGAAGCCGACGTGATCGGCCAGCGCCTGGTGGTGCGTGGTTATTTGTACGCGCGGGACTTTCCTGAAGTGGCTCAGGCTATCCAGGCGCAAGCGCCCGAGGCCATGGGCATGAGTTATGAACTCGCCGAGGCGCGTGTGGAAGATATGCGGGCCGAGGTTTGGACGCTGACCCGGGTCACGTTTACCGGCGCGGCGATTCTGCTTCGAGAGAAGGCAGCTTACCGGGCGACAAGCTTTCGCATGGCGAGTTAGTAAGTGCAAGTGAGCAGGCGCGCGTACGCGAGCCGACCGACAACAGAACAGCTAGGGAAAGGAACTCTATGGAGCACAGCGAGATTGAGATGGCGGAACGGCTTGAGGCCGCGACAGCGTTGCTGGAGACGACATTGAGCCGCCTGGAGGAACGGGTGGCCGCAGCAACGGCGCTGTCGGGTGAGGTGGAAAGAATCACGGCAACCGTCGAGCAGAGCCGGCGGGAGACTGAGCTCGCCGGCAAACTTGCCGCAGCCGAGCGGGAGCTGGCCGAGGTGAAATCGGCCGCGGCGCAGAATATGCTGCATCCGCTGCGCAAAACCATGCCCGCCGCCACCGCGGAGATGCTCGCCAAGCACGGCATCGGCGATGGGCCAGTGGATGTGCGGACACTCGATGCCGCGCTGACCGGGCTGAGTCTCGAACAGCGGATTGCGGTGAAGAGCCAACTGCTGCGCGCCGGCGCAATCGCCTAAGCGCGGCTACTAGTCTCTGACCGCGAGATCTTGTTCGTTCAGCTCGCTCTTTCCCAGGTCTCGGAATCGAGAGCTGGGGCGCCCCATGCTGGGACAAGAACGAGCGGTCGGAGACCAGGTGGGGTGAGTCTGAAGTTCGTTGGGGAACAGCCGCAGATCCTGCGACTCCGTTTGCCACAAAAAACGGGGCATATGTCGCTCAGGATGACCGTTTCTATTCACGTGAACTTCTGATTCAGGATATTAACTTCCAGCTAAAAACTGGTTCGCACATGCGGGTAAGGTGCGGCCAAATGTGCCGGGGCTGAAATTATTGGAACCGCGCAGACGCCGCCAAGAACAACCCAAGTTACGACCTATCGGCAACGAGCCGGCAGCCTGGTGCTGGTGGCTAGCAGTTTAAGCGGCCCCATGGAGGGGGCGGAGAAGCCTATGAACGCAACCTTTGCAGACATTCACGCGGCGGCGGA
>DASXFB010000044.1:0-1613 GCA_036489815.1 Occallatibacter sp. | reverse complement strand
CGCTCACTTTTCGCCGGCATCGCGAGCCCCATGACCTGCACGCGCTATCACTCCCTCATCGTTGCCGAAGACGGCCTGCCGCGCGAACTCGAGATCACCGCCCGCACCGAGGACGGCATCATCATGGGGCTGCGCCATCGCGAGTATCCGGTCGAAGGCGTACAGTTCCATCCCGAGAGCGTGCTCACACTGGACGGCAAGCAGCTCATCAGAAATTTCCTGAAAATGTAACGGGCTACTCGATCACCGGCTTGCCGTAATCCGGGACCTCCCAGCCTTCATACGCAGACATCACCGTCGTCTTCCCCTCGGCATTGCCGCTCGTCTTGCGCGCGAGTTCGGGGAACTGCTTTTTCAGATTCTCGTCCTGCGCCCAAACCGGTGCATCCGCGATGCGGTAGTGATAGGTCACGTCCGATGCCTTGCGCTTCTCCACCATGCGCTGCGGCGTAAAGCTGTCGACTGTAGTCACATCGCGATGTCCAAAGCAAAAACGTCCGCCCGCCCGCGCGCCCAGCGGCGTCAGATCGTAGCGCACCAGCTGAAACGCGCCATCTTCGGTGCGCTTCAGCAGCCCGGCCTTGGCCAGCGCGTCCATATCCTTCATGTCGGCCTTCTCGGCCACCTTCACTTCGTCCGGAAACTTGTGCGCGGTGGTGAACAGGCACTCGTCGTGGCCGGTATAGAAATATGCATTGATAGCGCGCTGGAAGTTCTCATTGCTGGCTTCGGTCTTCTTCCGGTTGCATCCACCCAGAGCCATTCCCAAAACAACCGCCAGCAGAGCTGCCACCACGCACCCGGCGCCCTTCTCATACGCTCCGCGATTCGTCGCCATCACCGACAGGGTGAGTTTGTGCATGCCGCAAAGAGATTCCCCCGCATCTCCAGGCGTTGCCTGCACGGAAGAAAGAAGGCAATGCAGATCGACCGTCAACCCGGCCGCTGGCATTCCATGCCCAGACAATTCTCCCAGCGGCCGGCATCCTCCACCTCGGCAAACCGCGGATCGGGATTGTCGCCCATCCGCGCCCGGCGCATCGCGGTAAAGCCAGCGTCCGCCAATTCGTGCGTCATGTTCTTCTCATCCCACATCCAGAGGTGCGCGCTGCGCCCAAAGAGCATCTTCAGCAGTCGCGACATGCCCTTGCCCTGCGAATCGGTCCCCAGATACGAGTCGCGCATAAAGCGGCTCGCCGCGTCCGCTTCCGATGAGCTGTCATAAGCGCGCACCAGCGCCGCCAGATCTGGCAGCACAAAACGAAACGTCCCGCCCGGCCGCAGATACGAGAAGACATGGCGCAGCGTGGTGCGAAATTCATCCAACGCCAGGTGTTCCAGCACGTGCGAGCAGTAGACCGCCGCCGCCGATCCCTGCGCCACCGGCAGGCCTTTGATCACATCGCCGTATTCAATGTTTCGTGGATAATCCGGGAAGCCGCGCTTCAGCAACGCGGGCTTCAGCATGGGCATGTGGCGCTCGATCCAGAAGGCCGGCCCGGCGTCGAAGTTGCGCCACGTTGCCGGAGCGCATAGCCCGCAGCCGAACTGAATGTAACTACCACCGCGGATCGTGGCGCCGGTCGCCTGGTTGCTCAAGTATTTGTCACTCC
>DASXFB010000016.1:0-8250 GCA_036489815.1 Occallatibacter sp. | reverse complement strand
GACGACAATTCCGTATGTCATTTTACGTTCTGCTGCCATGTTTCAAGCTCCTTGAGATTTTCTAGATCATCGCTAGCTGTCGCGTCCTGGACGAAAGCGCAGGCCGTAAAAAAGTCCGAAGGCCAGCAATAAACCACCCCACCAGACGGGCGCATGCAGATTGGCCAGCACTACATGGGCCGTCTGGTGCATTGCCAGTTCAAACAAACCATAACCCAGGATCAGCGCGCCATAGATCGTGAGAAGGACGCCGATGAAAAACCAGATTGAGATTGCAGATGACTGCATTGGAAGTCCTCCTTACCAAAAATAAATGTTGAGGGCGACGAAGAACGCAATCGCCAGGACGGTCCAGAACCACTCGTTCTTATAGATTGGAACCGGTTCCTCTTCCGGCAACTTCGTTGCCCCGTAAACCAGTCCGTCCAACTCCGCCACCGCACGGGGCTTGGTGCAAAGGCTTACCACAAAGACCACGATAAATGTGACGATAACCGACCACAAAGCGCGGTACATGTTCTCCGCCATGGTCTTCGCGTCCGGAGAGAGTGCCACGTAGCGCAGCGCCGACGGGTCGATGTAGACCCACGCCCACAGGCCGATCGAGGTCAAGGTGCCGATGAGCAATCCCCAGAAGCCGCCTGCGCGCGTGGCGCGTTTCCAGAACATACCCGTCAAGACGGCTCCCAGCAGCGGTGCGATGAAAAAGCTGAACAGCGCCTGGACATAATCCATGATGCCATTGGCATTCATGACCAGGTAGGCCGTACCGATGGAGATGATGACGCCGAGAATCGTGGCCCAGCGGCCCACCGAGACGTAGTGCTCGTCGGGCGCATTCTTGACCAGCAGAGGCTGATAGATGTCGTAGGTCCAGACGGCGGAGAAGGCGCTGACGTTGCCCGCCATGCCGCTCATGAAGCCGGCGACCAGCGCGGTAATGCCCAGGCCGAGCAGTCCGGGGCCGCAATAGCGGACCAGCATTAGCGGCAGCACTTCGTTGTAGCTATGCAGGCCGGCGCCGGGATGGGCGGCAACTACATCTTCGCCGACGAGATGCATGAGGCTGCCGTCAGGATTATGCAACACCACCAGGGCCAGCAGGCCGGGCAGGATCACGATAAACGGCACGGCCATCTTGAAGAACGAACCGATGACCGGAGCCAGGCGCGCGGAGCGCAGGCTGTTGGCGGCGAGCACGCGCTGCACCACCAGAAAATCCGTAGTCCAGTAGCCAAAGCTGATGGCGAAACCGAGGCCGAACACGATGCCGGTCCAATGGACGCCCATGGGGTTGTCGGCAAAGTGACCCATGCTGCGCCACATATGCGTGTAGTCGCCGGAGGCGATGGAGCCGTTGGCCATATCGGTCGCAATGCGCGCCTTCAGGCCGTTCCATCCTCCCGTTTCGACGAGACCGAGAATCGGCACCAGCAAGGCGCCGCCCCAGATGAGCATGAATTGCAGCACTTCATTGAAGATGGCAGAGCGCAGACCGCCCAATGCGACATAGAGCGCGACGGCGAGCGAGGAGACGATGATGGAGAAGTGCAGATTCCAGCCGAGGACGACCTTCATGACCTCCGCCATGGCAAACATGTTCACGCCGCTCATCAGCACGGTCATGAAGGCGAAAGAGAAAGCCGCGACGACGCGGGCGCCTTCGCCAAAGCGGAGCTTGAGGTAGCCGGGGACGGAGTGGGTTTTGCAGACGTAGTAGAACGGCATCATGACCATGCCGAGAAAGAGCATGGCGGGGATGGCGCCGATCCAGTACCAATGGGCGGCGAGGATACCGTACTGATAGGCCGAGCCGGCCCAGCCCATCAGCTCCAGCGAGCCGAGATTGGCGGAGACAAAACTGAGGCCGGCGATCCATGCGGTCATCTCGCGACCGGCCATGAAGAACTCTTCGCTGGTGTTCGACATTCCCTTCAGATAGAAGCCGATCCAGACGACCATCACGAAGTAAATGGCGATCACCGCGATGTCGAGCGGGCTCAGGCGGGTGAGCGGCTCCGCGGCGAGAGCCAGCGCGTTGGGCAGGGAGCCGAGTGAGCCGGCAATGACGGAGGTGGGGAGCAGTTCGAGCATTTTACAGTCACCTTGGAAGGGCGAATATCAAGTGTACGACTTTGTTCCCCAGTAAATTGGTTTACTCATGAGGTTGTCAAGCTTTGAACGGGAGCGGAAAACCGGAAATTCGCGCCGTTGACTTCGGAAGTGTGCGGAAGACACAAATGCGTTCCACCGCGGGCCCGGGGGTTGAGAAAGCGTTTACCGGAGGCAGTGTAGCATATTCGGGTCAGGATAGGATTCAGCCTTACGACGAGATTCATGGCGCCCGGCTTTTGGATTATTCGTTGACGGCGGAGATTTCGTGCAGCCAGCCGGGAGCCTTGAGGAGTTCGCGGGGACGGGAGCCATCGGCGGGGCCGACGAGGCCGTCGCGCTCCATGAGGTCGATCAGATGCGCGGCGCGGCCGTAGCCGATGCGCAGGCGGCGCTGGAGAAGCGATGTAGAGGCCTTCCCGAACTCGAAGACCAGGCGGACCGCATCGTCGAACATGGGATCGTTCTGGTCGGGATCGTCGTTCGAGCCTTCGACGCTCTGGCGCTCGTCTTTGGGCGATTCGAGGAAGCCTTCAACGTATTCGGCCTGACCTTGATTCTTCCAGAATTGGACCACAGCCGCGGTTTCTTTCTCGCTCACGTAGGGCGCGTGCAGACGCATGAGGCGGCTGGTGCCGGGCGGGAGAAAGAGCATGTCGCCGCGACCCAAAAGGGCTTCAGCTCCGTTGGTGTCGAGGATGGTGCGCGAGTCGACCTTGGTGGCCAGCCGGAAGCTGATGCGCGTGGGGACGTTGGCTTTGATGAGGCCCGTGATGACGTCGACGCTGGGGCGCTGCGTGGCCAAAACCAGATGAATGCCCACGGCGCGGGCCATCTGCGCCAGCCGGGTGATGGACTCTTCGACATTGGCTTTGTCGAGCATCATCAGGTCGGCGAGCTCATCGATGATGATGACCATGTAGGGCAACGGCTCCTCGGGCTGGCCATCGTCAAAGAGCGAGGGCATGGTGCCCTCGAAGAGCTTGTTGTACTGGTCGATGTTGCGGACGCTGCGCGAGGCCAGCAGCTTGAGGCGCCGCTCCATCTCGCGGACGGCGTTGCGGAGGGCATTCGCAGCGAGCTTCGGCTCCGTAATGATGGGCGTGAAGAGATGGGGAATGCCCTCGTACATGCCGAGCTCGACGCGCTTGGGATCGACCAGGATCAGCCGCACCTGCGCGGGCGTGGTGCGGTAGAGCAGGCTCATGATCATCGCATTGATGGCCACGGATTTGCCCGAACCGGTGGACCCGGCGATGAGCACGTGGGGCATTGAGGCCAGATCGGCCGTGACGATGCGGCCGTTGATGTCCTTGCCCATGGCGAGGGTGAGGCGCGACTTGGCCTTGGCGAAGGTCTCGCTTTCGATCACGTCGCGCAGATGGATGGTTTCGCGCTCGTGGTTCGGCACTTGGATGCCGACGGTGCTTTTGCCCGGCATGCGCTCGATGAGAATGCTCTCGGCGCGCATGGCGAGGCAGAGGTCGTCGGCCAGACCGGTGACCCGCGAGTACTTTACGCCGGCCTCGGGCTTGAACTCGTAGGTGGTGACCATGGGGCCGGGGTTAATCTGAACCACTTGGCCGCGCACGTCGAATTCCCCGCATTTTTCCACCAGGACTTTGGCCTCTTCGCGCAGAGCTTCTTCGCGAACGGTCTGAGGGCCTTCCCCGGCATGGAGCAGCGTGCTGGGCGGCAGATTGAAGCCGCTGACATTCTTGGGCGCCACGACGGCGGTGCGCATTTCCGCATCGGCGCGATCGTGGATGGCGATTTCACCGGCCGGATGAGGAGCGGGCGCGGGAGCTGGCTCGTGCCTGGAAGGGATGGGTCTGGGAGCAATGGGTAGCGGCTCGGCGCTGCGGCTTTCGGCGGTGAAGAATGGTGCAGGCGCGGGCGTACGCGACGGCGGAGCCGTGGTGCGCACGGGGGCGCTGGCTTGCGCTGCGGGCGCCGCAGTGTGCGGGTCGTCGGCGTTCTCCCAGATGCTTCTTCTCCGGAGCTGGGAGTTGGCGGGAGGCACGATCGGGATCTCGTCGCTCTGTTGCACAACCTCCGCGCGTTGAAAGGCCGGAATCTCATCGAGCGGATCGGCCTCCCGGACACGCCGGCTGCGGCCGAAGAGCGCTCCGAGAAAACTGGAACGCCTGGCTGGGGCGAGGTCTGGCTCAAACGCCCGGGCCGTGTCTTCTACCGGGCTGAGCCGATCCTCCTGAGAACGGATTGCGCGTTCCGCGCGAATCTCAGCGCGCTCTTCGCGCCAGTTATGCCAGCGGTCCAGCATGGAGATGAGGCGGAGCCAGTGCTGCGCAATGTTCTCCTTCAGGGTCCAGAAGCTGATGGCCGAGGCAAAGTAGAGTCCGGCGAGAGCCAATACGCCGGCGACGACCCAGGCGCCCTGGACATTGAGGTAACTCACGAGCAGGCCGGCGACCAGGGTACCGGTCACGCCGTCGACGGGAATCAGGTGCATCCAGTGCCAGTGCCAGGGCATGAGGGCAAAGACAGCAGGCAAAAATAGGCAGGCGAGCAGAACCCCCGTCCAGCGCAGAGCGGCCGAGCCACCGGGGCGGGAACGCATCCAGGTCCAGCCGATGCCGCCCAGCCAGAGCGGGAGCAGAAAGGCGGTCACGCCGACGGACTGTAGCAGGAGATCGCTGATGAAGGCGCCGAAGAGGCCGATCCAGTTATGCGCGGCGTGGCTGACGGAGGGATCGGCGGCGGTATTCAGTGAGGGGTCGGTTGCGTGCCAGGTGGCGAGGGCAAGAAAAACGAGCAGCGAGACCAGCACCAGCATCAGCCCCAGAAAGACGTTCAGAGGGCGGCTGCGCGTGGGCGAAAGTACGATGCGAATCGGCTTCATGACGGGCGCTTCCGCTCCTTGGCCCAGCTACGCGCGCCACCCGGACGGCGAGCCGCGGGAGCAGGCAAACGATCCCAGAGCAGCTCTTATTATCCCCGTGCCGCGAGGGGAGTTCGGGGCAAAAGGCAGCAGGGGGAATCAGGGTGTCAACCCCCAAAAACCGCATACCGGTTGCATGCCCGTGGCGGATCGCGCTCTACTCGAAAGGCCCCAATACGGCGCAGCCATCTCCCATTCGGAATCACCGGGACGGGGAATAGGAGGGCAGCAAAGCTGCTATGGCATCTCGATGCCGTAGACGGGAACGCCCTGATCCAGTTTGAACACCAGGGCTCCGGCGCGCGAGGTATAGTCGGCATCGGCAAAATGCTGTTTGAGGCGGCCGGCCAGCTCGCGTGCCTGATTGTGCGCCTCGCCGGCCTTCTTGTCGCTTCCATCGGCGGCGAACATATTGGTGAGCACGGCCATGCGGTAGACGGCCTGGTAGAGTGCCTGCGCGGTGCGCGGCCCGTCCGGGTATTCGTCGGCGTACTTCTCGTAGTAGCCGGCTTCTTTCTCCGGGCATTGCGGGGAGCCCTGCCAGTCGCCGCAGAGCTTGTTGTCGATGAGTTCGAAGGCCGCCAGCGCCGCCCAGCGAGTGCGCGGATAGAGCTTGATCACCTTCTTGAGATTGTCTTCGTCCATCTGCTCGCGCATGTAGGGGTCTTTCTCGTGAGCGGAGGGACGCGTGGAGGCATCGGCCTTTTCAATCTGCCATTGGATATCGGCGGCGCGCCATGCGGCTTCCCCCGCGAGCGGCGAGTTGGGAAACATTTCAAAGAGCCGCCGGTAGAGGAGACGCGCACTACGGGCAGCGTTGGCCGGGCCGCGCGGATCGGCTGCGAGGTCCTCTTCGTTGGCCGCCGAGCCCAACAGTATCTGATCTCCGTCCGGCGTGGTCTCTTCCACGACGCCCTTGGCCTCGATCCAGCCGGAGATCGGCGGTGGCGTCTCATCGCTGCCAAACTCAGGAGCATCCTTCGACCGGTCTTCCACCGTATCGGTGTTGGCATAGACGCGCATCCAGGGCCCGCTCTTTTCGGCGACGACCATCTCGCGGCCGATCTGCACTTTGTCCACTTTTTGTGCGCCGGTGTCGGGCGAGATGTAGAGATTGGTGATGCGCAGGACCGTGGCGCGTGGCCCGGCCATGGGCTTAACCTGTTGCTGCGGCTTTTTTTCGGCCGCGGCAGGCCATGCGGCGCAGAGAATTGCCAGGCAGGCGGCCAGAGCATGGGCGGTGGAGACGCGCTGTTTCATCACAGGCAAGATCATACTGGAAAGACGCCCGAGAAATAATTGCGTAACCGCCGGGCTAGGAAGGGATCCCTCATTCTCCCGCGCCCCCGCTGGGCGGATTGGCGACGCGCAACGATCAGTCTTTCTCGGTCAGGATGTCGGTCAGCAACACGGGGTCCACATTGCCGCCGCTTACGATGGCAACCGCTCTCCGGTAGGACGGAAGTTCGGAGGCGTGGAAGAGCAAAGCCGCCGTGGTCACGGCGCCACTGGGTTCGGGAACGAGGCGGGTGACGGCGACGATGGCGCGCATCGCGGCGCGAATTTCGGATTCGGTCACCGTGACGATGCCGTCGACAAAAGCCTGAATGTGCGCGAAATTACGCGTGCCGACGCTCTGCGTGCGCAGGCCGTCGGCGAGGGTACGGCTGGTAAGCTCGGCGGCCCAGGTAACAATCTTGCCCGCGCGGAAGCTCTCCGCTGCGTCGCCCGCGAGCTCCGGCTCGACGCCGAAGACCTTCGTCTTTGGGCTGATCTGTTTCATGGCCGCGGCGACGCCGCTCAAGAGCCCGCCACCTGAGACAGGCGAGACCACGAGATCGACATCCGGAAGTTCTTCCGCGATCTCAAGGCCGCAGGTGCCCTGCCCGGCGATGATTTGCTCGTCGTCGTAGGGAGGAATAACAATGTAGCCGTGCTCGCGGACGAGTTCTTCAGCCTTGGCGAGGCGCTCGCTGGAGGCGACGCCCACGTCCACAACCTCCGCGCCAAGGGCCAGCGTGGCGGCGCGCTTGATGGCCGGCGCATTCGAGGGCATCACGATCACAGCCTTAGCGCCCACTTCGCGGGCCGCGTAGGCCACGCCCTGCGCGTGGTTGCCGCTTGAATAGGTGATGACGCCGCGCGCGATCTGTTCGGAAGAGAGCTGAAGGATCTTGTTGGCCGCGCCGCGGATCTTGAAGGCGCCAATGGGCTGCAGGCTCTCAGCCTTGAGCCAGATCTCCCGGCCCGTACCGCGGCCGGCGATGCCCGGAAAGGGCGCGTGCACCAGCGGTGTTTTGAACGCGATGGGCGCAATGCGCTCGGCTGCGGCGCGGATTAGTTCAAGGGAGACGAGCTGTTCGGTCATTGGATTCACGTCGCGATGCCGCCGTTCCACGATCTTGAGAGGCGGCTCCTTCAGTTGAGTATCGCCGATACGGCCCAGACACAAAAAGGCGGCAGCCGAAGCCGCCGCCTTCTTGGGCTGATCATGCGCGATGGTTTAGAAGAACAGCTTTCCGGATAACTGCAGTTGCCGCGAGGTGTACAGCGTGCTGCTGCTGGTGCTCGATGTCGCGCCGAACGCCGAGAGGCCAGTGCCCGTATAAGGCACAAAGCATCCGGAATCCCGAGAGCCGGCTGGCGGAGTAATCGAAGCACATGTATATGTCGCCGTTCCGGCTGTTGCCTTTGCTGTCGGCCCCAGGAACGTGGTATAGGTGCCATTCACACCCGTGATGATTTTGTGATTGAGCAGGTTGAAGGCTTCCGCATTCAACTGCAGCGAGATGTTCTCGTGGATCTTGAAAATGCGCGTCAGGCGCATGTCAAGATCGTTGAAGCCAGGTGCGGGAATGCTGTTGCGTCCGACCTGAGGAGGACGGCCGCTGGTAGCGCTGCCCGAGCTGGAACTCATGGCGCCACCGAAGATGCCGCCTTCATCTGCATAGCTCGACGAAACGGTATTGCCCGAATAGATGGTGCCGCTTACGCCTAGAAAAATCGGCTCGCCGCCGGAGGCAATCTCTGCACCGGAGAACTGGAAGCCGTCTACGATCGTCTTCATCCACTTATTGCCCTGCATGAACTGGGGCTGGTAGACAAAGGTCAGTGTGCCGCGGTTACGGATGTCGATGTCGGAGGGCCCATTGTCGAACCGGATGTTGTTTGGATCCGACGGAGTGTCACCGCCGTAGAAAGTGCCATTGGCGCCCTGTACCTGGCCGTCGTCGCTT
>DASXFB010000004.1:0-1556 GCA_036489815.1 Occallatibacter sp. | reverse complement strand
GCAGTTCGTCATGGCTCCGCTGATGCACCGCACCGGCAGCTACAGCTATTACGATGGCGGGACATTCCAGTTGCTCGAGCTACCCTATGAAGGCGGCGACCTCTCGATGGATGTCCTGCTGCCCAAATCCATCGACGGCCTGCCCGCGCTCGAGCATTCTTTCACCGCATCGAATGTCAACGATTGGCTCGAAAAGCTGGAGCCTGAAGACAAGGTCATCCTCACGTTTCCGCGATTCACGATGACGCAACAGTTCGAGCTCAGCAATGCGCTTTCCAGGATGGGCATGGCGCAGGCCTTCGGCGGCTCGGCAGATTTTTCAGGAATGACGGGCAAGCCTGACTTCACCATCTCCGCCGCCATTCACAAGGCCTACATCGACGTGAACGAGCAGGGCACCGAAGCTGCGGCAGCCACATCCGTCGTAATGCGCGCCACGGCTGCGCGTGTTCCCTTTCCCACACCTCCGCCCGTCGTATTCCGCGCCGATCACCCATTCCTCTTCATGATCCGCGAAACGAAGTCGGACGCAATTCTCTTCCTGGGCCGCGTCACCGACCCGACGAAGTAGAGGCGGAGAATCTTTGGCACGCAAGCGCCTTCTGCCCCACCGCAGGTGGTCATTTCCCGTTCGGCAAGCTTACGGCCTTTGCTTCGAGGAGCGCTTCGATCTTTTTAAGAGCTTCCAGCACCGGCTCTGAAACGGGCTCGTCCACCTGCACCACGGCCAGAGCCTTCACCGGATTCCCCGCTGTCGCGACACCGTGCCGCTCGCGCCCCAGGGCAAAGTTGGCGATGTTCACACCCTGCTGGCCGAGGATGGTTCCGATCTTCCCAATCACGCCTGGCACGTCTAGATTGCGGCATACCACCAGCGCGCCCTCGAGCGGCGCTTCAACATCGATGCCGTCGAACGCCAGCAGCCGCGGCTGCTCACCGTGAATCACGGTGGCACTCGCCCGGCTTTCGCCCTGCGCCGTGTGTAAAACCACCGTGAGCATCGCGGCCTCGCCACCACGATGGCTCTCGTCCTTCTCTTCGTGCACGCGGATGCCGCGCTCGGCAGCCACCGCCGCCGCGTTAATACGGTTCACATTCTCCGAACCCTGCAACAGCCCGGCAATCGCCGCGTTGCGAATCAGTTCGGTCTTGCCCACAGCCAGCGCGCCGCCATAGATGATGTGAATCGATTCAATTCCCCCTTTGCCCGCTTGCGCAAGAAAGCCGCCCAGCCGGCCCGCCAAATCAATATACGGCGCCAGCTTCAAATACTCCTCGTGGCTCAGCGACGGCAGATTCACCGCGTTCTGCACAACGCCAAGCTTGAGGTATTCGCGCACCTGCTGCGCAATCTGCACGCCCACTGCCTCCTGGGCTTCGGCCGTCGAGCCGGCAATGTGCGGCGTGAGAATAACGTTTTCCAGCTCGAAGTACGGCGACTCCTTCGGCGGTTCCAGGCTGAATACATCGATCGCCGCACCGGCCACCTGCCCGGTCTTCAGCGCCGCAGCAAGGGCCGCTTCATCCACCAGCTCGCCGCGCGCGCAGTTGACTAT
>DASXFB010000129.1:0-60972 GCA_036489815.1 Occallatibacter sp. | reverse complement strand
CCAATCAATAAGCCTGCCGTTCCGGTTACCGTCCCAATCGTCGCGGTGCGGTCTTGGCTGGTGCACCCGCCAGATTCGGAACGCCGTATTCAAACGGTAACACAGGGGGTGCAGTTGAATCGGCCGGGAAGAACGGGCTTTCGGAGCCCGCTTGCCGGAGAGCGACGTTCAGGAGTAAGTTGTGGTTGGTGTCGGCAAGCCTCCTGGTCAAGGACCCGAGGCGCCGTCCGCCGCGGAACCCATGCACGCTCCTTCAATCCGCCGAAAGGAGATCCTATGCAACGTGCCGTGATTGCCCTTTCCTTCCTTCTATCTTCAGCCGGTCTTTCCGCGCAGTCTGCGATCCAGCCAGAGGCAAGCTTGGGGACCGCGAGGTCGGGGATGGTTTCCTCCCCATCTTCCGCGACACCGTGGTCGGCCGTAAGCGGCTGCCCGGTTTCGCTGCAGGCGACGCAACTTTCGTCGGCAAACATGATGCAGGTGCAAAAAGGGCCGCAGGATCAACCGCAGCAACGAGGCCAGAGGCTTCATCTCGCCTTCACCAGCCGTGAGTCAAAGCAAATCACCGCGGCGACGGTGGCGGTGCGCGGTTTCACCTTTACGCCCGGCCCGATGAACGCAGCGATTGCGGTGCCGAAGTCCGGAGCACCCAGTTCAAGCCTGGTGACCCGCACGGTTCAGATGGTGTTCGCGCCGCAGACCGGCGCAACCCTGGGCGCCGACATCCTGGTTCCGGACGTGTCGGCAGCCCAGACGATTGATCTGGTTGCGTTAAGGTACGGGGATGGGACGAGCTGGAAGCCGACAGAAGGCCAAATATGCCGGGTTACTCCTGACCCTCTGCTGCTGGTCGGCGCCAGCAGCCGATAAAGGCCGCCCTCTTTACAAACGGAAGTAGACGCCGAGCATAGGCTCCGCCGTGTGCGTAAACGCGCCTGTCGAGGTGTAGAGCCGGGTGAGGTCAGGCGACTTGTAGAGATTGCCGCGGTACTGGAAGCGCAGCCCGAGATGCGGGAGCAGGCCCCAGTCGAGGCCGGCTCCGTAGACAAAGGCCGGCTTGGTAGCGGAGTTGGTGTTGCTCTGGTTGCCGACCGGCTCGTTGAACAGAAGACCGATGCCGGCGAGCGCGAAGGGCCGCAGGTTGGCGCCGTGGACGGAGATGACCCAGTCGGTTGTGAGCTCGTGGGCGTCAGCGGAGACCGTGGCCGCGCTGATGTTGCCGCAGGACAGGCCGCAGTTGACGTTCGACGAAGAGGAGTACGCCTGGTTGGCCCGATTGAAGGAGTAGGTGACGTCATAACCGACGAGCGGATTGCTGATGTGCCGCAGCTCCGCCAACCCGCCGGCCGAGTTCGAGGGGCTCTGGACGGTGCCGTTTCCGTTGGTTGTGCCGCTGAAGGCGCCGTAGAGGCTGAGGGCGACGTCGGTCTGCGCGCAGGCTGCGCCGGAGCCGACGAGGGTGAGCGCCAGGAATAGACAAAATGATTGGAACCGATGCTTCATAGCCATAGAACTCCTCTGGGGGTGGATTCGTTCTCGTCCGCTTTGCGATGAACGGGTTCATCTCTAGAGCAGAACCAGAATTCCCGTGTCCTCGCCAAGAGCCTCGACGGTGGCTTTTTCTTGAGGAAAAAAGCCGCTATAGGGACGTGCCATGGGTACAGCGATTCCGGTTCTGCTTTAGCTGAAATGCAGGACGTTTTCGAGCTCAGGGATTGAATGCAGAGGGGCGCATTTCATCACCCCTGATTTCTTCAACCACACAGGTAGAAATTAGTTTCGGAAGACTCAGCCGGCTTTCCGCTCATCCTCTAAAACTTCATCGAGAAGCCCGCGCAGACTGGCGGCGCGGAGACGGCCCAGGGCCGGGTCCGCCATGGCCTGCGAGAGTTCATCGGCAAGATTGAGCGCGGCGAGTACGGCCACGCGCAGCGAATCAACCGTACGCCCCTGCGCGGCGACGCCCCGCATCTTGGCATCCACACACGCGGCCAAGCTGCGGATGTGCTCCGCGTTCTGGCCGGAGAGGTGATAGACCTGATCGTAGATTTCGACGGTGATATATTCAGTTGGGCTCTGGCCCGGTTCCTCGGTCATGCGGCCTCACAGCTCCAGTCCGTCGAGTTGCTGCAGCAGGCGCTCCACACGCTGGCGGACGTGATCGCGCTCGGTCTTCAGGGCGTTGATTTCCGATTGCATCCGCTCCCCGGTCGAGCCCTGCTCGCGCAACTGGGTCTCGTTCTGCGCGGCGCGCATTTCGGCTTGGGTGGCGCGTTCGCCGGCTTGCGCCAGGCGCTCTTCGGCCTGCGCGGCGCGCTCCTCGGCCTGCACCAGGCGTTCTTCGGCTTGCACGGCGCGCCCTTCGGCGGCGGTGCGCTCCTGCCGTTCACGCTTGACCAGTTCGACGGCCCGCAGGACGCGTTTCTCCAGCCCGGAAAAATCGTCGGCGGTGACCGCCAGCGAGCCCTGCTCGGCAGGATGGTCCTGGTCTTCAGCTTGCGGCTGCGCCTCGACGGCTTCACCCGACTCCCAAAAAGTCTCTGCCATTGATTCAACCTCCGCGCGTCTTGAGCCGCCGCGGCACCGAGCCATCGATGCGCCGGGGGTGGGGCGGCCGCGCAAAAACGCGTTTCCGTTTGAGTATAGCGCCGTTCGCGCTGAGGATTTCTCCTACGTTCTTAGCCGTGCGCCCGCTTTGCCAACAGCCTCGACTACGCGGGCCCAAAAGCTCTGCAACTCTTCCTCGCGCAGAGTGCGATCGGCGGCCTGGAAGGTTACGCCCAACAGCAGCGAATATTCGCCTTTGCCCAGGCGGGCGTCGCGAAAGACCTCACGCACGCGCCAGTCAACCAGCTCGGGAACCTGCAAAGCAGTCAGCGCGCTGTCGATCGTCTCCCACGCGATGCTCTCGTCCAAGATCAGGGAAAAATCCCGGCGCACCGGCTGAAAGCGCGAGAGCTCGCGCGCAAGGGGCTTGCGCAGCGGCAACTTATAGAGCCGGTCGAGATAGAGCTCGCCCACCCAGACAGGCTCCTTGAATTTGCGCGCGGCAGCCTCGCGGGGATGCACCTGGCCGAACCACCCGACGGTGGCGCCTTCCACCACGACGCGGGCTGCACGGTAGGGATGCAGCCATGGCGGGGTAAGCCCGGAGTCAGCGGGAAACCGGTCGAAGTACATGGCGCGCATCTGGAACCGTTCGAGCACCTGTTCCACCAGACCTTTCAGGTCGTGGAATTCGAAGGCGCGTACCGCGTGCAAGGGGCTGACTTCGGGAAGGGCTCCGGCTACGCCAACGGCAAGCGCCGCGCGCTCCTCCACTTTCTCCGTTGTGCCGGAGAAGACCGTTCCCATCTCGAAGAGCCGCACATCGCTCACATCGCGATGCAGGTTGCCGCCGACCATGGCCAGCATGGCGGGGATGAGGGAGGGCCGCAGCAGACCCGCCTCCTCACTGAGTGGATTGCCCAGCGGGACGCTCTGGCCCGGCTGCGGCGCGGTCAAGGCCGCATCGGCGGCGGAGCAGAAGGTGCTTCCGATGGCCTCGTGCAATCCGAGGGCGAGCAGCGTTCGCCGCACGGCCGCTTCGCTCTCGGCCCACTCGAGCGCCTTAACGCCCGCTCCGAATGCTGGGAGGGTATTGGCGAACCGGTTGTAGCCGTAGACGCGCGCAACCTCTTCGATCAAGTCGATTTCACGCTCCAGATCAAGGCGCCAACTGGGGAGCTTGAAGTGCCATGAGTCTTGCAATGTCTGCCCGACTCCAGGCGACAGTTCGCACCCCAAGGCGGTCAGCACTCCCTCGACGGACGCTGCCGTGATTCCCTGGACGTCAATGGTTGCGCCGAGCAGGCGATGCACCTCGCGGAGTTGCAGCGCGACGGGCCGGCGGCCGGCGGTGCGCTTTTCAATGGCCTCAACGCGGACATCGACGAAATCGCCGTCCATCCAGCCGCCGTTGGCGAGCAGGATGGCGGACACAAGCGCGGAGGCTACTGGGGCGGCATTAAAGTCCGCGCCGCGCTCGAAGCGGTGGCTCGCATCGGTGTGCAGGCCGTGGCGGCGCGCGGTGCGCCGCACCGCTGCGGGATCGAACCAGGCAGCCTCGACGAGGACATTTTTTGTTGCGGGGGTGATCATCGTGTCCCAACCGCCCATGACACCGGCCAGTGCCAGCGGTTTCACATGGTCGGCCACGACCAGATCCTCGGGATCGAGCACGCGCTCCACGCCGTCCAGGGTCTTCAGCCGCTCGCCCTTCTTCGCACGCCGGACCACAATGCCGCCCTCGATCTTGTCCAGGTCAAAGGCATGCGTGGGCTGACCCATCGCCAGCCACGCGTAGTTCGTGGCGTCGACGGCATTCGAAATCCTCTTCTGATCGAGCAGCTTGAAGTAAGTCGCAACCTCGGCGCCCGCAAACCAGTCTTTCGATTCGCCGACAGTCACAGCGCGCAGCACACGAGCCGTAAACCGCCCACACGCATCCTCGGCCTCGATCTTCACGGAGAAAGGCGCCGCGGCAGTTTTCGCGGCAGACAGCGTAAAGTTCAGCTCCGGCAGCGCCAAACCATAAATCGCCGCCGCCTCGCGCGCCACGCCATAGTGGTTCATCGCATCCACGCGGTTGGTGGTGATGTCCATCTCGTAGAGAGAGCCATTGCCTGCGCCGAGATCATAGATCCCCTCGACAGCGATGCCACGCAGAGTGAGGTCTTCAGCGAGCTGAGCGTCGGAGACCGGCAGTTGCGGCAAGTAGGCCCGCAGCCATTTGGTGAGAATTTTCATGCAAACTGCCCCAGAAACCGCATATCGCCTGAATAAAACTGCCCGATTTCGCTAATCCCGTATTTCATCATCGCGATGCGTTCGACGCCCATGCCGAAGGCGAAGCCGGAGATCTTCTTCGGGTCGTAGGCAGGCTGCTTCTCCGCCGCAAACGCAAACACCGCCGGGTCGACCATGCCGCAGCCCAGCAGTTCGATCCATCCCGACTGCTTGCATTTGCGGCAGCCTTGGCCGCCGCAGAAGATGCAACTGATCTGCATATCCGCGCTGGGCTCGGTGAAGGGGAAGAAGGAAGGAAAGAAGCGCGTCTTCACCGATGCGCCAAAGAGTGCCCGCATGGCGTGATCCAACGTTCCTTTGAGATCGCTGAAGGTGATGTTCGTGTCCACGCACAGCCCCTCCACCTGGTAGAAGGTCGATGAGTGGGTAGCGTCATCCGCCTCATTGCGATGCACCCTGCCGGGAATTACGATGCGGACCGGCGGAGGCTGCTGTTCCATGGTGCGCATCTGCACGGGAGACGTATGCGTCCGCAAAAGCAGCCGGTCGCGCTGGGGGCGGCGCTCTTGATTCGCGATCACCAGCGTATCTTGCGTATCGCGCGCGGGATGGCCGGGCGGAAAGTTCATGCTCTCGAAGTTGTAGTAGTCGGTCTCGACCTGCGGTCCGACACCGACCGAGTAGCCGAGGGCCGCGAAGACCGAAACAATCTCGTTGGTGGTGCGGGTGATCAGGTGCTCGGCGCCGATGAGCCGCCGGGTCCCGGGCAGCGTGATGTCGATGGCTTCGGCTTTGAGGGCTGCGTTGCTCCAACTGCCGCTTTGTTCCGTGCCGGCGGCCTCTTCCAGCAGATTTTCGACGACCGCTTTGAGGGCATTGAAGCGCACGCCGAGGGCCCTTTTGGCCTCAGGCGGGGCGGACTTCAGCCATCGCGCCGACACTTCGGTGAGCCGGCCTTGTTTGCGGCCCAGCCACTCCAGGCGAAAGGCTTCTACATCCGCCTCGCCGTTCAACCGCACGGCGGCCTGGCGCGCCTGGCTTTCGAGCGCGGCGAACGCTTTGTCCAGAGACTCATCGTCAAAATTTGTCAGATTGGGTATGGATTCGTCGATCATGCGTAAACAGCAGGATAAATCACTGCGGACCGGCGATTCCTGTATGCTCTTTGCCATGAAGCCACTGCGTCTTGCCCTCTGGCTGGCGATTGCCGCGACTTTTCCGGCGCTCTCAGCTTCCGCGCCCGCCCAAGCAGCGTCCGCCGTCTACTCGCAGCAGGCCGGCTTCGTCGACGCCCACGGCGTGCTGATCTATTACGTCGAGTTCGGCAAAGGGGCGCCACTGGTTGTGCTGCATGGCGGGCCGGGGGCGGATCACACGTATTTTTTGCCCTGGCTGCTGCCGCTGGCGCGGACGCACCGGCTGGTCTTCATCGATGAGCGGGGCTCCGGGCAGTCCGAGCGGTTGCAGGATGTGAGCCAGTACACGATCGAGAAGATGGCCGACGATGTGGAGGCGGTGCGGGTGGCGCTGAACCTGGGCAAGATCGACCTGCTCGGGCACAGTTGCGGGGGCGTGCTGGCCGAGGCCTACGCGCTCAAGTACCAGCAGCATTTGAATCACCTGATCCTGAACAGCACATTTGCTTCGACGCGGGAGATGAACGAGGTGCTGGCGCGGGAAAAGGCCAAGATGCCGCCCGAGAAGCTGGCCCGGCTAAACGAGCTTGAAAAGGCGGGCCTGTTCGGCAAGGGCGCAATCTGGGAACACGGGCGCTACCCGGCGGAGTACGAGACGCTGGCCTGGGGCGACGGCTACTTTCCGTTTCTTTTTGGCGCGCGGCCCGACGCGAACTACGACCCGGCCCAAGGCAATGCGCCGACCAACTGGGAGCTCTATCGCGAGATGTGGGGCTCCGATGGCGAGTTCGTGATCGACGGAAATCTCAAGTCTGTGGAGTGGGTGGACCGGCTGCCGACGATCCATGTGCCGACTCTGGTAATGGCCGGCGATCATGACGAGTGCGACCCGAGCTTAAGCCGCGAGATGCACGAGAAGATTGCCGGATCGAAGCTTGTGATCCTGCCGAACGCGGGGCACATGAATTTTGTGGATCAGCCGGAGCTGTGGCAGCAGGCGGTCAACGGCTTTCTGAGCGAATAACAGCGCGCACAGGCAAAACGGCCCGGAATCCCCAAGATTCCGGGCCGTACCATCCTCCGATGAATGTTTCGGCTTAGGCTTTGGCTGTGGCGAGGGCCGACTTGGCCTGCTCCACCAGTTTGCTAAAACCCGCTGCGTCCTTGACGGCGATCTCGGCCAGGATCTTGCGGTCGAGCTCGATGCCGGCCTTTTTGAGGCCGTTGACGAACTGCGAGTAGCTGGTGCCGTTCAGCTTGGCGGCGGCGGCGATGCGCACGATCCACAGCGAGCGGAACTGGCGCTTCTTCTGGCGGCGGCCGCTATAGGCAAACTTCAGGCCGCGTTCGACGGCTTCCTGGGCTGCCTGGTAGAGCTTCGATTTGGTAAGAAAGTAACCGCTGGCGCGGTCCAGAATCTTCTTGCGGCGATCATTTCGCTTGGTGCTCCGTTTTACGCGGGGCATGGTGGGTTCTCCTTTTTACGTTTCCGGTTACGCGGCTGGAGGCAGGAGGCCGTCAAAAAGTACGGCTCGGAACCTCTTCACTCGCTCTTGCAAGCCTGATCTCTCGCCGATGCCAACGCATTTCGCATCCGGCGAGGGGTGCTGCGCACGGCAGCCCCCTCGGACAAAGGTCCGTTTTAGGCGTAGGGGATCATGCGCGCCACCTTAGCGTAGTCGCCGTCCGATACCAGCAGGGTCTTACCGAGCTTCCGCTTGGTCTTCGGCGCCTTCGACGTAAGGATGTGCCGCGTCTTCGTCTGGCCCCGCTTGATCTTGCCGGTGCCGGTCTTGCTGAAGCGCTTGGCCGCGCCCGAATGGGTCTTCAACTTGGGCATTGTTTTTCTCGCTTGGATAATTGAAGTGCCCGCCAGACAGGGACTTCCCCATCCATCAGGCGCTCCGATCAGTATATCTCAAGCCGGATTTCCGGCCAAATCGAGATTTTGGCCCACTTAACCGCCATCGGGGCTACACTCATCCCCATAAGAGGGCCCCGCGGAGGAGACAATGCGGAAAACGCTGCAAAGGGTCGGTTTGTGGGTACTCATCGGAGCTACGATTACCTGCTTCTGGGTCCTGGTCATGATGTTGATCGGTCCGCGCCACAATATTTCCCATTGGCCCATCATCGCGATCACGATTCCCGCATCGATGTTCGGGAGAAGCAGGCCGGTTACCTACTACGAGGTCATGCTTCTCAACGCCGTCATCTATGGCCTGACCGGCCTTGCGCTTGAGCCGTTATTGCGGCTCCGTCGCCAACTGCCGGCCAAGCCGCGCTGACTTGCTAACTCGTTGAGTCACCGGTCCTTCACTCCGTTGGATCGCCGGCCGTGAACGGCGAACAACACGGCTTGTCGGTCGCGTGGAAGTTCATAACTTCGATGCGGGTGTCGTCCGGGTCGTATAGGTTGAGCTGATATTTGCCGTCTCTGCCGATTTTGGGCGCGGCATCATGATGGCCTTCGAGGCGGTTGGCGGCTTGAAGCATCTTGAAGGTGTCAGGCACAGAGACCACCCCTATCGAGACATGGTCGACGACACCCAGGGAGCGCTGCGTCTCGGGGGGGCGTGAGGTGGCGCCGGCGGGCAGCGGGCGAAGCATGTACTCGAGCCAGTTGGGGCCATCGGGGGTCTGCTGGCTCACCCAGTCGGTTTCAGCGTCGTGCATGCCGCCATACCAATAGGGGCGGAAACCGAGCAGATCGCGATAGAAGGTGTCCTCCTTGGCGCGGTCATGGACGAGAAAGCCGACATGGATGATTTGGTGGCCGATCAAATTGGGCGAGTTGACCGGCTTGGGATGGGCGGGCGGCTGCACGAATTCGACCTTGTTGCCCTCGGGATCGAGCACCGCGAACCAGCGACTGCCGTCGGAGCCGCGCTCGACGCGGGCCGGGGTCTTCCAGCCTTTGGCCGCCAGATACTTGCGCAGGCCGTCGGCGTTTTCCGTTCTCCAGGCCGTGTGATCGAGGCGGTTGATGCCGGCGTTGGCCGGAAGGGGCAACACCTCAATGAACTGGGTGGAGTTGATGGCGTAACACGCCCCCTGCGGATTTTCGGGGTCGGGTGATTTGGCTGCGCCGACGACGGTGGTGTAGAAGTGCTCGGCGGCCGCGGGATCAGAGGCGTAGACGGCAATGTGCGAGACTCCGGTGATCTTAGGACGCTGTTGCGCCGAAGCTGCAACGGCAAGGATGGCGAGACTGACTGCGGCGAAAACTCTGGATGGCATGCATTCCCTCTTCGATTGCGGAGCGAGATAACCATAAATTGCTTTGTCTGGATGCGCAACGGCAGGAGGAGAGGCTGGGCAGAGGGTAAGGCTACGATCGGCGAAATCCTGGCTCCGGCAACCGTCTCACGTTTCGGAACCGTTGGAAGCGAAGGCCCTCCCTTGCTTGACGATTGTGGGCCCGTGGTCTGACCATGTTGCTTCCGGCGGCGGAGGGGGCTAGAGAGCTGCGAACCCGTGCGAGACGCTTCGCCCTGTGCAGCCATCCGCGCCTCACGCGCAACCGGAGCCAGGAAGGATCCACCATGACCGAAAACAACCGCAGGGATTTCCTGAAGGCCGGCGGCGCTATGCTGGCGGCGACGGCAGTTTCCAGTGCTGTTTCATGGCCCGCCTCGAGCTACGCGCAGATCCTTGGCGCGAACGACCGCGTGCGCGTGGGCATTGTCGGCTGCGGCGATCGCATGAAGCAGGGCGACCTTCCCGCGTTTCACGCCAACGCCAAAGATATGAACTTCCAGATTGTCGCCGTCTCCGACATCTGGAATCGGCGCCGTGAAGAGGGCGCGGCCTTCATCGAAAAGCTCTGCGGCAATCGTCCAGACACTGTCCGCAACAACGACGAGCTCTACGCGCGCAAAGATGTCGACGCGGTCATCATCGCGACTGCCGACTTCCAGCACGCCTATCACGGCACGGAAGCGGTGGAAGCGGGCCGCGATGCTTATGTGGAGAAGCCCATCGCCCACACCATGGCCGATGCGCGGATGATTCGCGCCGCCGTACACAAGAGCGGCAAGATTGTGCAGGTGGGCACGCAACGCCGGTCGACGCCCAGCTACATGAAAGCCGCGGAATACATCAAATCGGGAAAATTCGGCGACATCGTCATGGTGGAGATGACCTGGAACGTGAACCAGCCCGGCCGCTGGCGCCGTCCGGACGTGGTGCCGCTACTCAAGGAAGAAGACACGGACTGGAAGCGCTATCTGCTGAACAGGACGATGGTGCCCTTCGATGCGCGCCACTATCTTGAGTTCCGGCTGTTCTGGCCTTACTCCTCCGGCATCCCCGATCAGTGGTTAGTCCACCAGATCGATACGGTGCACTGGTTCACCGGCCTGCCGCATCCGCGCTCATGCGTTGCCAATGGTGGAATCTATCTGTGGAAGGATGGGCGCAAGAACTGGGACACGATGACGTCGGTCTTCGACTACGGTCCGCTCGACGACCCGACGAAGGGCTTCCAGGTGCAGTACAGTTCGCGCTTCACCAATTCGGCCGGAGGCGTTAAGGAGCTTTATTACTCGAACGGCGGCATGCTGGACATGGCCAAGCAGACCGTGACGCCGACTGGCGGTCTCAGCGCCAAATCCGCCGCGGAGATGAATATGCAGGCCAACTTGCTGCCCAGCTTTTCGCTGCTCGAGAAGGTCGAAACCATGGCGACAGACGCCGACACGCACAGCGACCCGGAGACTGCGGCCAACATGCGCAATTGGATGGAGTGCGTCCGCTCGCGCAAGACGCCCAACGCCTCCATTGAAGCCGGTTACAGCCACTCGATTGCATTGTGCATGAACGTGGCGGCCATCCAGACCGGGCTGAAAGTTACCTTTGACGACAAGACCCAGCAGGTGATGGCGGGAGGGAAGGTCTTCGCATAGTGCGCGCATGATCCCGCACGAAAATGGGTGCCTCAGGTCTGGATTTTCATACCTGGGAAAGCGCGAACCCAACCAATCATGTTCACCCCACCGTGAACTGAGGAAACGCCCCATGATCCGAATTCATCCGTTATCCGCAGGTCTCCTCGCATCCGCCATGACCATGACCGCACCCCCATCCACCGCCGCCACCAAAGCTGTCCAGGTTACTCCGGACGAAGCCAACCGCCGCGTCGATATCACCATCGACGGCAAGCCGTTCACCTCCTATATCTGGCCCGGCACGCTCAAGAAGCCGGTGCTCTACCCGATCCTCGACTCGGACGGTGTTACCATCACCCGCGGCTGGCCGCTGGCGCCGCGCCCCGGCGAGCGCACCGACCATCCCCATCACGATGGGCTCTGGTTCAACTACTCGAACGTCAACGGCTTCGATTTCTGGAATAACTCAGACGCGATTCCGGCCGCGCGGCGCCCGAAGATGGGCACGATTGTGCTCGACAAGATTGTTTCGGCGAAGAGCGGGGAGAACCGCGGAGAACTGGTTACCCGCTCAACCTGGATCACGGGTGCCGGCGAAAAAATTATTGCCGAGACGACCCGATATGTCTTCGCGCGGCAGGACGCGCCAGGCGGCGCGGCGCGCAGTATCGATTTGGTGGTGACGCTGCACGCTCTCGATAAGGTCGCCTTCCACGACGACAAGGACGGTCTGCTGGGCCTGCGTGTCGCGCGCTGGCTCGAATCGCCGGAAGAAAAGGGCGGCACGTTTACGGATGCAAACGGCGTTGCCACACAAGTGGCCGCCACGGCCGGCATCCCTGGCGTTGCCCCGCCCACAGGCGAGTACCTCACCAGCGAAGGCTTCAAGGGAGAAGCCGCGTGGTCTACGCGCGGCCGCTGGTGCTCGCTTACCGGTCACAAGGAAGACGGCCACACCGACACCATCGCGATCTTCGACCATCCTGGCAATCCGAATTATCCGACGTACTGGCATGCGCGCGGATACGGATTGTTCGCCGTCAATCCGCTGGGCCAGCACATGTTTGACGCGAAGCAACCACATCTCGATTACACCCTGCAGAAAGGCCAGTCGGCCATCTTCCGCTATCGCATTGTGATTTACTCGCGGGCGGTGACGCCGGATGAGTTGAATAAGGAAGCGGACGCGTTTGCCAAGGAGGCAAACTAGCAAACCGCTTGCTATTCTGTTCTCATGCCTTCGTTAATTGACGCGATCGAGATCAAGCGCAAGATGTTCTTCGAGTTTGAAAATACGCCTTACTATTGCCTCGACGTGGAAGTCTCGACTCCAACGGCGCGCGGCGGCCAGACGCTGGTCCGCCTAAAGATGCGCAATCTGCTCACCCGCGCGGTCTTCGACAAGACCTTCAAGGCCAGCGACAAATTCAAGGAGCCGGATCTCGACACCGTCGAAGCCTCCTACCTCTATTCGGACAGCGATGGCTCGTACTTCCTGGACCAGACCACCTTCGACACTCTCACCCTTTCGCCCGAGAAGCTCGGTGACGCACTCGACTTCCTGCTCGAAGGCACGATCCTGCAAGTAGACAAATACAACGGCAACCCCATCGGCCTGCGCATGCCCACCCAGGTCGAGCTCACCGTCGCTTACACTGAGCCGGCCACACGGGGCGACACCGCGTCAGGCAGTGTGACCAAGCCGGCCAAGCTTGAGACCGGTATGGAGATCCGGGTGCCGTTTTTCATCAAGGAAGGCGAAAAAGTGAAGGTGAACACCGAGACGCGCGAGTTTGCGGGACGGGCCTGAAGTTCAGCACCGCAATCGCCACATGAAGCCGAACGCCCCGGCTTCGCGACGTTGTTGTCTCTGTTGCTAATGTGGTGTTTCTGAAGTTCGTGTCCTAAGCCAATATCCCGAACCGCAGGTCCTTCGACTCCGTTTGGCGCAAAATGCGCGCCAAACTACGCTCAGAATGACAGAGCGGTTTTGATCGGAACTTTAGAAACAGGTCACTAAGATAAGAAAAGAATGTCCATCCAGGCAGGCAACCGCCAAGCGGACGCTCACTTGCAACCCACAACCGGCCGCCTTACCATCTTTTCCCATGAACCGCCGCGAATTTTCTGCACTTCTGCCCTTGCTGGCTACTGTTGCGTCTCTCACCGCTTCTGAGGCGCAGGCTGCACCGCAATCATCGGCTGGCGCGCCGCTTGAGAAATTAACTTCGGGACGCTATGCGCAGATCGAGCCCACTCATCCGCACCCCAGTCCGCGCATGTCGAAGCATTTCCTGCTGGGCCTGCTGCCGGACAACATTCGTCTCGAGGCCCACTTCACGCGTCTGGCGCCGGGCTGCCCGCCGGAGCCGGTCGGCACGCATAAGCATACCGAGATCTGGTTTATCCATGAAGGCACGGCGCGCCTTATGACCGCCGGCGTCACCCGCGATCTGTCCGCGGGCGACATGGGTGTCTGCATCGCCGGCGACCGGCACACGATCTACAACGCCAGCCCGACCGTGCCGGCCTCTTACTTTGTGCTCACCGTGGGGCCGCCGGAGTAACCCTCCACCCACCGTGCGCGCCCCAGCCCCCGAGGGAGCTGGAACTCTCCGCTCGCGCCCTTCCCTCGAATCAACCGAACGTTAACATTCCCGGCCCGATGCGAGGTTACGATAGCTCCGTGACCCTCCGCCGGCACCGTTGCCTCAGGGCTTCCCTGCACCTCATCTGGGAACCGGCATCCGAACAGCTGCATTCGTTACCGTGGAGGTCACTTGAGGTACGCACGCACCAAGTCGATCAGGTCTTCGGCCAGTTCCGGAGCGATCTGCTCCTTGGCTCCATCGGCAAGGTGGAAGCGGATGTGGGTCTCGAGCACTTCGGCCATCAGGCCGTTCACGCCCCCGCGCACGGCGGCCAGCAGCATCAGTTTTCCGCCGCAGTCCTCATCCGCGGCCAGCGACCGCTCCACCGCGTCGAGTTGTCCGCGGACCTTTCTCAACCGTTGCAGCAGCTTCAGTTTTTCCCGTTCCTGATGCGACATCGCCGTACTCCCGCCATCGAAGGCTCTGATCTTGACAATACCAACCCGGGGTATAGCATTAACCCAATGGGGGTATAGTCGACCTGCCATCATTCTATGCCTCTTGACCTCCCCATTCCGCGCTCCAGGTTCGCGGTTCTCGCCTTAGTGTTTGCCCTGGGGGCGCCTCTTCGTTTAGCCGCCCAGACCCAGACTCCGCTGCCGGAAGCGCCGCAGCCGCAGGCCGCCTGGGATCGGACGGTGCTTGCGCTAGGGCAGGAGATGCACGCAGCCTACGAGCCGCAAGCCGCAAGTCCGGCGCAGGCTGCCGACGCTGCAGCGCAGCAGACCCCGCGCGCCGACCCGCTTCTCACCATGTTTCCTCACGCGGAGGACGCCCGCTACTGGGTCACCGGTCAAGCCAACAGCATCTTCCAGATGCACGGCCGCTTCCATTCGCCCTACCAGGGTCCGAACAGCCTCAACGACATCTTCGAATACAAGGCGTCTGAAGTGGCGACTCTCTACCTCGGCTATCAACTGCGCCCCAACAGCCGCTACGACACCGATCTGATCGTCGACTTCGAAAACGCCGGCGGACGCGGCATCTCGGAGGCGCTTGGCCTGGCCGGCGCGACCAATCTCGACGTCGTGCGTAATCCCAATCTCAGCAGTAAGCCTTATCTCGCGCGCGGCGAGATTCATCAGATCATGGGCCTCACCGGCAAGATGACCGAGCAGGACCGCTCGCCTTTCGCTCTCGCTGCCAGGGTCCCCGTCCGCCGCTTCGAGATCCGCGCCGGCAAAATGAGCCTGCCCGATCAGTTCGACACCAACTCCGTCGGCTCAGACAGCCATCTGCAGTTCACGAACTGGACCATCGACAACAACGGCGCATGGGACTACGCTGCGGACACGCGCGGCTACACCGTGGGCGGCATTCTTGAATACGACGACAAGATCTGGTCGGCGCGCTACGGCATCTTCGCCATGCCCACCGTGGCCAACGGCATCGACCTCGATTGGGCCCTCAGCCGCGCCAACGGCCAGAACGCGGAGTTTGAGCTCCGCAAGGGCCTGTTCGCGCGATTCGTCCATGCACAGTATCCCGGCGCAATCCGCGTGCTCACGTTCGTCAATCGCGCACACATGGGTGACTATCGCCAGTCTGTCCAGCAATTCCTCTCCGGCCAAATTGCCACGCCTCAAATTACGTCCACCGAGCGCTTTGGCGCGGTCAAATATGGCTTCGGCTTCGACACGGAGCAAGAAGTTACCGGCAGCCTGCGCCTCTTCGCCCGTTTCGGCTGGAACGAAGATCAGCACGAGTCCTACGCCTACACGGAAGTCGGCCAGACCATCCTCTTCGGCGGCGACTACAACGGCCGCGACTGGCGCCGCTCGAACGACAAGTTCGGCATTGCTTTCGTTTCCAATGCCATCAAGCGTGACCACCAGAACTATCTGCATTATGGCGGCCTGGGATTCCTGCTTGGCGATGGGGGTCTCACTTACGCTCGCGAAGATGTCCTCGAGTGGTACTACAACGCCCATCTCCGGCGCGGCCTCTACGGCATGCTGGGCGGGTCTTTCATCGCCCACCCCGGCTACAACCGCGACCGCGGTCCCGTCTACGTTCCCGCAGCCCGCGTGCATATGGATTTCTGAGATACTTTCTGCGGCATCACTTCTCGGGGAGCGACATGTGGAGCTTGCCTCCAACATCCTGATCGAGCGGACCCCGCAACAGGTCTGGGCATTTCTCGGCGATCCTGCAAATGTGGCGAAATGGGACCGCGGCGTGGCGGGGCTGGAGGAGAACTCCTCAGCCCCGCGTGGCGTGGGATTTGAGTTCGAGACCGTGGCGCACGACCGGCTCAATCTGCCCGACCGGGGGCGGATGGCGTACCGCATCAGCGTCGTGGATCCGGAGGCCGGCAGGTGTGTGGTGGAGCTCACCAGCCGGACGGGAAACGCGCGCTTCTTCCGGTCAGCGGCGTGGCACTTTCACGTGAAAGCAGAAGGTGAGGACTCGCGCCTGACCTGCACTGCGGCCTTTACTCTGCGTCCACTGTATTGGTTTCTCGCGCCGCTGCTGTATCTCAAGCGGAGTGCGATCCTGCTTGATCTAACGTTCCTGAAGGATGCGATCGAACGCCTGCCCGCATAACGGAGCCGGGCGACTCGCCTTTCGCAACTCGAGCCTTCTGGCGGACCGCCCAAGCCCGAAAAGCACAGACTTAAGCCCGCTTCTACTTTTGAGACGCGTCCGGCAGGGCGTAGATCACTTCGCCGGGCTTGGCGTAGTGGAGCTTTTCGCGGGCTTCGTGTTCGATGGCGTCCGGATCGGACTTGAGCCGGTCGATCTGCCGGCGCATCTGCGCATTTTCCTCCTGCAGGTCCTGGATCTCCTTTTGCAGCGTGCGGTCTTCGCTACGCTCGTGCTGCCAAACGGAGAGGCCGTGCTTGCCATGAACCACGTGCCAAGTGACCAGCAGGGCGAGCACAACGGCGACGGCCGTGCCGACGGGGCGCCAGACACGCTGCGCCCAGTCAAAGGCGCGCTCGCGCAGCGGCGCGCCCGGTTCGGAATTCGTCTCTGGCACAGGATGTAATCTTTCGTCCGTCATCTAACCTCTATTTAATTCAGGAACTGCCGAACAGCGTCTCCGTTGGGCTGAAGCCTATGTTCATTTTCTGAGGCGCTTGCGGCGCGACTGAAGTCGTGCCTTGTTACGAGAGCACAAATTTTTCGGCCGCCGCCCGCAGCGCTTCCATATCCTTCTCGCTACGCGCTTCGGTGTAGGCGCGCACGACCGGCTCGGTGCCGGAGAGCCGGTAGCAGACCCAGGAGCCATCTTCGAGCACCAGCTTGAGCCCGTCGGTGCGAACCACCTGGACGACTTTGCGCCCGCTCAGCTCGGTTGGGTCAGCCCTCAACTTCTCAGTGAATGCCGCCTTCACCTCCGGGGTCAAGTGGAAGTTCTCGCGAACGGGATAGAAGGAACCAACCTTGGCAAACAGCTGGTTGAGTTGGGCGCCGATGCTTTTGCCGCGGGTGGCTGCCATCTCGGCCATCAGCAGGCCGGCGATGATGCCGTCTTTCTCCGGAACGTGGCCGCGGATGGTGAGGCCGGCTGACTCTTCGCCGCCGATGGCGATTTTGTCTTCATCGATCAGCGCACCAATGTACTTGAAGCCTACGGGGGTCTCGTAGAGCGGCACTTTGTGGTGATCGGCGAGCGCGTTGATCAAATTGGTGGTGGCTACGCTCTTGGCGACGCCGTTGCGCCAGCCGCGGGTCTCGACCAAATAGTCGAAGAGGAGGGCGATGACGTAGTTCGGCTGGATGAAGGTTCCGTCGGCGTCGACGATGCCGAAACGGTCCGCGTCGCCGTCGGTGGCGATGCCGATGGCGGCGCCGGTCTCCTCCATTTTTTTCCGGGCGTCGCTCAGCAGGTGGTCGTCGGGCTCGGGAGCATGGCCGCCGAAGAGGACGTCGCGGTAATCGTGCACGGTTTCGACGGCCACGCCGGCTTGGCGCAGCAGATCGGAGGAGTAGCCGCGCCCAGCGCCCCAGAACGGGTCGTAGACGATCTTGATGCCGGACTTGGCGATGGCTTTGAGATCGACCAGTTCAGACAAACGCTTGAGGAATGCGGGCTTCACATCGGCGGTTTCGAACGACTCCGCTCCGGAGGGACCGGCTTTGGGAACGGCCGCGTTGCCGGACTGGAGCGAGGCGATGGCCGCCTCAATCTGCTTCGTCACTTCTGGCAGCGCCGGGGCGCCATCGGGCGTGGAGTATTTGATGCCGTTGTATTCGGGCGGATTGTGCGAGGCGGTAAAGTTGATGGAGCCAAAGGTCCGAAGCGTGCGCACGGCGTGGGAGATGGCCGGGGTGGGCGCGGCATCGGGAATCACGATGGGCGTGATGCCGGCGCCGGCGAGCACCTGCGCGGCCTCGGAGACGAAGCTCTCGCCGAGAAAGCGCGGGTCACGGCCGACCAAGACGCGGTGCGCCCCCGGCAGCGTCTTGACATAGGCGGCAATGCCTGCGACGGCGAGCCGGATATTGGCCAGCGTGAACTCATCGGCCACAATAGCGCGCCATCCCGAGGTGCCGAACTTGATCGTTGTACTCATCTCTGTCTCCAGGCGACTGCGCCGAGTCGGCCGCCTAAAGCGAGGCGCGCCGCAAGGACCATACTGCAACACCAGCCCAAGATCGGCAAGCCGGACGATTTGGGAATCCGCGGAGAGCGGAATCTCACCCTTGGACGCAGGAGTTCGCGGTACAGTTGTTCTTGAAAATCTTGCCCAGGAAGAGGCTTATGCCCGAATCTCGCCTTTCTGCCCGGATCGTCCTCACTACGGCATCCAATGCCGACGAGGCCGCGTTGCTGGCGCGCACGCTGGTGGAAGAGCGGCTGGTGGCCTGCGCGACGTTGATCCCCGCGGTAGAGTCTGTTTATCACTGGGAGGGGCAGATCGAGACCTCCGCCGAGGCTCTGCTGCTGCTGAAGACGGGGAACGATCAACTGGCGGCCCTCGAGGCGCGGCTGCGCGAGCTACACAGCTACCAGGTTCCGGAGTTCCTGGTTCTCAGCGTCGAGTCCGGAAGCCAGCCTTATCTCGAATGGCTGCAGGCCAGCCTGCGCAGGCCGCAAGCGTTGGCCTCCGGGATGCCACCCACGGAAGGAACCTGATCTTTCTCCACCTTTCTGGAACCCGGCTCCGCCTTTCCGGAACCAGGCTTCGCCTCTCTGAACCCGGGCTCGACCTGTCTGGAGCCGGGCCGGAGCGGGGGCGCCGGCATGGACTGGCTGGGCTGCCGGCGGGCGGGCGCTCTGGTATTCTTGGGGGGTTCGGCTCCTATGCGCTGGTTACTGATTGGGCTCCTAATCTCGCTTGGGGCTATGCTTTTGGCAGCAGCGGGCGTGGCGCGCCACATCCGACTCCATCGCTCGCAGCTTCGCCGTACGCCATCCACCCGCGAAACAGACCAGGAACCCTAACCCTTCCATGCAAGCAGAACCGCGAGGTTTTTATGAGTGACGAGCTCTCTGTACCACTGCCGACCACCGGCCTGATCCAGGCGTCGACGCGGAGTTCCAGGTGGCTGCGCGCGACCGGCATTGTCGTGTCTGGGAGCTTGCTCGCGGCGGTGACTGCCCATGTGGCGGTGCCTCTCTTCTTTACCCCGGTGCCGCTCACACTCGCGCCTTTCGCCGTGCTGCTGCTGGGGCTGCTGCTGACGCCGGGCCTGGCTGCAGCGACCTTCGCCGCTTATCTTCTGGAGGGCGCGGCCGGTTTGCCTGTTTTCGCTCCTGGTCCCGCCGCTCCGGGGTTGGCTCACCTTTTCGGCCCCACGGGCGGCTACCTGCTGGCCTATCCGCTGGCCGCGGCGCTCATCTCGTTCCTGTGGCGCCGCAGCGGGCGCGGGTTTGCCGCAGCCCTGGCAAGCGCCGCAGCCGGCGATGCGGCGATTCTTGCCTGTGGCGGAGCGTGGCTCGGCGTCTTCACGCACGGCTTGCTCCTTCATGCCGCCACGCTCGGCGTGCTTCCGTTCTTGCCGGGCGACGCGCTCAAGGTTGTGGCGGCGGCCACGCTGGCGGCCGGATTTGTCCGGCTGCGCCGCCGTTCCGCCGGCCGCGAAGTCGAAAATGCGCGGCTGGCGAAGTCAGGCCGGTAACGCGAGGGCAGCCCAACACACTACCCGAGAAGGCCGGTTTCTTCGCCGAGCCTTCTATCCGCATCCAAAGATTGTCTTCTTTGCCCGTTGAAAGGAAGTTTTTCCCTGTGAGCACTCAGCAAACTGCAGCCCCCGCGGCCGATGAAGTGAAAGATATCTCGATCGCCCACAGTCCCGACTCCGACGACGCGTTCATGTTTTACGGGTTGGCGACAAACAAGGTCCGCGTGCCCGGCTACCGGTTTTCGCACACACTTTGCGACATCGAAACCCTCAACCGGCGAGCCCAGGAAGAGGCGTTCTTCGATGTGACCGCGATCAGCTTTCATGCCTACCCCTACCTGCAGGAGAAGTATGCCCTGATGGGCTGCGGCGGCAGTGTAGGCGAGGGATATGGCCCCATGGTCGTCTCGAATCGGCCGCTTACGCCGGCCGACCTGAGCCGCATCGAGGTGGCTGTGCCGGGCACCTTGACCACGGCCTACCTGGCGCTGAAGATCTTCAATCCCGAGATTAAAACGGCGACGGTGGCGTTCGACAAGATCATTCCCGCGATTCTGGCGGGAAAATACGATGCCGGCCTGATCATCCACGAAGGGCAGCTCACCTACACCAGCAGCGGACTCTATAAGGTGATCGATCTTGGCGTGTGGTGGCGGGAGACGACCGGCCTGGTGCTGCCGCTGGGCGGCAATGCGATCCGCCGGTCGCTAGGCGCCGAAACGCACAAGGTTGTCTCAAAGGCTCTCCGCGACTCGATCCATCACGCGCTCGACCACCGCGATCAGGCTCTCGAATATGCCATGCAGTTCGCGCGCGATCTCGATTCCGGCCTCGCCAACCGGTTTGTGAGCATGTATGTGAACGACCGCACCCTGGACTACGGACCGGACGGACGCGAGGCCATCCGCAAACTGCTTAATCTGGGCTTCGAACGCGGCATCATTCCCGTCAAGCCTGCGGTGGATTTCGTTGACTGAGGCTCGCGCCTGATTATTTAAGATTTTCTAATTTCTGCCGATGCATCCTTGAGGGAGTTCTTCAGGATGCCTGGCTGCTCCGCGCCAAATTCGTCGTTCCACGCGGAATTAGACGCGCTCACCGGCGTCTACCATCGGCAGGCTCTGCTGGCGATGCTGTTCCGCGAAACGGACCGCGTGCAGCGGCTGCATACGGCGCTGTCGGTGTTGCTGCTCGGTATCGATGACTTCGGCGATTGCGACCATTGGAACTCGCGGCTCGGCACGGAAGCGTGCCACGAGCTGCTCCGCCAGGTGGCGCGCCGCACCTCGCGGCTGCTGCGCAGCTACGATCTGCTGGGCCGTACCGGCAAGGACCAGTTCTTGATCGCGCTGCCGGGCTGCGGGACGACGGAGGCAGCGCGGCTCGCCGAACGATTACGCCACGAAGTATTCCGTGTGCGCTTCCCCGTGGGAGGCGAATCCATGCGGCTCTCCGCATGCTTTGGCATTGCCTGCAGCCGCGGCCGTTCGCCGCTGGTGGTTTTGCGCGATGCGGAAGAGGCGCTGCGCTGCGCCAGGGCATCGGGCCCGGACTCGATTCAGTGTTGCGATGAACCATTGTCCCGTGAACCGATGCATCTGGCGTCCGCTTCGTAACCTCTCTCAGAGCGCTCGAAGCGCGTCTTCTACGCGTGCCACGACAGAGGGCCAATCCCCCATCCGGGGCTGGCGAAAGAGATGGAGGGAGGGATACCAGGGGCTGTCTTCGCGATCGAGCTGCCAGCGCCAGTCTGGCGCGAACGGCAGCAGCACCCAGGTTGGAACGGCGAGGGCGCCGGCTAGGTGAGCGATTGAATTGTCGATGGTGATGACCAGATCCATGGCTGCAACCTGCGCCGCGAAGCGATCGATGCTCGAGGGTTGGCTCGAGAGCTGATCGACTTCACGATCGATGAGGATGGGAGCCTGCGCGGCAGCCGCGTCTTTTTCGAGAGCGTCGGCGCCGCCGTATTGCAAGCTGATCCAGCGGATGCCGGGCACGGCGAAGAGCGACGCGAATAAGGAAAGATCCATCGAACGGAGGCGTCCCGTCTTCCTGTTGCTCGTATGCCAAGCCACGCCGACCAGCTTGCGGCCGTCGGCATAGCGGGCGCGGAACCGCGCCTGCTGCACGGGATCGGCCTTCAGGTAAGGAGATGTGGTTGCGGCAAAGGCGGCGCTCGATGCGCGGAAGAGGCCGGGCAGACTGCCGCTGGGCAGGTGCGCCGCGACGTTCGACTCGGGATGAGTTGCGGGAGCGAATCCAGTGACCACGTCCAAAGCGGGAAAAGAGCGCGCGAAAAGCGGCCGGAGTCGGGGATCGCAATCGAGAATACAGCGGATTCCCGAGCGGACAAGATCTGAAGTTAAGCCCGCGAACATGATTTCGTCGCCGATTCCCTGCTCGCCCCAGATGAGCAGGCGCCCCGAGGCTAGTGGGCCGCCCGTCCAGCGCGGCCAGGGATAATCGCGCGGCGGCGTGGTGTGATCGCTGGTTAGCCAGCGGTGTTCGGAGCCGGGCCAGCCGGCGACGAAGTCCCCTTTCAAGAGCAGGACTGCGGATTCGGCCGCAGCCGCGTCGGCCATTCCGGGGCTGAGGGCCATGGCCCTGCGATAGCAGTCGAGGCTCGAATTCAGCTGACCCTGCGCCCGAAAGATGTTGCCGAGATTCACGTAGATCTCGGCGGAATCGGGATTGAGGAGCAGGGCGCGCTGATAACAGGCGCCCGCCTCGGCGATCTTGCCTTGAGATTCGAGAACATTGCCGAGGTTCGAGTGATAGGCCGGGGCGTTGCCCTTGAGGTCTATCGCCGTCCGGATCAGCGCGGCAGCCTCTTCACTGCGGCCGGTTTGGAAGGCGACCATGCCGAGCAGATGCAGGGCGTCCGGATGCCGGGGGTCGATGGCGAGAATGCTGCGATAGAGCTGCTCGGCCTCAGTGAATCGGCGTTGCCGGTGATGACCGAGAGCCGCTTGAACCATGTCCTGCATGGGAATTGTGGAGGTTGCGGAAGATGCCGCGCCTTTCTTCATTTATGCGGAGCCGCCGAACGGGAAGGCCGTGCGCGCGGGTTGGAGCGAGAGAAACTCCTGAAAGACGTTATTCGAGAGCAGGCGTCCCTGCGCAGTGAGCCGCACGGCGGCGCCATCGGCGGCCAAGAGGCCGTCGGCTGCGAGCCGCTCGGCGACCTCAATCGCCGGTTCGACGAGCGCATGCCCGAACTCGCTTTCGAGCGCGGCCACATCGACTCCTGCGTTCAGCCGCAGGCCGAGGAACCACGCCTCCTCATGCTGGCGGGCGGGTGAGAGCCAGGCTGTTTCGCAGGGCTGCGGGCCGGCAAGATAGCTGGCCAGATCGTCGGTTGCATTGGTGCGCAACAGGTAGCGCTCTCCGGCATCCGGGCTCGAGCGCAGAGCCGAGGACGCATCGAGCCCCAGGCCGAGATAGGCGCGGCGCTGCCAGTAGCGCAGGTTGTGGCGGGATCGATATGCGGCTGAGCCGAAGTTTGAGATTTCGTATTGGTCGAGACCGGACTCGCTCAGCCGCTCGAGTGCGCACTCGTACATCTGGGCGATGGCATCGTCGGTAGGGACCAGCCCCGCATGATACCGCGCGCCGCCGGCGAGCAGCTCGCGGCCGAGGCGGGAATCCTCGTCCACTTCGAGCATGTAAACGCTCGCATGGGGCACGGCCGACTGGACCAGCGCCGAGAGAGATTGCTCCCACGACGCGAAGGTCTGGCCGGAGAGGCCGGCGATCAGGTCGATATTCAGATTGGTGATGCCGGCCTGGCGCAGCCGGTGCAGATCCTGTTCGACGACGACCCGGTTGTGCAGGCGGCCGCTCTCGTGCGCCTCGCGGTCTATAAACGACTGCACGCCGAGGCTTACGCGGTTCACGCCCGCGGCCGCGATCGCCTCCAGGGTGACGTCCGCCAACTGGCCGGGCGCGCATTCCATGGTGATCTCGGCATCGGCATCGAGATCGAAGTGGGCACGGACGGCGGCAAAGAGCCGCGTGACGAGATCGGGAGCAAGCAGGCTGGGCGTTCCGCCGCCCAGATAGACCGTATCGACGCGACGGGGCAGTTCCACGCCGATCTCCGAGGCCCATGCTGCGGCTCCGCCGAGATCTTCGACCAGCCGATTCACATACTGCTCATGCTGGCTGGCTGGGTAGACACCGGAGGCAAAGTTGCAGTAGGTACACTTCGATCGGCAAAATGGAATCGAAAGATAAAGGCCGAGCGCATTCTCCGCAATGCCGGTCACACGTAAGATTGTTTCACGTGCGGGCTCAGCCTGCATGTTCCCCGACAACCGCCATGCAATCATGGAAAGAAGGAGATCCGGCTTGAAAGCGTGGCCAGTCCTGGGCATACTTCTGATTCAAATCATCCTGCTTCTTGCTCATTGGTTCCTCTTTCACACCTGGATCGCCTTCTGGCCAGGGCTGAGCCCGACGGCGCGGGTTGCGCTGCGCGGCACCCTGTTTGTGCTGGCTTTCACGTTTGTGCCGGCCACTCTGCTCAGTTTCCGGTTCTCTCATGGGGTTATCTCGTTTTTCTACAAGCTTGCGGCGATCTGGCTGGGTTTTCTGCACTTCTTATTCATGGGCGCCTGCATGACCTGGCTCACCTGGTATGGGATGCTGGCCTTCAGAGAGAGCCACGGCCTGAGCGCACGGCGGACAATCGCGGGCGGGTGGTTTGCGCTGGCGTTGCTGGTCGGCATCTTCGGCTTGCTTAATGCCCGCTGGATCCGGGTGCGCCGCATTTCGATCCGGCTGCCCCATCTGCCGTCCTCGTGGCACGGCCGCAAGGCTGTGATGATGAGCGACCTGCACCTGGGCAACGTGAACGGCGCGGCTTTCTGCCGGCGGATGGTTCGTCTGGCAGGGAGCTTTCATCCTGACGTGGTCTTCATTCCGGGAGATCTGTTCGATGGATCAAGAGGCAATCTGGACGAGATGCTCGCGCCGCTCAAGGCGCTCACTCCGCCGTTAGGGAGTTACTTCTCCACGGGCAATCATGAGGAGTTTCATGATCCGGCGGATTATATGGAGGCCATTACCAGGGCAGGAGTTCGGGTTCTGGCCAACCAGCGGGTTACTGTCGATGGCCTGGAGGTGCTGGGCATTTCTTATGGCACGTCCACAGACCCGACGCGTGCGCGCTCGACGCTCGAAGGGCTAAGTCCCGGCACAGGAACGGCAAGCATCCTGCTCAACCACGCGCCCATCCGGCTGCCCATCGTGGAGCAATCCGGCGTGAGCCTGCAGCTCTCCGGGCACACGCACGGCGGCCAGATCTTTCCTTTCACATGGCTCACGCACCGGATCTTCGGCCGGTTCACCCACGGACTGCACCGCTTCGGCGCCTTGCAGGTGTATACCTCTACTGGCGCCGGCACCTGGGGCCCGCCGATGCGGATCGGCTCGCAGCCGGAGATTGTGGTGCTGGCGTTTGAGCGGGCCGCGGTGAATGGCGGCGGCTCTGCGAGCGAATAGTCCCTACCGGGCCGAATCCAGTGTTTGCGCGGCGCGGCCGAGCGCTTGCGTGAGCGTGCCCAACTGCTGCGCGGCCAGGGCTGAATTCTTGGCGTCGATTGCCTCGTTGACGCCGGGGATGACGACGGCGGCGTAGCCGGTGTATTCGCCGGGAGCGTAGATGGTATGCCGGTACCAGGGGCGATTGGGAAGGCCGGCTTCAGAGAGCAGGGCCGTTTCCGTCTGGCGCAGGATGGTGTTGAGCGTGGCCAGATCGCCGGATGGAGCTGCCTCAAGTTGATGCGCTCTCTGCGCCGCTTCCAGGAGGCGGGCTGCGGCCGCATCCGCGGGCGCGAAATCCAGCGAGTCCAGCCCCGCGTCTTTGGCTTTCACTTTGGCCGCCTGGAGATAACCGGCGATCTCACGGGCGTAGGCGACATAGTCGTAAGGCAAAACGTCGGCGTCGGCCATGCGCAAGGTTTCAAGGCCGAAGACCCGGGCCATTTCCTGGAGGTAGAGGAAGTGGGGATCGGCATTCTGCGTGTACCACGCGAAGTCGTCGAAGGTGGAGTGATAGACGCCGTAGTGGCCGTCGGAGCCGACGTCCGTGGAAGGCACGCCGGCGTGCTGGAGGAAGGGCGTGTAGTCGGACCCGGAACCGAGGTCGCCCACCCGCACCTCGCTCGGATTGAGGATGGAGGCGCCCACGGTGCGACGCGTTTCATCGTTTGCACGGTGAACGCGCCACTGCTCAAACACCGTTCCGTCGATTGGACTGGGAACGTCGTGGGTCAGGTCCCGGATGAATTGCTTCAGCGAGGGCACGGCGGAGGCGGTAAAATCAGGACCCGAGACCCCCACATCCGTGTTGAAGTACGCGACGGCCTGATTGAGCTCCGCCATGTGCTGCTCGACCCATTCGGTTGAGCCGATCAGGCCCTCCTCTTCGGCGTCCCAACTGCAGAAGACGATGGTGCGCTTGGGCCGCCAGCCGTCGTGCAGCAGCACACCCAGGCCATGCACGGCTTCGAGCATGGCGGCGGTGCCGCTTGAGGGGTCGACCGCGCCGTAGACCCACGCATCGCGGTGATTGCCGGCAATGACCCAGTTATCCGGATACTCGGAGCCTTCGATCTTGCCGATAACGTCCCAGATGATCCGGCGCTGATAGTCCTGCTGCGAAACCAGATGGACGGTGACGCCGCCGGGACCCAGGTGATAGCGAAATGGAAGCGCGCCCTGCCAGCCCGGCGGGACGCCGGGGCCTTTCAAGGCATTGAGAATGGGCGCGGCGTCATGGTAGCTGATGGGAATCGAGACGATGTGGGGCTGATTTCCTTCGGGCGAGGTGCGCTCGGAATCGGGAAGTTCCGGAGTGGAGGCGACGCCGGGGGTCTCGGGATCGCCCGGATACTTGAAGAGGTACTGCACGGAGCCGCGCTGCACGCCGGTTTCAGGCCGCCAGGGGCCGAGCGGCCACGCATCGCCCTTGTAGTAGCCGTCATCCTGAGGATCAGAGTAGATAAGCACGCCCGCGGCTCCGCGCTGCTCAGCCAGATACACTTTTACGCCGCGAAAGTTGATGCCATAGCGGCAGAGCACGATCTTGCCGTGGAGATCGATGTGCTGTGCGGCCAGTTCGTTGAAATCTTCGATGCGGCCATAGTTAGCATAGACGACCTCGCCGGTCACGTCGCCGGAGGCCGAAGATGAGTTGAAAGGCATCACGATCCGTGGATCATCCTGAGTGGGGTCGCCGTCGACGTGCTCGGGAGTGGGCCCGGAGACGAGCAGCTTTCCCGATGGATCGTACGCCTCGACGCGCACCACCTTGGGCTGATTGAGCAGCACGCGATAGGGGACGATCTGCGTGGCAAATCCGGCGGCGCGAAATTTCTCGGCGACGTAGTCAGCGGTCTTGCGGTCCTCAGGGGTCGCAGCCAGATGGGGTTCAGCCGTGAGGGTTTTGAGTTCCTGGCCGGCGAGTTTGGCGTCGGGAACCGCGAGGAATTTCTTCTCGATCTTCGATTCCGCAGCGAAGTTCGAGTAGCCGAAGACGGTTTGCGAGCCGGCCTCCGATTGCGCGGATACTCTTCGAGAGCCAAAGGGCCCGAGCGCAAGCAGCGCGAGAGCGGCTGTCACCTTCAAAGAATTCATGGGTTTCTACCTCATGCCGGCCGGCTCAAACGCTATGCCGGGCGGGAGAGCTCCGCTGCAACGGCTGACAATAAAGCCTCAGCTTACACTATGAACGAAGGAGAGCTACCTCTGAACCTCGACAGCCGACTGGAGGATGAGCCGGAGCGCCCTTCGCTCGCCGCAACCGCGGAAGCCGCGGAAGTGGATGAAAGGGAGATTGCCGAGGCGCTAAAGGAGGAGCACGTCCGGCCCCTGCCTCAGGTGGTGCGCGCGCTGGGCAATGCGAACTTCCGGCTCTTCTGGGGCGGAAATTTCCTCTCGAACATCGGCACCTGGATGCAGAACGTGGCCCAGGGCTGGCTGGTGCTGTTGCTCACCAACTCCGCGTTCTGGCTGGGAATAGTGGGGTTTGCCGGCTCTATCCCCTTTTTATTTTTCTCGCTCTTCGGCGGCGTGGTGGCGGACCGCGTGGACAAGCGCCGGCTGCTGCTGGTGACGCAGACCATCATGATGATTCTCGCGTTTCTTCTGGCGGGATTGGCCTGGTTCAAAGTGATCACCATCGGGGAGCTGATAGCGATCGCGTTCTTGAACGGCGTGGCTATGTCGATCAACGCGCCGAGCTACCAGGCGCTGGTGCCGCGGCTGGTGAAGCGGGAGGAGTTGACCAACGCGATCGCGCTCAACTCCGCACAATTCAATTTGTCGCGCATCCTGGGACCTTCGCTGGGCGGCTACGCGATGGCGCTATTCGGCGTGGCGGGCAACTTCTTTCTGAATGGCGTGAGCTTTCTGGCCGTGCTCTGGGCGTTGCTGCAGATCCGCTATCCGGCCGAGAAGCTCAGCCGGCACGAAAGCATGTGGGCCAGCCTGCGCGGCGGGTTTGTCTATCTGCACAACGAGCGGGAGATGCGGGTGCTGATGTGGATGACCGCGGTGGTGAGTTTTCTGGGTATCCCCTACCTCACGTTTATTCCTTATTTCGCCAAGGATCAGCTGCACGTGGGGGCGAGCGGGTTGGGCTGGCTGATGGCCTGTTCCGGCTTCGGCGCCCTGCTGGGGGCGATCACGGTGGCGGCGCGAGGTGTGATCCGGAAACGGGGCGCGGTATTGACCTTCTGCGGGGTGGGCTTCTTTCTGGCGATCATCGGCTTCAGCTACTCGCATATCTTTGCGTTGTCAGGGGGCCTTGCGTTCTGCGAGGGTTACAGCGGCATCCTGATGATCTCGTGTTTTAACATCAGCATCCAGCATCTTTCGTCGGACGAGATGCGCGGGCGCATCATGAGCATCTACACCACCAGCTTTTTGGGCTTGCCGCCGCTGGGGGCGCTCGTAGCCGGCGAGCTTTCGCGGTATATTCCCACCGGCCGGGCCCTGTCTTTGATGGCGGCGACGGCGGCTCTGCTGTTTCTGGGATTCTTTGCGTTCTCGCGGCCGCTCAGGGAGCTGGACTAACCACGGCCGCAACCGGCTGCGTGCAATGCGAGCAGCGTTTGGCCGCGATTGGAATCTCGCTCAAGCATTCGGGGCAGATCTTGGTTGTGGGCGCAGAAGGCGGCATATCCGGGGAGAGCCTTCTGAGCATGTAGTGCATGGGCATCACAATGGCGAAGTAGATGGCGGCAGAGACGAGCAGAAAGTTGATTGCCGCATTGAGCAGCTTGCCGATGTGGATTTCGCCGGGAGCAATGTAATTGGCGGGCAGTGGGTGCGGAGGCGGAACCGGATGCAGGACCGGCACGTGGATGACGAGGGAGGAGAAATCGGGTGAGCCGACGATGGCCGAGATCAGCGGCGTGATCACGTCGGCGGTGATGGACGAAGTGATGGCTCCAAAGGCCGCGCCGATGATGACGGCCACGGCGAGATCGACGACATTGCCCCGCAGAATGAAATCGCGAAATCCCTTGAACATCGCTGCCTCCTGCATTTGAATTCCGGCCGGCCTTCCGAAGGTGAAGATCAGGAAGGTCGGGCCGGGCGCGAGGGAATCCCTGCGCTGTGCTCATGCTACACGGTGAAAACGCGGCTGGCAGGCCGGGAAATCTCTTCCTCATGCCGTTTCCCGCAGCCGGCTTGGGCCGGTCAGATAGGGTGAGCCGGGCGCATAGTGTTTGCGAGACGCGGCCCGCGCGGCGTGGGGAATCAGGCCAATACCAGCAGAGCCAGGATCACGATGAGGATCATGAGATTGGAGTAAAGCAGGATAAGCACACCGCCGTGATAAAAACTCCATCTTCGGCGCAGGCAGCGAGCGGTCTCGGCCATGCCCCACGCCGCCGCAACTAAAGGCGCAATCTGCCATGGCGAGCCGTGGATATCTTCGATGTGCGGAAAACCGGCGAGGCGCAAACTGGCCACGAACGCGCAGAGCGAGAGCAGAACACCGCGCGCCAGCGATTTTTGCCGCAGGCGGAAGATGGAAAGGCGCGGAAGCACGACAGTTACAACTCTAGACCGGCAGGGTTAGCCGGCGACGAGTTCCATCTCACGCAGTGAATTGGTATAGGGAGCGCGCAGCACGCCGCGCTCGGTGATGATGGCCGTAACGTATTTCGCCGGGGTCACGTCGAAGGCCGGATTGCAAATGCCGACGCCGTGGGGCGTGAGCTGTTTGCCCGCATGGTGCGTGACTTCGAGCCGGGGGCGCTCTTCGATGGGGATGGCTTCGCCGGTGGGGGTTGCGAGATCGATGGTTGACCAGGGCGCGGCGACATAGAACGGGATGCCATGCTCTTTGGCGAGGATGGCGACGTTGTAGGTGCCGATCTTGTTGGCCACATCGCCATTGGCGGCGATGCGGTCGGCGCCCACGACCACTGCCTGAATTTTGCCCGCACCCATCAGGCTGGCCGCCATGTTGTCGCAGATCACGGTGGTCGGAATGCCGTCGGCCATCAGCTCCCACGCGGTCAGCCGCGCGCCTTGCAGGAAAGGCCGCGTCTCGTCGGCGTAGACGTGAATGCGCTTGCCGTTTTCGACGGCGGCGCGGATGACGCCCAGTGCAGTGCCATAGCCGCAGGTGGCGAGGGCCCCGGCGTTGCAGTGCGTCAGTACGCCGCCCTGGTCGGGAAGCAATGCGCCGCCGAATGCGCCCATGGTCTTGCAGGCTGCGATGTCTTCCTCGTACATCGTGTGTGCTTCGGCGAGGATCTTTTCCTGAATCTGCGCGAGGGTTGCGCCGGAACTGACCAGCTTGGCAAACAGCACCTTCATCCGGTCGATGGCCCAGAAGAGATTGACGGCCGTGGGCCGGGTGCCGGCAAGGCGCTTGCAGGCCACCTCGAATTCAGGAGCGAACTCGTGCGCGGTTTTAGCTTTCGTCTTCAGTACGCCGAGAGCGACGCCGTATGCCGCCGACACGCCGATAGCCGGGGCGCCGCGCACGACCATGGTGACGATAATCTCGGCCACCTGCTCATAGGTTGTGGCCAGCACATAGCTCTCTTCGAGCGGCAGCTTGGTCTGATCGATAAAGCGAACGCCGTCTTCGGTCCAGGTAAGCGTAGGAATCATGCTCTTCCAGTGTAAATGGAGAGACCATCGCCAAGCTGCGAGATTAGCGTGAGGCGCTCAGGCGGGGCCAGCCGCACAAGCTCATCGTGGGTGAGAATCTCCACGCATCGAGCATAGGAATGAACGCAAGCGAAAGCAATAGGGCTCCTCGGCCGAGGATATCGAACCCGCGTGCCCTATCGGCGTCACGAGATTGACCGAAAGGGCCTCCGATATTGAACGATAGAATTACGAAGTCTTTTTGAGAAGCGATTGAAAACATTTTCAATTTCCGCTGGACGCACCCTCGCCCCGATGCTTACAGTGATTCCGGTAGCCTGTTTCATTTCGAGCCGCGGGAGAGCCGCGCGTTAAGGAGCCAACGTGCAACTCACGTCAGTCGACTGGCTGATCATGCTGCTCTACTTCTTCTTTGTGCTGGGGATCGGCTTCGCCCTCAAGCGCTACATGAAGACGAGCAAGGATTTCTTCCAGGCCGGCCGCGCGCTGCCGGCCTGGATCTGCGGCCTGGCCTTTATCAGCGCGAACCTGGGCGCGCAGGAAGTGATCGGGATGGGCGCCTCGGGCGCGAAGTACGGCCTGGAAACGGCGCATTTCTACGGCATCGGCGCAATCCCAGCCATGATCTTCGTAGGCATCTTCATGATGCCGTTTTATTACGGTTCGAAGGCGCGGTCGGTACCTGAGTTTCTGCGCCTGCGTTTCGATGAGAAGACCCGCGCCCTCAATGCCTGCTCTTTCGCGGTGATGACCGTCTTCAGCTCCGGCATCTCGATGTATGCGATGGCGCGGCTGATCCAGGCGCTGCATGTGTTCGACGCCATGTTCAACTCTTTCGGCTGGTCGAAGGATTGGATCTTCACTTTTTCAATCGTCCTCTCCGCAATCATCGTGCTGCTCTACATTTTTCTGGGCGGACTCACCAGCGCCATCTACAACGAAGTGCTGCAATTCTTCCTGATCATCGCGGGTTTTCTGCCCCTGGTGCTGCTGGGCCTTAAGAACGTGGGCGGATGGTCGGGCCTCAAAGCCTCGCTGCCCGTGGCCTACATGCACGAGTGGAAAGGCGTGATGCATGCAAGCACCAATCCCATGGGCATTGATATCATCGGCATCGGTATGGGGCTGGGATTCGTGCTGGGGTCAGGATACTGGTGTACTGATTTCCTGGTCATCCAGACGGCCATGGCGTCAAAAAATGTTGAGTCGGCGCGGCGTGTACCGTTGATCGCCGCGGTTCCCAAGATGTTCTTTCCTTTTCTCGTGATTTTGCCCGGGCTGTTGGCCATTGCGATACCGACGCCGCATACCACGGAAGTGGTTCGCACGGAGAAGGGCGCAATCATTCACGAGATCAGCGTTGTGCCGAAAGAGGTGGAGGAGGGCCACGGGCTGATTCCGGCGAAGGTGAATCCCGTGACCGGGCAGCCGATGCTCGACGCGAGCGGCAAGCCGCTGCTTGATTACGACATGGCCACGCCGATGATGCTGCTGCATTACTTCCCTACCGGGATCCTGGGGCTGGGGTTGACGGCGCTGCTGGCGAGCTTTATGAGCGGCATGGCGGGCAATGTAACGGCCTTCAACACGGTGTTCACGTACGATCTGTACCAGTCGTATATTCACAAGGGGGCGAGCGACCGCCACTACATGGCTGTGGGCCGATGGGCAACTGTCGGCGGCATTTTATTGTCGATCTGCACGGCGTATGCCGCCATTAACTTCAACAACATCATGGACACGCTGCAACTGGTATTCAGCTTTGTCAATGCGCCGCTCTTCGCCACGTTTCTGCTCGGCATGTTCTGGAAGCGGACCACCGGCCATGGCGCATTTTCAGGTTTGATCGCCGGAACCGCCGCGGCCATGCTGCACCACGGGCTCACGCTGCCGGTTGAAGCCGTGCCCGGCATCCACGGCGGCTGGATTACCGTGTTGCATCATTACCCGAGCGATATGGCGCAGAACTTCTATGGAGCCATCTATGCCTTCAGCGCGAATTTCATCGTGGCTGTGGTGGTGAGCCTGATGACCAAGCCCCATCCCGAGGAGCAGCTGGTGGGCCTCGTCCACTCACTGACGCCCAAGCCGCCGCATGCGCATCTTAAGTGGTGGGAGCGGCCCGAGGCGCTGGCAGTGGCAATCCTCATCGTTGCCGTGGCTCTCAATATTTTCTTTGCCTGAGGAGAAGAGGAAGGTTTATGAACCTGGATCTGCGCATTCCGATGGGACTGATGTTCACGCTGACGGGAACCATCCTTATGTCGTTCGGCTTGGCGACGCGCGAGAATACCGGGTTGTATGCAAAGAGCCTGGGCATCGATGCGAATCTCTGGTGGGGACTGGTATTGCTGGTCTTCGGAATCACCATGCTGGTGCTGGGAAGGCGCAATCAGATGCGCATGCTGCGGGAGGAACCGGCCGCAAGCGAAGAAGATCGGCCGCGGCGCGGGCACTGAAGGCCACGGCGCCTCATGCGCTCCGATCTCCGCTCAGCCTGAAAGGCCGCGCCTCGAAATGAGTAAATCATATTCCTTCTGCAATGATTTGGTGCGCTCTTGAATCAGTGGAAAGAGTTCCTGCGGCCACGGTTCGCCCAGCGCGATGGGGTCCTTGTCGAAGCAGCCGGTATCGCGTAACGCGCGATAAATCGCCACATGGCGCATATAGTGCAGCAGGGCATTCTCAAGTTTTGCATCGCACTGCGCCAGGTGCATGCCCGCCTCGATCAGGCGAACCACCTCTTCATGATTGGGTAGTATGTATTTGCGATCCAACTCGCCGGCGATCGACTGGCGCAGTGGGTCGCTGGCGGGGCGGCGATCGAGAATCGTCTCCCACACCACGTTGTCTTTTTGCAGCCGCAGGTAAATCGGCCAGTAAAAGTCAGCGAGTTGCCGTTCCAAGAAGTCGATGCGCTTTTGCCGCGCAACGCCGGCGATGCTCTCGCGCCGATTCCAATACAAATCCCAAACCGATTTTGCGATGAATCCAGCGACCGCGCTCACAGCGGCGAGAATTGTCTGATTCATTGCGAGATCATCCTATCCATAGCCCGGACGCACACTTTTCTCACGCTGTCTAAAATCGCACCACTCCTGAAATAATCCTGTTTTAGATAGTCCTGATGCCACGACCATTAGACTCGTAACAGGCGATGAAGCGCAAGACGATTGAACATTATGAGATTGTTCGGCGCCTGGGCGCGGGCGGCAGCGGCGTGGTCTACCTGGCCGACGATACGCTGCTGCAGCGGCCCGTGGTGCTGAAGATTCTGCGCACCGGTGAGCTCTCGGCCGAGCAGATGCGCTCGACCATGCTGCGCGAGGCGCGGATGGCATCGGCCATCGAGCATCCAAACGTCTGCGCGATCTATGAAGTGGGCGAGAGCGGCGATGAAGCGTATATCGCCATGCAGTATGTGCCGGGACAGAGCCTCGATGAACTGATTGCGCGCGGCCCGGCAAACCTGCAGCTGGTGCTTTCAGTCGGCATTCAGATTGCCGACGGCCTGCAGGCTGCGCATGCGCTGGGCATCTTTCATCGCGATTTGAAGCCGCAGAACGTGATGCTCACCGAGGGCGGGCTGGTGAAGATTCTCGACTTCGGCCTGGCGCGGCGGCTGGCACCGGAAGAGATGCACTTCGATCCTGCCACGCGAGGACCCCAAAGGGACGACTCGCTGGCGGCGACGTACACGGCGCGCGGCGGCACGATTCGTTACATGGCGCCGGAACAGTTTGTTACCGGGCACTCCAGCGTGCAGTCGGATGTGTGGGCGATGGGCGTGATTCTTTACGAGTTGGCCAGCGGGCGGCATCCGTTTGCGCGGCCTGACGCTGAGGACTTTCAGGCCATCCGCGGCATCCAGTTTACGGAAGCAATGGATCTGAGCGCGATTGTGCCCGGTATCGCGCCGGAGCTGAAGAGCGTAATCGCGACATCTCTTGAAAAGAATCCGAGCACACGCTACGCATCGGCGGCCGAAGTGCGCGAGGCATTGAAGACCATCATGAAGGCGATGCAGATTGGCACCGGCATCCTCCCCGCCGAGACTGCGGCCAGCCCGCCCCTCAGGTCTGCCGAGGCGGAGAAGCCCACCACGGGCTTTCTCTCCATGCTGGCGGAGCGGTTTCGCGAGTCGGCGAGTGAAAAGCCCACGCAAACTTCGCTGGTGGTGCTGCCGTTCGCCAACCTTGGGGCGACAGCGGTCGCTCCGCTCTATGGATTGGCGCTGGCGGACGCGATTGCCGCGCGGTTGGCGCGGATTCCATCGCTCGTCGTGCGGCCTTCGAGCACGCTGATGGCGCTGCCCGCAGACAAGTCCAATGCGCATTTGGATCCACTGGCTATCGGTCAGAAGCTGCTGGTCTCCTATGTGCTTGCGGGCAGTTTTCTGCGTTCCGAGAACGGATTCGATCTCAATTGGCAATTGCTCGACGTGGCTTCGCAGAGCGTGCGCTCGGGTGGCGCCATCCGCGTCGGCTCGCTGGACCTGATCGCCGTGCAGTCCGAGATTTCAAATGAGGTCTTCGCCACCCTGCATGGGCTCAGCGCAGCGGACAGGATTGAAAGGGAGAAGGCGGATGTGCGTCCCGCGTTGCGCGAGGGCTCGCTGCCCGGCCCCATCAGCGAACGCTATTTGCAGGGTCGCGCGCTGCTCAGCTCGTTCATGGTGCACACCGGTTCGCGCGGGGATCTTGACCGCGCCCACGCGCTGCTGACGGAGGTTACGTCTGCCGACCCGCTTTTTGCCGCAGGATGGAGCGGGCTGGGAATCGCGGAGCTGCAATATGCGCGCCACGGGTTCGGGGGGCAGATCCACGTGATGCATGCGCGCCGCGCCGTTGAAGAAGCGCTCAGGCTTGACCCTGCCTCTACGGAAGCGAATCTCTACCGCATCTACATGCTGCTTTCGCGCGGCGAGAAGGAGTCTGCGCGGCACGGCATCGCCTATCTGCTGGCCGGCGCAGCCAATGACTGGAGCGTTCACCGGGTGGCGGGCGTGGCGCTGCGCGGCGACGGCATGTATAAAGACGCGCTCGTCCAGTTCAGCCGCGCCCTCAAGCTGAACCCGGCCAACGCGGCGCTGCTTTATAACCATCGCGCCCGCGTCTATCACTATCAAAATCAAATCGAGCTTGCCGGCGACGAGCTCGAGAAAGGGCTCGCGCTCGAGCCGCGCCATCCGATGCTGCGAACATCGGCAGGCTACCAGCAGATGCGCCTGGGCCATCTGGACGCAGCCATCGAGATTCTGGAAGGCGTGATTCGCGACGACGATTCGCTACGAATCGCCGTACCCACGTTGGCGCTGTGCTACGTGCAGGCCGGCGACCGGACGCGCGCCGCGGCGCTGCTCAAAGACGATACGCTGACCGCGGCGGAGGCCGACAACGAGATGGCTTACCGGCTGGCGACTTACTTCGCGGTTGAAGGCGACTCGAGCGAAGCGCTGCACTGGCTGCGCCGGGCGATCTATCTCGGGAACGAGAATTATCCCTGGTTTCAGAAGAATCCGGCCTGGAACAATCTGCACACCAACGCCGATTTCGAGCGCATTCTCGAGGATCTGAAGCGGAGTTTCCGCAAAAACCAAAAGACGTGGAAGCGTCTGCTTGAACAGGTTCCGCCCGACCGGGATTAGAGCATTGTCGGAATTCACTTGCAGTCTTGAGAGCAGGCAGGCGCGGTGGGGTGGCGCGGGCGGGTGAGCGGCTCACCTCTCCGTGGGATGGAGCGCGACGGAGCGCTCCTGTTGCACGGTACCAACCGGTTACGCGCTCCCACGCTGAAGAGCTATTTCTAGTTGTTGTACCGGTCCGCTATGGTCTGTGCCAGTTGCATGCCATTGCCGTCAGCTCAATATGCCCAGCGGCGGAGTGCAAGGGAAGGGTGCGGTTATGATCGACTTTCTGCTTGGTCTCGCTTGCGTTGCAATGATCGTTTCTCCGGCCTTCGTGGCCACGTGTTTGAGACATATGGCCAACATGGACCTCCGTCTGGTTCCGATGAACGATGAAGTGCCGCGGGAGTTGGCCAGGCGCCGGGGCTTGTAGGCCTACCTGCGCGCCGCCGCGCAGGCGGAGGGGGAATCCTGCGATGGCTGGCGCCCTCCCGGCCCGGACCGGCGATGCCGGCTCCGAAGGCTGAAACACCCTCAAGGGACCAGATTTCCAGCAAATCACCGGGTTTCCGGCATTTCCGCTCCAATTTGGCTGGCTGGCGGGGTGGGCCCGGTTGACCCCGGTGCTCCACGCTCGTATCGTTAAGACTGATCATGAAATCCTCCAGGAACACGTTGCGGATCGGGATTGCGGCTGCCATTATTGTGGGCACCATCGGCTGGCTGGCCTATACCGGCTACGCGTCGAACAAGAGCTACTACGTGACGATCGCCGAGCTCGGCGGCATGGGCGACAAGGCTTACCATAGCCAATTGCGCGTGGAAGGGTTCGTGCAACCGGGCTCGATTGTGCAGGACGGCCCGCACGTGAGCTTTGTGCTGAACGAGTTTGAGAGCCACTCACCCAAGGCGGGCGCGGGACGGCTGCTGAAGGTGGCCTACAAAGGCTCCGAACCGCCGCCCGACACCTTCAAGGACGACGCGCAGGCGCTGGCCGGAGGCACTTACGGCCGGGACGGCGTCTTCCATGCGACGACGCTGCAGGCCAAGTGCGCCAGCAAATACGCGCCGGCGCAACCCGGCGCCGCGCCCCAGGCGCCTGCAAGCTCCCGGCCCGCCGCTGCATCTAGCAGCCAGGCGACGCCGGCCGCCAACCAGACCGCAGCCAACTGAACGAATGAGCGCGCATCCGCCCGCGGCCGCCCGTACGCCGTTTAGCGCGCGGCTGGATCAGGTTTCGAGGCTCTTTGGATCGTTTGCGGCACTCCGCCAGGTTACGGTCGATCTTGAGCCGGGCCGCTGCTACGTTTTGCTGGGCGAGAATGGCGCCGGCAAATCCACGCTGCTGCGCATTCTAGCCGGGCTGCTGCGCCCCAGCTTCGGCACGGCGCGCGTCTTCGACGGGCTGGAGCCGCACGAGGCGCGGGCACGCATCGGTTACATGAGCCACGCGCCCATGCTGTATGACGAACTGACGGCCGAGGAAAATCTGCTCTACTTCGCCCGTCTCTATCCGAACTGCGCCTGCCTTACGCCGGCCGAGGCTCTGCGCCAGGTCGGGCTCGATCCCGATTTAAAACGCATCCTGGGCCAATATTCGCAAGGCATGCGCCAGCGCACGTCGCTGGCCCGCGTGCTGCTGCCGGCGCCGGAATTGCTTCTGCTGGACGAACCCTTCTCAAACATGGATGTGGAAAGCGCGCGGCAGATGGTCGAACTGCTGGCGAAGTTCCGGCAGAGTGATCGCACCATTGTGCTGACCACGCATCAGCGCGATCTGGCCGCGCCCATCGCCGACTGGGTGCTCACGCTCCGCGCGGGAAGAGTCGCCTCACTTGAACATGGACGGCCCGCGCTATGAAGACCAATGGCGCCCGCTTGCTTGAATCCCTCAACATTCCGTTCGAACTGCGCGAGTATGACGTCGATCCCGACGATCTCTCGGCGCTCGGCGTCGCCCGAAAGATCGGCATGCCTGCCGAGCAGGTTTTCAAGACGCTGATCACCACGGGCGGACCGGGCATCCACGTCTTTGCCGTAATCCCCGGCGATGCCGAACTCGACTTCAAGAAGCTGGCGCGGGCGGCCGGCCTGCGCAAGGCGGAGATGTCGCCCCTGAGAGACGTGCAAACGCTTACCGGTTACGTACGCGGCGGCGTCACGGTCTTCGGTGCAAAAAAACCCTTCCCGGTGTGGGTGGATGAGACCGCGATTCTGTTCGACAGGATCAGCGTTTCGGCGGGATCACGCGGGACGCAGTTGATCCTGACCCCGGACGATTATTTGCGCGCCGCGGAAGGCCAGACCGCGGACCTGACGAAACAGCCAGGAACGGATGCAGCAGTATGAGCCGGGCGCTGTGGACTCATCTTGCGAAAGATCTCCGCATCGAGTGGCGGTCCCGTGAGGCCATCAACTCGATGCTCTTCTTTGCGCTGCTGGTTGTGGTGCTGTTTTCGCTCGCATTCGATCCGCTGGGCGCGTTTTCGCGCGAGATTGCCGGCGGCGTACTCAGCGTGGCGACCATGTTCGCATCGGTAAGCGCGTTGAACCAGGCGTGGGCGCGGGAGATCCGGCACCAAGTGCTCGATGCCCAACGCATGGCGCCCACACCGGGGGCAGAGCTTTTTCTGGCCAAGGTGCTGGCCAATTTCCTGTTCGTCTCGATCGTCCAGGCGCTGCTTGCGCCGGTGTTTCTTGTCTTCTACAACCTGCGCATCGAGGGCCAGGGGTGGCAGCTTCTGCTGGTGCTTCCGCTGGGAACCTGGGCGTTGGTTGCGAACGGGACTTTTTTCGCGGCGCTCTCGATCAGAAGCCGTAACCGCGAGCTGCTGCTGCCGCTGATTCTGTTTCCCATCTTCATGCCGGCGCTGCTGGCCATGGTGGTGGCCACAGGCGCCATTTTAAGCGGCGACAGCGACCCGACGCTCTGGATCAAGCTTCTCGTGGGCTATGACATCATCTTCACCACGGTGAGCCTCTTGCTCTTCGACGTGGTGCTGCATGCGGAGTAGCGGATGGTTGGCGCGGTTGCGGGGTAGCTCCGGTCAGCGCGCATAGCGGACCGGCGCCGGCCGCAGATCGCATTCCTCGAGAAGATAGCCCTTCGCGGTTTCAAGAAAACTCTCAAGGTCTTTTGCCTTCCACGCCTGGCTTCGATCCAGCTCCGAGGCCAGCAGGTCGGCGACCGCCGGCGCAGCTTCAATGGCGGCCCGCGCATCAAGAAAGAGCGCACGCGTGCGTCGGGCGAGAATGTCTTCGACGGTCCGCGCCATCTCATGCCGGGCTGCCCAGATTACTTCGCGCATCCGGAAGGGAAGACGCGGATGAAGGAGCGCGTCGAGTTCAGGGCGATCGGAGGAGAGCGCAGCCAACGCGGGCAGGTCTGAGCCATAGACGCGCTCCCACTCAGGCATTGCGCTCGGACTCGCCGTCCACCCATGAAGCTTCAGATCCACGGTGCGGGAAGGACGCTTGGGTAGAGACGCAACGGCGGCGGCGCGATCGATCGTGTCCTGGCCCATGCGCCGGTAGGTGGTCCACTTGCCGCCGGTCACGGTGATCAGGCCGGATTTCGAGACCAGGATGGTGTGGTCTCGCGAGAGCTTCGAAGTGCGGACGCCGCCCTTGCGCACCAGCGGACGCAAGCCCGACCACACACTCAGAATTTCGGCCGCAGTGGGCACGCGATGAAGATAGCGGGCGATGTGATCGAGCAGAAACTCTCTCTCCGAGCGAAGCGCGCGCGGCTCGCTGGAAACTTCATCGACGGGCTGGTCGGTGGTTCCCACGAGAGTGGCGCCGTGCCAGGGGATGGCGAAGAGCACCCGTCCGTCGGCCGTCTTGGGAATCATGAGCGCGGTATCGCCGGGGAGAAAGGCGCGGGGCAAAACAAAATGCGTGCCCTGGCTGATGGCGAGCAGCGACCCGCGGGTGGCGCCGTCGAGGAGGAGTGTTTCCTCCGCGGATACGCCGCTGGCGTTGACCACGGCGCGAGCCTGGATCTCGAAGACGGCGTCCGTTTCCCGGTCGAGCGCCCGGATGCCGGTGATTCTGCCGCCGAACTTCAGCAGGGCGACCGCTTCAACATAGTTGATCGCCGCGCCTCCAAGATCTTGGAGCGTACGCAGCAGGGCGATGACGAAGCGGGCGTCGTCGAACTGCCCGTCGTGATAGAGAATGCCGCCGCGCAGGCCCTCCGCGGCGAGGCCCGGCAGCCGCCCCAGCGTGCGGGCGCGGGAAAGAAGCTCCGATCGCCCGAGCGAGAGACTGCCGGAGAGCCGCTCGTACACCTTGAGGCCCAGGCCGTAGTACGGAAGCGCAGAATAGCTGTAGGCAGGGACGACGAAGGATAGATCGTGAACCAGATGAGGCGCATTGCGGAGCATGCGGCCACGCTCCCGCAGCGCATCCAAAACCAGCGTGATGTTGAACTGTTCGAGATAGCGGACGCCGCCGTGGGCGAGCTTCGTGCTGCGGCTCGATGTGCCTTTGGCAAAATCGAAGCGCTCGACCAGAAGCGTGCGATAACCACGCGAGGCGGCGTCGACCGCCGCGCCCAGGCCGCTGGCGCCGCCGCCAATCACCAGCACATCCCAGGGTTCCGTCTCGCTGCCTAGCCGCTTGAGAATCTCCGCTCTCATCGTTCCACCTCGAACTGATGTCACCGCGTTGGGGGCCGACGAAAAAACAACTCCGGCAATGGGTCAGCCCACGCGCCTTTCCGGCGTGTTCCCGGCCAGTTGCGCCTGCGCTTGCGTGAGGAGGAGCCGCCCGGCAGTGTCAAAGGTGAAATGCTCCCCACTCCGGCCGCGCGCGTAACAGGGCGCAACCGGAGTGGGAACCCTTGAGAGAGGTTCGACTTAGAAAATAGCTTTCAAGCCGAACTGAATGATGCGCGGCTCGAAGGTGGAGGAGATCAGGCCCCCGCCGGTTGGGTTGTTGCCAGCCGTGCCGCTCAAGCCACTCGAAGGCAAATAGAAGTTGGTATGGTTGAACAGGTTATAGAACTCCGAACGGAATTCGATCTTCACGCTCTCGATTGGAGTTGCGAACCTTTTGTTCAGGCTCAGGTCGGTTTCATAAAATGCCGGCGTACGGCCGGGGTTGCGCGATGCACTGCCGAACGGGCTGAGCAGGTTGTTGCTTGTGTCGCGCGTGGGCGGTAGAGCGAGGCTGCTCAGATTAACGTACTGCACGTAGCCGGTGTTGGCGGCACGCACGCTGCGTCCCTGCGTGAGCGGCCGGCCCGCGACCCGGTTAGGCCGATACTCATTCGAGCCGCGATAGGTGGCCACAATCTGCTGCGAAACGGCATTGGCCGAGTTCGGTGAGTAAGTAAGGTTGAAGGGCGTGCCTGCCTGCATGGTGTTGATGGCGCTCACCTGCCAGCCGCCCAGCACCGCGTCTTCAGCCCCGTTCATCCCGGAAAGGAAGTGCCGTCCGCGGCCGAAAGGCAATTCGTATACCAGGCTGGTGATGTTGGCGACAGGCAGGTTGTAGTCCGATTGAGCATAATCAGCGCCGAGGTTGTTGCCATCCTGCGGCGAAGGCGTGTTGCCTTCGAGCGAGGCCGAAGCATTATCGAGCGAGTGCTCCCACGTGAAGGAGTTCAACAACGTCAAGCCGCCGACGAACTGCTGTTCGTACTTGGCCTGCAGAGCGTCATAGTGCGAGTAGAACTCATTGAGCGCCTCGGTAATGTCGCTGGGCCAGGTGTACGGCCGCGCAAAGCCCTTTGCGGGGTTCTTCTGGTTGCCATTCAGAAAGCCCTGCAGCTTGACGCCGTGATTGCCCACATAGGCCAGATCGAGCAGCACGTTCTTCGATAGCTGCCGCTGCACGCTCAGATAGTAGCTCTCCACGTAGCTGTCTTTGGTGTTCCTCGGGATCCAGGTGATGTTATCGGTGGCCGGGTTGAAGGTAGTCGCCACGTTCAATGGGAATCCCTGGTCGGCGGTGGTATAGCAACTGGTCGCTGGAGCGCCGGCCGGGCACACATTGGCCGCGCTGGGCGTAGGCTGCGGCACCTGCACGAACACGGCCTGCGGCGCGTTGATGGCCAGCATGTCGCCCGAACCGGCACGCGTGTAATGCGCGTAACTCATGCCAAAGCCACCGCGGACCGAGGTATTCGGCGTCAGTTCGTAGGCAAAGCCTATCCGCGGGCCAAAGTCACCCCAATCCGGATTGACCAGTGTCTTGCCATAGACGCCGCCCGGCGAAACGACCGCGATGCCATTGCCGTTGGTAGCTCCGGGCGAAATGGTGTCCACCACCTGGTTCACCGGGTCGAAGTTCGAAACATAGTTCTTCCACTCCGAGTAGGGCGAGCCATACTCCCAGCGCAAGCCCAGGTTAAGGGTCAGCTTCGGTGTTACCTTCCAATCGTCCTGCGCATACAAGCTGTCCATGCTCTGGCGCACGTGGGCAACAAAGTAGTTGGCTAATCCGTAGGTGCTGGTGAGGCCGAACATGAAATCCGCCCAGTAGGTATCGGCGACCGCGCTCGTAGGAGCCGCTGCTCCCGTGCTCGTGGTTTGGCACGTTGCCGACATCGCAGCATCGCACAGGCTGTAGCCGCCGGCGTAGGTGTAGGAGCCGTAGAGCGGGTTGTTGTCGTTGACCGCCATCCAAATGTGCTCATATTCATAGCCGAACTTGAGCGAGTGCTTACCCTTCACCCAGGTGTAGTTGACCTTGGGATCGAGCAGAGCCGGGTTCTGCCACTGGGGATTGGTAGTCTGGCGGCCGAAGTTGCTGAAGTTGGAAATCGTTACCTGGGGTAGTCCGCCCTCGACGGAGGCGGGCACGTCCTGCAGGCCGGGAATCCTGATCTGGTTCTGACCGATCGAAAGCGCGTACTTGCCGGCCTTGGTGCGCGAGAGACCGAGGCGCGCGTCGATCACCTTATTCGCACCGGACAGATGCGTAAAGCCGAGCGCCACCTGCTGATCGAGAACGCGGATGGTGCCGTTCGCCGTGCCGTCGAGCGGCTCCAGGATAGTTGGATAGTTGACTCCGGTCTCTTTGCGATCGCTGATGCGCAGGAACCACGAACTGGCCACGCTCTGGTGATAATCGAGACGCAAATCTCCCTTATCCGAATTGTCGGTGAAGGGAGCCTGGTAGGAGTAATCGTTCGAGTTCAAGCCGCTGGAGGTCAATCCGCTTTGCGGCAGTCCGCTGATCTTCTTGAAATAAGTGAGAATCTGCGCCGACAGCGGGTTGACGGCCGCGCTGGGAATCGGAGAGCCTGCCGCATAGGCGACGCCGGTAATCGGATTTCTGACCGGCACAACCAGGTTGCCATTGATCTCATTCTGCGTCGGCAGGGTGAGCACCGCGAGCGGCCGCAGCGTCTGCCGGAAGCCTTCGTAATCGAGGAAGAAGAACAGCTTGTCTTTCGCAATGGGACCGCCGAAGTTCATGCCGAACTGATTGCGGTTGAATGTCGGCTTGACGAACGGCACCGTCGTTCCGGTGTTCGAAACCACAGTGGGTTTGAAGAACCCTTCGGCATTCAGGTCTGTGTTGCGGATGAACTCGTATAACGTCGCGTGGTAGGAGTTGGTGCCGCTGGCGGAGGCCACATTGATGGTTGCCCCCGACGAGCGGCCGTACTCGGCGTTCTCGTTGTTGGTCACCACATCCCATTGCGCGACCGAGTCGGGAGGCACGGCGATGATCTGGTTATCGAAGCCCTGGTTGCTTTCGCCATAGGCATTGTTGTCCATGCCATCCAGCATGAAATTGTTGAACATGCTGCGTTGGCCGTTGACGTTGTACGCGCCCTCGCGCACGAGGCTCGAGATCGTGCTGGTAGTCGCCGCCGTCGGCGCTTGCCGGGAGCCGGCCACAAGCCCCAGAAGGTCAGAGTAGTTGCGGCTCACCAGTGGAAACGCCGCGGTCTGATAGCCGGTCACTGTCTGGTCGCGCTCGCTTGAATCGGTTTCCAGTTGCAGAGCGACGCCCGTCACCTCAACCGTGGTCGCGCTCTGGCCTACCTGGAGCGTAAGGTCGATACGCTGCCGCGCGCCTACTGAGACGGTAATGTTGTCGGCCACTGCCGTGCTGAACCCGCCATGCTCGGCGGTGATTTTGTAATTGCCCGTGTGCAGCGACGGCACTTCGTACTCGCCAGCGCTCCCGGATGTTGCCGTAAACACCGCGCCGGTAGCCTTGTTCAGCACCGTGACGGTCGCGCCGGGAATAACGGCGCCCGTCGAGTCCTGAATCACGCCCACCACGCTGCCCGTGTCATATTGGGCGTATACCGCACCCGCGGGGATAAACGAAAAAAGCGCCAGCACCATCCACCATACGGAGTACCGCTTGTCGTGTCTCGTGCAGCTGAACGCACTTCTCAAACTGCCCAGAGATCGATCAATCCAACTCATAATGCCTCCCAATACTTCTGTTCGAAACACGATTAAATGCCGCCCTCGTTGACGGGGGCTATGCGCCACTTCCATTTGAGTTCTATTGCCATTCTTCTTTACGCGCATTAATTTTCGAAAAATGGGTCGTTAAAAGGGCAATAAACGCAAAAATCCACCCCAAACACAAGCTCCCACAACCGGTGCGCGCAAGCCCTCAAACCGGTTCACGATGAGCTATGTTCAGCGGTGGATTCTCTTAGTCTTTTCCCGCAAGGCGAAAGTAACAAACGTGAAATTGACGTGTCAAGCGAAATCGGCTGCTACGAGAAGCGGGTGCGCCGCCAGAGAAGCGTTCCCACCACGCCGAGCGGGATGATGGTGCCGATGATGAGAACGGTCATCCAGGGAATGCTCACGTAGATGCGCTGGGCGCGGGTGCCCACGGCGAGCCACGCGAAGATTGCCGAAGCAACAAGCACGATGAGCACTTCCCACCAGCGGCGTTGGCGCGGATTGTCCGCCAGCGGATCGTCTCCGCTCACCACCGCGGCAACGGTTTCCGAATCGAGGTTATAACGCTCGCACTCGCGGTGCATCGCCTTGTTCCAGTTCTCGATCTCGGAGGGCGGCGGCGCGGCCATGCTGATCGACACGGCGCCGCCGATCATGATGAGCGAGCCGGTAACGATGAGCAGTTTGCCTGAGGCGGTTAAGCCGGCGAGTTCTGCGAAGACGAGCGCGCCCCACGCCAATCCCCAAAGCTGATTGGTGTTGGAGAGCGGGATGCCGCGGCCAATGCCGAGGTACTTGGCCGCGTACTGCTGAAAGAGATCGCCAATGACCCAGCAGAAGCCGCCGAGAAACGGCCAGAAGAGCATGGGCCGGGCACGATGGAGCTCTGCGGCCAGCGGATGCACGCCGCCATAAAAGACCAGGCCGAGGACGAGAATCGTACCCAGTTCGCCAAAGGTGAAAATCGTGACGAACGAGAGCGGATTCATGCCGCTGATGTAGGCCTTGCGATAGGGAATGTACATGGTGCCGAGCAGGACGCCGGCGCCCAGAGCGGCGATGATGCCGACCGCCGCACGGCCGGGCGCGCCGGAGGATTGCTGCGCCGTGGCTATGGCCAAGACAGCCGCGCCGAAGACAATGGCCGCGGCTCCCCCGATGACTTTGGCCCAATCTCTGGCACGCGAACCCCGAAGTTCCTTGAACAGCAGGCAGCCCCATAAGAGCCCGATGAGGCTGTTGGTGTTCCAGAGCGGGAATGCGATGGCGAGGCCGACGTTGCGCACCGCGAAGATGGTGAGAGTATTGGCGACGGCCCACAGCATCCCGCCGAGCAGCGCCCAGACGATCAGGTGGGGCTTCTCACGCACATCCGCAAAAAGAAAGCCGGTTCCCTTCAGAAGCGTGGGAACGGACCAGCGGGCCACAAACGCGCCCATCACCATGCCCATGGAGATGAGGAATGGCGAAAAGCCCTCATTGACCAGCTTCGTGGGCGCCTCGGCGCTTCCCAGCCAAACGGCCGCGGCCAAGCCGCAGAACACTCCCAGCTTGTGGAGCGAGAGCGTTGACCGCGCCGGTGCTGCAGTCGCATTTGCGCCCACTGGTTTCACCTCAGCGTCATCAGGAGCGTAGTTCCCAAAATGAGTACGATGACCGGCACCCAGAGGTGCAGGTCGGTGAGGATGCAGACAAGCGGAGACCTTTTCATGGAGCGACCTCTGTCAGGCGCACGGGCCGGTGTTCATCCAGCGATTTGCGCGCCGCGAGCGCCATCACCACAGGGACGCGGCTATCGGCGCCTGTGACCGGAACCGGTTTGTCTTCGAGCACGGCGTCGGTGAACAATTCCAGCTCCAGCGCAAAGCTTTCGGTATACCGTTGCATGAAGAAGTTCAAAGGCAGATCAGTGTATACACATTTTTCGCCGCTGACCACAACCTGATTTGGATAGCGGTTTTCCGTGGCGATTTTTCCTTTGCTGCCGAGGATCGCTACGCGCTGGTCATAGCCGAATACGGCTTTGCGGCTGTTATCGATGGTGCCGATAGCGCCGCCGCGGAAATGGAGAACCACCAGCGCGGTATCGAAATCGCCCTCTGCGTGAAAACCCGGCTCGACGAGAACGCCGGCCGAGGCGTAGATCTCTTCGACTTCCTCGCCCATCAAATAACGGGCCATGTCGAAGTCGTGAATCATCATGTCCAGGAAGATTCCGCCGGAGGGCCGGAGATAGGCGAGCGGCGGCGGAGCGGGATCGCGGCTGATGATATGCATCAGGTTGGGCGTGCCGATTTCGCCACTGGCGACCGCGTGGCGGACGCGCAGGAAGTTCGAATCGAAGCGGCGGTTGAATCCAACCTGGAGCTTGACGCCGGCCGCTTCCACGGCAGCGAGCGAGCTGTCGATTTTATCCAGGCTCAGCGAGACCGGCTTCTCGCAAAAGATATGCTTGCCGGCTTGCGCGGCCTCGACGATGAGGCCGGCGTGCGTGTCAGTGGAAGTGCAGATGAGCACCGCGTCGATTTCGGGATCGGCAAAGATCTCCGCAGCCGATGCCGCCACTTTAGGAATGTTGCAACGCGCGGCGAGCGCCTGGGCGGCTTCGCGATTCATGTCGGTGATGGCCGCAATGTCGGCCTCCGGCAACCGGAAGGCAAGCGTCTCCGCGTGGACACGGCCGATGCGCCCCGCGCCAATCATTCCAAAGTGAAGCTTCTTCTTGCTCATTCATAACCTCAAAATGCGGCTTTACGTTTTCAGCTTTTAGCTTCCAGGCGTTTGTTGCGGCAATCAGGATCGCTGCTCCCGTCGCGGAAAAGCCACCTCGCTCGCGGCGAGATGCTTACCGCTCGATCAAGCGAAATGATGTTCGATGGAGCGGATATAATCGCGGCTGCGCTGGGCGCTCTCCTTCGGCGTGCCCATGCCCGGTAATACGTCCTGCTCTACGAGCATGTAGCCTTTGTAGTCGCGCCGGGCAAGCCAGCGCAGCAGCGCCGGAAAATCCACACAGCCCTTGCCCAGCTCGGGATAGAGGCCGTTGCGCATGGCCGTGAAGTAGTCCCACTCTTCGCTGCGGCTGCGCCGGGCGACATTCGGCTCGATGTCTTTCAAGTGGATATACCAGATGCGCTCTTTGTAGCGTTCGAGCGCCGCCACCAGGTCGACATCTTCGCCGCCTGTTCCGTGGTAATAGTGACCTGTGTCGAAGACGAGGCCGAGCCGCTCCGGGTTGGTCAAGTCGAGCAGGGTTGCAATTTCGTCGGGCGTCTCGACGTAGCCGGCGCAGTGGTGATGAAAGACCGTGCGCAGGCCGGCTTCGTCCTCCACTGCACTAGCGATGCGATCCGCGCCGGCGGCAAAGGTCTTCCACTCGTCCTTGCTCAAGCCCGCACGCGGGGGCACGCGGCCGGCAAGCTGGGTGCGCTCAGGATCGGTTCCGTTATCGTCAGAGAGCACCAGGTAAGGCGATTGCGTACTGGCTACCGCCGCGAGGAGCTTTGCCGTCTTCACCGCGGTCGCGACGCCCTGTGCATGCGTGGCCGGGTTCTTGAGAGCGACGGGAACGAACGCGCCGAGCATCACGAGATGGTTGCGTTTGTCGAGCTCGGCTTGCAAAACTGCCGGATCGGTGGGCATATAGCCCCAATCGCCGAGCTCAGTCCCTGTGTAGCCCGTCTCGACAAGTTCGTCGAGCATCTGCCCATACCTGATCGCCTTGCTCTGATCCTGGTTCTCTAACAGGCCCCACGAACACGGCGCATTCCCTATCAACAACTGTTTCATCTTGCTCCTCAAAAACCGGCCGCCAGCTTTCAGCCCAACGGCGCCGCCCACGAGATTGCTGACTCCATCCGGTGCATGACGCGGGCGGACGTCTGGAAGCTGTCTTTAAAACTTGCGGTTCCACTCCCGCGGCCAGCGTTCCACCACGACTTTGGTCTGCGTGTAAAACTCCACCGCGTGATGCGCCTGGGCATGCAGATCGCCAAAAAAGCTGTCGCCCCAGCCGCTGAACGGAAATGTCGACATGGGCGCGGCCACGCCCACATTGATGCCCACGTTGCCCGCGTTCACTTCATAGCGGAAGCGGCGTGCATTGGCGCCATCGGTGGTGAAGATGCAGGCCATGTTGCCATAAGTGCGTCCATTCACCAGGGCAATGGCTTCCTCGATGGTTTGCGCATGCATCAGGCTCAACACCGGGCCGAAGATCTCCGTGCGCGCGGCTTCCGCATCCGGCGCAACATCGTCGAGCACGGTAGGCAAAACGAAGTAGCCGTCTTCATAGCCCGAAACCTTGCGGCCGCGGCCATCCACAAGCACGCGGGCGCCGTCCTGCTCGCCTTTGGCGATCAACCCTTCGATACGGGCCTTGCTTTCAGCCGAGATCACGGGGCCCATCTCCACGCCTGCCGTCGCGCCATAGCCCACCTTGCGATTGGTGGCAGTAGCGACGATCCGCTCAGTGAAACTGGGGCGCGCACCTCCGACGGTGATGGCCACCGAGGCGGCCAAGCAGCGCTGGCCGGCGCAACCGAAGGCCGAATCGGCGAGGATGCGGGTGGTCATCTCCATGTCGGCATCGGGCATCACGACTACGGGATTTTTTGCCCCGCCCTGGCACTGCGCGCGCTTACCGCTGGCCGCCGCGCGGCTATAGACATATTTCGCCGTGGCGGTGGAGCCGACAAAGCTGACTGCCCGGATGCCGGGATGGTCGAGGATGGCATTGACCGCATCGCGGCCGCCATGAACGAGTTGAATCACACCGGCCGGAAAGCCCGCCTGTTGAATCAGCTCGAAGACCTTGTGCGAAGTGATTGGGACGCGCTCGGATGGTTTGAGCAGAAAACAATTGCCCGCGGCGACAGCATAGGGCATGAACCAGAACGGAATCATGCCGGGAAAATTGAAGGGCGTGATGGCCGCTACCACGCCGAGCGGTTGGCGGATCATGTGCTCGTCGATGCCGGCCGCGATGTCTTCGCAGTTGGTGCCCTGCATCATCATCGGCATGCCGCACGCAGTTTCGACATTCTCAATCGCGCGTAGAATCTCGCCCTTGCTCTCGCCCAGCGTCTTCCCACACTCATCCGTGATCGAGAGCGCAAGCTCGTCGCGATGCTGTTCGAGCAGCGTCTTTAGCTTGAAGAGCGGCTGGACGCGGTCGACCACCGGCGTACGCCGCCATCCGTGGAAGGCGCGCTCCGCAATCTCCACGGCCTGGCCCACATCGGTCGCTGGAGAAAGCGGAACCTCTGCCAGCACGTGAGCGGAAGCAGGATTGATGACTTTGAGGGCCTGATCGGCAGTGGAGGCGCGCCAGGCGCCATCGATGAAATTCCGCAAGCGTTCCGTCATGGTTCAGTTCTCCTCACAGGTGATAGCGTTCGCGCCTTCGCGCCTCTTCATAGCGCGTCAGCGCCTCGCGCACGCTGGGCATCTCAGAAACTTCAGCGACCGCAACGTCCCACCAGGAATCGTAGCCGGGCACGCCGATCGACGCATCCGTTTCAATCACGATGACCGTGGTGCGGTCGGCCGCTTTGGCTTGGGCAAGAGCCTGCTTCAGCTCTGCGGTGGTTGCCGCTTTGACGGCGTGAGCGCCCAGGCTGCGCGCATTGGCGACAAAGTCGACGGTTAACGGCGAGCCATCCAGTTGGCCGGAATCCGCATTGCGCTTCTGGTAGTGCGTGCCGAATCCGGACTGGCCCAGCGAGCGGCTCAGGCTGCCGATGCTGGCAAAGCCATGATTATCGACCAGCACGATGATGATTTTAATGCCTTCCTGCACGGAGGTCGTGATCTCGGTGGGCATCATCAGGTAAGTGCCGTCGCCCAGAAAGACGAAGACCTCGCGGCTGGGATCGGCGAGCTTGGCGCCGATGGCGCCGGGAATTTCGTAGCCCATGCAGGAGTAGCCGTAGTCCATGTGATAGCCGTTGGGTAAGCGCGTGCGCCACAGCTTGTGCAGGTCGCCGGGATGGCTGCCTGCGGCCGAGACCAGCATGTCGCGCGGGCCCGACATCTCCCACAGAGCGCCGATGACTTCACTCTGCGCAGGGCGGCCGGGATTTTCGAGATGGAAGAGGCGATCCACCTCGGCTTCCCATTTCGACTGGAGCTCGGCGGTGAGCGAGGCGTAGTCCTGAGGCACGCGATACTCCGCAAGCGCCGCACCGATCTGCTCAAGAGCCACGCGGGCATCGGCGACTACCGGAATGGCGCCGACTTTGTAGGCATCGAACTCCGCGGTGTTGATGTTGACGAAGCGGACCTGGGGATTCTGGAAGGCGGTCATCGAGGCCGAAGTGAAATCGGAGTAGCGGGTGCCGATGCCGATCACCAGATCGGCCGCGAGGGCGAGCCGGTTGGCGGCCAGCGTGCCTGTAGCGCCAATCGCCCCCATGCACTGCGCGTGGTCCCAGGCAAGGGAGCCTTTGCCCGCCTGTGTTTCCCCGACGGGAATGCCGGTCTTCGCGGCGAACGCGGCGAGCGCCTGCGAGGCCTCGCTCATCAGCACGCCGCCGCCGGCGATAATCAGCGGCCGGCGCGCCGAGCGAATTGCCGCGACCGCGCGATCGAGCGAGAGTTGATCGGGCGCGGGCCGGCGGATGAGCCAGACCCGCTTGGCGAAAAGCTCCTCGGGATAATCGAAGGCTTCCGTCTGCACATCTTGGGGAAGCGACAGCGTAACGGCTCCGCAGTCCGAGGGGGATGTGAGCACGCGCATCGCCTCGGGCAGAGCGGTGATGAGCTGCTCGGCGCGATAAATGCGGTCCCAGTAGCGGGAGACCGGCTTGAAACAATCATTCACGCCAATGTCCTGCGTTGTCGGCGACTCGATCTGCTGCAGCACCGGGGCGACATTGCGGCGCGCGAAGATATCGCCGGGGAGCAGCAGCACCGGCAGGCGGTTGATGGTGGCCAGGGCCGCGCCGGTGATCATGTTGGTGGCGCCAGGACCGATGGACGATGTGCAGGCAAAGGCGCGCAGCCGGTTGCTGGCCTTGGCATAGCCTGTGGCCATGTGCACGCCGGCCTGCTCGTTGCGCACCAGAATGAAGGGCAGATCGGGATGCTCCTGGAGCGCCTGGCCGACGCCGGCGACATTGCCGTGACCAAAGATGCCGAGAACGCCGGCGAAGAATTTGTGCTCGTGGCCGTCACGCTCCACGTACTGGTTCTTCAAGAATGCGAGCAGCGCCTGAGCCATGGTCATGCGGCGCGTCTTCATCACGATTTCACCTCAGCTATGCTCCGTTCGAATGCGATGCGGGGCCACACGGACGCGGCCGAAAACATTACCTGTGCACCATGGGCAGGCGCGGGTCCTTCTCACGCCATGCGCCGCGTACCCAGGCGTACTGTGGATCATCCGAGGCAGCCAGCGAGCGAGCCGACCCGGCGAGCGCGTTCAAATAATACACGTTATAACCATGCGCGGCGGCCACGGGATGATAGCCCTCGGGAATCAGGACAAGCTCCCCGTCGCGCACAGTGAGCGTCTCGTCGATGCGCCCGTCGGGGGTGTAGACCTTTTGCAGCGCGAAGCCTTCGGGGCGTTCGATGCGGTAGTAGTAAATCTCTTCGAGATCGACTTCGCCGGGAGGGTTGTGCACGTCGTGCTTATGAGGCGGAAAGCTCGACCAGTTGCCGGAGGGCGTGAAGACCTCGACGACGATGAGGCGATGCGCGGGAAAGGTGGGCGGCAACATGTCGTGGATCTGTCGCGTTGCATTGCCGCCGCCGCGAATCTCGATGCCGACCTGCTCGGGCGTGACCAGCCGGGCCGGAAACTCGACCTCCGCTTTGGCATAGCAGAAGGCGAGATCGCAGGCTGTGTCTGCGCCGACGGTAAACTCCGTGCGGATGGGAAGATAGAGCGTGTAGGGCAGCCCGTCAAAGACGTTGGCGCGCTTGCCGAATGTGTTCCATTCGCCGCGGGAGCTGGTCACCGAGCACACGCCGCCGAGAACCACGATCCCGAGTTCCCTGCCCGCCGTATCGCCGCTGAACTTCTGCCCCGGCTCCAGCTTGCGCGTCTCAAACGAAAGGTACTCGAAACCGAAGTCCGCGATGCGCTCCTGAAAAATCTCCGGGCGGACAAGCAGGTTACTCATCGATCACTCCTTGCCGGATGCGAGCCCGGCTGATCCAGAAAAAGTACCCAGGCATCCAGAATCCAGATCCTATATTTAGATCGATCCTAAATTCGATTGGGCGGCCGAGCATAGGTTCGATTCTGAAGGCGAAATGCACACGTGTGCATCCACCTCCGCATCATCGCCCTCTGCACACTTGGCTGTCAACTGCCGAGCAAGGTTTGCCCAGCTTGACCGCGGTTGCAGGGGGTGGTAGCGTTTTGTTTGCACACGTTTGCATCTTGGGAGGCTGCATGGCTCAGCTCGAATCCGCACTCCAGTTCAAGAGTCCGCTCTTTCAGATGACGCAGACCACGCCGACCTGCTTGTGGAACGATTCGGCCTCCATCGAAGAGCTCACTTATTCGATCGAGCATGGCGGTGTGGGCGCAACGTGCAATCCATCGATCGCCGTCACCGTGCTCAAGAAAGAGATGACGGTGTGGAAGCCGCGCATTCAGCAGCTGGTGCGGGAGATGCCGCAGGCCACCGAGGATGAGATTGCGTGGAGGATTGTGGAGGAGATTTCAGCCAACGCAGCCAAGCTGCTGAGGCCGATCTTCGAGCGCGAAAAGGGCCGCAATGGGCGGCTTTCGATCCAGACCGATCCGCGTAACTACCGCAATAGCGAAGCAATGCTCGCCCAGGCGCTGCACTTCAACGAGCTTGCGCCGAACATGATTGTTAAGATTGCGGCAACACGGGCCGGCATCGCCGCCATGGAAGAGGCAACCTACCGCGGCGTGAGCATCAATGCGACGGTGAGCTTTACCCTCCCCCAGACCCTCGCCGTCGCCGAGGCGGTGGAGCGGGGCCTCAAGCGCAGAGAAGCCGAGGGCCTCGAGATCGCGAGCATGGGCCCGGTGTGCACCATCATGGTGGGCCGGCTCGATGACTGGCTCAAAGTGCTGCATGACAAGCACAACCTCTCGGTCGATCCCGGTTATCTGGAGTGGGCCGGCGTGGCCGTCTTCAAGAAGGCCTACAAGATCTATCGTGAGCGCGGATACCGTCTCCGCCTTCTCTCGGCGGCCTTCCGCAATCACATGCACTGGAGCGAGTTCATCGGCGGCGATGTGGTCATCTCCCCGCCGTGCGCATGGCAGCAGCGCTACAACGAGAGTGACATCGAAGTGACTCCGCGCATCGACGTGCCGGTCGATCCGAAGATCGTGAACGCATTGCTCGATAAATTTCCCGACTTCAAACGTGCCTACACCGAGAAGGGGCTCTCTCTCGAGGAGTTCGATACCTTCGGCTCGACGCGCAGAACGCTGCGGCAGTTTATTGCAGCCTGCGCCGAGATCAATAGCCTGGTGCGCGATGTGATGCTGCCCAATCCCGACACGGAATAACTGACTTACGCACTCGCTAACTTGCCGTGCCGCTCACCGGATCCACATCTGCGGATTGCTGGTGGAGATCGCACTCAATCCGGCCGCCAGCAGTTCTTCCACCTCTTTGAGCGTCTGAATCAACCCTCCGCCGACAACCGGAAGATCGAGCGAGAGCGAGCGCACGCGGTCCAGAATTTTGGGAGCCACGGGCGCGGGTAGAACTTCGAGCGCGTGTACGGATGTGTTTTTCAATTGGTTGGTGATGGTGTCCATGGCGCCGCTATCCAGAAGAAACGTGCGCTGGATGGCGTAGAGGCCGATTGAAAGCGCATGCCGCAATGGATCGAGATGGGTGGAGATGATGCCGCGCGCGCCCACGCGCTTGAGATAGTTGACCGCATATTTATCGCGGGAGAATCCATTCAGCAGGTCGAGGTTGACGATGGGCAGCTTGCCCGCGGCAAGGATTCTTTGGATCATGGATTCGGAGTTTTCGGGATCTCCGGTCAACAGGTAGACGATTTTGCCGTTGGCCGCGATCGCCTGATCCACCTGCTCCGGTTTGCGGACTGCGGGAATGATGAGGGTTTCCTGGCAGAAGGCGCGGAATGGGGTTAACGGTTCTGGCATCGCGTTTGCTGACCGCCCCCACATTCCAAATCCCGTAGCAACAAGTCAGAGTCCTTTGACCTTCGCTGTCGACTCGCGGACGACCAGCTCGGTGTCGACCTTGACCTGCGTCACCGATTCTTCTCCCGACATCAGCTTGAAGAGCTTTTCCATGGCCAGTTGCCCCATGCGCCGCATGGGCTGTCGAACGGTTGTCAGCGGCGGCTGTGTATAGGATGCAAAAAAGAGATCGTCGAAGCCGGCCACGGAGATATCGTCCGGGACGCGCAGCCCGCGCGCGCGAATCTGCCGCATCGCGCCGAGAGCCGACATATCGTTATAGCAGCAGACGGCAGTGGGGGGATGCGCGAGCACCAGCAGCTTCTCCATGGCGGCCATCGCAGCCTCCGGCTTGCCATCCCCGCGAACCACCAGCTCCGGCATGGGCGCTATCCCGGCCGCATCGAGCGCGGCACGATAGCCGGCGAGGCGCTCCGCGTCCGATTGGTAGCCGAACTGGTCGCCGAGATAGGCGATGCGGCGGTGGCCGAGCCCGACGAGATGCTCCGCGGCGGCGCGCATTCCTTCAAGGTTGGTAATCATCACGGAGTGCACAAACGCGCCGGGGTATTGATCGTTCACGAGGATGATTGGGACCATCATTTCCGCAAGCAAGGGCAGATAGAGCGCGCCGACGCGGGAAGAAGTGACGATGATGCCGTCGACGCGCCGCTCGGCGAAGGCCTGCACAACTTTCTTCTCGCGCGTTGGGTCGGCATTGGAATCAGCCAGGAAGACGGAGTAGCCGTGATCGTTGGCCGTCTGCTCGACGCCGCAGACTACTTCGCTGGCAAAGGGATCGGCGACGGTGGTCACCACCAGGCCGATGGTGCGCGTGCGCCGCGTGACCAGGCCGCGGGCGACAGCGCTCGCGCGGTAGCCGGCCTCGTCGGCGATCTTGCGAATCTTCGCGGCGGTTTGCGCATTCACCAGCGGGCTATTCTGCAGCGCACGCGAAACGGTGGGATGCGAGACGCGGGCCAGCCGCGCGATGTCCTTGATGGAGGGCTGGCGATAGGCCTCTTTCCGGCCGGAAGACTGCGTATCCCCCGCAGCCTTGCCCACATCGCTGTCCGCCATGGCTCGCCCTCTCTCTTGCCCATCCGTATGGTCGAACACAAGTCTGTAACAGCGGGCAGATTCAAGTCAATGCCGCCTTAAAGCGACGCGCACAGAGAAGGAGCACCGCGCGGACGGGCGGCTCGCAAAAGTAATGGTCGTGTCCTGCCTCATCCGCCGCAGACTTTGCGGCGGGATGCGGTGCGCGCCAAATTAAATTCTCGGCCGGGGGCGGGCCCCGTAGCGGGGTTGCGTGTGCGGCTGCCAAAGGGGAGGGAAGGAGGCGCTCGCCTCAGGCAAAGATTGCCGCATGGCGCTCGTGTGACTGGACCGCTAAATTCCGCCAGCGGCGCCCGCCGCGGCATAAAAGTTCACGAGTCGAAAAATATGCGATACTGTCCCAGGATGCAAGCGCTGCGGGAAATGCTGGCGGATACCTCGCGTTTTCTCATGGCTACGGAGCTGGTGTCAGTTCGCGGCTCGATGTCGGAGGCCAGCGCGGTCAGGGCGCGGAGTTTCGCCAGCGATCTGGTCACCAGCCCTCAGATTGACTGGATCTCGATTACCGACAATGCGGGCGGCAATCCCCAGCTTGCGCCCCTGGCGCTGGGCCGCCCTATTCTCTATGCCGGCAAGGAAGTGGTCATCCACCTGACGTGCAAAGACCTGAACCGAAACGGTCTCGAGAGCGAGGCCTGGATGCTTAACAGCGAGGGATTCAACAACATTCTGGCCATGACCGGGGACTATCCCGTGGCGGGGAATGGCGGGTTGGCGAAGCCGGTGTTCGATATCGATTCCGTTGGCCTGATCTCGCTGCTGCATACGATGAACCAGGGGCTTGGAGCGGGCGGGATTCAGGCTGACGCTCCCCGCCTGGCGAAGACACAGTTTTGCATCGGCGCCGTGACGACGAACTTCAAACTGCGCGAAGGCGAAGTGCTGCCACAGTATCTCAAGCTCCAAAAGAAGGTCGAGTGCGGGGCGCAGTTCATCATCAACCAGATCGGGTTCGACTCGCGGAAGATCTCCGAATTGCGCGCGTATATGGACGCGCATGGGATGGGAGAGACTCCGCTGATGGGGAACGTCTACCTATTAAGTTCGCGTGTCGCACAAATCTTTTCGGAAGGACGAATTCCGGGTGTCGTGATCACCGAGCCGCTGCGGGAGCTCTGCAGCCGCCAAAGCCAATCGGCGGATGGCGGGATGGCATTCTTCCGGGAGTTTGCGGCGAAGCAGATCGCGATCTATCGCGGGCTTGGATTCCGCGGCGTCTACCTGGGCGGTGTGCATACCTTGTCGGCCATTGAAAAGATCCTCGCGATCGAGCGGACCTTTGCTGCGGACGACTGGAAGCTCTTCGCGCGCGAGATTCAGTTTTCCCGACCCGGGGAGTTTTTCTACTACGCCGAGAACCCGGAGACCGGGCTTGCGGATTCCGCCCGGGAAAACCCGAGACCTCCTCTCGCTCTCAAGCATGAGACAGCGGTTTATCAGATTGCGAAGGTAGCGCATCGCACAATGTTCGAGCGCGGCACGGCCTTGGCGCGCTGGGGCGCGAAGCTCTGCGCGCATGCGAGGGACCCGCTGCAGGGTCCGAGGCCGTTGCGCGCGCTCGAATATTTGAGCAAAGCCGCCCTCTTCGGCTGCAAAGATTGCGGCGACTGCTCACTGCCTGAGATCGCTTATCTATGCCCGGAGTCGCAGTGCGCCAAGAACCAGCGCAACGGTCCCTGCGGCGGCACACGCGAAGGGCGCTGCGAAGTGGATGGCTTTGGCGATTGCATTTGGCTGCGGGCCTATGAGCGGCTGCAACACGATGGTTGCGAGCAAGGGATGCTTGACCACGCGCCGGTGGTTCAGAACCAGGGACTGCGCGGAACCTCAGCGTGGGTCAACCTGTGGCTCGGCCGCGATCACACGGCGAAACTCCAAACCACCAAGAGCACCTCGACTGCGAGTGAAACGGAGCTTTGAAAATCATGAGCAAAAAGCTGCACATTGTGGGCGAGTTGATGAACAACTCCTATGCCCGCGCGCGGAAGGCGTTTACCGGGCGCGATCCGCGAGGGTATCAGGAGCTTGCACTGCTGCAGGCTGAGCGGGGCGCGGATTTTTTGACGCTCAATCTGGACGGTACACAGCGGATTCAAGTGCGCAGGCAGGAGATGCTCGACTTTCTACCGGAACTGATTCCGGCGCTGCAGGAAGCGACCTCGACGCCGATCGCTTTCGATAACCCTTCGATGGAATATCACAAGGTTGCGCTCAAGCATTACGACCGGAAAAAGAGCGGCGCGCCGATCCTCAACTCGCTGGCTGCCTCGCGCGAACACCTGGATGAAATGGTTGAGCTGGTGAAACACTACGATACGCTCGCCGTGGTGATGGCGTCGGAGACCTTTGCCGCGGACGGCACTTCACAATGCCTGACGCCTGAGGACTCCCACCGCGCCGCGAGGTATTTTGTCGAGCTGCTGGTTACCAAGGCGGGTCGCCGGAATGACCAGATCATCATCGATCCGGGGTTGGCGCCGGTGGGCGCGGATACTTACGGGCTGGTGAATACGGGCTTGGATGCGATGCGGCTCATCAGCGCCGATCCCGACCTGAAGGGTGTTCACATGATTGTGGGGCTTTCGAATTTTGCGTGGGGCACGCCGAAGGGCGCGCGGGAGGAACTGGAGAAGGCCTATCTTACGCTGGGCATGGAGGCCGGCCTGGATTTTGCTCTGGCGAATCCTGAGAAGAGTCCGGCGCCGCTGCCCGTGGATCATCCCATGGTGGCCAAGCTGCGCGAGGCTCTGGAGCAGGGGCGGCCGCGCGAGGGAGAAACGCACGACATCTCGGGATTCCGGCAGGCCGAAGCCATCATGGGCATCTGCCGGGAGACGGCGGTGGTTGATTTCTGAATGGCTAAACTCTGCGCGATGGATAGAAGCGAACACATTCTCGATGCACCGGACGGGCGCCGCATCTGGCTGCGAGTAGGAACGCTGCTCGACGGCGCGAGCACAAGCCCGCTGAGAAACGCGAACCTGGTCTACGACAAGAACCAGATTCATTTCGCCAGCGAGAATCCTCCGTCGCGCGATGTTCTGGATGCGGAACAGCGCGAGCCGGATCTCGATCTGCCCGATTGCACCGTGCTGCCCGGATTGATCGAGGCTCATGCGCATTTCTTTCTGGAGGGCGGCGAACTGGATCCGGACAAGCGAGCCGCTTATCTCAGGCAATCGCCCGAGGAGCTTTTGCAGCTTGCGCACCCGCGGCTTGAAAAGCTTGTGCGGCTGGGCATCCTCGCCGTCCGCGATGCAGGGGACAAGGACGGCGTGGGCCTGGCGCTGAGCAAGCTATCGGGCAGCGCCAATCGCCCGCTGATGCCCTACGTGGACAGCCCCGGCGCGGCGATTCACCATCACGGACGTTACGGCGGTTTCATGGCCGGGCCCATGGAAGATTTCTCCACGCCGCGCGAGTGCGTGGAGGCTCGCGTGAAAGCTGGCGCCGATCGGATTAAATTAATCCCCACCGGCATTATCAACTTTAAAAAGGGCGCGGTGACCACCGAGCCGCAGATGACCGCCGAAGAGATTTCCGGATTGGTTGCGGCAGCCAGGTCCTTCGGCAGGCAGACTCTGGCTCACGCTTCGGGCGACGCCGGCATCGAACGGGTGGTTGAGGGCGGCGTCGACACCATCGAGCACGGATTTTTTGTTCGCGCCGACCAGCTTGCGAAGATGCGCGACCGACAGATTGCATGGGTGCCGACGTTTGCCCCGGTGCAGAGGCAGGTTGATCATGCCCGACGGATGGGCTGGGACGCGCACGTTGTCGCCAATTTGAAGGAGATCCTCGACCAGCATGCGCGGATGCTGCTGCGCGCGCACGCGATGGGCGTTACAGTGATCGCCGGCAGCGATGCCGGCTCTTACGGCGTCGAGCATGGTTTAGGTTTCTTGTACGAGCTCGAACTCATGGAACGGGCGGGACTCCCACCGATTGCCGTCCTGAACTCCGCAACGGGAGCCGGTTCGAAGAGGTTGGCCTTCAAGCAAAAACTTGGAGAGATCAGACCGGGATTTCGAAGCCGCTTCATACTCACGCGGCATTCGCCCTTGGAGAGCGTCGCCAATCTCCGCAGGCGCCGATTCGTTGTCTTCGACGGTCGGGTCTTCCCAAGCGACGAGACCGCGGATTCCACCGGGCTCTAGGCATGGCGAACCGGGGATGCGCAATCCCCCTTCCGACGCACGGCGTTCGATTCGCAGGATAATGAAACGAAAAGGCTTTGTGCTACACTATCCAAGCAATTTATGGGACTAAACTAAAATGAATTCCCCAAGCGAACAACTGACCTCTATCTATGATATGCCGGGTTCCGACGCCACGCGCGGCGAAAAAGATATCTTCGAGCGGTTGAATCAGAGAGCCCAGGCGAAGACGAAGCAGTTTGTCGGCGTGTGTATCTTCGCCGTGAGTCTGGTATGTGTCGGGGTGACTGCGCCCGCCGATTCCCGTATGGACGCGCTTTGGACGCCTGTTCGGGGCTCTTCCACGCTCATGGTCGGCACACCGATGGTCGATTCTCACGGCGTGAAATATTATCCCGTGAGATCAGCGTACCAGGGGGAAAAAACTCAGGTGGTTCGTATTCTCGAACCGACCCACCCAGCGCCCGGGGAACCGCGAAGGCTTTTATATGTGCTGCCGGTGGAAGCCGGCGTGGATCGTTTGACATCGACCTGGAGCGACGGGTTGGAGGAGCTGCGGCTGCTCGACGTTCCGAATCGCTTTAACATGACGCTCATCGCGCCGTCTTTTAACTATGAGCCGTGGTACGGAGATAACGTTACCGACCCAACACACCGGATGGAAAGTTTCATCGTGAAGGATCTCGTTCCTTTTGGCGATTCCTTTGCGCACGACAGCCATCCCGAGCGGCTTCTGGTGGGCTTCAGTAAGTCGGGGAACGGCGTGCTTCTACTCATCCTTCGCAATCCGACGGTCTTTACCGCCGCGGCGGCATGGGATTCGCCGGCGCAATTGAG
>DASXFB010000103.1:0-48646 GCA_036489815.1 Occallatibacter sp. | reverse complement strand
ATGGCGAACACAGTGCGCGCGATCAGCGTCTTGAGCGAGGCAAGAGGGATGCTGGTCACAGCGATCGAAGGAAACTCGGGAACCTGCGGGTAATTGGCGCGCGCCATGCCCACGATCTTGGTGTTGGAGCGGCCGCTGCGAATCTGCACCCAGTGGTTCTCGAGCAGCTTGATGGAGATTTCGCCGTCCGGCAGCAGCTTGATGTAGTCATAGAGTTTGCGCGCCGGCACGGTGCAGGAGCCGGGCTTTTTTACCTTGACGGGCGCGCTGGTGCGGATGGCCTGGTCGAGATCGGTGGCGGTGATATTGAGCCGGTCCTCATTGGCCTCGAGGAGAAAGTTGGACAGGATCGGGATGGTCGTCTTGCGCTCGACAACGCTTTGCGTGGCCGTGAGTTCCCTCACCAGATCCTGGCGGCTTACGGTTATCTCCATCGCTGCCCCCTGCGCGGCCGGCTTCTCTACCTCGGTTTCGACAATCGGCATACGCCCACCCCGCTCCAGAAGCCTGATTTCTGCTCTGGCCCCACTCTATAACACTTTGGGGCCCGCGAAAACGGCTGTCTTTTGTTCCTCTTGATTGTATTCATCTCTTTGTTTTGAGATGCGTGGAAAAACAGGTGGTTTCTCTGGATTCCTGGGGTTTTCACCGCGCCGGGGTTGGGCCAAGCGCAAGGTCGAATGGGATGGCTGCCGGAGACTGCTCGCAGATGTGCGCCCCAGGAGTTCGCGACGGGGGCGATTTTGTGTTGAAAGAGAATAGAAAAAAGCTAGTAGTCCCCGTAGGGGCAGCGGAAAAGTGGAAAACAGGCGGAAGTGGCTGTAGGGGGCGGCGTTGGGATAGGGGTGGATTTTCCAAATCTCGGTTGTGGAATTCAGGAGATTTGGATAACAGGGGAGCGGCAAGGGCTACTACACCCATGTTTCCCACCACTCCCACAGGCGCGATCGAAAGCACTGTGGAACACGGCGGGATTATGTGAAATCTCCGTCTATGTCAATAGATATCAATGAATTAGTGCGCGCGAATTCTCCACATTTGGCCGGGGGTGCCCTGCTTTCGGAGCCTGGACGTTCAAGCCGGATTGGTGGAGGGTCTCCGGTCGGGAAAGTCGGCGCGAAGGACTTCCCGAACCAGCACAAGGTTGCAGCGGAGGCCGGTTTTCAGCTCCAGCGGACAGTTGCCCCGACCGTAGACTTTGGACGGAGCACGGGAGCTTGGTTGGTGGCGATTGAGATTGCGAGGCTGGAAAGCGTCCTGGAGCAGATGTCGATGGAGGGCGCGCCGGGGAGAGAGTTTTGCGAAGCGATTTCAGAGCTGGCGCGGACCGGCCGCTTCGCCGAGCTGCGCGATGTGTTGCCTGGGGTTGTGTACGACGAGTTGTGGGCGCGCTACCGGCGCGATCCCGGCGGCTTTGTTGCGGGCTGGAAGAACCTGGCCCAGGAGATGCGGCAGGGGTTCATCCACCACGCGCGGCAACGGCTGACGCAGTTGACGCGGCTGCAGCGCCGATCAGCCGGTGGAGAAACGCCGGTGTGGCAGGAGATTCAGCGAGCTCTCGATGCCCAGCAGAACGACCTGCTGCGCGCGGCCTTCGCCATGGAACACCTGCAGCTGATTGAGCCGGCCGTGGTGCGGGCCACGCATCTGCGCGAGTGCGTAGTGGCAGCGCCTAGCTCGGAGGAGGCTGATTGCTATCTGGACGAGGCGACCCGGTGTTATTTCCTGGGCCTGTTCACGGCGTGCGCCGTGATGTGCCGCTCGGTGCTGGAAGAAGCTCTGAAACAGAGGCTGCCGGAAAGTCTGGCCAGGCTGGTGCAGACGCGCTATCGCAACACGGCGACTCTCGGCAATCTGCTGCACGAGGTGAACAACAATCTAAAACTGACCGGCATCGATGCGGATTTTCCGCGCGTGGCCAACAAGGTGAACGACACCGGCAGAAAGGCCGTGCACCAGGGATTGCTCTCGGAAGACGAAGCACGGGAGTGCCTGCAGAATGCGCGCCAGGCCCTCGAACTGCTGCTGCGGGAGTAGAGCAAACCTGTGAGAAGATGGCCCTACATCCATGTGCATTGTGGATGGGACAGGGGCGGTCGGACGCCATGGTTCAACGGATCGCGATTGCGGCTCTTCTTCTTTCGGCTTTACCTTTGCTGGCGCAGGCTCCGTCGGATGCTTCCGCGGCTCCCAAACCAACCGCGGCCCCGGCGTTTGAAGTGGCGACGATCAAGCCGGTCGAGCCCGATGCTCAGAAGGGCCGCTATCTGATCATGCAGGGCGCCAACCGATTTGTGGGGAAGTATTACACGCTGAAGCTGCTGATTGCCGCGGCCTACAACCTGAGCCCGAAGGTCATCTCCGGCGGTCCCGCGTGGATCGACTCCGACCACTACGACATTCTTGCGCTTACACCGGGCGCAACCCGGCCCAACCGGGATGACCAGATGGCGATGCTGCGGAACCTGCTGGCCGACCGGTTCGCACTCACTTTTCATCGCGAATCGAAAGAGTTCTCGATTTATGTCTTGGAGACGACGAAGGACGGGCCCAAATACGGATCGGCGTCTGGACCCGGGTTGAAACAGAGCACGGCCGCGCCGAGCGATCCACCGGCCTTGATCAGCACCGTCTATCCCGATCACATCAAGCTGCCGGCGCGGAACACGACCATGGGCGAGTTTGCGGAGCTGCTGCAGCGGGCCGTACTGGACCGGCCGGTGGCCGACCGGACCGGGCTCGCCGGAAGATTCGACTTCGATCTCGAATGGGCTCCGGATGAGACCCAGTTCGGCGGCGAGCTGCCGGTGGCGCCCAGCAACGCGCCGGCCGCCCCGTTCTTTACCGCGATTCAGCAGCAGCTTGGCTTGAGGCTAGAGGCGACGCGCGGCCCGATCCAGGCGCTGATCGTCGATCGCGCCGATCGGCCTTCGGCCAATTGAGCGCCCGCTCGCGCATGGCTTTTATACTGAAATATCCATGTCCTACGCGGCCGCAATCGAACAACTGAATGCCATGGCGCCGGAGCTGTATGCGCGGCCGGGGCAGCCGCGTCGCAAGTTCTCGCTGAACGAGATCCGTATCCTGCTTGAGTCTCTCGGCGATCCGCAGAGGCGGTTTCCCGCCGTCCTGATTGCGGGCACGAATGGAAAGGGATCGACGGCATCTACGCTGGCTTCGATTTTGAACGCGGCCGGCGTGCGTACCGGGCTCTACACCTCGCCCCATCTGGAACGTGCGAACGAACGCATCCGGCTCAATCGCGCCGAGATTGCCGACGACGACTTCGCGCGGACATTTTTTCGCGTGCACGATGCGGCCCAGGCGCTGGTGCTTGCCGGCAGGCTGCCGCAGTTTCCCAGTTACTTTGAGCTGCTCACCGCCCAGGCGTTCTTATTTTTTGTTGAAGCCGGCGTAGAGATTGCCGTGCTCGAAGTAGGCATGGGCGGACGCCTGGACGCGACCAACGTGGTCGATCCGCTGCTCTCGATCATCACCGACATCTCGCTCGATCACATGGAATGGCTTGGGCAGACGATTACCGCGATTGCCGGCGAAAAGGCCGGCATCCTGCGGCCGCATGGGACGATGATCACGCTGCCGCAGCATCCAGAGGCCAACCAGGTGCTGGGCGAGGTGGCCACCGAGCTCGATGTCCATGGCGTAAACGCGGCAGCCTATCTGCCGGCCGTGGGCGCGGCGATGGGCGCAGACAGCCGCTCTTATTCGACGCAGGCCCTCGGGACGCAGATCGAAGTGGATTCGCCGCTCAAAGGCGCGCATCAGCATCGGAACGTGGCGCTGGCCATCGCCGGGGCCGTGGAGCTGGCCGAAAAGCACGGCTTTCCCATTACGCCGGCAGCTCTTGAAGCGGGCATACGGCAAACCCGCTGGCCGGGACGCCTGGAGCGCATTGCGTGCCACGGCGTGGACTGGATTCTGGATGTGGCGCACAATCCGGCCGGGGCGTGGGCGCTGCGCGCAGGTTTGCGCAGCCTGATCGGCGATGCGAAGGCGCCTGCGCTGATCTTCAGTTGCCTGCGCGACAAGCCGATTGCGGAGATGGCGCAGATTCTCTTTCCCCTGTTTGAAGAGGTAATTCTGGCGCCGATCCACACCGCGCGGGGCGCCTCCATGGACGACCTGCTGGCGGCGGCGCGGGCCACCGGAACCCCGGCGGTTGCGGCGGCCAGCGTGGCTGAGGCCATCCGCCTGGCGGGCGAGCGCGCGGCTGGGAAGACGGCCGTGATCTCAGGATCGGTTTATCTGGTGGGCGAGGCGCGCGCGCTGCTGGCGGGCGCGGACCACGAAGCGCGATGAGACGCCGGCCCAACCCAGTGCCAAGGTTCTACCGGTGGCGCACGAACCTGATTCAAACGCCGGCGCTGAGCCTCGCTACCGGTATCTGCGGCTCTCTGGCGCTGCTGGTTTCGCTCTTTGACAGGAGCGGGCGGACGCAGCACCGGATTGCGCAAGTATGGGCGCGCCTGTGCGTCTGGCTCTCCGGCTCGCATGTTGTTGTGCGCGGGGCGGAACGGCTCAAGCGGCATGCCGTGGCGGTGTATGCGGCGAATCACACCTCGTACATGGATACGCCGGTGATCTTCGCCTCACTGCCTTTCCAGTTCCGGATTCTGGCAAAGAAAGAACTGTGGCCGGTTGCGTTCATCGGCTGGTACCTGAACCGTTCCGGGCAGATTCCCATCGATGTCGAGAATCCGCGCGCGACGCTCTCCAGCCTGAACGTGGGCGCGAAGGCGCTTCGTGCGGGCATGCCGCTGTTTGTCTTCCCCGAGGGTGGCCGTACGCTCGACGGCGCATTGCAGCCATTCCTTTCGGGAGCCGCTTACCTCGCGATTCGCGCGCAGGTGCCGCTGGTGCCCATTGCGCTTGAGGGTGTCTACGATCTGCTGCCGATTCATACGCATCATTTCTATCCGGGCGAGCTGACGCTGAGCGTGGGCGAGCCAATTGAGACCAAGGGCATGACGGTGCGCCAGGCCGAGGCGCTCACCGCGCGGTTGCGCGAGGCCATTGTCGAGATACTGGATCCGGAGACGGCCAGCCGCGCCGGATCCAGCGAGGAGCCCGCGCTGCGCGCCGATCTTTGAACCCATCTCCGGATTTTGATTCGCGAACGAAAACACTACCCTGAGTTGTGCCGCATCTTTACACTGTTGCTATGCCCGTGCGTATTGCTATTCCCGAACCGACCAGCAGCGACATTGAATACAATGGCCGGTCGCTGCCCGCGTATATGGAAGCCGTCGAAGCCGCCGGCGGGGAATCGATAGTCATCGCGCTCGATGAGCCGCAGGACCGCGTGGCGAAGCTGCTCACGAGTGTGGGCGGAATCCTGCTGCCGGGGAGCCGCTACGATGTGGACCCGGAGCGCTATGGCGAACGGCCCATCCCCGAATGCGGTGAAGCGGACTCCGCACGCACGGCCGTCGACGAGCTTCTCTTGCAGGACGCATTCAACCTGAAGAAGCCGATTCTGGCGATCTGCCATGGCACCCAGACGCTCAACGTGTGGCGGAATGGCTCGCTGGTTCAAGATCTGAAGACGCAGGTAAACCACCGGCCGGGGCGCGAGGTGGTGGAGGCGCATCCGGTGCAAGTCGCCCGCCGGTCGCGGCTCGCGGCGCTGTTGCCCCATCCGGAAGAGTCCGAGGTGCAGGTGAATTCGAGCCACCACCAGGCAATTCGCGTGCCGGGCGACAAGCTGCTGGTGAGCGCGGTCTCGCCGGGTGATGGGGTGATCGAAGCCGTCGAGCTGGATGCGCCGGATCACTATGTGCTGGCCGTGCAATGGCATCCGGAGCGCACCTATGCCCAAAGCGCGCTCTCGCGCGCGATCTTTGCCTCTTTCGTCGAGTCGGTTGCGAAATGGCAGCCGCCCCGCGTCAAGAACTCGATCGCCGACGTATCCGGCAAGGCATGAGCCAGGCTGGCACGCCGGGCGAGCGGCTGAATGAATTGCTGCTGGAGGCGGAGCTGGCACCGCTGGATGATGCTGTGGCGGCGCGGTTCGAAAGCTATCTTTCGCTTCTTCTTCGCTGGAATAGCCGCGTGAATCTTACCGCATTGCGGGAAGAGTCAACGATTCTTGCGCGGCATTTTATTGAATCCATTGGGTGTGCGCGTGCCCTGCCGACCGGGTTGGCGACGCTGCTCGATTTTGGATCGGGTGCGGGGCTCCCGGGGATTCCGATTGCCCTTTGCCGTCCCGAGGTCGCTGTTACCCTGGCTGAGTCGCAGAGCAAAAAAGCAGCTTTCCTGCAGGAAGCGGTTCGCGTGCTCGGGCTCTCGGCGCGCATCTTCCACGGACGGGCAGAGACGCTGCGACTCCAGTTCGATTGCGTGGTCCTGCGTGCGGTCGACAGGATGCAGGTCGCGGTGGAAGCGGCCGCACCGCTAGTTCGCAGCGGAGGGTGGCTGGTATTGATGACCAGTGAAGGCGAGTTGGAAAGCTTGAAGGCAGCCGCCGGTCCGGAATTTTGTTGGAATAAGCCGGAGAAGATGACCGGTGGTGAGCGTCGGCTATTGGCGATGGCACTCAGGCGAACGGTTGGGTAATCGGTATTCGAAGCCGGGCTCATCGAGCCCGAGACGCGCAGCGCGAAGACTCGGGCCACTTGCTGAGGGAGAGATCCGTAAACGAGGTCCTAGAGTCCGCCCGCTTGCGAGACTCCTGCGAGCCTGGCCCTTCATGAGTGCTCAAGCGAAGCGCATGAACTTCTCGGGAGAGCCGAATCCAATAGCAGGCCTGAGTCTGCCCGGAGCCTGGTCGAGGACCATGGCGGGTGCCAACCAAACCCAGGAAGACTCCGCCACAGAGCGTTCCACGTGGAACACCCCATTTCGTCATTCAGCACCTCAGCAATGTTTCACGTGGAACCACGAGGCCGCGAGCCATGGATTTCCGACCGACCTGACCTCACAAGATCCCCAGTTTTCCACTGTGATCACTTTAGAGAGGGGCTGTTTCTTCTCTCGTAGCCGGAGACTGGAAACGTTTGCCCTGCAGCCAGTTGCATCCACCTTTTAGGAGAGCAGCCGGAAAGCTTTCCACAGCATCGCCCAGTTCTCCACAATGCAATCGTCTACCTCGGACGCGGGCTGTCCCGTTAGTCTTTATCTGTCATGGGCAAGATACTCGGTGTCGTTAATCAGAAGGGCGGGGTGGGCAAGACGACCACGGCGATCAACCTGGCAGCATGCCTGGCGCTGGAGGGTCTGAAGGTTCTGCTGGTGGATTGCGATCCCCAGGCCAACGCCTCTTCGGGGCTGGGTTTTCAGCGAGACGACAACCGCCACTCCATCTACGACGTGCTGGTGGGCAATAGCGCGGCCGACCAGGTGATTCTGCCCACCGAGATCGAACATTTGAAGCTGCTGCCGGGCTCAAAGAATCTTACCGGCGCGAATATCGAACTTGCCGGGGCGGACGACCGGGCCCTGCGGTTGCGGCAGGCTCTCGAGCCGGTGAAAACCGAATATGACCTGATTGTCCTCGACTGTCCCCCGGCCCTCGATCTGCTGACGCTGAACGTCTTAAGCGCGGCGGAGATGCTGCTGGTGCCCATGCAGGCTGAGTACTTTGCCCTGGAAGGCGTCTCGGAGCTGATCTCGACGCTGGAACGCGTCCGTGCGGCATTCAATCCAGAGCTGACGATCGAGGGTGTGCTGCTCACCATGTACGACGACCGGACCAATCTGGCGCAACAGGTTACCGAGACGCTGCGGGAGTATTTTAAGGAGCGCCTCTACCGCGCGGTGATTCCCCGCAACATCCGGCTGGCGGAGGCGCCCAGCCATGGCAAGCCCGTGGCGCTCTATGATGCCCGTTCTCGCGGCGCGGAAGCGTACTTCGACTTGGCCGCCGAGTTTCTGACGCGGAACGGGATGGAGAGCCCGCGCAGCAAGGAGCGCAAGCTGGCCGCCGCGGGAAGACCGGCGCCGAAGGTTCGCTTCTGGCCCTACGCTTGAAACATCGCTTCGCCGCTCGCACGCGCTTCGAATTCAAAGAGTCCCAAAGGAAAAGTGCCATGAACACCGCCCCCCCAGACGCCAAACGACGAGCCCTCGGCAAGGGACTGGATTCTCTTCTGCCGCGCGCGGCCACCGCTGCCGCTCCTGCCGCTCCAGAACCCGAAGGCGGGCGGCCGCGCGAAATTGCGCTTGACCAGATTGACCGCAATCCCTTCCAGACGCGTTCGCACGTCGATGAGGCGCAATTGGCCGAGCTTGCCGGTTCCATCTCCGCCAATGGAGTGGTGCAACCGGTCCTCGTGCGGCCGCTGGCTAACGGACGATTTCAGCTCATCGCCGGCGAGCGGCGCTGGCGGGCTTCGCAGCTTGCCGGCAAGAAGACGGTGCCTGCCATCTTGCGCCAGGTCTCCGACGAACAGGCGATGGAGATCACGATCGTCGAGAATTTGCAGCGGGCGGACCTCAACCCGATGGAGCAGGCGCGAGCCTTCGAACGCCTCTCGCGTGAGTTCCATATGACCCAGGAGCAGATGGCCCAGCGCACCGGCAAAGACCGGGCCTCGGTGGCGAACTTCTTGCGTCTGCTCAAACTGCCGAACACGGTGCAGGCCCGGGTGGAGTCAGGATTTCTGAGTTTCGGACATGCCCGGGCTTTGCTGGCCTTCGAACATGCCGAGGAGATGGAAAAGGCCGCGCAACGGATCGTCTCACTTTCGCTTTCTGTTCGCCAGACGGAGAGCTATGTACAGGGCCTGCTGCATCCGGAACGCAAGGACAAGAAAGAGTCCAAGGCCGAGCTGCCCGTGGATGCGAATGTGCGTGAGGCGCAGCAGCAGTTGCAGCGGACACTGGGCTTGAAGGTGACGATCGAGGATCGCGGCGGGCGGGGAAAAGTGATCATCGAGTACGCCCGGCTGGAGGATTTCGACACGCTTCTCGAGCAGCTTGGAGCGGGCGACAAATGAGCTCTTCCCATGCCGGGGAATCTGGTTATCTGATAATCTGATTTTATGCGAACGGTCCCGATGAGCGTAACAGACGTCTCGCGGAACTTTGCCGACTGCGTCAACCGCGTGCGCTACCAGGGAGCCAGCTTTATCCTGCACAAGAACGGCGTCCCGGTGGCGCAGATTGTACCGGTAGTTGTGCCGGTAGAAGCGGCTCCGAAACGCGACCTCGAAGCGGGTGCTCACCGGACGACGCCGCTGCCTGAACAACCGGCCGCCGAGTGCCAAGCCGAGACCAAGAGGAAAACAGGCAAGCCGGCACCCAAGGCGCCGGCTCCCGAGATCTGGTAACGTCCCAGATCCCAACGGTCTGGATTGCCGGCTACGCGGCGCGTTCGAGCCATGGATCGATGACAATCTTGGTGACATTCTCCTTCTTATCGCGCCAGACCTCGTACATGCGGGGAACCTCATCGAGCGAGATGCGGTGGGAGATGATGTAGCTCGGGTCGATCTGGCCCTTCTCGATGCGCTCCAGCAGCGGCTTCATATATTTGTGCATATGGGTCTGGCCCATTTTCATGGTGATGCCTTTACCGAAGGCTGCGCCGAAGGGCACCTTGTCAAGCAGACCGCCATAGACGCCGGGTATGGAAAGCGTGCCGCCTTTGCGCACGGCCTGAATGGCCTGGCGCAGGACGCTGGGACGGTCGGTCTCAAGCATCATCGCGACCTTCACCTTGTCGTAGATGCCCTGCAACTCGGTCGAGTGGGATTCGAGGCCGACGGCATCGATGCAGGAGTCGGGTCCAATGCCGCCGGTGAGGTCCCGGAGGGCGGTGAGGACGCTCACGTCCTCTTCAGCGTAGTCCACGGTGATGGCACCCAGGGAGCGCGCCAGTTCCAGGCGCTCCGGTAGCCGGTCGATGGCGATCACGCGCGCCGCGCCCAGCATGAAGGCGCTGGCGATGGAGAACTGCCCCACCGGACCCGCACCCCATACGGCGACGATATCGCCCGGCTGGATCTGCGCGTTTTCAGCCGCCATGTAGCCGGTGGGGAAGATGTCGGAGAGAAACAGGACCTTCTCATCGGGCAGATCGCTCTCTATCTTCAACGGGCCGACGTTGGCAAACGGCACGCGTACGTACTGCGCCTGGCCGCCGGCATAGCCGCCCATCATGTGCGAGTAGCCGAAGAGGCCGGAACCTGAGTAGCCGTAGGCCGCTTCCATCAGGTGTGCGTTGGGGTTGGTGTTGTCGCAGGCCGACCAGAGCTGTTTGCGGCAGAACTCGCAGCGGCCGCAGGCGATCGTGAACGGAACGACGACCCGGTCGCCGCGCTGAAGATTCTTCACCTCGCGGCCGACCTCTTCGACGATCCCCATGAACTCATGGCCCAGGATGTCGCCAGCTTCCATGGTGGGGATGAAGCCATCGAAGAGATGCAAATCGGAGCCGCAGATGGCAGTGCGGGTAATGCGCACGATGGCGTCGTGCGGGTTAAGCAGCGCCGGGTCCGGCACCTCGAGGACTTCCACTTTGCTCGTTCCCATCCAACAGACTGCCTTCATCGTCTTCTCCTGATTTGCGGTCGCGTTCTCTCTGGTTAGCTGGCCTTGCGAGCGAGACCCGGCGGCGTATCCACAGTTTCGGTGTAGGCCGAGGCCTTCATGGCGCCGATTGTGCCTCTTGGGCCATGGGGCTGGCCTTGGGTCCGCGGAATCTCGCCGGTCTCCGCCAACGCCTTGAAGTGACGCAGGTTCTCAACGACGGCCTGTTTCGGATTGCGGCCGCGCAAAGTCTGCCAGGCGCTCGAAAGCTTGCCCATCCGGAATTCCTGGAGCACGGTAACGAAGGTGCCGCGGCCGCCGGGTGAGGGCTCGAAGATCACCTCGCCTGCGTTGTTCGAATCGCCGGAGATGGAACGCCACGCGATACGGCGTCCCGGTTCATCGGCCAGTATCTCGGCGTCCCATTCGAGGGTGCCGCTTCCGTTCTGCATCACCCAGTGCGAGGTGCGCTCTCCGGTGACGACGACGCTGGCAATCTGTTCCTGCCACAGGGGCGCCACTTCCACATTGCGCCAGATACTGTAAAGCTCGCGCGCCTCGCCCTGGATGAGGGCGGTGGTGCGCACCCAGAGCTTGCCGTCTGAGTCTTCAGGCGGAGGGCAATAGCGTCCATCGAGAAGGATGCTCGCGCCTGAGGAGCGCGGCAGCGGTTCGGCATTGGGCTTGGCATTCGATTCGAGTTTCATGAATCCTCCGGGGGGATTGTCAGGACGAACCCCGAGGGCCGAGGTTCGTCCTGTTGTTCTGGTATTCAGCGTCCCAGCCTTCTAGCTGGCCTTCTTGTCGAGCGGCCGCGCCATCTTTTCGTGCATGGCGGCCTTGGCTCTTCCGGGGATGGCGTTGGCGACCATGCCTTCGAGCTTGGTTTTGGCGGAGGCGGCGTACACGTGATCCTCGCCGGCAAGCAGAGCCTCGATTCCCTGGCGGGCTACATCTTCGGGTTGACTCTCCGATTTGCCCTTGGTTCCCACTTGCGTGTTATCCATGCCGGCCCGATGAAAGAAGTCCGTGTCGGTGGGTCCCGGTTGCAAGGTGGTGACGGTTACGCCCGAGTCCTCCAGCTCATAACGCAGGCTATGCGCGAATGAGAGACTAAAGGCCTTGCTCGCGGCGTAGACAGCCTCGCGGGGAGCAACCATCTCTCCTGCGATGGACGAGGTGACAAGAATGCGTCCCTCGCCGCGCTTCACCATGGCGCGAACCACATATTTAGCCAGCTGAACGGTCCCCATGCAATTCAGTTCCACGAGATTCAGCTCGGCATCAAGATCGGTCTCCGCAAAGAGGCCGCCCACGCCTACGCCGGCGTTGATACAGGCAACATCGAGCGGGCGTCCTGAGGCTTCGACTTGACTCCAGAGATCGGCGACACCCTGGCGGGTGGCAAGGTCCGCCTGTACCTCAATAACTTCAGCGCCTTTGGAACGGAGATGGTCGGCAGCCGACTCCAGCCGACCCCCCGCAGAACAAACAATCAGGTCGTAGCCGCGGGCTGCGAGTTCGTTTGCCAGTTGAAAGCCGATTCCGCTGGAAGCGCCAGTTATTAGCGCTAATTTTTCCGCCATTACATCCTCCTTTTCGTCGAGCTTTTCGTCGAGCGTCGAACGGATAGGATGCCGGCCCCGGAGAGCGGAGTTGCGCCTTCCCGGTGCCGCGGCGCGTCAAGAGACTTGGAATGCGTGAAAGCAGATTTTCGTGAGATGGGGCTTCTATTTTCCTCCTCATCCAACGGAGTGCAGGCAGCGAATCCCGATCAGGGCAGCCCCAGAACTGCCGTATCAGGAACGTGCTCCGAACCCGACCGTGATAGCGCAGCCTGGCCAAGCCGACCCACGTCCCGGTGGCCAAGCCGCATGACGGGACGAAGACACGGCAGGCAGCCGGCACATCGCCGGCAGAAGCGGGTGAGACCGCGGGCGCGGGAGGGGCTGGAGAAAGCCACCCAGGCGCGGAGAGAACGTTAGAGATCCATCCCCGGCGGATCCCGCAGAGAGTGTTTCCTAGGAGAGTTCTGTCCAAGCTCGGTTGTGCGGTGCATGCAGGCTCGCCGGGCGCTGCGCAGGCGGTGCGCTCATAGCTTCCTGAAACGCGGTGCGGAAGGCCATCATCTCCTCGGCTGTTCCTACGGTGATCCGCACATGCGTCGGCCATGACGGCCAGAGGCGGCCAATATAAATGTCCTTCGCGGCCAGGGCGGAGATGACCTCTGTGCCCGGGCGGCGCGCATCGAGCATGAAGCAGTTGCTCGAAGACGGCGTGAAGGCGTAGCCCTCGCTCCGGAGCCAGGCGAAGGTATCGGAGCGGACGCCTGCCATGATTTTCTTGCGCGCGGGAACCAGGTCCTTGTCGAGGAGGCTTGCTTTCGCCGCGGCGACGGCGGTCACCGGCAGGGCGAGCTGTCCATTGTAGATGGCGTAGCGCTGGAGCAGGTCGGGCCGTCCGATGGCCATGCCCATGCGGATGCCGGCCATCCCGTAGATTTTGGAGAAGGTGCGCAGGACAATAACGTCCTTGCCTTCTTTTACAAAATCCAACGAGGGCGCGGCGTCGGAAAAGTGGATATAGGCTTCATCGATCAGGACCAGCGAGCCTTTGGGGGCACTGCCGACAGCATATTCCAGGTCCTGGCGGCTGGTGAGAGTACCGGTCGGGTTGTTGGGGTTACAGATGTAGATGACGCCGGGCGTCGATGCGGCGGCCACCATGGCTTTAACGTCGTGCGTCGCGCAACCGTTGCGATCGGCTAGCGGTACTTTGATGACCGGTGCGCCGATGGCTGCGGCAGCCCTCATGGGCGCTTCGTATCCGGGGTCGGCGATCACCAGCGGTTTGTCTTTGGCCGCGAAGGCGATCACGGTGAGATGCAGCGGCTCGCTGGATCCGGCAAAGGGCAAAACGCATTGGGGATCGAGGCCCTGTTGCGCGGCGAAGATCCCGGCCAGCTCTTCGCGCATGTGGTACATATAGCGTCCGCCCCGGGGGATGATGTCCACCATGGCCTGGCGCGCTCCTTCGGAGGGTCCAAGCGGATTTTCGTTGGCGTCAATATGGATGGCCTTCGGGTCGTTATACCCATCGGCGGCGGGTCGCGCGGCCCAGGCGAGATGGCCCTCACTGAGAATCGGCACGCCCGCAAGCGCGGAGGCGCCTGCGGCCATGCGAAAGAAGTTGCGGCGGGAGAGATTCGGGAGGGCTGGAAAAACGGAGGTCGGCTGCATGGGCATGCTCCTTCAGAACCAAACTGGGCAGCGGGATAACGATCTGGAAGCCCCAAGTCCCAACGTACCCCCGGATCAGCGGAAAGCACAAGGCTAAATGCGCAGGCGGGGCCGCAAAATGGCCGACAAACGCCGGATCACGCCCTCAATGGGATGGAGGATGGGATGGACGCGAGCGCTGCTACCACAACAGCTTCAACGCGAATTGGACCTGGCGTGAGGTGGTCGAGGTGCTGGTGATGACGCCGGCGGTGGGTGATACTCCCGTTGGCGTGAAGACCACCAGGTTCGGCGTGTTGAAGTTCGCGCGGTCGAGGAGGTTGAAGAGCTCGGCGCGGAACTCAAGATTCATGCGTTCGTGAAGAGAAGTGTCTTTGAGCATCGACATGTCCCACGTTGCCAGGCCGGGACCCGTCAGGTTATCGCGGCGGAGACTTCCGTAGAATCCGCTGCCTGAGGGCGGCGCGAGGAAGGCTGCGGGGTTGAACCATTGCGTGGGCTTGCCAAGAATCGGCGAGCCGGAAAAGGCAGGATTCGCGAACGGGCGCACCGGGTTTTTGGAATCGTTGTTGTTCGAGGGGTTGTAACTGAGCTGCGGCGTAAAGGGAAAGCCGGATTGCAGCGTGACGATGGAGTTGGCCGTCCAGCCGCTGATGAGACGATTCGAAATTCCCCTGGCGCGGTTCAAAAGAGGCTGATGCTGTCCGAAGGGCAACGCGTAGGTGCCGCTGATCACACCTACATTGCGCAGATCGTAGGTTGCCGGACCCCAGTCGGCGTGTATCGAAAAGGGATTCGAGACCAAGCCGGGTGCATTGCCGGCCGCCGTCGCATTCAGAGAATCGCCGTCATCGAGGGCCTTGGCCCAGGTATAGACGCCGCGCAGGACCAGGCCGTGGCTGAGGCGATGATTGATGTCGGCCTGCAATGCATTGTAAGAACTGGTGCCGACCGAATACCAGGCCCACGCGGCGCCGAGGGCGGGGTTGGCGTTGGGCGCGCCTGCGGGGATGTAAGAGCTGCCGGCGGAAACGGGCGCGCCGGCCAGCGGGGCCGGGAAGCCGGCCGGATAGACGGAGGGGCAAGGCGATGCCGGGCATACGGTGGGGGAGGGCTCGTTATCGTCCAGGCTGACAATCTCGTGGTAGCCGTGCGAGCCGACATAACCGAGGGTGAAGACGGTATTCGGCGTAAGTTCCTGCTCGACGCGCAACGAGTAGGCGATCAGCGTGGGCGTGCGCATATCGGACTGCACGCCGGCGGGCGCAATCTTGGCGTTCGCGGGCACGGAAGAAGTGGAGAGGGGCAGGCTGGCGACCGCGAGGTTGGCGATGTTGTAAGAGGGGTTGAAGGGCGCGTTCTGGTCCATGCGATAGCCGAGCGCATCCTGGAGATCGTTGTACATACCAAAGCCGGCGCGGAGAACGGTTGTGCGTCCGAACGGGCTCCATGCCAGGCCGGCGCGCGGTTCGGGAAGAAACCGGGCGTGATTAATGGTGAAGGCTGAGCCGGCGATCCGGGGCTGTGTCTGGAGCGCGCCGTTGCTCACGATAAAGGTGGCGGCGCGGCCGTGCGCCTCATTCCAGCCGGTGGTGAACTCATCGCGGAAGCCGAGCGACAGGGTTAGTTTGGGCGTGACGCGGATCGCATCCCGCAGGTACCAAGCGCCGAGAACCGAGCGCCAGTTCATCTCAGTGGGAGCCGGATCGTAGAGGAAGCTGGAGATGGTGCCGGTGAGGAACTGTTGCAGGCCGGTGAAGGTAGCTTGCCCGAATTGGGTGAGGGCCAGATCCTCGTTCGATTGAAGCTGCTGCAGCCAGGCGCCGGCGCTCAGCTCGTGACGGCCGCGGGTGAGCAGCACGCGATCCTGATAGCTGTAGAGGTTGCGCGCGATATGCAAATGGCTGCCTGTGTTGCTGCCGCCCTGGCTGAGCTGCGCCGCCGGATTGGCCGCGGCGCTTCCGCCCACGACCACGGTTCCCACGGGGCGGCCGGGGATGAATCCCGGCACTGTAGCCGCGGACGTTCCGGGCGTCGGCTCGCCGGTGTAGAAATACGCAGCCCGCGAGTAGCCAATGCGAGCTGTGTTGAGCAGTCGGGGGGAGACTACGTGCGTCTCTTCGAGGCTGGCCACCTGTTCGCGCAGCCTCTCGACGTCGGTGCTGTAAGGATTGGCGCTGGTCGGTGTCACGTCGGCGCTGTCGTCAACGGTGTAGACCCCGGAGAGAGAGTCTTTCTCTGAGAACGTGCGATCGAGGCGCGCGGTGCCGAATGTGTCGCGGATGGTTTGAAGCGGGCTGCCGAAGGCCTCCGCAATCCCTCCGAAGTCGGGCGCGCTGGGGCTGGGAGTGGGCCAGAGGGAGAGAAACGGAACCACGGCAGGCGCGACGCCCACGTGGACGTTGCCCGGCAGGATGCCGTTGCGCGCATTGTTGTCCGGCACGAGCGCCACGCTGGTCTGATGCAGATGCTGCGTGAGGCCTTCAACGTTGCCGAAGAGGAAGGTCTTGTTCCGTTCCAGCGGACCACCCAGCGACCCGCCAAACTGGTTGCGCTGAAACGGCGGCGCGGAACCTTGGTCGAAGAAATTCGGTGCGTCGAGATCGTTGTTGCGCAGGAACTCATAGACCGAGCCGTGCAGATGATTCGTGCCGCCCTGCGTGACGATGAGCACCTGCGCGCCCGGCCGCTTGCCAAATTCGGCGCCGTAGGTATCGCGCAGCACATTGAATTCGCGCACTGCGTCCACGCCCAGCAGCTCCTGGCTCGTGCCGCCGGGCTGCATGTTGTTTTCCGCGGCGCCGGTGAACTCGATCCCGTTGAGCAGGTAAAGATTTTGCTGCGGCCGGTTTCCCGAGACGGAAAAGTTATTGCCCACCGTCGAGTTCGACACCCCCACCCCACCGGCCTTTTCGGCGGTGAAGTTCACGCTTCCGGGATTCAGCGTCATCAGCTCGTCGAAACTCCTGCCGTTCAGGGGCAGATCCTTGATCTCTTTTTCGCCCACCAGGCCGGAGACGTCGGCCGTGGTCACGTTCACGGCGGGAGCATCCGCATCCACGGTGACCTGCTGCTGAACCCGGCCAACCTGAAGACGGAGATCGGCCGCGGCCTCCTGGCCGACGAGCAGATGAATGCCGGTCCGGATCTCCTCGGCGAATCCAGGCTTGCGGGCGATGATTTCGTAGTCCCCGACGGGCAAACCCGGGATCCGGAACCGTCCAGCGCCGTCGGTCGTGGTGGTGCGCTCCATCCCGGTGCCGGCGTTGCGCGCGGTCACACTGGCCCCGGCGATACCCGCGCCCGAGGGGTCTGAGACCCATCCGGCCAACCCGGAGGACGTCTGGGCCGGCGCAGCAAGGACGGAGACCCAAGCCATCAGGAGGACGAGCGGAAATTGAAGGGAGAGGCGAGACTGCGTCCGCCGCCTCGAGAGCGCGCGTGAGTCCACCAAAGCCTCCTTGGGTTTTGAGGGCGCGGCGGAGGTCGGTTTGCCGCTGGGCTGCCGCTCCATTTAACGAATATATATGATAGATGCTTGAAAAGTAATATCGATTCGGAGCAAAAGCTGCGAGCATCAGAGCTCGCCGCGCTCGGCATCGGCTTGGGCGGCCTCTTCATTTACCGATGCAGAAGGTGGAAAAGATGAGGTTGAGGATGTCGTCGGGCGTGGTCTGACCGGTGAGAGAGTCGAGAGCCCACAAGGCTCGATAGAGATCGAGCAATATCATCTCGTGCGGGATGGACGTGGCGTTGGCGCGGGCTGCGTCAGCCAGAGCGCCCAGCGCAGCAGAGACGGCCCGGTGCTGGCGAAGATTCGTCAACATGCCGGCTTCCGCCGCAGCGCCGCCAGTGGCGAGAGCGAGAATGCGCGCGCGCAGCTCGGGAATACCTTCGCCGGTGAGGGCCGAGGTGGGCAGCGCCGAGACGGCGGCAGGCAAAGGGCTGTCGGGTTCGGACGAAGGCTGACCTGAAGCCGAACCACTTTTTAAGTCACTTTTGTTGAGAGCGATGAGAGCAGGCCTGCCTTCGACGGCAGCGAACAGCAGGCGCTCTTCTTCGTTGAGCGGCTGCGTCGCATCGAGCACGATCAGGACAAGAGCGGCGTCGGCAAGGGCCTCCCGGCTGCGGGCGATGCCGAGTTGCTCGGCCTCGTCGACGAGCCCGTGGGCCGCCCCGCGCAGGCCGGCCGTATCGACGAGCTCGAGCGGGATGCCGTCGAGCGCAATGCGCTCGGTGACCAAGTCGCGCGTGGTGCCGGGTGTCGCGGTGACGATGGCTCGGTCCCGCTCGACCAGACGATTGAAGAGCGAACTCTTGCCGGCGTTGGGGCGACCGACGATGGCAAGCGTGAGGCCGTCGTGCACGATGCGGCCGCGGGCGAAAGAGGCTTCAAGAGCCGAAAGCGGCCCGGCGATCTCTTCTATCTGGCCTGCGATCCGGGACTGCGAGGTAACGTCGATGTCGTCTTCGGCGAAGTCGATGCCCGCTTCAAGCAGCGCCACAAGCTCGACGAGCGATTGCTTGAGGGGCGCGACGCGGCGGCTGAGCGCGCCGCCCATTTGGCTCGCGGCCTGGCGTGCCTGCGTGAGCGTCTGCGCGTCGATGAGGTCGCGAACGGCTTCGGCCTGGGTGAGATCGAGCCGGCCGGAGACAAAGGCGCGCTGGGTAAACTCGCCGGGCTCGGCCAACCGCGCCCCCAGCTCCAACGCGCGGCGCAGCAACCACTCGAGAACCACCGGCGATCCGTGCGCGGCAATCTCCACCACATCTTCGGCCGTGTAGGATTTGGGGGTGGCGAAAAAACTAACCAGCGCTTCATCGATACGGGTGGAATCGGCTTCATCCCCGGCCTCATCCACCACATCGGCAAGGCGCGCACGGGCATGTTCAAGCGGTTGGCGCAGGCGCACAAGCCGCGTGGCAATGGACGCGGAGGCGGGTCCGCTGAGGCGCACGATGCCGATGCCGCCGCGGCCGGGCGGCGTGGAGATGGCGGCGATGGTGTCCTGATGCGCAGCGGCTGCGCTGTCTTCGAATCGATCCATATACCTCTGAAGTTCTCCAAACCTCTGCAACCATTCTATGGAATCACGTCGAAGGTATAATCCAAAGCAACGCGGCCAACCGATCTCTTCTCGCTCCGATTTCATTTGAGGTCGCGTATCTCGCTCTCAAGGCTCTTTTCCCTTTGCCCGCTCGCTTGCTCCACGAGTTTTTCCGCAGAATGCGCCTATCCGCGACAGTGCGGTGTGAGAACAATCTCCTCCGCCATGGGCTCCTCGCTCTTCTGCTCGTTGCGCCGGCGCTGCCAGCGCAGGCGCCTTCGCCGATTGCATGGCGCGGGGTGGTGCGTAACTCCAGTGGCGCGCCGGTGGCAGCGGCGAAGGTGCGCCTGGAGGCCAAGGGCAAGCGCGCCGAAGCGTTAAGCGGCGGCGACGGCGCTTTCCGGCTCGCGGCGTTGCCTGCCGGCGACTACCGGCTCACAGTGCAATGGAACGGGCGCAAAGTAGAAGCCGCGCAGCCGGTCGAGCTTGCGCCGGCGATGCCTCCGGCTGCGTTGACGCTCTCCGATCGCGGTGAACTGACCGTGGGCGCACTGGCAGGGCAGGTGGCGACGGGAGGCGAAGAGCTTTCGAGCGCGTCCGTGAGCGAATTGCCGCTGAACAAGCGCGACTTCAGCACGCTGTTGCTGCTGGCCGCCGGCACTATGACCGATGCGAACGGCGCAACCAACTTCACGGCGCAGTTTGCCATCAATGGGCAGCGCGGCGTGGAAGCGACATTTGCACTCGATGGCGCGGACATCAGCGATCCGGAGATGGGCGGCGCAACCTTCTCGAACTTCAATGTGGACGCGGTCGAAGAGATTCAGTCGAGCTCGGGATGGATGCCGGCGGAGATCGGGCGCGGGGCTTCGGGATTTACCAATATCGTCACGCGGTCGGGAGCGATCGGATTCCACGGATCGTTGTTCGAGTTCGTGCGCAACTCGATGTTTGACGCGCGCAATTATTTTGACTACGCGACGCCGGCCTATCCGGGCAGGATCCCGCCCTTCCGGCGCAGCGAGTTTGGCTTCACGAACGGCGGACCGGTGCTGCTGCCGCACGTCTATGACGGTCGCGGCCGCACATTTTATTTCACGCAGTATCAGGGCTTCCGGCAGGTGCTCGGCACCACGCAGGTGATGCCGGTGCCGACGGCTCTTGAACGTACGGGTGTTGACAGCGTGACGTACCCGGATGGCTCGACGGACACGCTTACCGTGCCGGTGAATGCGGGCATCGCAGCGGTGCTGGCGCGGTATCCGCTGCCCAATGATACGGCGGGATCGTTTGGCGCGCATACCTATGCAACCGCCTCAAAGGTGGTGACGAACGCGAACCAGTTTTCGCTGCGCCTCGATCACAAGATCTCCTCGAAGGACCAGTTCTTTGCGCGGTTCGTGATGGACAACCTTACCGGACCCACAACGAATCCGGACCAGACCGCGATTGATCCCTCGTTCGGAGTTGAATACATCGATCGGCAACGGAATGTGGTGGGCACGTACACGCACACGGCATCGCCGCGACTTGTTTTTGAGTCATCGCTAAGCATCGAGCGATCGACGCCGGGCTTTCCCACGCCGAACCACGTTGATCCGGCAGTCAAGTTCAACGACGGATTGTTTGAGGCATTCGACTCCGCGGCCGGAACAGTGATGCAGGCGTACGGCAACCTGTTTCAGGCGCGCGAGAATGTGTCGTTGACTGCCGGGCGCCACTCCATCAAGTTCGGCGCCGAGGTGCGCGCGAACCGCGACACGACCTACTTCGGGGTGAGCCCGAACGGCGAATACGATTTCGGCGGCGGCACGGCCTATGCCAACGAGACGATTCCCTCGCAAAGCGGGAAGCACGATGTGCGACCCGGCGATCCGCTGCCGGATACGCTATCGAGCTTTCTTGCGGGCAGTCCCTTTGTGTATACCATCTCGGTGGCGCCGCCTTATTTCTCGAGCAGCGAGCACATTGGACCGGCGGCGATCAATCGCAACAATGTGAATGCATACTTTGAGGATGCATGGAAAATTACAAGCCGTCTTACGTTGAACTACGGCGTACGCTGGGAGCTCTATACGCCCATCACAGAGCGGGCGCGGCGCACGGCGGGCTTTTTGTGGACGAAGGGAACGCAGCAGTACGTGGTCAATCCGCAGCCGGGTTACAGGACGGAGTGGAAGGGATGGGGACCGCGCGTGCAGGCTGCATGGCAAGTGACGAATAAGCTGCAGGCGCACGCGGGCGGAGGGATTACGGTGATCCCTCCCAATATCTGGCAGGACAACTTTCTTACCGGCTCGACGCCGTTTGCCGTGATGCCGCGGCTGCTCTCAGCGGCGAATGCGCCGATCCCGTACGGTTTCCAGATCGCTCCATCGCAACTGCCGCAGGCGGAGACGCCCGCGGGCGCCAACATCTTTCCGAACGGGCGCACGAATACGGTAGCGCCCAACACGGCGATGGACGTGAACCGGTACGAGCAGAATGTGGCCGCGCTGACGGCCGGCCACGTGGTCAGCGATCTATCTCTGAGTGGGGTCGACCGGGCTTTTGGAAATGCAACACTCTTCACATGGACGGCAGGGCTGGAGCGCAGGTTGGGCAACCTGGTCGCGGACGCGAGCTACGTGGGCACGGCAGCCGAACGTCTGCCCCGCGTCAGTTTTCCGAATGCCTATCCGGGCGCCACTGTCGCGTTTGCGCCACTCACGACATTTGACGGAGCCGGCAATGTGACCGGCGGATTTGGTTTCGAGAACGAGATCACGGCCACCGCGCACTCGACCTATCATGCGCTGCAGACCTCGCTCGCGGGCACAGTGGGCCGCGGCGGCCCGGGCCTGCAGGCGAGCTACACCTGGAGCAAGTCGATCGATGACACGAGTGGGGTGATCGGCGGGACCGGCTCAACCGGAGCCGTGGTGTCGGGCTTTCCGCAGAACCCGTACGACACGCATCCGGAAAAGGGTCCGTCGGCCTTTGACGTGACGCACTCGTTCGGCTTGAGCGCGGCGCAGGATCTGCATCTCGAGAGTGTGGGCTTTCTACGGGCTCTGAGCCGCAAGGTCACAGATGGATGGGAACTGCTCAGTATCTCCAGCATCACATCGGGTTCGCCGTTTACGGTCTTCTCCGGTATTCAGCAGACGGGCGCGGGCTCGAACGGCACAGACCGGCCGGACCAGATTGCGGTTCCCCATCTCTCGACGGCGGGCAAGGTGCGGGAGGACTATTTTGGCCGCGGCGCGAACAACGCAAGCGCGTTCTTCTCGATTCCGATTCGCGTGGCCGGCGGGACGGGGCCGAATCTGGGGCGCTTCGGAGCGTTGGGCCGCAACACCTTTCGCGGACCGGCTTACTATGATTTCGATTTCGCGCTCATTAAGGACACGCCGTTCGGCCGGCGCGCCAGCGGCGCCGAGCGCGTAGACCTGCAGTTTCGCGGAGAATTTTTCAATTTGTTCAACATCGTGAATATGGGATTGCCGGCGAATACGCTCACCGGTTCAGGATTTGGTGAGATCAGCAAGACCGCGGGCACATCGCGCCAGATTCAGCTCTCGCTGAAGATGATTTATTGAGGCCGTGCAGGGCCGTCACGCGGCCTCTTCGCTTCTGGAGTCGCCTTGAGGATGCCCCGCATCCGTGTGCGCGCGAGCGGCGGGAGCAACGGCGGGCAGATAGAGGGTGAAGACGGTGCCGCTCGGGGACCCGGTGCGAGACCGGTATCGCAAGCGGCCGGCGTTGCGGATCACAATGTCGCGCGTGAGCCAGAGCCCCAGCCCCGTTCCGCGGCTGCCCTTGGTGGTGAAAAACTGGTTGAAGAGGTTGGGGCGGATTGCGGCGGGGATGCCGCTGCCGGTGTCCGCGACTGTCAGGCGCGCGTAGAGTGCTCCCTTGCGTGTGGCGGAGGAGACACGCAGATAGAGCCTTCCTCCCTCGGGCATCGCGTCGAGAGCGTTGCCGATGAGATTCACCACGGCTTGGCGAACCTCGCCCGCCGAGCAGAAGGCCAACGTCGGCTCGGCGGTGACGCACTCGACGATCTTGCGCTCGCGAAGCTTCCCGCGAAAGAGCGTCAGCGCCGAGGTGGCGAGTTCGGCAATCTCGGTGATGGCGGGCTTGGCGGGAGCGCGATGAAGGCCCAGCGTCTGGTTGACGATTTCACTGATGCGTTCGAGCTCCTGGGTCGCCTTGCGGCTGAAAGCGCGGGCATCGTCGATCGTGGGGCTATGCTCGATAAGGAAGAGAAGATTGCCCAGCGCCTCGAGCGGATTGTTGACCTCATGCGCCATGGTGGCCACGAGCCTGCCGGCGGTTGCCAGCTTTTCGGCATTCCGCAGAGTCTCTTCGCTCTGATATTGCTGCATGGCCGCGTCACGCACTTCGAGCTGTTTGAGCCGGGAATTGTAGGCAACCTGCACGGCGCTCAGCAGCAGTTCTTTGCGAACCGGGCGATCGAGTAGAAAGACGCTGCGAAACTGCATCCGAACCTGGCTGGCGGTGACGGCGCGGCGAGGCTCCCCAGGACCGCTGGTGAGCAGGATCACGGGAAGATCGGACCACTGCGGCTGCGCGTCGATCAGTGTGCGCAGGGCTTCCAGGCCATTCTTCGTCAGCGCTTCATCGGTGAGGATGAGACCGAGCAGCATGGCCGTTCCGGCCTGCTTCGCGTCGGCAATCGATTCCATGCGCTCGGAACCGTAGCCCGAGGCGTTCAGGAGGGCCGCGATCAACTCCGCGTCGCGCCCCAGCGGAGCTACCACCATAAAGCGAAGCCGGTTCGCCGTCATAGCAGTTGCTGCCCTCCCTTGAACTCCGGTATGCCTGTGAGTACGCCCGCGAAATTTTTCAGCGGGCCGCCAATGGTCAATCTGCCGTTGCTGATGGACATCTCGCGAATCGACCGCTCGTGCGGGCCCGAGCGGCGCTTCATTACCGAGAGCGCCTGCCGCACTTCGCCGGCGGCTTCAAAGTAGCGCAGGAGAAGAACATTGTCCGCGAGGTAGCTGACGTCGGCCGGTGTCGACATTCCGGCGCCCACCAGGCCATACTGCGCAAGAACCAGGAAGGAAGCGACTCCCTTCTGGCTGAGATAAGCGAGGACCTCATGAAGCTGAACGATCAGCCCCTCCTCCTCACTCATTGAGTTTAGAAGCCCGTTCAGGCTATCGATCACAACCAGCTTCCATTGCTTTCTTCCGCTCCCCGGCGAATGCGGTCGACAAACTCGCCTGGCGAAAGCTCCGCCGGGTTTACCTGCTCCAGGTGGATGGCTTCCCCAAGATAGGAGTCGACGCTCATTCCCAATCCGCGGCTGCGCACGCGGATTGAATCGAGGGTTTCGTCGAAGGTGAAGATCGCGCTCTTCTCGCCGCGCTCGGCTGCGGTGACGGCAAATTGCATGCACAGGGTCGATTTTCCGCAGCCTGTGGGGCCGGTGATCAAGGTGCTCGTCCCGCGCTGCACGCCGCCTTTAAATAACGCGTCGAGCTCGGCAATGCCACTCGGCAGGACCTCCGGAGCGGTCTGTTCGTTACGATGCTCACCTGAAACCAGGCGTGGAAAGACACACATGCCGCCTTTGACAAGGATGTAATCATGAAAGCCCTCGCGGAAGCTGGAGGCGCGGACCTTCACCACTTCGAGCCGACGCCGGGTGATGCCGTAGTTTCGCCGCAGCACCTCAAGGCAGATAACGCCATGAGCGATAGTCTGCACCTGATTCTCCGAGGAGGCTCGAAACTGCTCGTCCAGCAAGAGGGTAGTGCAATCCCTTCCCTCGAAGAACTCTTTGAGGCTCAGAACCTGGCGGCGGTAGCGAATCGAGTCGCGCGCCAGCATACGCAACTCCGACATCGAATCGATGACCACCCGCGACGGGCAGAGATCGTGCACCTTGCCGAGGATCGTTTCGAGTACATCGGCCAGTTCGACCTCCGCGGGTTGAAAGACGGTATATTGCTGGCCCGACGCGCCGGCGATTTCAGGAGGCGAGATCTTGGCGATGGTTACGCCGACAAGGGAAAACGCATGGGAAGCCGCCACATCTCGAAGCTCGGCTTCACTCTCGGCAAGGGAGATGTAGAGGCCGGTCTCTCCGTTTCTCGCGCCTTCAATGAGAAACTGCAGGCCAAGGGTTGTCTTCCCCGCGCCGGGATTCCCTTCGATCAGGTAGAGATACCCCGGTGCCAAACCGCCATGGAGAATGTCGTCGAGTCCCGGGATGCCGGTGGACAGACGTAGCTCGTTTGGCTCCATGCGTCCTTTGTATCTCCTTATATTTAGGCGACCTGTAGTGTCAGCAGCGCGCCGGGAAAGCAGGCGTCGTCGCAAAGTCGAACTACGGATTCCCGGTACAACGATTCCCGGTACAACCTAGTATGAACCGATACGAAAAGCAGCGAATCGTAGGATGCGTCAACTGGGGTTTGGGGTAGGCCGGCGGCAGAGCAAAAGTCCGGTGTGCAGGGCGAGAGAGCCGTCCAAGTTCGTGCCGGGCCCAGGGAAAGTCACTCCGAGGCGGCGATCGCCTCGGCGATCCGGTCGACGGCCTGCGCCTCGGCGCTGCTGCCCGGCCGGCGCCCATTGATCAGAATCGAGAACGCCAGCGTCCGGCCGCTGGCCGCGGTCAGATAGCCGGAAAGCGTATTCACCTCGTTGAGCGTTCCGGTCTTAGCCCACATCTTTCCCTTGAGCGGCGAGTTCGTGAAACGGCCCTGAAGCGTTCCATCGACGCCGGCGACAGGCAGCGTGGCGCGCCATGCCTGCCCCCAGGGTTGACGTGCCGCGTACGTGAGCAGGTGCGTGAAGGCGCGCGGAGCAACCCGATCGTCGGGACTCACCCCCGAGCCGTCGTAGAGGAAAAAGTCCCGGTCGTCCACGCCGGCATCGGTCATGAACTGCCGCACCACCCGGGCGCCTTCTTCAAAGCTTCCCGCGGAACCCTCCACCTTGCCCAAAAGGCGCAACAGCAACTCGGCGTGCAGGTTCTGGCTCGTCTTGTTGGTGACTATGATGTCCTGGACCACCGGCACGGAGATGTGCGCGCCCAAAACCCGGTGGCCCTCCATGGAGCCGGAGACCGTGGTGAGCGAAGAGCGTTCAAGCTTGAGCGGCTGCTCCCGCTGACCGGCAAAATCGCCCGTCCCGGTTGCATACTGGTGCCGGGCCTCCGCCGCGCCGGAGACTAAAATCCCACGGGCCTCAAGAGCCTGCTTGAACGCCTCCGCGGTGAACTGCGCCGGCTCCTCAATGGCCACGCTCACATGCACGCCGCCGGCAGGCGAGGTGCCCCAGGCCCGCACCATCATGGCTCCCGGCCGGCGTTCCAGCCCCGGATGGGCGAACTCGCCGGTAGGCGCCGGCGTCATGGTGTTTTCGAGCGTGTAATACGCCACGTCGGGCGTCCACGCGGCCGTCGTGGCTCCGGGAGCAGCAGCATCCGGCCCGATCGCCAGGCCGATCTCATTGTCATTGAAGGTGAGCGCGGAGACCGGTGCGCCATAGCCCCACTGCAGATCGTCCCAGCCCCAGGCCTCGCCATACGGCTGATCGACGAAAAATGTATCGTCGCCAATGACGTCTCCGGCAATGGAGCGCACGCCCGACTGCTCAACCTGCTGGGCAAGCAGACTCAGCGGCATCATGGCCTCAACGCCCGGATTGAGGGCCTCGGGCGGGGCGCCGGAAGAGGGCTTTTCCGGCTCCTGATAGGGATAGTGCCGGCCGCTCAACGTCGGATCGCCTACGCCCATCAGGACCAGGTTCCCGTGCAGGGCGCCGCTGCTGTCCACATCGCCATCGCCCACCACGAAAGTGGTCCAGGTGAGCGTCTCGACGGGAAGCAGAGCGAAGGCTGCCGCCGTGGTGACGAGCTTGACGTTCGAAGCCGCGATGAACAGACGATCGTCATCGATTCCGAAGAGCGATTGGCCATCGAGCGTGGCCACGCTGATGCCGACCTGCGCGTGAGTCAGCGCCGGTTCGGCGAGAATGGCCTGGACGCGTTCCGCGAGGTTTCCGGTGGGCGCGGTGTGCTGGGTGGGTCGGTGATTATGCCGGGCCTGTGCGCCCGCCACAGGAGAGAGGACCGGAAATGTCACCAAAAAACCAGCCATAAAGCGCTGTAGGAAGATCATGCCCGGAGTGTAGCAGGAGAGCTTTCCCGAGGAGGGTACCATCGAAGAGGTGAGCCCGATGCGAAGCCCTGCAACCTGGCGCCTGCGCCGCCGGACCCTCGAACTCGGTCCGCGCACGCTGGTGATGGGTGTCGTCAACATCACGCCGGATTCGTTCAGCGACGGCGGTTCTTTTCTGGCTCCGGACCGCGCCGTTGCCCACGCACTGCGGCTATTGGACGAAGGCGCGGATCTGCTCGACCTGGGCGCGGAGAGCACGCGGCCTGGTTCACGCGCAGGAGGCGATGCGCCTGGGGTGAGCGCCGAGGAGGAGCAGGCTCGTCTGCTGCCGGTCCTGGATGGAATTCTGCGCGTGCGTCCGGATGCGATTCTCTCGGTGGACACGTACAAGGCTGGGACGGCCAAAGCGGCGCTCCAAGCGGGCGCAGAGATCGTCAATGACGTGAGCGGCTTCACCTGGGATCCCGCGCTGGCGGCCGTCTGCGCGGAGTTCAAGGCAGCCGTGGTGTTGGCGCATACCCGCGGGCGGCCCGAGGCGTGGCGCACCCAGTCGCAGCTTGCCTCCGATGCGCTTCTCGCCACGGTGCGCGAGGGGTTGGCTGCGAGCCTCGCAGGCGCAGAGGCCGCGGGCATTGCGGCGGACTCGGTGGTTCTCGACCCCGGCTATGGGTTCGGCAAGCGCTTCGGTGAAAATTACCTGCTGCTTGCCCGCCAGCGCGAATTGCTTGCGCTGGGCCGGCCGCTCCTGGCCGGGGTGAGCCGCAAGTCTTTCCTCGGGCAGACGCTGGCGCCGCTTTTTGGCGGCAGTCCCGCGCCGCCGGGCCGGCGGCAGGCAGCCAGTGTGGCGGCCATGACGGCGGCGATCCTTGAGGGCGCTTCCATTGTCCGCGTGCACGAGGCGCGGCCCGCCGTGGAGGCCGCGCACATCGCCGATGCGATTCTGCATGCGGCCTCAGCCGTTCGCTAAAGACCGCCAACCCGTAGAATGGAATAGAAGGGACGTGCGGCGGTCGCGCGGCGCGCCTATTTTCCTATGAAGACTCGTTTCGCTTTCGGCAAACAGGGTATCGATGTGGCGCTTCCGGGCAGCCTCGCTTGCCACGTGGCGCATACGCGCTCCGCTCCGGCAGTGGCCGATGTGGATGCGGCGCTTGCTGACGCGCTGGATCATCCAATCGGCAGCGAGCCGCTTGGGAAGCTGGCCGCGGGCAGGCGCAGTGCGGCGATCTCGGTGTGCGATATCACCCGCCCGGCTCCCAACGCCGTCACTCTGCCGCCGCTGCTCAAGCGGCTGCACGCCGCCGGTGTGCCGGTAGACGGGGTGACGATTCTCATTGCCACGGGCCTTCACCGCGCGGCCACGCCCGAGGAGGTCGACCGCATCGTGGGACCTGAGATTGCGCGCAAGTACCGCGTCGTCAGCCATGATGCCCGCGATCTGGGCGCGCATCGCCCGCTGGGCACGTCAAGCCGCGGAACGCCGGTGTTCATCGATGAGCGCTTCATGGCCGCCGATCTGCACATCACGCTCGGCTTTGTGGAGCAGCACTTGATGTTGGGTTTCTCCGGAGGGCGCAAGCTGGTGGTTCCGGGGGTGGCGGCGCAGGAGACCATTAAGGTGATTCACTCGCCACGCTTCATGCGCGAGCCGCTGGCAACCGAGGGCTCGATCGACGGCAACCCGCTGCACGCCGAGCTGGTAGAGATTGCCGCTATGGCGCGGCATGACTTCATCCTCGATGTGACACTTACGCGGGAGCGGGAGATCTCGGGCGTCTTTGCCGGGAATCCGGTGAAGGCGCATGCGGCGGCTGTCCGTTTCCTTGAGACCACCTCGACGGCCTCTGTGCCCGCGCTGGCGGATGCGGCGATTACCTCAGCGGCGGGCTATCCGCTCGATCTCACCTTTTACCAGAGCGTGAAAGGGCTCACCGCGGCGCAGCACATCGTCAAGCCGGGAGGACGCCTTCTGGTTCTTGGCGAGTGCGGAGAGGGCATGGGTTCGCCGGAGTTCGCGCGCATGATGCTGAACTATTCGGGCCCCACGGCCTTTCTCGAGCAGATCCGGGAGTCGCGCGTGGAAGTGGACCAATGGCAGTTGGAGCGGCTGGCGCTGTTGGGCCTGAAGCACGAGTTGTTCTTCTATACGCCGGGAATATCGCCCGCGGAGCTGGGCAGCCTTGCTTCGCAGGCCTTCGACACTCTCGACCAGGCGATCGCGGCGCTGGTCAAAGATCTTCCTCAGGACGCGCTGGTGGCGCTGATTCCCGAAGGGCCGTACACGTATGCGCGGCCCGCTCCGGCCTTCGTGTAATGCCCCGCCGGGGCTAAAGCCCACGTCGAGTCGTTCCAGTTTTGTGCGGGAGTCGAAACTCCCGCATCCCTCCGCATGGAGCCGTTCACCCTGTGGAGCCGCGCGCCCTTCCTAAGAGGCCAAGTCCCAATCCTTGCGGTGTTTTTATGCGGTATTTTCGCCGCAAGGTGGGAACCCCGAGGATTAAGCAATTTATATGCTGACACCTACCTTGTAGCGCGGCCAGAGCGGACGTTCCGCGGCATGGTCGACGATGGGCTCGCCATCGCATTCCACTTCGATCACAGTGGCCGGCGCATCGGGCGCGGCCATAGGCAGCCCGGTGAGACGGAAGCTGAACTCATCCTGCGTGAATTCGACCTTCTGGCCGGTCTTCGACACCTTGGCCGAAAGCACCTTCGGCTTGAGGCCGCCGATAGCCACGACCACCTCAGGCTTGTAGAAATCGAGCCACTCTGCCGCCGGCGTGTGCCCGGGCCAGCCGTAGACGTGGACGTAGAGCGTGCTGCCGCGCCGGGTGTAATTGCAGCTCGCGTTGGCCGTCAACTGGCCGCGCTCGGTCCCGTAGATCGCGTGGCCATTGGCGTCGAGCCACCCGCCCACTTTATCCAGCACCGCCGTGGTCTCCGGCGGAATCGATCCATCCGGCATGGGGCCGATGTTTAGCAAGTAGTTGCCTCCGCCGCGCGCGCAGGTGATCAGGTTGTCAACGATAGTCGTCGGGGTCTTCCAGGCATCGTCGGCGCGGTTGAAGCCCCAGCTGTTGTTCAGCGTCATGCAGGATTCCCAGGCGCGCCCCACGGCGGAGGCCTCGATGTGCTGCTCCGGCGTGGAGAAATCGCCCTGCAGGCCGTTGCGGTTGTTCACGATGATCTCCGGCTGCAGGTCGAAGACCATCGCGTTCATCTTCTCTGACTCCCACTCCTCGGGCGTCAGCGGCCAGGAGACGTCGTACCAGAGCACGTCGATCTTGCCGTAGTTCGTAAGCAGCTCGCGGATGAGACCGTGGGTGTAGGCTACAAACCGCTTGCGCGCATCCTCGTCCGTCTTGCACCGGGCGCCATCGGGATGATGCCAGTCCATGAGGGAATAGTAGAAGCCGACGCGCAGCCCTTCGGCGCGCGCGGCCTCAACATATTCGCGAACCAGATCGCGGCCGGGCCCCTGCTGCATGGCGTTGTAGTCGGTGAGCTTGCTGTCAAAGTTGCAAAAGCCCTCGTGGTGCTTGGTGGTCATCACCATATACTTCTGGCCCGCGCGCTTGGCCAGCCGCGCCCAATCGCCGGCAGCGTTGGGCTTGGGCTTGAAGTGCTTGGCGAGAATCTCGTATTGGGGAATCGGAACGCCTTCCTGCTCCTTCACCCATTCGTGCTGCCCGATCACGCTGTAAAGACCCCGATGGATGAACATGCCGAACTTGGCTTCGTGCCACCATTGCATCCGCTGCTCGCGCGTGGCGGCCTGCTTCTGGTCGGCAGCGGAGTTTTCCGCGGGCGCCTGTGCGCCCGGCAATCCCAGCCCGTCGGCATGGGTCGCCGCGAGCGCCATGGCGCCCGCCGCACCGAACTGTTTCAGGAACGACCGTCTCGTGCTCTCACTCCACTCCATATTTTTCTCCTTGCCTCTCGATCGGGCGAGCTTTCGGCCACCTTTCCGTTAGCGTTTACGAAAATGGGCGAAATTACGACCGAGCCACTATAACAGATGAGGCGAATCACCGGTAAAACCGGCTTCCGCGTGTCGATCGAGCCGATCTGCCTGCGAGAGAACGATTCCAGGAGGCTGGCACGCTTTTCCGCAGAGAACGCGCGAGGAGAACGGTTAACCATTCCCGGTTCGGCGTTGTCGCTTGTTCCCGGGTCATCGCAATGCGCTGCAGAAGGTCGAGGAGCCTCGAGAGCCGGGAGACAACCATCGCGACAGAAGACCCATGCCGGGGTCCCACCCCTGGGTTATCATCGTAGAGGTCGCGGGCCAGCAAGCCTGCAATCGGATCCTGGCCCGTGCTCTGCCGGCTCAACGGCCCCCAGCGCCGGGCTCTTTTGCGGAATGGAAAGAGATGCGAGCAAAGACGGCGGTAGTGCTGGGCGCCCAATGGGGCGATGAAGGCAAAGGCAAGATTGTGGACGTACTCAGCGAACGGTTCTCCGCGGTAGCGCGCTACGCGGGCGGCCATAACGCCGGGCATACGGTCATCATCCGTGGGCAGAAGTTTGTTCTGCAATTGATTCCCTGCGGCGTGCTGCGCAAGGGATGCAAAGGCGTGATCGGCAATGGTGTCGTGCTCGATCCGCTGGCCTTCCTCAAGGAGGTCGCGCGGCTGCGCGAGCTGGGCGTCGATGTGGACGCGCAGCTCTTCGTCTCCAATCGCGCGCATGTGATCCTGCCCTACCATCGCATGATTGAGCTGGCTGCGGAGAGCGCGCCGGGACGCAAGAAGATTGGCACCACCAGCCGCGGCATCGGTCCGGCGTACGAAGACAAGATGGCGCGCAGCGGCTTGCGGGTGGTGGACCTGCTGCATCCCGCGCTGCTCAAGACGCACATTGAAGCGGCCTGCGCGGAGAAGAACGCCATCGCGCATGCGCTCTTCGGCACCGACCCGCTCGATCCCGCCGCTATGTATGAGGAGTACGCCGCCGCAGCCGAAAAGGTGCGGCCTTTCGTTGCCGACACCGGCCGCATTCTCAACGACATTCTGGCCCAGGGAGGGAGCGTGATGTTCGAAGGGGCGCAGGGCACGATGCTGGATATCGATCACGGCACCTATCCTTTCGTCACCTCCTCCTCGGCCACGGCCGGTGGCGCTTCGACCGGAACGGGCGTGGGACCCACGGCGATCGGCACCGTGATCTCGGTCACCAAGGCGTATGTAACCCGCGTCGGCGAAGGGCCGTTCCCCACCGAGATCCATGATGCATCCGGCGAATCGCTACGCGCGCGCGGCAATGAATACGGCGCCGTAACGGGGCGTCCGCGCCGCTGCGGATGGCTCGATATCCCGTTGCTGCGCTACTCGAACCAGGTGAACGGCGCCGAGTGGCTGGTGGTGACGAAGCTCGACGTCCTCGATGAGCTCGACGAGATTCCGGTCTGCATCGGCTACGAGATCGGCGGCAAGGTGACGGATGAGATCCCCGCCGATGTGCATGGCGTCGAGCTCATCAAGCCGCGTTACACCACGCTGAAAGGCTGGCGGCAATCGACGGAGGGCATCACGGAGTTTGACAAGCTGCCCGCCGCAGCGCGTGAATATCTTCGCTTCCAGGAGCGCGAGAGCGGCGCGCGCATCGGGATGGTCTCCACCGGTCCGGACCGCGAGCAGACCATGCTGCTGCCGGAGTTTGCCCAGGAACTCGACGGCCTCCACGCGTAACCGAGCCTTGCAGGTACACTGGAGAGGCTACCGCGGCCCGCTTCTTCGGGCGAAAAGGAACACACATCCATGGTCAGTTTCGTTGTCTGGTTCAAATTCGCATCGGAAGATCGCGCGGAAATAGCGGAAATCCTCCGTCACCTTGCTGACGCTTCGCGCCAGGAGCCAGGCTGCATCACCTATACGCCGCACCATCTGCAGGACGATCCGGATACGATCATGATCTACGAGCAATATCGCGATGATGCCGCTCTCGCGGCGCACCGCGAGTCAGCCCATTTTAAGAAGTGGGGCGTGGGCGGCCTTCTGCAGAAGATGCGCGAACGGAATCTCCAAAACCTGGTTGCTCTCGTTTAACGGTTTCGCGGCGTCCAAGGGCTGGAGGTTTCCGTGCAGTGCGAACCGGTGTTCAAAACCGGAGCGGATGATCCTGGGATGTATCGTTCCTTGAAATTGATTGACCCAGGACCCGATCCAGGTCTACCATCCGTTACGCCTATGATGGGTTTTGCACGACACCCATGGAATTCCATGCGCCGGCCGCGGGCCAGGTGGGCAGGCATCGCAGCGCTGATCCTCACGGTGAGCGCCAGCACGGTGTTTGCGGGACTGCCGCGGGCGCAAAGACACGAGCGGCGCCACGAGATCGATCATCTTGAAAATGCCTGGCGCAATGCCCTTCTCCAGGGCGATCCGGCGGCCATGAACACTCTGCTTTCCGACGATTACATGGCCATCACGCCGAATGGCACCCTGCAGACCAAAGAAGAGGCGCTGGCCAATCTCCGGGCGCACCGCATCCACTTCACCACGCTGGAGATCTCGGACCGCAAGATCAGATTTTATCGAACAACCGCGCTGGTGACCTCGACGGCCGATGTTCAGGCCACCACTCCCGAGGGCAACCTCTCGGGAAGCTTCCGCTATACGCAGGTCTACGTGGAAGGCCCGTCTGGGGTGTGGAAGATCGTCAGCTTTGAGGCCAACAAGGTTCTCGCACCCGGCGACCGCAAGTGATGCCGTCCTTCCGGATAAGATAGAGCCATGCCCGAGCTTCCTGAGGTGGAAACCATTGCCCGTGGTGTCCACGAAAGGCTGCGTGGCGATCGCATCGTCGATACCTGGTTCAGCCGGCTCCCCGAACCGTTCAAAACCTCTTCACCGCTGCAGGCGAAAGGCCTTGCCGGCCGGAGCATTCTCGCCGTCCACCGCACGGGCAAGCATATCGTCGTCGAGCTCGGCTCTTCGGGTGAGAGAGCGCATTCAACCAGCGGCGGAAACCGCAAATTGCAGGATCCCGAGGCGCAATGGATCGTGCATCTCGGGATGAGCGGACGGTTGCTCGTGACCGCGCCGGCGGCTCCGGTGGCTGCGCACACGCACGCGCGATTGACCTTGGGGAGCGGCCGCGAGCTCCGATTTGTGGATCCCCGGCGGTTTGGGCGGCTGGAGTTCCGGGATCTCCGCAAGTGTGCATCCTTCGGACCGTCGGGTGCGGACCCGCTGGTGATTGGAGCGGACGAGTTTGCGGGGCTATTCCGCGGCCGCCGCCTGGCGATTAAAGCGGCTCTGCTCAACCAGACCCTGCTTGCCGGCGTGGGGAACATCTATGCCGATGAAAGTCTTTTCCATGCCGGCATCCGGCCGCGTCGCGCCGCCGGACGCCTGACCCGCGCCGAGCTCGGTCGGCTGCGGGAAGCCCTGCGCCAGGTTTTAGCCCATGCCATCCGTCTGGGCGGCTCGTCGGTCTCGGACTACGTCGACGCGGACGGCGTGCGCGGCTTCTTCCAGCTCGAACACTGCGTCTATCTGCGCACCGGTGAGCCCTGCCGCCGCTGCCAGACCCCGATCCGGCGCATTCTCATCGCCGGCCGCGGCACCCATTTCTGCCCAACGTGCCAGCGGTAATGCCGCGCTCCGCGAAATAACGCAAAGCAGTCCTACGGTTTTTGGAAGGGAGCCTCCCAAAATTGAGACTTCTCAATGGAAAGTGACGGGCTAAGTTACTGGAAACTAAGCATTCTCGGAACGGCACATCGATTGCAACAACCATAGCGCCAGTGATGTAAGGTGCCAGTGATGTTGACGGCTGCCGGCTTCAAGGCAGCTTCAAGCACAGCAGGTATCCGGTGAGAGCAACCGCCCATGAGCGGCCCTTCCAAGGGGAAGCCAACCGGAAAGCCTGCAGTAGGCGCGGTGGAAAAACCATCGCCCACGAGACGCTCTCGGAGGCCAGTGACCAGCGCAGGACCGCGGACGCCACTCTTTGGAGTGGCGTTTCGTGCGTTGGGCGATTGCCGATTGTGAACCCGTAGGCTGCCGGCAGTTGCAGATTGCTGCAACGTGACCATTGTGATCCCTCCTCAAGAGAGGCGCTTGCCAGCACGCTGCCTTCGCGGTACTATGAAAGTTGCCTATCAAGCGGCTGACGCGGGCCACCCCATGTGGGGTAGAGCAAGCTCGCCGCCGGGCCGGCAACTCCCGCTGAACAGTTCATTCTTATCCGGCTGCGCGGGGCAAAGGCTCACATAGGAAGGGCATCAGCTGCGAAAAGCACCGGCCGCCACGCACCGATGAGAGCCATCGGATGACGCTTCAGAATGGCTTCTGCGTAGAGTTGCGCGGCACAGGGATTTTCCAGAGACTTTGAAGCGGGGTGCGGAAGCTGCGCCGGTTTGCCCAAGCCAAAGAAGGTTGCTGCCCGAGCAGGCGGCGGTTGGGTTGAGTCAGGCTGCGGCTTATGGCCGCCTATTTAGGATGGAATGCACTGGGCCGGCGCCCTTGCTCAGGTTGCGTTGGGCCGGTGTGGGGCTCTCCTCTGGGGATGAAAGGGCGATGCAGCCAGGTTTTCATGTTTCCCGCCGGCGCAGGCGCTTGTCATCGGTATGACTTGATTCGCGCATGACCGATTGGGTGTGAGTTGATTCAGATATGAATTGATTCAGAAAGACTGTCCGGCTCGTTGTGCGCTCGCTGGGCGGGCAAAAGCTAGATTGGGCACACTGTAGCGCTGTGTGACCGGGTTTGAGTTCGACGCACTCTATTGCAAAGCACCAGGAAGTAAACGCATGACGACAGAATCGACGCAGCCTCAGCCGGAGCTGGGGCTTGCATCTGACAACGGTCAGGGGCAGTCGCAAGGACATCGGCGCCGCAGGCGTCGCCGCAAGAATAAATCCAACCAACAGGGCGCGCCCCAGAACCAACAGGGGCCGCAAGCCCAACCGCAGCCGCAGATGCAAGCGCCCCAGCCTGCGCATCAGAAGCCTGCGCATCAGAACCAGAATCGGAAGAAGAAGAAATTCTTCCCGAAGAATGGCGGTTCGCAGCAGTCGCCCGGCAACAGCATCTCCGGGTCGCAGCAGGGCAAGCGCAAGAACAAGCAAAGGGGCCCGCGTGAGTTCGTTGGTCCAATGGACCACAGCTACCGCGCTGCGAACGGCAACGTGGCCGATGGTCCGCCCTCGACGATCCAGCTCGGCGGCAGCGGTCATGCGGGGTACTACCCTGACGCGTACCCGCAGCAAGCGGCCGCACCGGTGCGCGAAGGCGCGCCCACGCGCATCTTCTGTTTCATCGAGGATCTCTTCTTCCTCGCGAAGATTCAGGAGACCTCGCGCAAACTGGGCGTGAAGGTGGAGTTCGTGAAGGGCGATAAGGATGTGGTGGCGCGCATTCTCGGAGCGCCGGAAGGCCAGCGGCCCACGTTGCTGGTCTTCGACCTGAACAATCTGAACGCCAAGCCCATGACGCTCATTCCGAAATTCAAGGCAAAGTTCAAGAAGGCCGTTTCGATCATCGGCTTCCTGAGCCATGTGCAGGGCGACCTCAAGCTGAAGGGCGTGGAAGCAGGCTGCGACGTTGTCATGCCGCGGTCCGCCTTCTCGCAGAGCCTTCCGAATCTTCTGCGCCGTTATGGCCTGGAAGAAGAAGAAGAGTTCGCGTCACAGCCGGTTTAGTGGACAGCGCCGCTGTGCAGGATTGCTGTTCACTGTAACCTGAAAGCTGTGCGCTGTCTCTCTCATCCCGGCGGCCACGTCATGGGCCGCCCTCCCATCAGGTGGACGTGCAGATGGTCGACGGTCTGCCCGCCGTCTTCCCCGGCGTTCACCACCACGCGATAGCCTTTCGTGAGGCCTTGCCGGCGCGCAATCTCCGACGCGGCTCCCAGCAGACGGCCCAAAAGGTCGCGGTGCTCTTCGGTTGCTTCGCTTAACGAGGCGATGTGCTCGCGCGGAACGATCAGCACGTGCACCGGCGCCTTTGGGGTGATGTCCGCAAAGGCATAGGCGACTTCATCCTGGTAGACAGGCGTCGAAGGAATCTCGCCGGCGACAATCTTGCAAAAGACACAGCTCATGGCGGAACCAGTGTACACGCGTTCGCGTAATTTTCCAGGTGGCGCTTGAGAATCGGCTGACAGCCTTTGTGTACTGAGGCACCCACAAAGGTCGTCTCCGGCGAGTCTTCCTACGCCTGCATAAAGATGATGATGTCGCTGTTTTGCGCGCCCTGAGCAGGGATCGCGGATTCGGCCTGACTCCCAAGCCGAACCACCAAGAGGAGCAGCAATCGACGCATCGTTTGCCTCCGCGTTCAGCTTACAATGTTGTCATGCAGCCCCTCCGGATCGTGCACACCGTCTGTTCGCATGATTGTCCGGACTCGTGCGCCGTGCTGGTGACGGTGAATGAGGAAGGCCGTGCTATCAAAGTGCAAGGCGATCCCTCACAGCCGGTCACACAGGGATTCCTCTGCGGCAAGGTGGCGAAATATCTGGATCGCGTGTATTCGCCCGAACGCATTCTTTTTCCTTTGAGACGAAAGCCCGGAGCCCAAAAAGGTCCGCTGCCCCGCGGGCGCGAGCAGGAGAGCTTTGAGCGCATCTCGTGGGACGAGGCTCTGGATGCGATTGCCGCTCGGCTTCAGCAGATCAGCGATCAGCATGGGCCCGAATCGATTTTGCCCTACAGCTATGCGGGTACGATTGGCGTGCTCGGTTATGGCTCCATGGACCGCCGTTTCTTTCATCGCCTGGGCGCGAGCCGGCTCGACCGCACGATTTGTTCGGAGGCGGGCGGGCAGGCGTGGAACCTCGTCTATGGGAAAAAATTCGGCACGCCTACCGAGGACTTCCGTCTCGCCAAACTGGTTCTTGCGTGGGGCGCGAACATCCACGGCAACAACGTTCATCTCTGGCCGATGATCGAGCAGGCCCGGCGCCATGGCGCGCGGCTCATCGTGATCGACCCCTACCGCACCCGCACCGCCGCGCTGGCTGATTGGCACATCGCCATACGTCCCGGCACGGACGCGGCGCTGGCTCTTGGCCTGATGCACGTGATTCTCAACGAGGGCTTGGAAGACCGCGCCTATATCGACGAATTCACGCATGGCATCGACGGCCTGAGGGAGCGCGCGCGCGAGTACACGCCTGCACGCGTCTCCGCCTACACCGGCATGACACCCGGCGAGATCGAGCAGCTGGCCCGCGAATATGCCACAACGCGGCCCGCGGCGCTACGCATGAATTACGGGGTGCAGCGAAGCGAAAACGGCGGCGCCACGGCCCGCGCCATCGCCATGCTGCCCGCGCTCACCGGAGCGTGGAAGCATCGCGGCGGCGGAGGGCAGCTTTCCACCTCGGGCGCGTTTGCGTGGAACAAGCAAGCTGTCGAGCGGCCCGATCTCGCACTGGCTTCTCCGCTGGGCCGCGAATCGCGGCTCGTGAATATGTGCACACTGGGCCATGCGCTGACCGTATTAGGGCGGAACGAAGACCAGGGAAAAGGGTATAGGGACCAGGGCATCCATGAAGGGCCGTCGGTGCACGCGCTCTTTGTGTACAACTCGAATCCCGGCGCGGTTGCGCCCAATCAGAATGCCGTCCGGCGCGGCCTGGCGCGCGCTGACCTGTTCACCGTCGTGCACGATCTGTTCTTTAACGACACGACCGACTACGCGGACTTTATTTTGCCGGCAACCACGTTTCTGGAACACACGGATATTCAAGGCGCGTATGGCCATTACTTCGTGCAGCTTTCGAAGCAGGCGATCGAGCCGCCCGGTGCGGCGCGTTCGAACGTATGGCTCTTCGGCCAGCTTGCGCAGCGCATGGGCTTCCCAGAAGAGTGCTTCCGCGACACGCCGGAGGCGATCATCCGGCAGGCGCTCGCGCTTGACGCGGACGGCCACTCGACGAATGCGGGCATGGAACACATCAGTTTCGACGATCTCGAAGAGCGAGGGCATATTCCGCTCGCGTTCCATCGTGATCCGGAAGCGCATCCGTTTCAGCCTTACACAAGCGGGCCATTTGCCACGCCCAGCGGCAAGATCGAGTTTTATTCAGAAAGCCTGGCCGCGGCGGGCGCCGATCCGCTGCCGGCATTCGTTCCTCCGGCTGAATCGCGATGGGGTGAAAAAGCGAAGAGCTATCCGCTGGAATTGCTCAGCCGCAAGAATGACAACTACATGAACTCGACCTTCGCCAACCTCGAAGGCCATCGCAAGATGGAAGCCAAGACGAGCCAGCGCCTTGAAATGCATCCCGCCGATGCGCAGGCGCGCACGATTACAGAGGGCGATGCGGTGCGCGTCTTCAACGATCGCGGCTCCTTGCGCCTGACCGTGCTGCTCAATCCTAATTTGCCTGCAGGCGTAGTCGCCGCCCGGCTCGACTGGGCGAAGTTCAGCCTCGGCCAGGTGAATGTGAATGCTCTCACCAGCGAGCGGCTCACGGACATCGGCGCGGGGGCGACGTTTTACTCCACGCTTGTGGAAGTGGCGAAGGCGTAAGCGCCCGCGCGCTCACGGGCAAACAATGCAGTATTCCTGAACGGCTCCAAAACTACTTCACTCTCCTCATGCCCGCGTCGTCGCCCGTTAGCGGGAGTGATGCAAGAACGCCGGGCTTGCCTTGCGGCAGACTGGATGTCGTCTCAAGAACCGTCGATGAATTATGGGGGTCCGCCGCCACAGCAATACCCGAACGGTCGTCAGCAACGCTCAGCCCGATCGAATTTATTGTGTAACCGTACGCGCTTCGCGCCGCGCGCGGGAAATTGTGGGACGGGCTTTAAGGCGCATCGAGCGATGCGGCTTGCGGTTCGATCTCGATGTAATCCAATGCCGCGGGGTCGCTGCCATCGGGCGTGCCCTGCACGCGCAGCACGTCGCCGGGCTTGAGGGGAACGCCGCGCGCGGTGTAGCGGGTGGAGTTATCGCCGTTCGGACGGCGCGAGGGCAATGTGGCATCGGCAGCCCAGGAGGCGATCGTGTTTCCATTCACTTCGAGTTTGAAGTGCGCTGCTCCGCCCTGCAGATCGAAATATTGAACAGCGATGTCGAAGCGGCCCGCTTTGTCGGCGTATGTCCACTCCGCCGCGCAGCTTGTCTCCGCACAGGTCACAGCCTTGCCGCCGGACGCATCTTCCCACGGGTTCACGTCGAAGACCGTGTAGCCGGTGAGGCGCGCGTCTTCGGCTTCAAGGCGGCCAGGATTATGGCCGGCGCGGCCCTTCTCGTCCGCAATGCCGCTCTCTTTGAGGAAGTACTGCACGATGGCGTCGCGCCACACAATGGCATGGCCGGCCTGGTACTCAAGCCGGGCGCGCTCGTCCTCATAGAGTCCGTGATCGATCTTGCCCCGCAGCGTGGCCCACTCTGCGCCCAGTTGCGCCGCCTCTTCCGCGCCCTTGTAGTGGCTGTCGTAGACATATTGGATCACTGTTTTGCCCGAATGCAGCTTGTAGGTCCAGGGCACGTGATGAAAGAAAAGCAGCAAGTTGTCCGGGCAGGTCGCGAGCGATTCGTACATCTTCGCAACTTCGGGTGGGTACTGCCCGATGAAGCCGGTACCGTTGGCCACGGTGCGGTCCATGCCGATACCCTGGGCGTCATCACGATGCCACTGGCCCCAGCCGTTGCGCTCGCTGGACTCGATATTCGGCCCGTAATGGCTGCCGGTGATGTCGGTGAGCGTCTGCGTACCGAGAAATCCGGTGTAGTCGACATAGGCCGGCCAGGATTGCATCAGCATCTTGTCGACCGTGGCAACCACTTGCGGATCGGTGCTGATCGTCTGCCGCGTCCACTCCGCAGCAATCGCTTCCGGCGTCAGATCGGGATTCCACGCGAGCCGACCAAAGGCGTAGAGATTGGCCATGGCCAGCGGTGCGCCGAGCCAGCCGTCGCGGCCCACATCGGCCACGCCGATCATGCCGCCCAGCGGACGATCGAAAGTCTTGCCTTCCAGGATCGATTTCACCGGAGTCGGCGTTGCCGAATTTTTCCCACTCTGCGCGTGCAGGTCGAAATCGAGCACCCACTTCCACATCGGCGCGATGTAGACCAGATGTCGCTGCTGGCCGAGATACTCCTGGGTAATCTGCACTTCCATGGCTGTGTTGGTCTGGCGAAGGCCCGCGAAGGTGGGCGAAACCGGCTCCTGCGCCTGGAAATCAATGGGACCTTCTTTGATCTGCACGATTACGTTGGACGCGAACCGGCCGTCGAGCGGATGAAAGATGTCGTAGGCAGCACGGGCGCGATCCGCTTTCAGATCGTTGGAGTCGAGATGGTTGTTGTAGACGAAGGCGCGGTAGAGCACGACCCCGCCATGCGGAGCGAGCGCATGGGCGAGGAGATTCGCCGCGTCGGCGGGACTGCGGCCATAACTTGCCGGGCCTACCTGGCCCTCTGAATCGGCCTTTACGGTGAAGCCGGCGAAATCTGGAATCAGTGCGTAGATCGCATCGGCTTTCCGGGCCCACCACGCCTTTACCTCGGGATCGAGCGGGTCGAAGGTCTTGAGGCCGCCGATCTTCTCGGGGCTGGCGATATCGACGCTCATCGCCAGGCGCACGCCCCAGGGCCTCATCGCGTTGGCCACGCGGGCAAGGCCCTCCAGCATCTGTGGATCGAGGAAAGGCGCGGCGCCATTCACATTGTTGACATTGCAGCCGTTGATGCCGATGGAGGCGAGCAGACGCGCGTATTCGCTTGCCTGCGTCAGATCTTCGCGCACCCGGCCACCCTCGAAAAAAATCGACCGGCCCGCATAGCCGCGCTCGACTGTGCCATTCGCGTTATCCCACTCGTCAACCCAGCGAATCTTCATGGCTGGACCGTCGGTGACGCTGAGCGGCTTGAGGTCAGGCTCGGTCGCAATCCGGCGCAAGAAAGCGAATGTGCCATAGAGCGCGCCGCGCTCGTCCGCTCCGGCGATGACTACGAGAGGCCGGCCGTTTGCGCGCGTCCAAGCAAACCAGTATCCCTCCGGGTGAATCTGCTGCGGAACTTTCAAATCCAGAAACGTCTTGCGGATCTCCGCAACCGTGCCAACGACAACCTCTTCGTTTGAAGGTTGCGCGCTGCCACGCAGCACGGGGAGTGCGCGTTCCAACTCGCGCACCGCGGACTGCTCGAGGGCGCCATCTCCAAGCGCGCGAACCTGCGACGGCAACGCGGTTCGGCTGGGGATGGGGAAGGAGCGCAGCCACGCCTGGTCAACGCTCTGCGCATGCGCGCGGGCACCCAGCAGCGCGATGAGCGCAAGCAGTGTTGCAAAAGCGATTTTCTTATGGCTCGCACGGTTCCAGCTTTTCATCGCCACAGCTCCCGATAACGTTGTATCACCTCGCAGCGGCGGCGAGAAACGCGGAAATTTTCTGTGTGTGAAGGCACACGGGGGTTCGGTCAGCTCTTCCGCCATTCGACCGAGACGCGGCGCACTCCGCGGACCGCGTTGCATAGATAGACCGCATCGGCATTCCGCAGATCGTCTTCGTGCAGGACGCGCTCTTCCGCCCCTGGGCGCGTCTCCAGCAGTGAACGACGGTAAACACCGGCCAGCACACCACACTCGATGGGCGGCGTGAGCCAGCGGCCGTTCTTCTCGAGAAATACATTGCTGATGGCGCCCTCAGTCAATTCGCCGCGGAGATTGAAGAAGAGCACATCGTCGAAGCCGCTGCGTGCGGCCTCGTCGAATGCCTCCCGATAGAAGGGCCGGTGCGTGGTCTTATGAAAGAGCATGGGGTCCGCGGGATCGGTGCACGCTCCGGCGATCGAGACGCGGCCGATGCGCTCCGCCGGGGTGCCGGCCGCCAGCAGCTCATCCGTGATGGCCAGCTCGCCCTCGCGGTTCAAAAGCAATCTCACTTTGCGCGAGACGCCAGCGGCGAACCCGCGCGCATGTTCGACAAGCGCGGCCCGCAACCGATTCCGCTCGCAGGGAAAATCAAAATACTCCGCGGAGTCTATGAGCCGGTCGAGATGCAACCCAAGCAGCGGGAAACCATCCTTCCAGAGCATCGTCTCAACCAGAGAAAATTCGGCCGGTATCCTGGTCAGGAACTCGGCCTTCAGTAAACACTCGCGATACTCCTCCGCCGCATCGGAATCGATCACGATGCCGCTCCCCGTTCCCATCTTTGCCGTTTCGCTGTTAAGTTCGAGAGTGCGAATCGCGACGTTGAAGACTGATTCTTGCGGCGAGAAGAATCCGATGGCCCCCGTGTACACACCGCGCGGACCGTCTTCGATCTCGCCGATCAACTGCATCGCGCGAACCTTCGGCGCTCCGGTGATGGAGCCGCAGGGAAAGAGCGCGCGAAAGATCGATTCGAAACCGACTCCCTCGCGCAGCGCGGCGGTTACGGTCGAAGTCATCTGCCACAGCGTTGGATAGCGCTCGACCGCGAAGAGGTCTTCCGTGCGAACGGTGCCGAAGTTGGCGATCCGGCCCAGGTCATTGCGCAGCAGGTCGACGATCATCACGTTTTCACTGCGATTCTTGGCGTTCCCGCGCAGCCACTCTGCGCGCTGGCGGTCTTCGCGCGTGGTGCGCCCCCGGGGTGCGGTGCCCTTCATGGGCCGCGTGACGATCCGCCGCCCGCCCTCTTCCGGATCGATGCGGAAGAACAGCTCCGGCGAGAACGAGAGAATTTTGCGGCCTTCGGCCCAGTGCAGAAAGGCCCCGTACCGCACCGGCTGCCGCGCCCGCAACCGCTCGTAGAGGGCCGCCGCGCTGCCGTGGATCTTCACCTGCCAGGGAGCCGTGAAGTTGAGTTGATAGACATCGCCGGCGCGAATCCACCCGTGGATCGCTTCGATGCGCCGGACGTACTCTTCTTGCGAAATGCCAAACGCCGCGGCGATCCCAATGCCGGCATCCGCGTCCGGCTGCGCGGGGTCTCGCTCTTGGCCGGCGCGCAGCTCCTCCAGGCCCGGCGGCTCGCCATCTATAAAGCAGCCCGTGCCATGATCGAAGCGGTAGCCGCTCTCATAGATGCCGAACCACGCCAGCGCGGCGCCCGGGCTCTTGCGCATGTGCGCTTTGGCTTCAAACGCTTCGCCGCATTCATAGGAGAAAAATCCCGCCGCGCTGAGTCCGGCGCGCACGGCATCCTCAATCGCGGCAAAGAGCGCCGGCATCTCCTCCGGCACATACGCGGCGCATACACGCAACGGAGCCGTGAACAGGCTCGTCCACGGCTCGTGCGATCTTTGATTGTGATGAGAAGCGGACCTGCCGTCCTCGAGCAGCACCGTGGCCGGCGTCGAGTCCACCAGAGCGTAGATCTCGACAGGAAGCGAATGCCGGCTTTTCATGCGAGCTTGCCTGCGGCTACTGCACCGTCAGCACCAGGGTGGTGGAGTTTGTCACGGCCGTGACGCCGTTGCTCGATTGCGCGGTGACCGTAACGTTGTAGGTGCCTGCCGGCGTCGCGGGAGTACTGCCGGGGCCGTGCTGGTAATAGCGATAAAGCGGGCTACACCCGGTGGCGCCCATGGTGGCGACCACTCCCAGCAGCAGCACCAGAGTCGTTCGTTTCAGCCATACGCGGCGCCGTGTTCCCCATGCCAGCCCACCTAGGCCGAGCACGCCGGGAAGCAGGAACGCCCAGGCCACGGGGTTCCCCTTTCTTTGAGGAATGGCTGCAACCGGATTGCTTGCGCTTTGGGTTTGCACCAGCATGGAGCTGATGGGTGGGCAGCTCGCAATGGGCGAACCCGCAGGGCAGCTCGCAGGCGTGGTGGGGAGGATCTCCAGCGTCTCCGGCGAAAACGTGCAGGATGCCTCGTTCGGCAAGCCGGAGCAGGAGAGGGTGACGAACATCGGAGCCGTCAGCGCTGCGTTGTTCTCCGGAGTGACGGTCACTTCCGCCGTTCCCGATGCGCCGACGGAGAGCACCATGGGAAAGGCCGCCGGCGTGATCGGCGTAAGGGTCACCTGAAAATTGGGAGACGCGCTGGCCGTTCCCTGCGCCTCACTCACCGGCGACGAGGATTCGGTATGGGTTGCATCGCCTGAGTAGACGGCGCGGAGTGCGTGCGCTCCTCCCGGCAGTTCCACCGTGGTGGCAGCCTGGCCAGCTGAGGTAAGCGCCACCTCGGCCAGTGTGCGATCCCCGTCTTGGATGTCCACGGCGCCGGCTGCGGGCAGGCCGTACTCGTCGGCTACGTTCACCGTGATGGCGGCAAAGGTATGGCCGCCCCGATTGCTCGTGTTTACATTCAGGGTGGTCTCTGTGGCGACGCTCTGCGCCGCACGGGCCGCAGGCAGCACGGCCAATCCCAGGACCATGCCCAATCCCGCAACCCAATCAAGCCGCACACCGCGGCGCCTCATACCTCTCACGTGCACCTGCTCCAAATCTCAAGAAAAATCGCGTATAGCCGTGCGTCAGCGTAGATGTCCATTGTATCCGGGAGGACCGTACCGCGGCCAACTCCCGCCTCACGCCGGCTAATATTCGATACCCATTGGACGCCGCTGCCCAAAAATGGAGAGGCCGCGGACGGCGGCATACGGACGGAGCGCTCTCCGCCGCATCCAACGGCGCATGTCCCGCTTTCCCCATCGCCCGTTATCCCGCCCCCCGATATCGATGATCGAAAAGCCCGGCCCGCCGGTGACGATTCCGCCGGCGGTGCCGCCGGTTTCTCCGCCGAGGCCCAATCCGGCGCCCGGTCCCGAGACGCAGCCGCCGCAGCCCAGCCCATGGCCTGATCCCGCGCCTCCGCCGTTGCCCGATCCAATCCCCGCCTGACTGATTTGGCCTGACTCGACGCGCGCCTAGCCGGCCGGCTCCTCCAGCTTGGCGGCACGTCGGCGCCGGCCACTGAGCAGGTAAATGGCTGCCCGAAGCTCCAGCAGGGGATCGGCAGAGGGCTCGATGCCTTCCACGCGTGGAATGGGGTCAAAGATGATGTGCTGCTGTTGCGTCGCATCGTTCGGGACCGCTTGTGTGAGCTCCACCGTCCCCAGCTCAATGAGCGGACGGCTTTCCGGCCAGTGCGCGGTGGCATCGTCGGTCACGTCGCCGGGCGCGGCCACCTGGACGAGAATCTTGAACCGGATAGGCCCCTTGCCGACGCGCGCGTGAATCTCACCGAAGTGGTAATCCGGGGCAAGATGCGCGACCTGGCCGTCCGTCAGATAGTCGGCTCCGGCCTCGGGAACCATGCGATAGCGGCCGAACTTTGTCTCGCCCCCAGCATTCGTAAAGGCAAACGCGGTCACCGCAAAGTAGTTTTCGCGCGCCAGGCTCGAAGGAAAGGGTTTAGGCGCCTGGACAAAGGCGAGAGCCGCCGGATGCGAGCCCAGGAACAACTCGACCGGCTTGGGCGAGGGAACATCCGCACCGCTCGCCGCCAGTGCCTTGAGGAGGTCCAAAAACTCTGCGCCGTCGCGGGTGGGGAACCCGTTCGTCGAATGACTTACGATGTCGGTGTGTACATGCTCGGCCAAATTGAACCGGATCGCCATTCCGCGCGGATTGGCATCCGGCGAGGAGTCTGGAATTTGCGGCAGGCCGGTCGAGTTCGAGAAGCGCACCGTCACCGCCGTGCCGTCACGCGTGATGTGGGGCGCGCGGGTGAGCGCCTGTGCGCCGGGCGCCGGCGTAAAGCTTCCGGTCAACAGGGTTCCCTTGGCGTGAGCTGCGCGAAAACCCGGATGCAGGCCGAAAAGCAGATCGAATTCCTTCAAAAGATCGTCGGCCAGCGCGACCACCCGCTCGTCTTGCGGTAGGGGCATAAATGACCTCCACTGTGGTTGCAGTGTACTTGAGCGCCATGATCTCTTGAAAAACTCCTGAGCTTGCCGGCAGGCACTGTTTTTCATCCCAGGCTCTTCTTGCCCGCCTCAGGGCTTTCTCCCGCGCTATGCTTCTTCTTTGAGGTGATCCCATGACCCAGGTCACGCATCGTCCCCAGCTCGCTCACCTGACGACCGTGCTCAATGAGCTCCGCGCTCGAGGCACCCATTTCAAGCTGCGCGTTCTCGACGATCAGCAGGGACCGATCTGCCATTACGACGGCAAGCAGGTGATCAATCTGGCCAGCAACAATTACCTGGGCCTGGCGAACGATCCGCGGCTCATCGAGGCTGCCGTCGCGGCCACCTATGCCTTTGGGGTAGGCTCCGGCGCGGTGCGCACCATCGCCGGAACCATGCGCCTCCACATGGAGCTTGAAGAAAAGATTGCGCGGTTCAAAAATGTCGAAGCCTGCGTGGTGTTCCAGAGCGGCTTCTCGGCGAATGCGGGCACCGTCAGCGCCATTCTGGGCAAAGAGGATTTCATTCTCTCCGACGAGTTGAACCACGCCAGCATCATTGACGGCGCCCGGCTTTCGCGGGCCACCATCAAGGTGTTTCGCCACAAAGATGTCAATCATTGCGAGGAGCTGCTCCAAGGGCTAGGAGAGACGCCCGGCCATAAGCTGATCATCACCGACGGGGTTTTCTCGATGGATGGCGATATCGGCCCGGTGGACAAGCTGGCCGCCCTGGCCGAGAAATATGGCGCCATCATGATGGTGGACGACGCGCATGCCTCCGGCGTGCTGGGCCGCAACGGCCGTGGGTCGGTTGATCATTTCGGCCTGCACGGCAAAGTGGATGTGCAGGTGGGCACGCTCTCGAAGGCCATCGGCGGGCTGGGCGGCTACGTGTGCGGGTCACGGGATTTAATTGACTATCTTTACCACCGGGCGCGGCCGTTTCTCTTCTCCACCTCACATCCGCCATCGGTTGCGGCGGCGTGCATCGAGGCGTTCAACATCCTGGAACAGGAGCCGGAACGGATCGAGCGGCTGTGGGAGAATACTCGATACTTTCAGGGCGAATTGAAGCGGATCGGCTTCAACATCGGCGGCGTCACGACGCCGGCCACGGAGACGCCGATTACGCCGATCCTCGTGGGCGACGGCCGCGCGGCGATGGAGTTTTCCCGCGCGCTCTTCGACGAAGGCGTGATGGCGACGGGTATCGTCTTCCCGACGGTGCCCGAAGGGAATGCGCGGATTCGCGCGATTCTGACCAGCGAACACACGCGCGCCCAGCTGGATGAGGCGCTGGAGACTTTGGAACGCGTGGCGAAACGGCTGGGGATTCTACAATAAGGGCAAATGATCGCTCATCTGCGCGGCAAGCTCATCCACAAGGAACCCGGTCAGGCCATCGTCGAGGCCGCGGGCGTGGGGTATGACGTGGCCATCTCCGTGCCCACGTTCACATCGCTGCCTTCAGTGGGCGCAGAGACTGCTTTACACATCCATACCCAGGTGAGCGAAGACCAGATCGCGCTCTTCGGTTTTCTCGATCGCGATGAAAAATGCCTGTTCGAGCGGCTCATCACGGTCAGCGGCGTCGGCCCCAAGCTGGCCATCAAAATGTTGAGCGGCCTTTCAAGCGAGCGCACCGTGCAAGCCATCCGCGGGCAAGATCATGCCCAGCTCACGCGCATTCCGGGCGTGGGCAAAAAGCTGGCCGAGCGGCTCGTGGTCGAGCTCAAAGACAAGCTGGATGACTTTGCCGTGGCTCCGGCACAGACGAGCGTGCAAGGACCGGCGGTCGACGATGTGCTCTCCGCGCTCGTGAATCTCGGTTACCAGCGGCCGGCTGCGGAGAAAGCCATCGAGCAGGCCGTCGCGAAAGACAAGTCGCTCGCCGGCGATTTCGATGGGCTCTTTCGCGGCGCGTTAAAGGTGATCCGGTAAAAGCTCTCTTCTCCGCTTCTACA
>DASXFB010000070.1:0-13734 GCA_036489815.1 Occallatibacter sp. | reverse complement strand
TAGCGAGCGACGACTGCGGATTCCGGTCGACCGGCTGCTTGAGAATCGCCGTGAGCGCGGTGCCGGTGTATTCCACGTAAGCATCGATGCGGCCGGCGACCAGCGCCTGCTGGCAGATGTAGCTGCCGGCGAGATAAAAGCGGCGCTCCACCTTGAGATGCGTTTTGGCCTCAATCTCCTGCGCCAGCAGCTCGCCCAGCACCACCTGTTCGGTAAAGTTCTTGGCGCCGATGACGGGATGGTCCGGACGCGGCGGCCCGCATCCAGCGATCGTCGCTCCGGCCATTGCACTGGCCGCCGCGGCGACCATCGCAAGCATGCAGCGACGCCTCATTGCGCGGGCGCCTTCAACCATCGCTCGGCCAGACCGAGCAGCCCGTCGGCCGCCAGTGCCAGCAGCGCCGCGGGAACCGCGCCCGCGAGCACCAGCCGGTTATCGACCGACGCGACGCCGCGAAAGATCAGCTCGCCCAAGCCGCCCGCGCCCACGGCAGCGGCAATGGTGGCAATGCCCACGCAGGTGACGGTCGCCGTCCGCAGCCCGGCGAGGATAAACGAAGCGGCCAGCGGCAACTCGACTTTGAGAAGCTGCTGCCGACCGGTGAGCCCGAGGGCGCGCGCCACTTCCAGGATCGCGGGATCGATGCCGCGAATGCCGGCGTAGGTGTTGCGCAGGATGGGCAAGAGTGCGTAGGCGGTGAGCGCCACGATGGCGATGCGTGCGGCGCGTTCGCCCAGCCAGGGCAGCGGCAGCAGAAAGCCAAACATGGCGAGCGACGGAATCGTCTCAAGAATATTGGCAATGGCGATCACAGGCTTGGCCCAGCGCGGTGAACGGGTGAGCCAGATGCCGGTCGGAACGGCAATCAGCGTGGCAAACAGCATGGCTGCCGCCGTGAGCCACAGATGCTCCACGGTCAACTCGGCGATTTCGCCGCCGTATTGCGAGAGAAACCCGGCGTTCATGCTTCCCGCTCTCTTGCGGCGCTGCGCTCGCCGCGATGAAAAGCGCGCACATAATTCTCAACCTCCGGTTGCTGTGAACGCGTGAACTCCGCCGGGCTCATATCGGCCGCCGTCTTGCCTTCACTCAACAGAACAATGCGGTCGCCCAGGAAGAGCGCCTCATCGAGGTCATGCGTCACCAGCAGGACGGTCTTCTTCAGGCGCTCGAGCAGGGCGAGCAGCATGTCCTGCATCTCGGCGCGGGTAAGCGGGTCGAGCGCGCCGAACGGCTCGTCCATGAGAAGAATTGCCGGCTCGGCCGCCAGCGCACGGGCCAATCCGACGCGCTGCCTCTGCCCTCCGGAGAGCTGGTGTGGATAGCGCCGCGCAAACTGTCCGGGATCGAGACCGACCGCTTTCAGCAGTTCACCGCTGCGCTGTGCCCGCTCCGCGCGCGGGCGTCCTGCGGCTTCGAGAACCAGTCCCACATTGCGCTCGACGGTGAAGTGCGGAAACAACCCGGTCTCCTGAATCACGTAGCCGATGCCTCGCCGGAGGGCAATCAGATCCGACGCATCGGCCCGCCGGTTATGCACCCGCACCTCACCGCTCGTGGGCTCAATGAGCCGGTTCACGGTGCGCAGCAGAGTGGATTTCCCCGAACCGCTGCGGCCGATAAGGACTGTCGTCGACCCCTCCTCCACCGCCAGCGAAATTTCGTCGAGAATCCGCCGCCCGTCCGCGACGGCGTAACTCAGGGTTCGGAATTCAATGGCTGCGGGCATCGAGCGTCGGCTCATTGTAAGCCCCGAGGTGCTGCGGGCCGCCGATCGTGATCGAGCCAAGAACTCTCCGTTTCGGGAGTTTCCCACTTGACATATCGATACGATACCGTTCAGTATTGTTTCAGGCCGGAGGTTGCTCCCGTGATTCGAGTCTCCCATCTGGAGAAAAAATTCGGCGATTTCACAGCCGTCAATGACGTTTCCTTTGAGGTTGACACCGGCGAGATATTCGCCTTTCTCGGCCCCAATGGCGCCGGTAAGACTACAACCATCAAGATGCTCACCACGCTGCTGCAACCCACCGGGGGCACCATCGAGCTCGACGGCATCAACCCGCAAATCCACCAGAATGAGGCCCGGCAGCGCTTCGGCATCGTCTTCCAGGACCCCAGCCTCGACAGCGAACTAACCGCCTGGGAGAACCTTCAGATTCACGCCGTGCTTTATCACGTGCCTGGCAAAATTGCCCGGCAGCGCGCTGAGGAACTGCTCAAGCTCTTTGAACTCTGGGAGCGCCGCAACGACCAGGTGAAGAAATTCTCCGGAGGCATGAAGCGCCGGCTCGAAATTGCGCGCGGCTTCCTGCACACTCCGCGCATTCTCTTTCTGGATGAGCCCACGCTCGGTCTTGATCCGCAAAGCCGCAACCAGCTCTGGACGCATGTGAAACGCGTGAACGAAGCCGAGAAGGTCACCGTCTTCCTCACCACCCATTACATGGATGAGGCTGACCGCGTAGCGCATCGCATCGGCGTCATCGATCACGGCAAGCTGGTGGCGCAGGGAACTCCGAAGGAGATCAAGGAGCGTACCGGCGCCGAGTCGCTCGAAGATGCTTTCCTGGCTCTCACCGGATCAACCATCCGCGACGAATCGGCAGGCGCAGCCGACCAGATGCGCCAGTTCGCCAAAATGTGGGGCAAACGATGAAAGTGATCTATATTCTCTGGCTGCGAGAACTCAAGCGCTACCTGCGCTCGCGCGTGCAGATCATTGCCTCGCTGGGCAATCCCATCCTTTACCTGTTGGTCCTCGGCTTTGGCCTCGGCCCGGTGTTCAAGCGCGCCGGCAATGGCGACTACCTGCAGTTTGTCGCGCCCGGCATCATCGGCATGGCTGTGCTGTTCTCGTCCATCTTTTCGGGCCTAGGCCTGCTCTGGGACCGCCAGTTCGGCTTTCTCAAAGAGACGCTGGTGGCGCCGGTCTCGCGCATGCAGATCATGGTCGGCCGCACCCTCGGTGGTTCCACCGTGGCCGTGATGCAGGGCATTCTCATCACGGTCGTATGCCTCATCGCTGGATTCAGGCCGGCGCACTGGTCGGCCATTCCGCTTGCGCTTGGTTTCATGGTGCTCATCGCGATCAACTTCGCGGCGCTGGGCGTGGCCATCGGTTCGGGCCTTGAGGACATGCAGGGCTTCCAGCTCATCATGAACTTCATGGTGATGCCCATCTACTTCCTCTCCGGCGCTCTGTTCCCACTCACTGACACCAAGGCGGTGCTCAAGTACCTCACGCGCGCCGATCCTCTTTCGTACGGCATCGACGGCATGCGCAATGTGCTCGGCTCGCCCAGCCATGCCTTCGACCCTCGCCTCGATCTGCTCGTTATGATCCTGGTCGGCCTCAGCTTCCTCGTCTTCGGCGCTTACCGGTTTTCTAAAATCGAAGCATAGAGATGACACGGCCGCGCAGCCCCGAAGCTCATCAGAAAGTCCTCCGTGCTGCGCTCGCCCTCTTCGGCGAGCGTGGCATCGAGGCCACCAGCATGGGCGCCATTGCCCGAGCCTCCGGAGTGAGCAAGGCCACCATCTACAACCACTGGCTCGACAAGGATGCTCTTCTGATGGAGATCATGGAGATGATCCACGGCCTCGGCCGCGCGCCGGAGGAGTTCGACTCCGGCGACCTGCTTACGGACCTCACCTGGATTCTCACGCGTAAGCCGCCGGGCGAATTTGAAGCAGAGCGCACACGGCTCACTGCCTCCATGATTGCTTACTCCAAGCTGAACGCCGCGTTCGGCAAGGCCTGGCGCGGCCGCGCCATGGAGCCTGCGCGCAACGCAATCAAGAAAGCGCTCTGCCGCGGAATCCAACGCGGCGACCTGAGCCCGGACCTGGACTTCGAGACCTTGGAAGCCATGCTTCTCGGGCCTCTGGTGTACTCCCGTATCTTCCAGAGCGAGCGGAACGCCGCCGACCCCGATATCGGGCCGAAGATCGCGCAAGCGGTGGTCCGCGCGTATTCGATTCCACGCGGAAGAATCGGCGCGCTCACAACAACCGCGGTCTCCGATTCGCCTGAAACCACCCTCTCTCGCAGACCGCCTGCCAAGAAGAGACGGGAGATCCCCAAGCCATAGGCCGCGTGTGCAATCGGGACAGATTGTATTGTTTGTCGCAACTGGCCTGCCCACGTAGAATCACAGCAGGACCGGCAGCCTTGGCCGCCGCGCCCAGATATACGTGCCCAGGTACAAATGAGCGAACAAGAAGCAGGGAATAGCCCTGAAGCACAGGCAGCAGCTTTAGCGTGGAGCAAGGTTGAACAGGCGCGTCATCCCCAACGGCCCTACCCCATGGACTTAATCGAGCGAATCTTCACGGATTTCAGCGAGATTCACGGGGATCGTGCCTTCGGCGACGACGAGGCCGTGATCTGCGGCATGGCGCGCTTCAATGCCGACGAGGTGTTGGTGATCGGGATTCGCAAGGGCGGCACCACGAAGGAGCGCATCAAGCGCAACTTCGGCATGCCGAGTCCCGAAGGCTATCGGAAGGCTCTCCGCTGCATGAAGATCGCAGAGAAGTTTGCCCGGCCGGTGATTGCATTGATTGATGTGACGGCCGCATATCCTGGCTTGGGCGCGGAGGAGCGCGGCCAGGCTGAAGCGATTGCGCGCAACATTCGCGAGATGTCGCGGCTGCGTGTACCCACCATCGCCGTGATCACCGGGGAGGGCGGCTCGGGCGGCGCGCTGGCGCTGGCGGTCACCGATCGCGTGCTGATTCTCGAGAACGCCGTCTACTCCGTGATTCCGCCCGAGGGCGCAGCGGCCATCATGTGGCGCGATATCGCCCACAAAGATCGTGCGGCGGCGGCGTTGCGCGTCACGGCGCAGGACGTGGCCGCTCTGCACTGCGTAGACGAGATCATCTCCGAACCGCCCGAAGGCATCCATACCGACCATGAGTCCGGCGCCGGCTTCCTGGCCGCCGTGTTGAGGAAACACCTGGACGCGCTCACGGCCATGCCCCTGGACCAGTTGTTGGCTGAACGCCAGCGGAAATTCCGCAACATCGCGCAGTTCTACACCGAAAGTTAGCGCCATGCGCAAATCTCCAGGGACGGACCAGCGACGGAACACACGGGAGCACATGTTTTCATTCCAGGCGAAATCCCGCGGCCAGGCTCCTGCTCATGCTCCTGATGCGAGGCGCGTATGAGCACGCCTCTCCCTGCAAGCCGGCCCCGCGCGTTGCTTGAGTTTTTTGCGGCCGTCTTCTACTTCTTCATCGCGCGGGCGCTGGCGCATCTGGGAGCGCAGGGGTTGGTCGCGAACCAGTGGAATCCGCTGGTCGAGCAGGCGATGCTCGCCTTTCTGCTCCTGGTAGGTTACGCGGCGATGGGCTTCTGGCTGGACCGCGAGGCCCACCCGGTGAGCGCGCAGGGATTGCCCTTGCGCCCGGGCCTCTTGCGCGAATTTGGAATGGGTCTGGCCACCGGTTGGGGACTGGCTCTGCTCTGCGTGTTGTTCATGGTTCTGGTGGGCGGCATTGCCATCGCTGTCTCGGGGCACTTGCCGGCATGGGTTTGGTTGGTGGCCGATGGCGCCTTCTTCGCCTTGCTCGCCTTGGTCGAAGAGGTGGCCTTTCGCGGCTATGGGTTTCAGCGGATGGTCTATGCGCTAGGTCCCGTGGGGGCGTCGCTGGCCTTTGCCATCTATTACGCCTTTGTGCAGGACATGATTCCGGGATCGAGCCGCGCCAGCATCGCCGTTTCGATTGTGTTGACGCTCGTGCTCTCAGCAGCCTATCTGCGGACGCGGGCCCTGTGGCTGGGTTGGGGACTCAACTTTGGCTGGAAGGCCAGCCGTGCCCTGGTCTTCGGGCTCGCCGTGAGCGGCAATTCGCTTCATTCTCCGGTCATACAGGGCGATCCGATGGGGCCGTACTCGATCACCGGCGGCGGATTCGGGCTGGAGGGCACATGGCTCGCTTTTTTTGTGCTCCTGGCCGCCATTCCGGTGGTCTTCCGAATCACGCGTGAGTTGGACTTCCGCTATAACGCCCCGGTTCTGGTACCGGGTGGGATTCCTGTGGATCTGGATGCGGCGGCCCGTGCCCAGCACGAGGCCGCGATGGGTGTTGCTGAAAATGCTGCGCTGCCGCTGGTCCAGATTGCCGCGCTGACCGCACCCGCCGCCCGGCCGGTCGAGGCCCCTCCAGATCACGAAGCCGGAACCTAGCGTCTCTTCCGAGACGGAGTAGACCCGAAGCCCGGCCTCTGCATCTCTGGGGTAACGCCCCGCGGCGGTCGCTCCGGCTCTTTCCCATCTTTTCGCTTGATTGGGCCTCATTTTTGCGTAATGCTTAACGTGCACATGGGAGGCTCCCATGACCGGTTCGCTGATCCCCTCGTCTCTCTTCCTGGAAACACGGCCCCCGTCGGTCGCGGATCGTCACGGCAGCCAGCATTGCGAGAAGCTCGCAGGTGGCTGCCTGACGACTCTGCTCACCGGATTTCTGTTATCTGTCTCGTTCTTTTCCCCAGCCGCAGCCCAGGTGATCACTATCGACACAAGCGGTAAAGGCCCCGTGGCCGCGACCGGTCCTGTCGACCGGCGCTACCAGCAGATTGCGCCGACGAATATCGCGCTGTCCAAGACCGAACTCAGCATCAAGGACCGGTTGGAACTTCAACGTGTTCTGGAGGCCGAGCAGGGATTTGCGATGCGTCCTTTTCCCCGCGGACATAAGGGATTGACCCTGGTGGCGAACGGAAAGCTCGAACCAGCCGGGGAAAGCTACTTGAATATGGCGATCAGCGAGGGCCTGTGCGCCAAGCCGGGAGACCGGCTGGTAATCACCGACATCAAGTTCGAGAAGTCGAAGATCATTTTTGCACTGAACGGCGGCCCGGACTTCAAGCATCGCTTCCTGCGCCACATCGAGCTCGGTGGAGATCCAACTTACAGCAGCCCGGTGGTGGCGGATGAGCCGGACCCGACGGGCGCGCGCCTGACGCTCTCGTTCAAGGACCACATTCCCACCCTGACCGGGTCCCAGGTGAAGGCGTTGCTGGGGCCGCTTATCTCGTTCGACGTGAAGACGCCGATCCAGGCCTTCACCGATACGCTGCCAACCCCCTTGAAGGACGCCATCCTCAATCACCATGTATGGGTAGGCATGAGTACCGACATGGTGCTCTACGCCAAGGGCCAACCGCAGAGCAAGACCCGCGAGATGGATGGGCAGATGCCCTTTGAGGAGTGGATCTACGGGACGCCGCCCGCAGACGTGGACTTCGTCCGCATCAATGGGAACCGGGTCATCCGGGTGGAGATTGCGAAGATGGGACAGCCACTCGAAGTGTTCACAGAGGACAAGGTCGAGGGCCTGATGCGGTCAGACGGAACCCCGGTCGTCGCCTCGAATACGCGGACGGTTCACGAGGGCGATGTCGAAAAGGATCCGAACCGGGAGGCGCCCGATGCCCCTCCCAGCCTGCGGAATCCCGGCGAGCCGCTCCCGGAAGACCAGAGCCGGAACACCGGCGTCATGAGGCCGGTGCAGATGCCGAAGCCCCATCCTGAGGATCAGCCGGGACAAAACCCCGACGATCAGCCGCCGGCTGCTTCCCCGCCTGCCAGTGCGCCACAACCATCCGCTCCAGCCAGCTCGCAGTCCACTCCGCCGAGCGGCTCGCAGACGCCTTCCGCGAACTCGACCGCGCAACAGCAGTGGACAGCCCCTGGCCGGGGAGGCGTGGAGTTCTAGAGCCTGTTACTTTTTGGGCTGAGCCGACGGAGGCAGCATGCCATTCAACCGCAGGTAGCCGGCAAGCTGCGAGTAGTGGTCCGCCAGGTCGACATTCAAAGTCATCAGCGCCGCCGCGCGCGGCATGCGGGCCCCGCGGAACAACGTGACCGTGTCACCGAGTTTTGCATCGTGCAGGTTATCGAGCACCGGTCCGCAAAAGTCGAAGGACGCCTTGAGCGCCGCCGTCAGCTCCGCCTTCGAGGCGGTGTCGGCCACCTTCACGGTTGCCGGCGCAGGCGTATCCGAAAGCGCCGAGCAAAGAGACCCGTTGGACTGCGCGACGTGCGAAATCAGTTTGGCGAAGGTCCACTGATCGGCCGTCGGATGGTAGCTGTACTTCCCCTCCGGCATCTCCTCGGCCGCCGCCAGCATGTTTTTCGATTCCCGCGCGTAGAGCTGTTGGGCGCTCCAGACGACGGGGTTGGCCGCTGCTGCGGCGGGCGGCGCGGCCGGGGACGATTGTCCAAAGAGAGTGGCAGCCGCACTCAGACCAGAGATCATTAACCTGGACAGAACTTGTTCCATGACTCTCATAGGGGTCGCCTCGCAGGTTTTTCTTCGCTTGCCGTGTGTGTGTTGGCTAGTGTTACCGAACCGACTCCAAGATAGGTGGCTGCCTTTATGCGTGTCAACCCGCTCGAGCTTCGATACATCGCTTCGAAAGCGAAGGCTGCACTCATCCTCACGGCCCGATGATTGCCCGATACAAGCTTCACCCGGTTCCGATGTAAACTGGTTGCAGCGAGTCCCGCTGCCTTGAGGCAATTCCATGTCATCCGAGGTGAGCGACCGACCGCGCCCGTTGAAGCCGCGCGAACCCTCGCGCGTGAGCAGAGACACTCTATGAAGGAGAAACACCTGAGCCATGGCCAAGATTGCAAAAACCGGCGACCGTAAGAAAGTGATGGACACAACCAAGTCGACTGACTGTCCGAAGTGCAGCAAAGCCACTCGGATTGTGAAGCGCGTAAAGGATCGCGAGCGCGGCATTCCGGGCGGAATCTACATCTCGTGTTCCGCGTGCGACTTCTACGAGAAGCTTTAAGTTTTTCTTAAACTTTTTTGCACAGGAAGCCCGGTCATCCGCCGGGCTTTTCCACCTTTTGATCTCGGCATTCGAATCAGACCGCCTGAGCCATCTCTTCGAGGATCGCCTCAGCCGCTTCGGCTGAATCGGGCGCTTGCGTAATCGGCCGGCCCACCACCAGGTAGCTTGCTCCCTGACGCAAGGCTTCGGCGGGCGTGGCGACGCGCTTCTGGTCGCCTGCCTGATTATGAGTGCGGAGGCCGGCGGGCCGAATGCCCGGGATGACGAGCACGCCGTCCGGGCCGGTAAGCGTGCGGAGAGCCGAGACCTCCTGGGGCGAGCAGACAAAGCCGCGAATACCCGCCTGCAACCCCATCTTGGCGAGCAGTTCGACTTGCTGGGCTGGCGAACGGTCAATCCCGACGGCGTTAGCCTGCACCGCATCGATACTCGTAAGTACCGTCACAGCAAGCAATTGAGGAGGATTCTTCAACCCAGCCAGCGAGTCTTGGGCGGCCTCGAGCATAGCCGGACCACCGGAGGCATGCAGGGTAAGCATGCGCGCGCCGAGCGCTGCAGCCGAGCGCACCGCTCCGGCCACGGTGTTGGGAATGTCGCAGAACTTGAGGTCGAGAAAGACCGAGTGCCCGCGCGCGACCAGGGGTTCAATGATCTGGGGTCCGGCGGCGGTGAACAGCTCCATGCCGACTTTGAACCATCCGCAGGTACGCTCGAGGCGGTTCACCAGCTCAAGGGCTGCGGCCGCGCCGGGCACGTCGAGAGCCACAATGAGCCGTTTTCGCGCCTCTTCGAGAGGATCCGGATCGGGCGTCCGCAGCGCGCCAAAATCCGGCAGCAGGCGTTCGGGGATGGGCATGCGTGAATAGTATCGCACGGTCTCATTCTCTGGATGGTGAAAGGTAGATCGAGGCGCTCGGGTGAATGGTCGGCGCGCCGGAGGAGCCGATTCGGTTTTATCAGGAGCGCAATTCCTGTAATCTATTAGGTGGGCAGGATTAGAGGAGCGGCTTTTAGTTTCTCTGGCAATCAACTCAAATCAAAGGATATAGGCGCAATCGCGCGGGAACGAAGGAAAGATTGAGCAGCAAGATGAAATGGTTTGAGCTTGGAGCGGCAGTGCTGGCGTTGTTAGGGTTCGTTCAGCCGGCGCGGGCAGCGGGCGTAAATACAAACCCGATGAACTACGACCCCCAGGTTCAAGAGGCTTATCAGCACTTCTATAACCTTGATTATCCGGATGCGGTGTCCGCCTTCGAGCGGTTTCATGAGAAGCACCCAGGCGACGCCCAGGCCACCGACTACCTGCTGAACGCGGTGATCTTCCAGGAGCTTTACCGCCAGGATCTGTTGGACACGACCTTTTACGCAAACGATGGATTTTTGACCGGCCGTCATGCCACACAAGAAGATCCAAAACAGCGCGACTGGATCTTCTCGCTGGCGGATGAGGCGGTGCGCGAAGCCGACTGGCAGTTGAGTCGGAACCCGAACGATGTGAATGCGCTTTTTTCCCGGGCCTGGGCCCGAAGTCTGCGTTGCACGTATGTGGCGATGGTGGAGAGGGGATTCGCCTCGGCGTTCCGTCTGGCCAGCAAGTCCAAGGAGGACGCGCTGCATGCACTGGCGGTCGATCCGAACTACGTGGATGCGAAGCTGATCGTGGGCGTTTACAACTACGTGGTCGGCGCGCTGCCCTGGCCCTTCAAGCTGATGATCGGACTGGCGGGAATCACCGGCTCCAAATCCGGCGGCATGGCCTTGCTGGATGATGCGGCGAACCGGGGTGTTGTGACCAGGGTGGAGGCGCGCACCGTCATTGCGTTGTTTCTGCGCCGCGAGGCAAAGTACCAGCAGGCGATCGAGGTTGTGATGCTCTTGAAAAACCAGTATCCTCGAGATTTTCTCTTTTGCCTGGAGGAGGCTAACCTGCGCAAGGATGCGGGCGAGGGTATGACGGCGGTGACGGCCTACCGGCAGATTCTAGCCAACGGCGGAAGCCCGGGGTATTTTGCCTCGGCCAAGCTGGAGCTGGCGGATTTCGGGCTGGGAGATGCGCTTCGCGGGCAGCGCCGTTATGCGGAGGCGGCCCGGGCCTATGAGGAGGCTGCCGCAACTCCGGGCGTGGGAACCGAGCTGAGGATCCGGTCGCTCCTGGATGCCGGCCAGTGCCACGACCTGATCAGCGAGCGCCCGCTGGCCGTGCGGGACTATGAGGACGCCATCAACGCCGGGCCCACAACATCCCGCGCAGACATCGCGCGAAAATGCCTGCGTAGTCCCTATCGCGGAACCTGATCCTCGCGCGGCGGCTCTTGCGCCCCCTTGCCGAAAGTTGGAACCGGATACCGCGGCTCTTCGTATCGGGAGAATAGACGGCGTCTCTGAGGAGGGACCCAAGATGGCCATGTTCTGCCAACGCTGTGGAACCGGATTGCCGGTCAGCGCCCGATTCTGCTCGAGCTGCGGTGGGGCAATCCCCGCGCCGCGGCCCATATCCGGAAGACCGCTGATCCGGCCGCGCAGGGGCCGTCAGATTGCGGGCGTCTGCGTGGCTCTGGCGCAGTCGAACGGATGGGACGTCTCGGTGGTCCGGATTCTGGCCGTAATCGGCTTCTTTTTCTCGAGCGGCCTGGTCGGCGTGGCGTATGTGGCCGCCTGGATCGGGATTCCCGAAGAGACCGAAAACCTGCCGGGAGTGTATCCTCCGGTATATGACGGGCACTTACCTCGCTGACGGCGCAAGACTGGCTTTCAGCGATTCCGGCGCCGGCCTTCCGGTGCTCTTTCTCCATCCCACGCCGCTCGATCAGGATTACTGGCGGCCGCTCTGCGAGCAACTCACGGGATTGCGGGCCATCGTTCCCGATCTGCGCGGCCATGGGAAGTCGGAACTGGGAGCGGCTCTGCCGGTGGGCGGCTTTGCCCGCGTTCCCGATGCGCCGGCGCTGACCATGGCGCAGCTTGCCTCGGATATTCTGGCTCTCCTCGATCATCTTGAATTGCCGGAGGCAGTTTTCGCCGGCTGCTCGATTGGCGGCTACGTGTCGCTGGAGCTGTGGCGCAGGGCGCCCAGCCGGGTGCGCGGATTGGCTCTGGTCTGCTCCAAGCCCCAGCCGGACGCCGAGGCCAACCTGACCAAGCGGTCCGCGAATATCGAGCAAGCGCGAGCGGGCCAGACGGCAAAGCTCTTCGACGGCATGGCCCAGACGCTGGTGGGTGCAACGACGCGCACCCGCCGGCCGGAGATTGTCGCCCAGGTGCGGACGCAGATGACGCTCACCCCCGAAGCGTTGGTTGCGGTCCAAGCCGGACTCGCCACCCGTCCTGACTCCATGGCCACCGTGGCCACAATCAGCGTGCCGGTGCTGGCGATTGCCGGCGGCGAAGACATTGCTGTGAGTCCGGCGGAGATGGAGGCGTTGCGCACTGCGCCCGGAGGCTGCGCGTTCCACCTGCTGGCCGACGCGGGCCATTTTGCCGCCTACGAGCAGCCGCAAGCGATGGCTGCGCTCCTAGGGCCCTGGCTGAGACAGTTTCACGCCTGAAGAGGGAGAGAACCGGAGCTGCATCTCAGCTTTCGGCATAGCGCGCTGACAAACTGCCATGCCAAGTGGTTTACTCTTCACGAAGTCAATTTTCCGAGAGGAAATCTCATGGACAAATCAGCAATTACGAATCCTGACAGGCGCGACTTTCTGCGTGCCGCCCCGGCTGTCGCCGCGGCGGGTCTTGCCCTTGCGGACTCTTCGCTGTTTTCATCCGCCGCGGCTGCGCAGGATGCCGCAGGAGCGGGGGCGCCGGCCTTTCAGCTTTTCACCGCGGAAGCCCTTCACGGCGACATCGACGCGCTGGGCGGGAGCCCGGGCAACAAGAACCTCGTGGGCTATAAGGGCCTCACCGTTGTGCTGACTACGGAAAAGATGAAGAGCGGCAAAGAGTTCGAGTGGCATGAGGGCCGCGACCATGTCTTTCATATCCTCGAAGGATCGACGGTCTACGAGATCGGGGGGACGCCGAAGAACGGGCACAGCACCGGGCCTGGGGAGTGGCTGGCGCCCGAATCAGAGGGAGCCACCACCTACACGCTCAACAAGGGCGACATGCTGGTGATCCGGCGCGGAACCGCGCACAAGCGGACGACGAAAGAGAGCGTGACCTTTATGCTGATCTCTGCGCAGGAAGCGGTGAAGGCCTGAGATCGTGACTTCAAGAGCAGGATCGATACGATTCGCTCCGGCATTAATGAGCCAGACGCATTCCGCTTCCGGAATGCGTCTGGCTCTTTGAGTTTATCGGCGCGAGTTGATCTTCGAGAGAAGGCGCAGCATCTCCAGATAGAGCCACACCAGTGTGACCATGATGCCGAAGGCGCCGTACCACTCCATGTACTTCGGGGCGCCGGACCGTACACCCTGCTCGACGAAGTCGAAGTCGAGGACGAGATTGAGCGCGGCGATACCCACCACGACAAGACTAAAGACGATGCCGATGGGGCGGCTGCTGTTTACGGCGATGAAGTGGACGCCGAAGAAGCCGAGCAGCATCTCGGCAACGTAGAAGAGCATGATGCCGCCGGTAGCCGCGACGATGCCCAGCCGCATCTTGTCCGTGACGCGGATCAGGCCGGAGCGATAGGCGAGCAGGAGAACCAGGAGCGTGCCGAAGGTGAGGCTTACGGCCTGGATGGCGATACCCGGATAGCGAAGGTCGAACATCGCCGAGAGGCCGCCCAGGACCATGCCCTCCAGCAACGCATAGATCGGCGCGGTAATGGCGGACCATTGTTTCCTGAAGATCGTGACGAAGGCGAAGATGAGCCCGCCGAAGGTGCCGATCATCAGACGGCCGGAAATGTCGTTCATGTCCCGGGTAGCCAGGAAGTCATTCCAGGTCCAGGCGGCCGTAGCCAACG
>DASXFB010000034.1:0-2498 GCA_036489815.1 Occallatibacter sp. | reverse complement strand
TACCCTCGCCCGCCTGGATGTCCGTGGCTTTCAGGCTGTAAAGCGCGTCCACGGTCAGAGAAGCTTGCTTGATCTCCGGAGCAACCCGTTCAATGGTCGCGGACAGCGGCCCAAACTGCGCCGCCACCGAGGCCATCGTCTGCGCGCGCACCGCCGCCACATTGGCCGCCTGAATCTGTGCACCCAGCGAGCGGGCCGCCTGCTCAAAAACCCCGCGTTCCGCCTGCGTCATCTGGCTCTCTGTGGTGCAGGACACCCCCCAGGCCGAAACCGGTCCGCAGAGCGCCGCAGCCAGGCCGGCAACCAGAGCGAAATCAAAGCAGCGCAGTCGCATAGAACCTTCGATGCACGCTCCCGAACTTTTCGCGAGCGAATCCAATCCATTGCTAGTCTAGTACATAGAGGGACAGGGTCGCCTTCCTGCGCCCCGACAGCCGTTCATGCCGCAAAAGAAACATTTCGCACCTCATCCGCTCTCGCTCTTCGCCTGCTTCCTGTTCTGCGCGTCGAGCTTCGCCCAGACCAACCGCCCCGCTCACCGGCAGCCGACGCGAGTGGTCCCTCCCTCTGTCGTCAGGCGGTCCGCTCCTCACGCAAAGCCCTCCCCGGCAGTTCCCGCCGGCCCGACTTCCCTGCTCAACGTTCCCGCCGCCCCCGCAAGAATTACTCTCTCCTCCGGGAAACTCAGCGTGGAGGCAAACAACTCAAGCTTGTCCGATATTCTCCAACAGGTCGCAAAGGCCGGAGGAATGAAGATTGAGGGGCTGCAGGCAGGCGGCGCCGCCGACCAGCGCATCTTCGGCAGCTACGGCCCCGGAGCGCCGCGCGAGGTGCTGTCCGATTTGCTCAACGGCTCCCATTACAACGTCCTGATGATGGGCAACACGCCCGCCGGAACCCCGCGCGAGATGGCGCTTTCCGTCCGATCTGCTGGAGGCGTTCCCAATCCCCCGCCGCAGCCCGCCAACGCTGTTCAGCAGGAGCAGACCGACGAGGACGTTCAGCCACCCGCCGAGGAGCAGCAGGAAAACGACGGCGTACCGCCCGCCGGCGTGCAGGAAAATGAGCCTATACAGCCGCCTCCCGGCGAACAACAAAACCGGGTAAGGACGCCGCAGCAGATTCTCCAGGAACTGCAGAGAATGCACCAGCAGCAGCCGCCGCAATAGTAATGGAAAGATGGGGAAGCTTAGGTCAGCCGAGCGATCTGCGGCTTGTTGGACCGCCGCACGCCCGGGTTCGCAGCGGCAACCGAGTGCGCATGAAGGCGCAGGGCGGCAAAGGCAGCGCGGCAAATTCCATACGCCGCCAGGACACCAAAGGCCATCGCCGCGACGCTGGCACAAATTAACATCAGCATGTTCATTGCATCCTGCATCGACGTCTCTCTTTGCCTTCCGGCGAGTCCTTCCCTTAGCGGGCTTCCGCAGCCGCACCGCAACTCTTTCTACGATGCCACCGATACTTCCATTGCCATAGAAGAAAACCAGCGTTGACCCGCATTTCTATTGCCTAATAAGATACGGGTAGGGTTTGATGCCATTGGACACTCCCCACTCCTGGACGCCATTGCACGCCACATCCCAGCCATTCCACGTGATTCATAGAAAACTTTAATGCCCATCACCCACATCACCGTGCGCGGCGCGCGTCAGCACAACCTGCGCGACATCAGCGTACAGATTCCCCGAAACACCCTCACCGTCGTCACCGGACTTTCCGGCTCCGGCAAGTCCTCCCTCGCCTTTGACACCATCTACGCCGAAGGCCAGCGCCGTTACGTGGAAACGTTATCGGCATACGCACGGCAATTCTTAGACCAGCTCGAGCGCCCTGACGTCGATTCCATCGAAGGACTCAGCCCCGCCATTTCCATCGAGCAGAAAACCACCAGCCGCAGTCCTCGCTCCACCGTCGGCACCATCACCGAAATCTACGACTACCTCCGCCTGCTCTACGCCTCCGTCGGCACGCCTCACTGTCCCAATTGCGGACGCCAAATCTCCCGCCAATCCGCCGAGCAGATCGTCGAACGCATCCTCGCCATCGGCCATGGCGAGCGCGTCACCACCTACGCCCCGGTGGTCCGCGGACGCAAAGGCGAATTCAAGGACCTGCTCGACAAACTCGACCAGCAGGGCTTCCGCGCCCGCGTCGACGGCGAACTCCGCGACCTCGCCGAACCCATCGACCTCGACAAACGCAAAAATCACACCATCGAAGCCGTCGTCTACCGCGCCGTGCTCAAGCCCGGTATTGAAAAGGCCCTCGAGGCCGCCGTCGTCAAGGCCCTCCAGATGGCCAACGGCCTCGTGCTCATCGCCTCGCAAGGCGGCGAGCAGCTCTACTCCTCCTCCATGTCCTGCCCCGACTGCGGCCTCGACGTGCCTAAACTGGAGCCGCGCAGCTTTTCCTTCAACAGCCTCTACGGAGCCTGTCCCAACTGCCACGGCCTCGGCAGCATCTACGACTTCGATCCGGCAAAGATCATCAGCGAC
>DASXFB010000094.1:0-2618 GCA_036489815.1 Occallatibacter sp. | reverse complement strand
AACCGGCGCCGGCCGGCCCTGAGAGCCTCTTCGACCGAGTGCACGCCATAAAGGACTTCCATGAGGGATAGTGTAGTGGATTGGGGATAACCGGCCCCGATCACGGCTAAGGCTTTTGGATTCCCTCGCCCGACACCCCGGCGTGAACCTCGTCGACAGGTATTTCGAGGGCCCCGATGCGGTTGCTGGCTACGTCATGCACGCCTACGCGCAGAAAGTAGTTGCCCTTCACCGGCACGGCGATCTGCTGCTGCGCACCGAGCCCAGAGGCCAGTATCCGGCGATAGTGGGCGTCGTTCACGTTCAGCTCCGCGGTGGTAAGCAGTGAGTTGACTTGGTTGCCGCTCTGGTCGAAGACCAGCGTGACAAACTCCACCGTGCCGCGGCGAAACCCGTTGGCGGTGGGCGTGAGATGCAGGCCGCGCGCATCGGCCTGGATATGCACCGTATAAATGCGGAACGGCTTGCCCCTGTAGTCGGCGCTCATGAAGTTGTCGGGAGGCAGCGGGGCTTTCTTGTTGAGCTTTTGCACCTTGTCGTCGATAGAAAGGCCGGCGGTGAAGACAACCTCGGTGGGCGGAATCGCGCCGAGCTGCATGGTGGCCTGAAAGCCGCCCTTGGCGGGACGGACGAGGGCTCCCCCGGGATTGGCGGGTGCGGCGGTAGTTTCTTCGCCGGTGTCGGAGCTTGAATCTGGGTTGGCGTCGGCGCTTGTCTCGTTGTCGTCCCCGAACGGATTGGCGGAGGTCTTCCTCTTTTTTCGCAGCGCGGCCAGCAGCCGCTGCTCCTGCTTGGCTCGGTCGACTGCGTAGTATCCCTGGCGGTATTGCGCGCGCACACCCGGCCGGTCGATTTTGACTTTAATGTGGCGGAACTGGCCGTTCCAGGTTTTGTTGGTGGTGGCGTAGGCCAGCGTGTAGTAGTTGGAGCCGTTGCCGATAATCTGCGCTATGGCCTGCTTTATGCCGTTGGTGTTGTAGTAGGCTCGCCCGCCGGTGGCCTCGGCAACGCTGTTCAGGTCCATGTGCTGAAAGGCCTGGGCAGTCTCAAAGTTCATGCCAGCCATGGGCGAGGGGCTCACATTGTTGCTGGCCTCGTACTGCGGAGGAGTCTGCAAACCGCGCGCGTCGATGGGGTAGACGGCGACGCGGCTGAGGGTGAGCGCGTCGGTCAGGTCCGCGGGGTTGTCGCCGAGAATGCTGAAGTCATCCCGGAACGACTTGCCGAAAGAGCTTCCCAGCGGATCGGACAGATAAGACCGCGGGACTTCGCCGGTAAACCAGATCAGGTTTTTGCGGCCGGGAAAACCGTTGAGATAGCGGCCCATCATCTGGAAGCCCTGGTGCAGCGTTCCCAGCCGCGCGCGGCGATACTCGTCGGGCGAGCCTCGAACCAGGCGCTGCAGCGTGGGCATGTCGCGCTTGCTTTTGGCGGCCTCGAGCAGCACGTGCGGGTCTGCTGTAAAGCCCTGAATCAGCCGCATCTCTGTATCCATCTGGAAGATGGCGACCGGAATTCCGGGCGGCATGTGCTTGATGGCGTCGATAAGCTGCTCACGAAGCTCCATCTGGGCCTGGATGTGGGTGTCGAGAGCGTCCAGCAGGATGACGGTGCAGGAGTTGGTGTTGGCGACCGGCGTGTAATTGGTGAAGGTGTTGGGCGGCAGGGCGGGGGCAGACTGGAGCCGGGCCATCTCCTCCGCGCTCATGGGCAGATGCTCTTCAAGGTGGGCGATGCGCTGCGGGTCGCCCTCTTCGGTCACGTTGAAGTCGGCCGCGGTAAGGCCCGGCACGGGCTGGCCGTCTTTGCCGGTGACTACCACGTCGACCAGCACTTCGTGAGTCGTGATGGAGAGGCTCGCAGCGGCTTGACTGCCCTCCGGGCCACGCTGTTGGAGGGACTGCGGCGCGGGCTGCTGCGCGGCGAGTGAAAATGAGCCGGACAGCAGGGCGGCCGCAGTCGCCTGCCGGAAGCTGAAAGGGAGCATCGCGAGCCTCCACAAGAGATGGATTATCGTATCTCCAATTGGACCGCAATAGAATGGGGCGGTTATCACCGTCTTTGTAAGCGGGCCGCCGGCCGCTGCATACTTGCCTCAGGGAAATTCCTCAGGCAAATTCAATGACCCCTTCAAAATCGTCCGCAAAGCAGTTTACCGCCTTCCTTGAGCCGCTGCGCAACGGCATGGGATGGGTGGTTGCGCGGGTGCCGTTCGATATCGCCGATGCATGGCCGGTGCGGCGGGGGACAAGGGTGCGCGGAGAGATCGCCGGAGTAGCCATCTGCACCTCGCTCATGCCCTATGCCGGTGGCGGAGGCCACTTTCTGCTGGTGAACCGGAAGATGCAGGCCGCAGCGAAGGTCAGCCTGGGCGCGAAGGTGCGAATCAGCTTGGAACCCGATCTCGAAGAGCGGCCTGCGGTGGTGCCCGCTGAGCTGGCGCGGGCGCTGAAGGAAGACAGACGCCTGCGCCGCTGGTTTGACGGCCTGGGCACAGCCTTGCGCAGGGATGTCGGCAAGTGGGTGATGGAGCCGAAGAGTGCGGCATCAAGAGAGAAGCGGGCCGGACAGATGGCTGAATGGCTGCTGGCGGCGATGGAGGGGGAGATGGACCCTGC
>DASXFB010000141.1:0-6873 GCA_036489815.1 Occallatibacter sp. | reverse complement strand
TATTGGCTGGGCACCGGCACGGATTGGAGCACGCGTCCAGTTTCAAGATCGACCATGCGCAGGGAAGAGCGGCCGTTCAGTCCAGTGCTTTCGTAGAGGTGCCCGTCCTGGTAGAGAAGGCCCTGGGTATAGGCCCGCGGGTCATGGGGATAAGTGTGAATGATCTTGTAGGTGTCGGCTGCCCAGGCGAGAGGGACACACGCGCAACACAGGCGCAAAACAAGCAGAACCGTGCAGCAACGCCGCCAAGCGTGGAGGGTATGATGCAAACTCATGCGCCTCCGTGCAGCTTTCCGAAGCTGCGCGCCATCATCAGGGCGAGCACCAGCATGCCGGCCCCGGTGGAAACGACGTGCGCGACGTTGTCGAGATCGAAATGGCCAACGACGACGAGAAGCACATAGGCGACCACGAGGTTGAAGAAGCCCCACGCGACATTGACCACCGCCGAGGACAACCCTCTTCCCGGCGGTGAGGCGAACGGCGTCTGAAACGGTCGGCCGGAGATCCCGTTGCCCAGATGAGGAACGCTATTGGCCAGAAATGCGCCGCCGAAGAAAAAGCTGATGGAGTTGTACCAATGCATCGAGGTCATTTCCCGATGTATTCTACGATGTTTCGGCAGCATTCCGGCAGCGCTTTAACTCGCGCCGAGATAAATGAAGCGGGCCAGAAAAAGTGCCGCGAGTAAATAGAGCAGCCAGTCCTGGCGGCGGAGTTTGCCCGCGGCCAGGTGAAGCACGGCCCAAGCGATGATGCCGAATCCCAATCCGTTGGCGATGGAATAGGTAAAGGGGATGAGCACCAGCGTGAGAAAGGCGGGCACGGCCACCAGCGGATCCTGCCAATCGATTTCAGTGACTGCGCCCAGCATCAACGAGCCAACCAGGATGAGCGCCGGCGCTGTCGCGGCCGAGGGCACGATGCCGATAAACGGCGCGGCCCCGATAGCGCCCAGAAAAAGCAAGCCGGTGACAATGGCGGTTACCCCGGAACGCCCGCCGGCGGCCACGCCTGCCGTGGACTCGACGTAGCTGGTTACAGTGGAGGTGCCGAAGAGCGAGCCAAAAATGGTTGAGGCGGCGTCGGCAAACAGGATCCGGCTCAGCCGGGGAATGGAATGATCGGCGGCGATGAGGCCGGCCCGCTTGGTGACGGCGACGAGCGTACCGAGGTTATCGAACAGGTCCACGAAGAAGAAGACGAAGATGATTTCCAGCAATCCCTTGTTGATGGCGGCGCGAATGTCGAGCTTGAAAGCAGTGCCGGCGAGGAATTGAAATCCGCCGGTGGCGGGTGTCCAGTGCACGAGGCCCAGAGCCCAGGCGACCGCCGTCACGCTCAACACGCCGATAAGAATCGAGCCGCGCACTTTCTTCACTTCAAGCGCGACCATCAGGATGAGGCCGAAGAGCGCGAGATAGGTAGTGGGATTGCGGATATTGCCCATGCCGACGAGCGTGTTGGGATCTCGGACAACCAGTCCCGCGTGTTGAAAGCCGATGAAGGCGATGAACAGGCCGATGCCGCCCGCGACTGCCGCATAAAGCTGGTGCGGAATGGCGTGCAGAATCATCTGCCGGATGCCGGCCGCGGTGAGCGCAAGGAAGATGACGCCGGAAAGAAAGACCGCGCCGAGCGCCGTCTGCCAGGGCACGTGCATCTTGATGCAGACGGTGTAAGTGAAGTACGCGTTCAATCCCATGCCCGGCGCGACCGCGATGGGATAGCGCGCCACGATGCCCATCAAAATGGAGCCGAAGGCTGCCGACAGGCACGTTGCCGCCGTGACTGCGGGGAGCGGCAAGCCGGCGTCTGCCAGGATGGCGGGATTCACGAGCACGATGTAGGCCATCGTGAGGAAGGTCGTGATGCCGGCCAGCAGCTCGGTGCGCCAGTTTGTCCGCAGGCGGGGGAATTCAAAGTAGTCTTCGAGTCGCTTCAGCATAGGCGGGTTCTTGTCAGGAAACCACACCCTGGCCGGGACACCAAGCGATTTCTACGCGAGGCTGCGAGCTACGGAAGCGTGCTGGAGGCTATCGCGCCCGCTTCGGGGCCGACAGAGGCACCTTGCACCGGCCATGGCCCCTGGCTGGCTTCAGCGAGCCGGGTTGATTCTTGAGAACTCTGACTGGGTGATGCAGGTGCGTGCTTTCCCGAGAGCAAGACGGCAGTCGATGCTTTTCCAGGTCTCAGAATCAGAGCAGGGGTATCTGGAGTACACTTTCTGGCAAATGCGAATGTCTCTTTTTGCCCTCAGCATTGCCTTCCACCGCCCGCGCCGGACGCGCTTGACCGGCCGCATGCTTTCCCTGATTTTCTGCTGCTGCGCGCTGGTTCTGTTTCTGACCGCGTCTCCCCGGCGCGCCGCCGCTCAGGCGAAGGCACACCATCTGCTTATCTATTCAATCGACGTGGAAGGCGGCCAATCCACGCTGCTGGTGTCTCCCTCAGGAAACTCGCTGCTGGTGGATGCGGGCTGGCCGGGGAGTAACGGCCGCGACGCCGACCGCATTCAGGCGGCGATGCACGACGCCGGGATTACGCGCATCGATCACCTGGTGCTCACGCATTATCACGTGGACCACGTGGGCGGTGTGCCGGAGCTGGCCAAGCGTGTGCCCATCGGCGAATTCATTGACCATGGTCCGAACCGTGAAGACTCCAACAGCACCCGCAAGGGATATGCCGCCTACCTTCAGGCGATTGGAGACAAACCTCATCGCGTGGTGCACCCGGGCGACACGATCGATGTCCCCGGCCTGAGCACGATCGTGCTCGCCGCGGACGGTGAGCATATCGCCAGCGTGCCAGGCATTATACCCAAGCCGAACCCATACTGCGCGGGCGAGAAGCAGTGGCCGGATGACCCCACGGAGAATGCGCGCTCCACCGGAATCCTGGTCAGGTTTGGAAAATTCCGCTTCCTCGACCTGGGCGACCTGACCGGCGCCAAGGAAGTGGCGCTGGTGTGCCCTAACAATCCCATCGGCACCGTGGATCTCTATCTGGTGACGCATCATGGGATGAATTTGTCGAACGCGCGCGCGATTGTGGATGCGGTGCATCCGCTCGTGGCTATCATGCCCAACGGCGCGCACAAAGCCGGCATGCCGGAGGCGTGGCAGACCGTGCACGACAGCCCAGGTCTCATCGATCTGTGGCAACTGCACACGGCGGAGAACTCCGATGCGGCGCACAACAGCCCCGTTGCGCTGATTGCCAATCCAGCGGGCAGCACTACGGACGGCGCGTATCTGAAAGTGGTCGCTTCGCCGAACGGCAGTTTCTCGGTAACCAATACCCGCACCGGCGAGACACGGGACTATAAGCGGAAGTGAAGTTGCGCGGCGGCGCTCTACATGCGCCGGAGGTCGGCCTGCACGCGGCAGCCGCCGTCACGGGCAAACTCGAGCGTTCCGCCCAACTGCCGGGCAAGGCTGGCCGCGAGCTTGAGGCCCATGGATGCACTGGCAGACGGATCGAAGTTCTCTGGCAGCCCGCAACCGTCGTCTTTCAGGATCATTCGCACTGCGCCCTCGACGCGACGCACGGAGACCGCGATTGTACCCTTGCGGCCGTGAGGAAACGCGTGCTTCAGGCTGTTACACAGCAGCTCGTTCATCAGCAAGCCAAAGGAAATGCCAAAGTCGAGCTGCAAAGGAATATCGTCGGCATCGAGACGGAGATGCACCTGGGCGGGGTCAAGCGAATTGGAGGCCGTCACATCGCGGAAGAGATCGCGCACATAAATAGAGAGCGGCAGACCTTCGAGATGAGGAGTCTGGTAGAGCCGCTCGTGCAGCAGCGCCATGGCGCTCACCCGTTCCACGGTTGCATCGAAGGCCAGGCGCGCTTCTCCCTCCGGCAACAGACGGGCGCGCATTTTGAGCAGGCTCTGCACCACCTGCAGATTATTCTTCACGCGGTGATGGATCTCGCGCAGGAGCATCTCCTTTTCGCGTAAATTCCGCGACACCGTCTCCGCGTTTGCCTGCGCTTCCTGATTCTTGCGGCGCAACTCCTCTACCGTCTCTTCGAGCTGCCGGGTGCGCTCGGCTACGCGGTTCTCCAGCACGGCCGCCGCGTGCTCGCGTGAATCAGCAAAGATCTTTTCCTCGGTCCGGTCTCGCGCCAGGCGGACAAAGCCGGCCGATGCGCCGCTCCCATCCCGCACCGCGGAGAGAACGCCGCTCGACCAGACCGTCGAACCATCTTTACGCAACGCCCATGAATCCGTGCAGCAGCGGCCCGTCTGGGCTGCCTCAGCAAGTTGATGCGCGGGGGCGCCGGCCTGGCGGTCTTCCACGGAGGCAAAGAGCGAGTAGTGCTGGCCGAGCGCCTCAGGAGCCGAGTAGCCCAGCATCTTTTGAGCACCCGCACCCCATCCGGTCACACGGCCTTCCGCATCGAGTGTGTAGATAGCGTGGCCTTCGATGTTATCGAGGATGGCGGGAATCCATCCTTTTCCTTCGGCGATCTGGGTCTGCTCTGGAATTTGAGGCATGCGAGGCTCTCCACAATGTCCGGCTTCCGCTGGTACTCGACTCTCAGTTCATGGAGCGCGGGGCCACCACGGTCGCCTGCGTTCCGCCACGCAAGAGCTTTTGCAGCAGGTCGCGGGCGATGCGTGGATCGGGATCCATGCTGAGACCGGTCAAGGTGCGTCCCACGAGGCTCTCCGCCGGCACGCCCGTCTCGTCTAAAAGAGTGCGATTGACGCGGACGATGCAGCCGCCGGCATCCAGCTGCAGCATGGCAATCGGGGCGGTGTGGAACGAGTGCCCTTCTTCGAGCGCTTCTTCCACGGCTTGCGTGCGCAGCCGCTCGGCCGCATCGCGCAGGGTGATCACCCATCCCGTCCGGTCCCCGCTGTGGCTGCTCAGCGGCGAAACCGCAACATCCACCAGCATCCGGCCACCCCCATTGCGCTCCAGCGTGATGCCGAACTCCTCGGTCGGCAAGTCTTCGCGGCCGGCCCGCGGCAGGCATTGGCAGTTCTCGCCCAGGCGCAGCACCTCCTCCACTGGCTTGCCCTTGGCGTCTTCGACGGCCCATCCAGCAAGATCTTCGGCCGCGGCATTCATAAAACGCACCTGGGCGGCTGCGGAGATCAGCATGACGCCCTCGCGCATGCCGCCCACCGTAGCCGTAATCGCCTCCTGCTCCAGCTTCCGCTGCGCCTCGGTGCAGCCCCGATGCAGCCCGACCTCAAGCGCCGCCTTCAGCTCCCGGCGCTGGAAGGGTTTGGTGAGATAGCCATAGGGCAACTCCCGCGCCGCGCGCTTGATGGTGGCCTCATCGCTATAGGAGGTGAGAAAGATGACCGGGATGCCGTAGGCCTCACGCAGTAAGCGCGCCGCCTGGATGCCATCCATGCTGCCCACGATGCGCACATCCATCAGCGCCAGATCAGGCCGGTTTTCTTCAGCCGCCAGCAGCGCCTCATCCGCGCTCTCCGCCTGCCCCACCACGCTCAAGCCGAGCTGCTCCACTTCCTGTTGCAGATCCAGCGCGACGATCGGCTCATCTTCCACCACCAGAATCTTTCCCTTCATGCGACGCCTCCAGGCTTTTCTCTCGACTCGAGGGGATCGCTGCGAGCGCCCTCTGCAGTTGCCCTTCGTTGCACTCATCGGACGATGTCCGCCATTCCATGAGAGCCGACTTGAAGATTCTTTGCATCTAGGTAATGTGAGAACGGCTTCATGAGAAAGACACAAGCCGTCCCACGTCGCACGAGGCTCGCTGCGGCGCGGAAGGGCTATAATCGTTTGTCGCAAGGAGATTTGTTTCCTGGGCGCGCTGCCGTTGCGGGGGAAAGCGATTCCATTCGCGCCCACCGACTTCGCGGATTGGCAGCCTGCTGAAGAACGGTTGGCAGGCAAAACCACATTGGAGGAAAAGCTCATGTCCTCATCCCGCCGGGCATTTCTGGCCGGCCTCGTGAGCGCGGGCGCGCTGGCAACCCTTCCCCGCGCGGCCCATGCGGGGTTGGCCGCCGACCCGATTTATCCACCGATCGATCTCTCCGCCTTCGATGTGCCCCTGCATCACGGCGAGACCTCCATCCGCCTGGGCTGCTCGGCCATCACCTGGAGCGACAATGCGGCGGAGGCCATCGCCGATATCAGCGCGGACAGCTTCGCAGGCATCCAGTTGCGCGCACCCACGCTTGATCAGTACCCCGACCCGCACGCGTTGCGCGATCTGCTGGCTGAGCACAAGCTCACGCTGGTGGCGCTTTCGAGCGGCTCGACATCGCTTGATCCGGCGCTGCGCCAGTCGCAGTTCGAAACGCACGTGAAGCATGCGCAGTATGTGCACGCGGCCGATGGGCTTTACATGCAGCTCGTCGGTGCGCCCGCCAGGCCGGGGCAGACTTTCACAGCCGCGGATTACAAGCTGCAGGGGCAGATCTTCACCGAGATCGGCAAGCGCATCTCCGATTACGGCATCCGGCTCGGCTTCCACAACCACATGAACTCGATCGGCCAGCCGCCTGAAGCCGTCGACGCGATTCTCGACGCCTCCGATCCGAATTACCTGCACCTGGAGCTCGATGTCGCGCACTATCTGCAAGGCGGCGGCGATCCCGCGGCGGCGATCCGCAAATACGGCCGCCGCATTCTCTTCATGCACTTCAAAGATGTAAAGAATGCGTCTTCCGCGAGCGGCTACGAGTGGGAGGAGCTGGGCAAGGGCCGCGTCGATTTCCCTGCGGTATTTGCCGCGCTGGAGGCGATTCACTTCCGCGGCTGGGGCATCGTGGAGCTGGATCGAGTGCCGACGGGCCAGCAACTTACGCCGAAAGAAGCCAATGCCATGAGCCTTCAATACCTGCAGCACAGCCTGGGGGTGCGCGCATGAGCT